>CAUUVR010000001.1:0-208137 GCA_963548945.1 uncultured Candidatus Saccharibacteria bacterium
TGGTGATGAACGGCTACGAAATTTGCTCCGGTGGCGTGCGCAACCACAACCCAGCGGTGCTGTACAAAGTATTTGATTTACTTGGCTTTAGCGAAAGTTACGTCGAAGAAAAGTTTGGCGCTATGCTAAGCGCCTTCAAATACGGTGCGCCGCCACACGCTGGCTGTGCCTTTGGTGTCGACCGCATCCTTATGGAACTCATCGATGAAACGAACGTCCGCGAGACCCTGGCCTTTCCAAAGAACGGCTCGGGTGTTGATGTGATGATGGATTCACCATCAATGGTTGATCCAGCGCAGCTAAAGGAATTGGGATTATGAGCGCAATGTACGATCGACACGAAGTTAGCGTAAAAGTAGCGCTGTATAGCAGCGACGGCAAGCGTGTGCTACTGATGTATTATCCGCACGATGATGGCTTTGGCTTGCCGGGCGGGCATATTGATGCCGGCGAAACGCCTGACGTGGCACTAGAGCGAGAGCTGCGCGAGGAGCTGGGCATCACAATTGATGCGACACCGGCTGATTTCTATATGCGCTATCCGCGAGGTAGTGCCGTCAAAGATCATAAAATTATTCTTGGCTATACGGCTACGGTTGATAGTAACGTTGAACTGCCAGACCGGGCGTGTGATGGCGGCGAGGAACGTATAGTTTGGCTGACGCGAACAGAAGTCGAAGCTACTGACAAAATTGCGCCAGGCTATCGGGATTTTGTGCTGAAATGGTGGCCGCAAGAAGCGTAATATTTTAGGAGGTACAAGCAGGCTATGAAATCAATTCCCAAACGAACGCTGAAATTCATTGACTCATGGCTAACGCTGCGCAGTCGGTGGGCGCGCTGGCTGGGATTTACGGTGGCGATAGCCAAGGACGGCGAGGTGGTTTTTAATAAAGCCTACGGTCTGGCAAATATAGAAAATAATGAGAAATTAACAACCAACCATCTCTTTCACGTTGCTTCGCAATCAAAAACCTTTACCGCCACGGCCGTAATGCAGCTACAAGAGCGTGGCAAGTTGCGCATTGATGATTTAGTTACGGCGCATCTACCGTGGTTGGCGCAGCATAGTGATCGGCGTTGGCGCGACGTAACCTTGCGTCAATTGTTGAGCCACTCAGCAGGCGTGATTCGCGACGGTCAGGCGTCAGGCTTTTGGCAGTTCCAAGGAGAATTTCCAGATGAAGACGAGTTCAAGAAACAAATCGTGCAATCACAGCTAGTGTTCGAACCAAATTCTGAATTCAAATATTCCAATTTTGGTTTTGGCCTGCTGGGTTTGGTGATTGAACGAACTAGCGGGAAATCATATGCTGATTTTGTGGTGGAAAACATAATCACGCCGCTCGGCTTAACTCAAACTGCCACGGAATATTCGCCAGAACTTCGTATGGCTACTGGCTACAGTAGGTTTGATTTGCAGCAGCAGCGTCGACCCTTTCAACACGTTACAACTGGCGTATTGCAGCCAGCCACAGGATTTTGCTCAACAGCACATGACTTGGCGAAATTCTTTGCTGCTCTGCAAGTTGGCTCAGGTAAACTATTGAGCGATGCTTCCAAAAGAGAAATGCAGCGTCCGTCATGGCAAGTTGCCGACGAAGCAAACGCAGGAAGTTACGGATTAGGCATTGATATGGCAAAAGCTAAAGACGGTAAGCGGCTCGTCGGTCATAGCGGCGGTTATCCAGGATTTATCGGCCGCACCTGGTCGCGGATAGATGACGGAATAACTGTTTCAGTGTTGGCGAACGCGTATGATACAGCGCCAGGGATAGTTGCAAATTCGATATTAGGAATTATTGATCAATTTGGTGACGCTTCTGATAAAAAACGTCGAAAGTTTGAAGCGCGGTTCGTTAACGATTACGGCGTATATGAAGTTGTTGATACGGAAAAAGGATTGAGGGGCTTATGGTCTAATGATTGGCAGCCATTCAACATGGCTGAAGAGCTGGAAATAGTCGATGACGCCACCTTAAAAATTGCGAAGGGTAATCATTTTAGCTATTTTGGCGAACTGATGAAATATGAGTTTGACGCCAAAAATAAGCCTTCCGCCATGTATCGCAGCGGCGCTAAGAATTATGTTAGTTTAGACGGCGATGTGAAAGTGTAAAAGAGTATTTGTGACGAGTATAAAAGAATAATCTAAATGCCAGTCAATGTTAAAAAATCCAGAAAAGACATGCCAGCTGCCTTTACGCGCGTGAAAAATAAATTGACGCCAGTGCTTGCGGATGGTTCGCAAATTCATCATGTCGGCAGTACCGCGGTACCCGGCTTGGACGGTAAAAATATCCTAGATATCCTTATTTCTGCTAAAGATAGCGAACGCATGAACGAGCTGCGGGACAAATTGGTAGCAATTGGATATTTTCCTTCATTAAATCCAAGTTCCCGCCAAGATTATATCTTCCTGGCGTCTCGCAGGGAAGAAACTGGCGAGGGCGATATTCACATCCATTTGGCGGTTACAGGCACGGATACTCACGATAATTTCCTGATCCTCCGGGATTATCTTAGAACTTATGACGATGAAGCTGTCCGCTATTCAAATATAAAATATGAATACGCAAAGCAAGCAAATTACGACAGATCAGCGTATAAAAAGCTCAAAGCAGCCTATGTCGATAAGCTATTGCAACGTGCCAGGCGGTGGAAAAATGGCGGCTAATCTCCTTATTCACATCCCGCACGCTTCGCTGTGTTTACCGCCAGATTTTTGGCGCGACGTTGCGGTTGATCGGGAAGTTATCGAGAAGAATCTACACTTTATGGCTGATTATAAAGTGGACGAGCTTGTCAGAGATATTGATTGCCATAAAGCAATAGCCAAGTATTCGCGGTTATATTGCGATGTTGAGCGGTTTCAAAATGACGCCTTAAAACTTAAAACTTATATAGAAAAACTGGGCTATAGCTGCGCGCTGAATTATCCGTATGCGGGTGCGCTGGTGCCGATGGACTTTTACCGCGATAAAAGGCCAGGACTGCGCTCAGTCATGCTGGAGGTTAATCGACGTGTTTATCTGGAGGGTGGAACGGTGCGCCAAGAATCAGTGCGCGACATTGGTAAAATAATCAAATACATCGCCAATGAATTTTAAGGGTTATAACTGAACGCCCAGCCACGCCGCCAATACATCGCCAGCAAAGTACGCCAGTCCAGCGGCGACCGCTCCCAGGAGCAAGGTGATGGTAGCTTCCCGCCACGGTGATTGCTTGCCGACTTTGCCCTTAATAAAGCCGATTGTTAAGAAAGTAATTGCCGTAAGTAGTGAGCTAATATAGAACAGGGTGGTACTTGGCACTTTCAGAACTGCAATCACGTCGACCAAGTAGGGTAGCACTGGCACGCTGCCGACCGCCACGAAAGCCAAGAATGTAACTAAGCCGATAATTTTAGGAGAAGCTCGTTTTTGGGTGCCGCGGGCCGATTCGTCGTGTTCGGCGCTGGCTGACAAGTAAGCGCTGGAACCCATTGAAAAGCCATCGGCAATTAAGTTGGCCACGCCTAAAATAAGAATGACCGCACTAGAAATTCCCGCGCCAGCCGACGCCGCCACCACGGCAAAGGTTGTCACGGTACCGTCAACTGCGCCGTAAACAAATTCTGGAATATACCGTTTGAAAAATGCCCGCATAACCATAGCCAGTGTAGCATATTTGGGCTGATTAAGCTGAGTTTAAGCATGGGAGTATCGTAAAACGAGCCATTTCGCGGTCGCTACCAGCAAACCATTGACATTTTAATACGCTTATGCTACAATAAGAAATGTTGGATTATCTAACACAAAAAACCAAAGCATGCTAAAATAAAAACATTGTAAGCTTCGCGG
Organism: uncultured Candidatus Saccharibacteria bacterium; assembly: GCA_963548945.1. Lineage (GTDB taxonomy): Bacteria > Patescibacteriota > Saccharimonadia > Saccharimonadales > Saccharimonadaceae > Nanosynbacter. Next base: position 3,843 of record CAUUVR010000001.1, read on the forward strand.
AAAGGTAGAACGTGGAAGACGCACAAACAATCATCGTTCTTTTAACAATCATCGCTGCTTTATTGTCGATTGTCATCTTGGTGCTTTTAGGAACAATCATTTCCTTGCTGATAAGAATAAACGCCATCATGAAAAAAGTCGATAAGATTACGATGAATGTAGCTAGCGCTACCGATTGGTTGTCGCCAGCAAAAGTATTTAGCGAGATTACAAAGCTGTTTCGTAAAAAATAAATAACAAAGGAGTAAATGTTATGAAAAAAGTATTAGCAGTTCTGGGTGCAGCAGCGGCAGGCTTTGCGGCAGGAATTTTAACCGCGCCAAAGAGCGGTAAAGAAACTCGAAAAGACCTGAAAAAGAAAGCAGGGAAGCTGAAATCTGACGCAGAGAAAGTTGCTGATAAGGCGGCTGCGGCTGCTAAAAATAGCGTTGATTCATTAAAAACTGGCTCGCAAAAAGTTGGCGATGCAGTAACAGAAACTGCAAAAGGCGTCAAAAGCAACGTTGAAAAACAGTTCAAGTAATATTTGACTGCAGCTAAGAAGACGTGAGATAATAGGATAGATGAGAAAATTTATTCTGTATCTTGCGTCTTTTTTGGCTGCTAGCGGTCTGCTGATAAGTCCTCAATCGGTTTTGGCGCAATCAATCGAAATGCCCAATTCGGAGATTACCAGCATCATCAGGAAGAACTGCAGCTCGCTGAAGGTTACCATAAAGCAGATTCATACCAATGACGCCTTGGCCAGGGTTAGTATCGGGCAGAAATACAATGCCGTGTCGACGAAGCTGATGGCGCGGTTTAATAGCAGGTTGTCGCTTAATAAAATGGATAGCTCAGGGCTTGTTAGAATTACCAGCGATTTTGAAACGCAGCGGCTGAAGTTTAACAGCGACTATAATAAGTATGATACGGCGATGACCAACCTAGATAAAGCGAGCTGCAAAACAGATCAGGCTAAGTTCTATGAAAAAATCATTGAAGCGCGCGACGCCCGCAATTATTTATCTGACAGTGTAAAATCAATGAACGGGCTGCTGGCGCAATATAAAAGCGAAGTGCGCCTGATAAAAGATTCTTTGTCGGGAGGCGGTAATGAATAATATAAAAAAGTTTGCTGGCAGGTATAATAAATTTGCGGTTTTTATTGGATCAACTATTCTAGTTTCGGTTCTTCTGGTGTCGATCTCAATGTTTGTCTATTACCAATCGGACGCATACCGTCTGGATTTAAGCCGTCCAGAATACACTTCCAGGCGTTCAGAGATTAGTAAAAATTTGGAAGACAAGAGCAAAGATTTCGATGCGCAAGGTCCGGTTAATGAACAGACAATTAAGGAATTTCTGAAATTATACGATGACGAGGCGAAAGGCATTGCTAAAACGAAGGCTTTTTCTAACGATGTGCTGAGCGATAAGGAGCTGCTGGGTATAAGCAATAACGACAATAACAATGTTACTGCCGGCGACTAACTTGTTCAAGCTATAAATTGCGCTTTTATAGAGGCGCTGCTACTTTTTACCGTTTAAAATTGGCGCTGGTAGAGTTGCTAGTAAAATACCTTCTTTGTCGAATTTTTGCAGCAGTCTGTGACGCATTTCAGAAGTGACAGCCCATTGGTCTGACGGCTGGGTTTTGCCAGAAATAATTATCTCAGTACTACGGCCGGTAATCTCGCCGACTGACACAAATTTCGGCGGGTCGATAATCTTTTTATGCCAAGCTTTTTCCTGGGCTATCTTCTCTCCGGTAGCGTTAATAATTTCCGTAGCCTCGGATATGTCGGTGTTTGGGTCTAAATACAGGCTAAACCGCGATATGCTGTAGCCCATAGTTTTATTGATAACATGCTGGATTGTGCCGTTTGGGACGTAATGGACGTTGCCTTCGGCGTCGCGAACGACTGTCGTGCGAGTACCGACGCGTTCGACTTTGCCGGACGCTCCCATGATGTCGACAACATCGCCAACACGATATTGGTTTTCAGCGATAATGAAGATGCCGGATAAAAAATCCTTGACAAGCGACTGCGCGCCAAATCCGAGCGCCACGCCGACTATTCCAGCGCTAGCAAACAGCGGCGACAAGTCGAGCAAAAATAACTTGTTAGCGATAATAGCGGCAACGTAAAAGATCATTAAAATCCGCCAAAACCCGCGGCTTAATTGGATGAGCGTTTTTTCTCGTTTTTCAATATCCTTGCGATGCCACGAGCGGTGCTTGGCGGTGGAGCGGATCGTGTAATGAATGAACCACTTAATGAGATGTTTGCCGATGAAGTAAATGATGAACGATCCGATAATAATACTGGCTGTCTCCAGCATGCGGTCGCTGATCAGCCAGCCAAGGCCGTTATTATGCAACCATTCGTCGGCAGCTGATATATTTAATATTTGTTTTATAAACGTGTCCATCATATTTAGTATAATGAAAGGTATGAGTTTTGTCGATCCAAATCAGTTTATCATTGCCCGCAAGCGCAAAAAATACAAATTTGCCAAGTTTCATAACGCCGAGAACTGCTTCGAGTTTGATGAATGGCGCGATTTTTACCGGCAGCACCAGCCGGGTATTTTCGGGCTAGAGATTGGCGCTGGTACTGGTTTGTTTAGTGTCGAATTGGCGGCGCGTTATCCAGATAAGCTGTTTGCGGCGATTGATGTTAAGGCTGACCGTTTGCAAAAAGGCGCGTACACGGCGTTGGAACAGGGCGTGAAAAATATATTTTTTGTGCGTGCTCGGGCCGATCAAATTGGGGAGTTAATTCCGCCAAAATCGTTAGAAAATATTTGGGTGACTTTTCCTGACCCATTTCCGAAGAAGCGCGCTGCTGGGCGGCGGTTGACGCATCCGTATTTTTTGCGCAGTTACGCGCAATTATTGCAGCCTGGCGGCGAGCTGCTTTTCAAACACGACGACCGCGACTTTTTCTGCTGGAGTTTGGAGCAATTGGTGGCAGAAAAATGGCAAATTACAGAGCTAAGCTTCGACCTGCACGAATCATCTCTGGACGACGAGTATAAAATCATGACGACCTACGAGCAGCGATGGCTGAACGAAGGCAAGGCGATTAATTTTGTGAGGGCTACATGCTAATATCGCTAAGGTTCATAGGACTATGGGGCGAATGGGAAGCTAGCGATCTATTCTTGTAGCTTGGGTTGCTGCTAATATCCTCGCCAAACCATTCAGGCGGCTGGAAGGTATCTGCCCGCAGGGTTGCTTCTGTTTCGCGTCCCTCAAACTCAACCTCGGCGGTACACAAACCGTTCAGATGGCTAGGTCCGTGGTATATATCAAGCTCAATAGTATGTTTGTCTCCCTCTGGGTCGACATAAGGTATGTAATAGCGAGTTTTCTCGATACGTCTTTCCAAGGTTAGCGGCCATAACGACTCAAAGACTTCTTTGTTAATTTGTATATTTTTTTCTTTTCGCGCAACAGTGCCGTTTGATTTGACTGTTAATTCAAATCTTTGATCATTTCCAAAATCGCGGATTCGTGTTTCTGATCCGTCGTCGCTGACTGCCAGATAACCTTGGCGGATTGTGGTATGTTCAAAATCTTCTGGATCAAACGGTAAAGATTCAGGATCGATTAAGAACTTACGTTCAACTTCGACTAGCTGGCTTGGGCGTTCCGGTAATTTAACTTCAGGCTTTTTCGCTTTTTCTTCTTTGTATTTCTTCTCGAATTCTCGCGCCAGATGTTCATATAGCTGAACAAGTTCTGGAAATTCCTCGCCAAAGCTCGTTCTGAAACCAGCAATCAGGTCGTCGTGATTCTTTTGAAGATCCTCTAGATTTGATACGCCGTAATCTTCTTCAACAACACGTACTCCTTGGCCGACGATATCCATAGCAACCGGCAAAATCTTATCAACTGCTCGGACAAAACGAGCTTCTGACGTGTCTCGACGCTCGTATTCTTCCAGATTTTGCTTAAGCTCTGGCATTAATGTTAGCCGTTCCAGAAGCTCTTTTTTAGCCTTCTCTTCGCGTCGACGCTTTTCTTCCAGTTGTTTTTTCGTCAGGTTGAATGTTGCTACGTCGCCAGTAGCTATTTCTAATAGTTCGTGGGCGTTGGCGAAGCCTTGAACCTTGTTGTTATCTAGGTGCGGATATAATTTCTTGCGCAGTTCTGGAGCTAGGATAGCCAGCGAATAACTATGCTGAACGTCATCTTCGACCTCGCCGTTTGGCAGTCGCGGTACTCGTGGAACGCCAGCTAAGTCAACCTCCATTTGGATTGCTCGTAGAGCAATATTTCCTAGGTCTTTTACAGCGCCATCACTGAGTAGATCCGCCCCCCCCTCGTAGTTTGTCTCTTTTTTGTTCATATAACTCCCAATTACATTTAACAATACTGTATTATAACACAACGAATAGGCTGCTATATGATAGCTAACCCTCGCTAGCACCCTGCCAGGCGATATCAAACAGGCGCGTTTGCACCGAGGCTAGGCTGGCGTTGTCGATGATTACTCCGTGCATAGAGTTATATTTGTCCAGAGTAATAATAGCCATTTTACTGGCATACAATATTGTGTAGCAGCCGTCATTTAGTTTTGGCCCGGCTAAGTAGCGGCTATCCGCTAAGCCTGTTGTCGCGCGCAGGGGCTTGGCGTAGCGCAAGACGCGTACTCGTAGATTTCGTTTAGCGCGTTCGCGGCTAAAATTCGGAAAATTGTTGTACAGATAGCGGCTGACGCGCGGCGAAGAAATTACGCGGTACAGGCTAACCTTTTGCAGGCGGCAAGTGCTCAATATATCGCGCAAAATATTTGCCAAACCTTCGTCGCCTTCGTAAAATGCCGCCATATGCCGGGTTTCGGCGATTTTGTTTGCGGTTCGCAGACGGACAATGTATTGATCAAGCTGCTGGTTGGCTACCTGTAAAGCTTGCTGCTTCTCGCGTAAAATTTCTGCCAAGACAGCTGGATCTTCGGCGCGGTAGCGCAGCTGTTTGCCTTGGGTGACGCTGTTGACTAGTCCGGCTGCGCGCAGGCTTTTAATAGATTCATAGACGCTGCCGCGGTTAATATTCGTTGTTTCTGCGATGGCTCGCAGCGAGCTGTTAGGAATTGCCAGCAGCGCCTCGTATACGCGTTTGTCACGAATAGACAAGCCAATAATTGAAAAATCCATATCTGTAATATAGCATAAATTATAAAATTGTCATAAAATATCAACCATTTTGTCTGGAATCGGCAGCAGCGGTACGATATGATTTGCTGGTAAAGAAAGGAGAATGTTATGGCAAATATTGAAGGAAAACCTTGCGATTGTGCAGGTGTATCGCAGTCCGCAGAAGGGATAGATTGTTCAGAAGTACCAGTGGGTAAAGGATCGCGTACTGTTGACATAAAGATGCCGGGAAAATTATTTGATAGGTTGGCAACGGTTGCAAAGGTAAGGCGCGAAACCTTGGGTCGTGTTGTAATAGATGCTGTCGGCAATTATATTAAAAGGTGCCAGCAAGATCCAGGATTTCGACAAGAAGCGAAAGACCTGTATAAGCTTTTAGATAAATATAATCCAAACTCAAATCCTCGCGAAAACGAATAATCAGATTCACGCCAAATAGCTAGCGGCTAGTAATTACTGTTATAATACATACAAACAGGAGGGGAATATGAATTTTCAAGATTATTCGCAAAAAGCCATTTCAACGCTAACAAGCGATCACGCATACGGCGATATCAGCGCTGATTTGATGGCGCAAATACTGGGTTTGGCTGGTGAGTCGGGCGAGGTAATGGAAAAGTTCAAAAAGCTAATCCGCGACAAGCAGGGCAAACTAACTGCCGATGATCGCGCAGAAATTATCAAAGAATTGGGCGACGTGCTGTGGTACGTTAACTCGGCGGCGCATTTGCTCGGCTCTAGCCTGGAAGAGGTGGCGCGGCTTAATAACGAAAAGCTAGCCAGCCGCCAGCAGCGCGGACAGCTGCATGGCAGTGGCGATAATCGGTAAAACTTGGCGTTGTCTGCTTAAACTCTTAGTTGAATTATGCTAAATCGCGGCTTGAGCCGGCGAAACTCTAAATCTTCAGATGCTGCCGCAGCCACTCGTCAATGGTGCCAGCGCCCATGCAGAGGACGAGCTTGCCGTTTGTTCGAGCGTCTTCAATATTATGCCAAAGCTCATCGTCCAAATCAGCGTAGCTGATTTGTTCAGGATTGGGTAGGTTTTTTGCTAATTCTTGCGGCGATAAAATTGGCAAATTTGGATTTTCGCGCGTCAAATATGTCGGCAGCCAATAGATTTTCTCGGCTTGATTAAAAACTTCGGCGGTGTAATTTTCTTTGATTTCATGCTGGCGGACGTTTTGGTGCGGCTGGTAAACAAGCACGACATGGTCAGATAGCTCGCGCGCCATTTGCAGCGTAGCTTTAATTTCGGTTGGGTGATGGCCGTAATCGGAGTAAAGATTATCGGCTAATTTTTCAAAGCGCCGCCCAGAGCCAGGAAACGACTCAATGGCTGCTTTTGCCTCAGCTAAGCCAACACCGCTATTTTTTAGCTCGGTTAAAACTAAATAGGCGTTTTCGCGGTTATGGCGTCCTGGCAAGATAAGGCTATTGATGTCGTCAAGCGCCGCAGTTTTATCTATCGCCTCAAGCAGCACGTCGCTATCCTTGGCGATGTCTAAGCCGTTCAAATCCTGCTGGTACATAACACAACGCTGGGACTGGCAAATAAATTGCCGGAAAGCCGCCAGATAGTCTGCTCTCTCTGGATAAGTATCGGGGTGGTCATAGTCAATTGATGTGATGATCGACAGCCACGGCTGAAAATGCAGAAAATTTTTATCAAATTCATCGCATTCGTAAATGAAAAATTGGCTAGCTGGGTCGAATCGGCCGCTCGGTCCGAAACTAAGAGTTGAACCGACGGAATAACTGGCTGGAATGTTTAATTGCCGAAAAGCCCAAACCAGCATACTGGTGGTCGTAGTCTTACCATGAGTACCGGCAACCGCGATGAGCTTTAATTTTTTATCAGTAATGATATGTGCTAGCAGTTCGTCGCGCTTGCCCGTTTTTATGCCTAGCTGCTTGGCTAATACCAGTTCGGGATGATTGCCAGGCAGCGCTGCCGTGTAGACAAACCAGTCAAACGGTGATTTTTCATGCTCTGATCGTAAAAAATCTCCTGATTGATCAAATGATATCTGAACGCCGCGTTTTTGCAGCGACTTGGTCATGGGGCTGGCCTGGCGGTCGGAGCCGTATACATCATATCCGGCATCCAGTGCAATTTCCGCCAGCGGCCCGATGCCAACGCCGCCAATCCCTGAAAAATAAATCCTCATATAGATAATTGTAGCGCAAAACCGCCAGTTCCGCATCTGCCGGTAGTTTGATATACTTAATATAAATAAGGCGGTGGGTTATGGTGATAGATAAGCGTAAGACTAAATTTAGGATTAAGAAGCTTAGCCAGATAAAGACTTGGCAATTGGCTATTTTACTAATTATGGCTGGTTTTGTGGCGGCGACTTTTTTACGGCTGAATAATGTAGGCATGATTGAGCGGCGCGAAGCAGTGGAAGACGCTGACAAATCAGGGGATGTGATCGCGCTTAGCCAGCGGCTATATGATTTGCAGCGCTATGTCTCGGCGCATATGAATGCCGATCCAGGAAGGATTGCCCTGGATCATACGTATAAACGGGTTTACGACAGAGAACTGAAGAACTTTGAGGAAGCTATAAAAAATAAGTCTAACAACGATACTATCTCCAAAGTTCGGGCAGTGTGCGACGCCAGGGCGCAGCAGGGCGGATACGGCAGGTTTACGACGCAGGCCGACCCGCGCTATGTTAGCTGTATCAATGAAGAATGGTCAAAATATCCGGCTGCCAGGACGTCTAATATACAGTTTGAAGCGCCGTCCACCGAGCCGTATTACCACACATTTGTTTCTCCAGCGTGGTCGGCTGATTTTGCTGGCTGGTCGCTGGTGGTAGCGGGAATGATACTCCTGGTGATTATCGTCCGCTTGGTGGTGCTTGGCATATTGAAATTGCTGCTGAAGAGAAGAAATAACCCTTTTTGACTTGACAGGGGTGGCTGGGAGATAGTAACCTAGAGTGGTATAGCATTAACTAGGAGGTATAAGACTAATGGCTTACAAGCATACGAATTCAAAGGGCATTACATACTATTTACATAAATCAGAAGTTACGCTGCGCGGCGGCAAGAAGCAGACGATCTATTTCTTTACTAAAACAGAGAAGAACGCTAAGGGGGAGCCATGCGATTTGCCAGAAGACCGCATTGTTGCCGAGAATCCTCGCAACGGTTTTTTGACGATCAAAAAGAAGAAATAAGCACTTGCATTATGCGCCGGTTTGTTAGTACAATGGTAGTATAAAATAAACAGGTGCCTAGGAACTCCCGTCTACCGCGGGAGTTTCTTAATGTTTGATGATAGGCTATTGCTATAAACTATTAGGCTATAAAGAAATAACCCCTTCTGAGTGAAGAGGTTGTTTCTTTGGTTGCGGGGGCAGGATTTGAACCTGCGACCTTTTGGTTATGAGCCAAACGAGCTACCAGGCTGCTCTACCCCGCGGCACATAAACAATGGTAACAGATTGGCAGATAATTCGCAAGGCTAGGGAGGTTATTTTTTATTACGGCTATTGCCGCCGAACAAAAAATTCATCCACTGCTGGAAGTTGCTGCGAGCTGGCGTCGATCTTACGCTAGTTGTTGCCGCCTGCTGTCCGTAGGAATCGTCGGTTGACGGTACGATTAGCTGCTTCTCTCCTGGCTGTCCTTTTCCGGTACGCTGGCGTACTGCTAATTCTTGGTATTCATCACTTTCATAATATTTTGACTCATATTGTAGTAAGGCGACTTTTATTTTTTCTATTTCAATTTGCTGCCGCTTATTGTCGATAGATCTTTGCAGCTCGTAATTTTGCTGCATTGCTTCAACTGACCCCCAAGCCCAGCTAAAGGCAACCAAAATAGCCGCGGCAGTAACCAGATTGTTCATGGTCAAATAATCGTGCCGCAGTGCGTAAAACTGGCGTTTTATGAGAATAATGTTCATTTTATACAGTCTACTGATTATATTATAGCAGAGTAGGCAAAGTTTTATGTCCTGCTTACGATTAACATATTATTAGGATACCTTTTGTAAAATAATTTACGCGGGTATTGCTATTATTTACAATAAGTTGTAAAATATACAAAATATGTTGAGGTCAAATAACAATTATAATGAGGTTTTGCCGCACCGCGAGGAAGGCTCTGGCTTATTGCAAGACGCATACAAAGTTGATACTAAATTTCTTGGACAAGTAGTATTGGATTCTAGTATAGAAGGTCTCTTGTCTGATATAGACAGGTCTGATAGTTTGGCGGCTATCTCCGAAATTTACAACAGACTGTGTAGCACCCTGTGCTATGACCAAACTACTTTCTTATCTTTGAATGATGGAGCAAAACTAAAACATGAAGTTGATAAACACAGAGACCCTAGATTTATTAGCCAAGTATCTATAGATAGAAACGAGGTAATATGTAATGATTTTTCTGTTATATTCGCCAAACTAGCTCTGAGCATGTTCCCTGACATATCATTATCCATAAGAGAAACCCATACAGGAATGTCTAATGGCGTATGCATACTAGCAGTATTGTTGATGGAACAGGTATAGGTCGTCTAGAAGCTGATCCTCTTGCTAGTTTTACGAGATCGGATTTTTTGCGCGCTCGTCTCGGGCTGTTGCCAATAGGATTAAGGAGTGCAAATGCTTTAATACCCCCAGACGATACATACCACAAATATCATAACTGGAACGACCCCGGTAATCTTGATAAATTATTAGAAACTATTCAGGAAGATATACGGTCGTTTGAGCTACCTGTCGTAGAAGCTGCGTCTTTTGCCAAGGGTGCGCTCAGGGCAGCAATCGGCAGAGTTGGTTATAACGTCGGAGTTTCCAATTATGAGCGTGATAGTAACCTAATTTCAACATACACACTAACCGATTTATCTAACGAGGAAATCTCAAAAGTATCATTAAGCGAAGGTGTGCTGAGAGTTTTTGCTCGAGACGCATCTGATTGGGGAAGGAATTAGCTATGAGAAACGAGTCGCCAATATACAGTTACTATTATCCATTAACAACCAGCTGCGACACGCTGCGGCAAAGAACATTGGCAAACGGAGGAAATACGCCAACAGATGAAACTATGCTCTGCCAAACGGCTAGGTCTTTATTTGTAGGTCATAGTCAACCAAATACGTATTCTTTTGATGGATCGCCTGAGTCTAGCACGTGGGATGATATAGAACCAAGGGTTATGCAAGCGCAAATAGATTTAGCGCAACAATATGGTGTAGATGGTTTTATATTTGATACTTATGTAGGTGTTAAAGATGGTAAAGTTAGCAAAGAAAAAGACGTTATCAATGGATTTCTAAAATGTAGTTTAGGTAGAACTGCGTATGCTTGCATGATGATATTTGGAAGCCCAAGGTCTATCTTGCCAGTTCCTCCGTATTTTGAAGAACCCGATAGATACTATGATCGTACGTCTCAGACTGTAGAAACAATGGTTGATTATCTCGCTGATAATCATTGGAATAATCCAAACTATATTACTATTCTCGACAGACCATATGTAAGCGTATTCACCTCTGACATGAGAAAATATAGCAGTAATGCGAGTGAAATGTCGCATGCTAATATGATAAATTATTTGAAAGAGTATAGCTGGAGAAAATATAAGATAGAGCCATATCTGGCAACTGTTTGCTTGAAAGCTACTCATGCGCTAGACCACCTTGCCGCTGGTGCCGACTCTATGACTGGCTATGGTTTTCTACCAGATTTTACAGAATCAATGCGGCGACCCATCCAAGATTATAGAGAACAAATAGTTAGACGAGTTGAGGAGTGGAGCGCAATCCAAGAACAAATAGATAAACCTTATATTCCTCCCGTTGTAGTTGGATGGGATGCATCTCCTCGCGGGAGTATACCCGACGGTAGGCATTTTAGAGACGTTCAAGGAATGTATCCTTTTACTCCTATTGTAACTAATAGTAATGCTGTAGATTTTGGCAACATGCTTTGTCAGCAGAAACAGTTTATTGTGCATAATATACCACAGGAAGAGAGATATACTCCCATTACAGCTTGGAATGAAATAACCGAAGGTGCAGCTCTATTGCCAAAAATATTACCAGACGGATCGATAGATGATAGTTATTTAGCAAAAATAAAGGAGTTGAAAAATGAATATGGATTCTAGTCGCATTTTAGCAATCATTAATGATCAAACTCTCGGTCTATCCACGCCGCCATCAGCCGCTGCAAAATCAACTCGCATTGGCGCGCGCGCGATTTTATTTGATGGTAATAGTCGCGTCGCTTTGGTGTACGAACATCGATATCATCATTACAAATTGCCGGGCGGTAATGTTGAGCCAGGTGAAAATCTCGAACAGGCTGTTCGCCGCGAAATCAAAGAAGAAGTCGGCGCAAATATTGCAGACATTCGTTATCTTGGTGTTGTTCATTCGTACTTATCGGCATACAACGAAGATTGCGACCAGCATTATTTCACTGCCCGTGTTGATGGTGAGATAGGCGAGAGTGCTTGGATTGACGAGGAGGAATTGCACGGTTGCCAGATTATTTGGTGCGACAATCTCCAGCAAGCTATCGAGCGAGTTCAATCCGGTACATCCAAGGAATATGTACACCTGTTTGAGCGAGCGCGAGAGTTGGCTGGGTTAAAAGCAGGAGGTTTACTCAACGAACCTAAAAATAACAAATTAAAATAGTAATTAGATACGGTACAGCTAAAAAAACAGCCCCTTATTTAAAATAAGTAGTGTAACAACCTTAGACCAAGAAAGGGGACTGTTTTCATGATCTGTAACATTTGCGTTTATATTTTTATTTGCTAGAATAATAAGCAAGGTGTAATAAGACACAAAAAGTGAGGGAAAAATGAAGATTCATCAGCGATATAAAAGGTTTATGCCAAAAGTTGTCGGCATTACTGCTGCCGTCATTGTGGCGTTTGGCGTTATAATGCTGCAAATACCGTCGACCAAGGCGGCCTCTTTACATAAAAAATACCAGTTTATTGACACAAACTACAGTGTTCCCTCCTCTAATGTGGCGTGGGTAGCTCCGAACGGCAATGACGCTACTGGCAATGGCAGCGAAAACTCGCCGTATAAGACCTTTGCTAAAGCCTTGGCGGTTCTTCCAAGCGGCGGTACTGTAGTTGCGAAAAGCGGTATTTATCGCGAGCCGCACTTCTTTGTGTCTAAGAATAATATTACGCTGCAAGCCGCGCCGCATGCTGAAGTTTGGCTGAAAGGAAGCGATATCGTTACGAATTGGACGAGTGACAATGGCGTCTGGAAAACTACAGGTAATTATCATAATTTTTGCCATGTTTGCACGACGAATTCTGATCCTGGCAAAGAAGGCGTAGCTGCGTATCCGGAGCAAGTGTTCATCAATGACGAGCCAATGCAGCAGGTCGCTACTAAAGCCGAGGTAACCCCGGGCAGTAATACGTTTTATGTCGAGGATAAAACACCGACCACGCTAAACGTGCCGGGTGATAACTCCAAGGGTTATAATATTGGCCCTCAGGATAATATAACGTACTATATTGGTAAAAATCCGGCTGCCAGCCAAGTCGAGATTTCCGAGCGGCCGAGGGCGTTCACGGCTACTGGTCAAAACTTTACAGCCAGGGGTATCAATGTCGCTCAATACGCATCAGTCCAGGCCTGGGGATTTGCAGATCCTGTGTATGGCAAGGATATTTCCGGGCCGACAGCGGTGAGTCTGAATGGTAATGATTCGCTTGTGCAGAATATGATTATCACTCAAAATTCAAACCAGGGATTATTCTTTAATCAAGCGAAAGCTTCGGCTAACGGCGTTAAAGTTATTGACAATGGCGGGTCGGGGGCTGGCGCTAATAAAGCCCACGATTCGGTATTCGAGAATAGCGAACTGCACGGTAATAATTCGGCTGGTTTTATAACGTCAGGTTGCGGCGCTTACTGTACGATGGCTGATATCAAGGTGGCGCATACTAAGAATTTTATATTTCGCAATAATATTTTAGACAATTCAAACAGCGGCAAAGTGCAATCCGCGCCTACCAATGTTGATAATGTCGGTACAATTAATTTTTGGTGCGATGAAGGTTGTATTGATACGAAAATTGTTAACAATTTCTTTACAAACTCGTCGCTGGCGATTATGTATGAAGTTTCAGGCAGCGCCGTTATTGCTTCAAATATAATCGAAAGTTCCGGCACGGGAATTCGCGTGTCTGGCAGCGAGAATGTCAAGTTGTATAATAATACAATTTCGCGCACTTACCGGCCGGTCTATCTTTTTGAAGATCAGCGTATGAATGGCTGTAACGCTTGGAATGCCGCCGGAGTGTGTACTGCGAAAGAAAATTGGTCGGTATTGCAGGGTCTGAGCTGGAATACTTCTGGCGTTGAGATGTATAACAATATTATTTCATCGCGGCCGCTGGCGGACTCAAATGACCTAACGGGCGAAGCGTACCAGCGCGCTTATTCGCTGCGGGTCGAGGGCGCAAAAAACGAACCGAAAGGACCGTACGTCGATGCGAATAGTATGCTGAAGGGCTTTGATTATAATGCGTATTACCGGAATGACGCCAAGGATGTGAACTTGTCGGTTTGGGATTTTGAAAGCTTGCCTGGCAAAACGGATACTGTGCTTAAAAGCGTGGCAGAAATATCGTCGAGCAGTAAGCTGTCAGGTACTATTGACGGTAGAGACAGTCATTCGTACGACACGTTTGGCGCTCGCGCCGCAAATCCGTATTTTATAAAAGAGGCTGCTGCTAATACGGATTATAATAAAAGCAATTACAACTTAAAGCCTGGCAGCAGTGCCATTGGATCCGGAAAGGCTTTGCCAAACGATGTTGCGCTGGCAATTGATCCATCTGGCGCTAAGGTAAAACCTGGAATGGTAGTCAACCGCGGGGCGCTGCTTAATGTAAAAATGAACGCGGCTGGCGGAACTACTCCAGCAGTCGAGGTTGTCCATATCCCAGACGCTAATCTAAAGGCTAAATTGAATGCGCTATTAGCGAAAAATAGCGGTACGGCACGCGCTGATAATCAAGACATAACTAAGGACGAGATGAAAAGCCTAACGGTCATCTCTCTTAAGGCGGATTCAAATACCCCGGCTAATAAAAAGATTTCCGACATCACTGGGCTGGAGGAGGCCGTGAATGTGTCGCAGTTGTCGCTGGATAATAATGCTATTTCTAATCTGTCGCCGATTGCTAATCTTGCGAAGCTGCAGGAGCTGACCTTTTCTGATAACAAGGTAACGTCTTTAGCAAACATAGCTTCTTTATCTAAGCTTACGGTACTGCATGCCGCTGCAAATCCCATAAAGTCGTTCTCGCCTGTTTCCGGGCTGTCAAAGTTAAGCGATGTGTCGCTGTCTGGAGAATCGCTGGAAACTCCTCTTGATATGGCTAATTTTAGCGCTAGCGCTACTACGATTAAGTCGTTCAAGTTTTACAGCTATAACAATAAAATAACCGCGAAGAATATCGCCGCGCTGAAGTCAATGCCTGGCTTAAAGACCCTTCGCTTAAGCGGCGTGCCTTTGTCTGCTGGCGACGTAAAATCCATCGGCGGTATAGCGCAGTTGACTTCTTTGGAGATTGACGGCAGCACAGTGGCGGATATATCGCCGCTGGCGGGGTTAACTAATCTGACTAAGCTTAACCTGAGTAATCAGAATGTAGCTATGTCTATTACTGCCGCGTCAGCGCCGTCGCCGCTGATAGGCAAAAGCGGAGCTGTAGTGCCTATTTCCGATAATAGCCAGGTTGCTAACGATAGCGGTGCTCCGGGAAATATTAAGCTGTTGTCGCCTGTGTATGATGGAAATTCTCATAATGTCAATGCCGTGTGGTCTGTTCCTGTAACTATTGGTGCGGCGAGTACCAACTTTAGCGGCAATCTAAACATTACATATAAGCTAAGCAAGTCTGATTTGACTGCACTGAATAATGAAATCGCCCGCGCTAAATCATCGCCAAGCTACATCCAGAACGATGCAGCTGTCAAATCAGCGCTGGCGGCTGCTGAAGCCGTTGCCGGCAAGCTGTCGCCGTCTCCAAATGAAATAAAAACTGCCGTCGAGGGCTTGAAACAAGCCTTAGATAATGCCCATAAAAAGGAAGCTGATGCCCAAGCCAAAGCGCAGGCTGCTGTCGATAAAGCAAAAAACAGCAAGTTACCGGCGGATATTCAGGCGGCAGAAAATCTACTGAGCAAAGTTCAGGACGCGGCTAAAAAGAACGAATTACAGAATGTTTTGAACGGTATTAAGCAAGAAATTACTAACGTACGCACTAGTCTGGTGCAGCTGGTGACGGATGTTAAGCAGTTCTCGACCGACGGCATGACAGCAGCTTCGGCGAATGCCTTGCGAGTTGGGATTATTGCTGCAGAATCGGTAATTGCTGATCACGGCGCTTCTCTAGGCCAATTAACTGCCGCTAAAAACGCATTACAGGCGGCGCTTGACGGGTTGCGTGCCGACAAAACTAGCCTGCAAAAAGCTATCCACGATGCTGAAAGCGAACCAAGTTATATTAAAGATCAAGGCAGTGTTAAGCAAGCTTTGCAGGAGGCGAAAGTTGTCAACGCTGCGTCAAATCCGACGCCCTCAGTAGTGCGTACTGCTGCTAAGAAGCTTAATGACGCCGTGGCTGCTGCCAAGAAAATTGAAGCTGCTATTCAGTCGGCGGCGTTGGCTGCTGTCGTTAAGGCAGAAAGCGATAAAACCGCTCAAGCTAAAAATGATGCCCAAGCTTTAGTTAATCAAGTAAAAGACCCGCAGAAGAAGGCCGAACTGCAGCGGCGCTTAGATAACGTTGTCGTGCCGGCTTCAGCGAGCAGGGTAGCTGTTGCCCAGCCAAATGGTAAAAACACGATCATTAACGCAACTGGCGACAAGTGCTATAACATAACGAGTGCCAGTACCGCCGCGTCGCATCAGGGAAAACCAGCGGGGTATCAGCTTGGCGAGTCGGTCGCGTTCAAAATTGATTGTGCCAACTATGGTAGTGCTCAGTTTGGCTATACAACGAAGATAACCTTAGAGCTAACTAAAAAATACACAAACACGGCTGGTGTAAGGGTAGTCAAGTATAGCGGTGCTGGCACAGATGCGGTTGATATAACCAGCAAAGTATCTTTCGGCGTTACAGCGGACGGACAGCGGACGACGATTAGCTATTCGGTGACCGACGGCGGTTTTGGCGACCAAGATAAAACCGCAAACGGTATAATTGAAGATCCAGTGGCTGTGTACGAGCGTAGGAATGCTGTGAATCCAGCGCATAACAATTCAGGACAAACGAGTCCAGGGCAGACGGGAAATAATAATTCAAGGGCAACAAAGGCTGGTGGCACTCTTTCTGATACTGGCGTGAGTTTTTACGGCTATATCGCGGGCGCTGCGGCTGTAGTAATTGTTGGCGGCGGCTTGTACAAGCTAAGTAGCACGCGAAAAAAGCGCCGGTCATAAAGCCGGCGCCGCGGGTATTCTAAAAATAATTATATTATTAACGTTTTTAGGTAATTACAATCTGGATTGGTGGGGGCGGCTGGGATCGAACCAGCGACCAATCGGTTATGAGCCGACTGCTCTAACCCCTGAGCTACGCCCCCGCCAGAGAATATTATAACGCATCAGAGATAATTAGAGAAGTTTTCCAGCAGCAATTCTTACGGCTTCCGACCAGGAAGTGAAGCAGTGCGGCGTCTCCATGAGTTGTTTGCCAGTTAATTTATAGCGAATTGCCAAAGTTAGTTCAGCGATCATGTCGCTGGCATTTGGGGCAACGATGGACGCGCCAATGATAGTGTCTTTTTTATCGGTAATTATTTTTACAAAACCAGTTCGCTGATCAGTAATATTGCTGCGCGCTGTTAAAGTTAGCGGCGCTATTGATATTCTTAGGTCTTGCCTTTCGCTCGCTTCTTCGCTGACTCCGACTTGGGCAATTTCCGGCTGCGTGAAGGCGACTAGCAGGCGCGGTTGAATATCGGCTTTCATTGAACTTTTATGCAGCAAATTATGCGCGCAAACGCGGCTTTGCGCTAAAATATCGTGCGTTTGTATAGTTGTATCGACAACGCTGCCCGCCGCGAAGACGTGCCGAGCCGAGGTTTGCAAATAAGCATTGGTGGATATTCCTTCCGCAGCGTATTTGATGCCAGCGTTTTCCAGTCCCAAATCAGTTGCCGGGCGGCGCTCGCTGGCGATTAATATTTCATCGACGCGTACTGAGCGTTCGGTTCGTCCTTGAACAAAGGTAACGCGTTTTTGCAAGCCAGATTTTTGCACGGCGATAACTTCTGTTTGTATCAATATATTTATACCGCGGTTTTCCTTCGCGTCGTCAATAATCAGCCTGCTCGCTTCATTATCAAAGCCGGCTAAAATTTGTTTGGAAGCCTCAGCTAGGTAAATTTTTGTACCGAGAGTGGAGAACAAATGCGCCAGCTCCCAGGCCTCTATGCCTGAACCGATAATAAACAGCGTTTTCGGCGGTCTGGCGAGGGAAAATATGGTTTTTGGCGTGTGATGCGGCGTACTTTCTAATCCGGGAATTTCTGGAACGTGCCATTCTGATCCAGTGGCAATGAGAAACTTGCGGGCCGATAAATGTCGCCGATTGACCGTAATCTCATTTGGGCTTAAAAAATGCGCATTGCCAGCGAAAACGCTAATATCTTGCTTCTCGTAATAATGGCGGTTTCCGCCCGCCCCGGTGCGTTTGATGGCAGTATCTTTCCAGGATAATAAGGAAGGGTAGTTATAGCCGACAGAGCCGGTTCGTAATCCGAACTTCGCTGCCATCTTAGCGTTATAATACGTGCTGGCCGCGTGGATCAGGGCGCCTGCCGGAACGTCGCCCCAGTTTGGCGACTCGCCGCCGAACGTCGATTTCTCAACGATAGCGACCTTTTTTCCGGAATTTGCCAAGATGCTGGCAGCTGGCGAACCGCCCGCCCCGCTGCCGATAACGATATAATCATAGTCAAACGTCGGTTTCTGCGCCATACTGCCCCCTACAATATATTTTTGTAATTTTCATATAAATATGCCGCGTCCGGATGCAATCCTTTCAGTACTTGGCAAGCTCGCCGCCTGATGTCGGCAGAAGTGATTTCCGGGCGGGTTTCGCACCAGTTCATAACGCCCAGCGTTACGGTTTTGGCGATATCTTCAGCTTGCCCTTCGGGAATGCGAACGCTTAAGCAGGTAGCAATAATTGAATTATGTATCTTATCAGGGCTGAATTCTTCGGCTGGCCGTTTGCCTCGCTTTATCACGTCGATTATCGGCGATTTTACCACAGGCTGCCTCCGTAGCTGGCGATACCGATGACGCGGTCCACGAACATAAAGCCAGCCAAGATTAACAAGCTGCCGCCGCTGGCGAATTGTAGGAATCTTTTATGAGATTCGCGCCATTGCTGCAGGCTGGCGATGTTGCGACCAGCGCCGACCAGCGCCACCATAACCGCTAACGGTAAAATCGACACCATAACATATAGTCCAACTCCGGCAATTTGCATCATAAAATCAGGCAGGGTAATAATCGCCAAGCTGGCAGCGATAACCGGCCCGATAATAAAAATAGTTTCTGCGGCTACGCTAGCCATGCCAAGCGCAAAACTTTCTGCGCTGTTTTTCGTCTTTTTCGTGCGTTTGGTCAAATAGTCGGCGAAACTTCTGGGTATCCACAGCGCTGTACCGCGTCCGCGCCGGTAATAGAATACCCAAATAGCAACTCCCAGGGCAATCATCAAGTCGCAGCAAATCGCCGCAATGTATTGTTCGGCGGAATCAATATGATTAATAAATAGGGCAAAATAATAAGAAACCGCGCTTAAAATCAGGCAAGTCAATAACAGCACGCCGGCGGTAAATCCGCCCATTCGGCGCAGGACTCTTTTATAGGCAGTTTTTTTACCGATGGCATGACCGCTGAGCAGCGTTAGTACGCTAATGCTGAGCTGAAAACTAGCGTGAATCAATGCCGCGAAGACGATGATGGCTAGAGACGATATCATTACAGGGGTCATGTTTGTATATAAATCCTTCCCCGTCAGTATAGCATAAGCAGCATAAAAACGAAAGATTTTCATAAAAAGCTATTGCTTTTTTGTCAAATTTGTGATATCATGAAAGCAGGTTAAACAAATTAACACAAAAAGGAAAAAAATAATGCGGATTAACGATAGCGAACTGGCAGAATTTCTGGAAGCAACGAAAAAGAAGGAATTGGAAACCTGGAATCAGGGGCGCAGCTCGCAAGAACTTAGCGGTTTCGTGGCGCGGCGGCTGGCTGCTTTGGACGGCGTTGAATTTGACAATTTTGACAGCGATTTGGAAGAGGTATTTTAGAGAGATCAGTAAAATATTCCTCGCCGTCAAGCGAGGAATATCGATCATTTCTGGTAGCACCGGGTGGACCCGAACCACCGACCTCAGGCTTATGAGTCCTGCGCTCTAACCAGCTGAGCTACGGTGCCACGCCTCATGATTGTAACAGATGTGCTTGATTTTGCCAAACCGCCATTGGCGTGTTTTTCTGGTTTTATGATTCCGCCGAGAGATAATGGCATTACAACGTAGATTTCGTTCGGCTCTGCGCGTAATTTGTGAGATAATGGTTATGTGAGATATGTCTTAGCGATCAGCGGCGGGGTTGATTCGGTAGTCCTACTGGATGTAATGTCGCGGACAGAAAAAGATATCGTAGTGGCGCATTTTGACCATGGTATTCGCCAAGATTCGGCTGCCGATGCGCGGTTTGTTGAGGCTTTGGCGGCAAAATATCGGGCGCAGTATATTGGCCAGCGAGAAGAGCTGGGCGCTGATGCTAGCGAGGAGCAAGCCCGCGAACGGCGATATGCGTTTTTGAACGATATTGCTGCGGATTTTGGCGGTACTGTGGCGACGGCGCATCATCAGGATGATATTGTCGAGACAGTGGCGCTAAATCTTCGGCGCGGCGCGCGCTGGCGCGGCTTGGCAGGCATGAGCGATTCGCGGATTCTGCGTCCGCTGAGCAGCTGGACGAAACAGCAGATTTATGAATATGCCGCCAAACACAGATTGGAATGGTGCGAGGACGAGACTAATAGCAGCGAAAAATACACGCGCAATATTTTGCGCCGGCGCATACGCCAGCAGATAAGCCCGGAAGCCCGATCTGAAATATACGAGTTATGGCGGGCGCAGCGAAAATTGCGGCGCACCCTTGAAGCTGAACTAAAAAGATTCGATAAAAAAATGCTGAGCCGGCATTTTCTAATACAGATCGAGGAAAATGTGGCGTTGGAATTATTATATTATTACGTCTTGCGGCATGCCGGCGCGTCGCTTATGACTGCTCAGCTGGAACGAATGCTTGTCGCCATAAAAACCGGTCGTCCCGGGACAGTATGGCAGCTTGGCTCTAATGTGGTGATGAAATTGACGGCAAGAGATGTTATAATAGACGAAGTTGATTAGTATAGGCGAAAGGATTATGCGAGAATGGCTGTTAAGATGCCGAAAAAAAATGGTAAGAACGGAATAAAGCAGGTTGCGCGATTTGGGTTGTTTTGGGCGATTATAATTTTCGTGGCGCTGATTTTTTATGCAGTTTTATTCCCCGCTGCTAACTTAAAAGAGGCGGCGCTGTCTGACGTAGTACGGCGGGCAAACGAGGGTAAAATTGCTAAGCTGGAAATTCAGGGCAACGACATAAAAGTAACCGCCAAAGATCAAAACAAACCAACTGAGCGTTCGGTTAAGGAGTCGGGTAGTATTTACGAGCAGGGCCTGAATAAGAACGCTAAGGTTGAAGTGAAGGTGATTCCGCCATCAACGACTGGCGAAACGATGTGGAATTTGGCGGTGATGGTGGTGCCTGTGTTGATTATTGTAGTGTTTTTCATGTTTATGATGCGCCAGGCCCAGGGGCAGAATAATCAAGCGATGGGCTTTGGCAAGTCAAAGGCGCGGCTGTACGGCGAGGACAAAGAGAAAATTGTGTTTGAGGATATTGCCGGTAATGACAATGCTAAGCAGGACTTGCAAGAGGTTGTCGATTTCTTGAAACACCCAAAGAAGTACAAGGAACTAGGCGCTAAGATTCCGAAGGGCGTGCTGTTGGTTGGTAATCCGGGTACTGGTAAAACCATGCTGGCGCGGGCAGTGGCTGGCGAGGCAGGTGTGCCGTTCTTCTCGATTTCTGGATCAGAGTTTGTGGAAATGTTCGTCGGTGTTGGTGCGAGTAGAGTACGCGATCTCTTTTCAAAGGCCAAGAAAAATGCGCCGTGTATCGTCTTTATCGACGAGATTGACGCGGTGGGCCGCAAGCGCGGCTCGGGCATGGGCGGCGGCCATGATGAGCGCGAGCAGACCTTGAACCAGATTCTGGTGGAAATGGATGGCTTTGACGGCGATACTAATGTGATTGTGCTGGCGGCAACGAACCGAGCGGACGTACTCGATCCTGCTTTATTGCGACCAGGTCGATTTGATCGGCGAGTGACAATTACTCTGCCGGAGCGCAAAGATCGCGAGGCGATTCTGAAAGTTCATTTCAAGAAAAAGCCGACCGACGAGACGGTTGATCTGGATAAATTGGCGGCCAAGACGGCTGGATCATCGGGCGCAGATCTTGCCAATATGGCTAATGAAGCAGCGATTATCGCGGCACGGCGCAATAAAAAGAAGATCTCCAATGAGGAATTAACCGAGGCGTTTGAGCGGGTGGCGATCGGCCCAGAGCGCAAGGCCAAGGTGATGAACGACCATGAGAAAGAGCTGACAGCGTATCACGAGGCGGGCCATGCCATCGTCGGCCACGTCTTGCCAGATTCTGATCCGGTTCACAAGGTAACGATAATTCCGCGCGGCGGCACTGGCGGCGTCACCTGGTTCTTGCCGCCAGAGGATAAGAGCTACACCAATGTCTATGAGTTCAAGGATATCTTGGCGCGGGCGATGGGCGGCCGGATCGCTGAGCAGATTATTTACGGCGATGACGGCATTACTACTGGCGCTGGCTCAGACCTGCGTAAAGCCACCGAGATTGCCCGGGAAATGGTGATTGAGCAGGGTATGGGCAAGAGCTTGCGCGACCAAGTGTTCCACGAAGACAACGGCGGGCTGATGTTTGATAAGATGACTCGCGAGCGGCCATACTCGGATGAGACTGCTAAGCTGATCGATCAGGAAGTGTCGCAATTGATTAACGAGGCCAAACAACGAGCGATGCTGGTGCTCAAAGCCAATCGTACGTTCCTTGACAAATTGGCCGAGGCGCTGCTGAAAGAAGAGACACTGGAAGAAACAGCGGTGGATGAGATTCTTAAAGGAACGAAACTGCCAAAGGAAGCAAAATTACACGCGTAAATTGTTATGGGACGCGTCCGGAGAACTGTCGATAAGATCAATCAGCGGCTGACAGTCAAGTTGGCCGCAACCATTCTGGCTGGCTCAACGCTACTGTCAAGCTTGCTGGGATTTTTCCGCGACCGGTTGTTGAATGCGGCTTATATGCCGAGTCCTGAGGCGGGATTGGCTGGCTATCCAGTCGGTTTGGATGCTTACACGGCGGCGTTTATGGTGCCGGATTTCATGTTTGCCGTGCTGGTGTCCGGCGCATTAAGCGTGACATTTATTCCAGTCTTTAACGAGCGCTGGATGAAGGGTAATAAACAATCAGCGTGGCAAATTAGCTCCAGCATGATTAATTTTATGGCGCTGGTGACGCTGGCGGCGAGCATATTGATTATCATTTTTGCTGATCCGCTGATGAAGTATCTAATTGCGCCGGGTCTGAGCGAATCAGGCCACGCTTTGGCGGTCAGTATGATGCGGGTAATTGCGGTTAATCCGTTTATTTTCGCCATTGCTTCGGTAATTGCCAGTATCCAGCAGGCGGTCGGGCGGTTTATGTTCTGTGCCTTGGCGCCAATGATTTACAATATTGGCATTATCATTGGTACAGTGTGGTTTACTAACGGCATCAATCTGTTCGGCTGGCAGATCTTTGACGGCGGTATTATGGGTGTGGCGCTGGGTGTAGTTCTGGGATCGTTTCTGCAGTTGATCGTGAGTGCTGTTGGTTTGGTTGGTTTGGGCTTTGATTATAATTTTAAGTTATATTGTCGGAACAGAGGTTTTCGGAAGGTGCTGTCGCTGCTGCCGGCACGGTCGGTTGACCAGGGTATGGATTATGTAGTGAGCCTGGTGGAGGTTAATCTGGCATCGCGGTTGGCGGATGGTACAATTCGCGCTTATCAGCAGGCGCTGACATTGCACTTAATGCCGATTAATCTTATCGGCGTGGCTATTTCTAATGCCGCTTTTCCGCAGCTAACCGAGCGGCTAGGCGAAGGAAGACTTGATCTGTTTCAGAAGGATCTGCGGTCGCTACTGAGGATTATCTTTTGGATGGCGCTGCCGACATCGGTTGTGATATTTTTCACGCGCGGCTACATTGTCCACTTTATTCGCAATACCGGCGATCAGTTGATGGCGGGGATATTAGGCTGCTTGGTGGTGGCGATTCTGTTTCGGACGATTTATCACATGGCGGCGCGGGCATTTTATGCGCGGCAGGATACTAAAACGCCGTTGTATATTTCTGTATTCTCCATTTCTTTGAATATTGCTTTGGCGATTATTTTAACGATGAACCTTAATATGGGTGCGTACGGCTTGGCGTGGGCGCAGTCAACGGTAGCAGTGTTTGAAGTGGTAATACTTTTATTGGTGATGAGCAAGCAAATGCCGAGGATGTTTAATCGGGCATTTGTTAAGGCTATCGGTAAGATGATTGCCGCCAGTGCGGTAGCTGGAGTGGTATGCTATATCGGCGTTTCCGTGATGCCGTTCCGCGATACTGACAGCAGTTTTTTCAGTGCTTTTCCAAAATTTACTATTATCTCTATTGTTAGCTTCGGCGTTTATCTGCTGATGTCGAAGTTGTTACGCCTGCCGGAAGTTGATCCGATCTTAAAAAAGGGCAAGAAGTTGCTGTTTGGGCGGCTGGATGGCGTGTGGCGATGAACAATATCCGCAATTTTTGTATCATCGCTCACATCGACCACGGCAAATCAACGTTGGCTGATCGGATGATGGAGATGACGGGGACGGTGGAGAAGCGCGAGATGAAGTCGCAGCTGCTGGATAGTATGGATTTGGAGCGCGAGAAGGGGATCACCATTAAGCTCGCGCCAGTGCGGATGAAATATGAATATCAGGAGGTGGAGGTGAGCGGCGCATCACCGCTCCCATCGTCGAAGACTCTTGCAGAGTCTTCACGTCGGTCGCTAGACGCGGGTCCTGCCAGTCGATCCGCCCCTTCTTCTGAAAAATCAGAGATTTCTTCAGAAGCGGGCGCTACCCCATCGACTGCCACCCGCTTAGCGCAGCCTGATTCTCGGGCTTGTGCAGATGTTGGCGTGAATGGGCTGGCTCAGTCAACTGTCTACGACCTCAATCTCATCGACACGCCTGGCCATGTCGATTTTAGCTACGAAGTTAGCCGTTCATTGCAGGCTTGCGAGGGGGCGGTGCTGGTGGTTGACGCCAGCCAGGGAATCCAGGCGCAGACACTGGCGAATGTGTACTTGGCGATGGAACAGGATTTGACGATTATTCCAGTACTGAACAAGGTTGATTTGCCAGCTGCCGATGTACCGCGGGTGTCCAAGCAGGTGATCAATTTGCTGGGCTGCGATGAAAGCGAAATTATTCATATTTCTGCCAAAACGGGACAGAATGTTGATCAGGTTTTGGAAGCGATCGTTGAGCGAATTCCGGCACCAAAAGGCCAGCCGGACGATCCGACTCGGGCGCTGATTTTTGACAGTTATTATGATGATTATCGCGGGGTGATTTTGTATGTGCGAGTGGTTGACGGTCAGATTAAAAAGGGTGAATCGATTCACATGATGGCAACTGGCGCCAATGGCTTGGCACTGGAAGTTGGCCATCTCAGCCCCGGAATGATCCCTGATCCGTCGCTGGATACCGGCGAAATCGGTTACATCGTCACCAACCTAAAGACCACACGCGAGGCGCGGGTGGGCGATACGGTGACGCTGAAGAAATATATGGAGCAAAAGAATGGTTAATAGGGCGAGCGAGCGGAAAGTATTGACTAGTAGCGGGTATTCGCGAACTGCTGAGCATGAAGCAGGAAGTCTTGCAGTTGGTGAGTCTCGTCTTGAGGAGTTAAGGCTTACGATTACTATGACAATAGCTGCAACAATGGTAAGTCTATATGCTCTACCGGAATCAGTTAAATGGGCGTATACAATAAGACCAGTTACAGTTATTCCTGGGCTGCTATCCCTTCTATACATTATTCTTTTAGCATCTCATCTTAAGTATAAAAATAAAAGTATGATCGGTGATCTTGATATCCCTCGTTCTTTTCAGGCGGGTGTGTATGATTTTGCTATTGATAATTTTTGGGCCTCTTTCTTTATTGGAGCTATTTTTGTAGGTGCAAAAGTACTAGGCTGGGATGGTGAGACAAATGGTTTAGGGGTAATGAAGGGGGCTATTATAGCATGTCCTATATTATTGTTCTTGGGGATATGGATGTCTCATAGACGCCAAAAAGAGGAGAGGCAAGAAAAAACGGATTAAGAATTGAACGGGGTAACAGCGAAATTGCTTAACCTGCTTTCTTGCTATAAAGAAGTCAAACATTCTGTTTAGCAGACTTTTTCTGGTATCAGATATAGTTTTGATAAAGTCGTCGATGCGCTGGGCGGCTTCTCAGGGTGAAAATAATATAACCGAAGCGCAGCGTATGGCAGATTATGCTATAACACACGGTGTTCCGGCAGGTAATATTATCATTGAAGATCAGGCGATATCAATCCCAGATAATGTGAAGCGTAGCATCGACCTTTGGGAGGCGATGCAGTGGTATCCGCAGCGCATCACGTTGGTAACGAGTGAATTTAATGTTCGCCGCGCCGAAATGAACATATATGAGTTTACGCCGTGGCCAGTGGAAATCTTTACCGCAAGCCCTGAGCCTAGTTCAATGCTGAGAGCGGATACATGGATAGCGACCGAGCGCGGCCGTCGGCTCATTCTTAACGAATATGCTAAACTTGTTATAGAAAGCGCTATTGATCATCTGCTGGCGGCTAAAGGAAAAATATAATTGAGCAACTGATTTGCGGATGTGCTGAATTATTTGATGGAACTGGCAAACCAGTTCGATGTTAATTTGGCGGAAGTTTACCTTGAGAAGCACGAGATCAACAGCACGCGGCGGTGGAAGTAAAATAGATATTTTATTAAAGGTGAATTGATTGAAAAATCATATTAAGACATTAGAATCGACACATATTCAATGTTATGATAGAGTTATTAAAGTTATGACACGATTAAATTTTGATCTTAGCCTGCGCGAGTTAAAACCTCGGGAAGGTTGGCAACATGTCTTCTAGCGAAGCCCTTGTTCTGCCGGAAGGAATGGCGAAGTATGTTGACGCTGATAAATTAGATGAGAATTTTCGTAATCATCCCGAATCTCAAAGAGATTTGTCGGAAGGCCAGCTGTTAGCAATTCAGGAAATACGAAGCCGTCTGGAGCAGCTGCCGCTAGTGCATTGCACAGAAGTCTCTCTGGAGAAGTTTGAAGAAAAAGGGATATTACCGGGTAATCAACTTCCAGACGGCGGCGTAAATACCAACACGCTTGATAGGCATTTTGGACTTGATAGATTCGTATTTTCCACGCTTTATGAAATAGTTTTTGATACTTATGGCGATACCGCTCTGGTTATAAATCCGCAGCTAAAATCAGCGAATAATATGCTGGTCACCCCGCTTGATTTAGGTTATATGGTGCCTGTAGAAACCGACCCTAAAGATCTTAGCGAAGAGCATTGTAAAAAAATTGATGAGTATTTTGATTCAATGATGTTGGGGGGGGATTGGCTGGAAATTATTTCTCGCCAGGCGTTGACTATTCTTATCAATGAGATGCGGGCGCCTGCGCACAAGAGGATAGATGACATGGCGCTTTTACCGCTTTTTGTAAATCCCGGCGAATGGAAACACTATGGAGCTATAAAACCGGATAATATTGTTGATAATTCTTACGGTGATGGCGGCTTGCTTGTAAATGAAATGTGGGCGCAGCAAGGGGTTATTCCTGTTGAGTGGCATATATCAGACGAAGCTCGTTTATGGGAGGGCGCTCGCTATGTTGACGATGTTGAGGGTATAGACGTAAAGGAACTGCGCAAGTTTTGGCGCTATGTCGGCGAGTTGGCGTTGTCGTAATATATTAAGTAGCAACTAATCATTGACATTATATTAACAAAATAGTATAATTTCGGTCTATGGACACATATCATGATGGTGGTAAAAATAACGAGCTAGATGCTCTTAAAACAGAGTTCGCCGCGCGATTAACAGCGGCGGTTAATGAACCGTTGACGTTGGGAAATACGGACACGTATGTCGATGATGCGTTGAAAAAGGTCATTGATTTGGTTGACACTGTGGTCGACAAGTACGACGCCCAGCCGGGTGCTGAGTGGCAGCAGCTTGGAGGGGCTAATGGAAAAGAGCATGAGGACGCGGCTCTTAAGCACTTTGGGCTGGAGGATGTGGAAGGCATTCTCAGGCATTTGGAGGATAAAGCTAGCCAATTTGCGGTAATTGACGGGGTGATTGCGCAGGCGAACGAAGCCAGCGATGTATTCGTGCCGCCAGACAGCACGCCCGTTCCGCAAGCGACAGGCAGCGGTACTGGAATGGAGAAAAAAGGCAAACAGCCGAAGTTAGAGAATCTGCTATTTGTGCTAATGAATGATTTTGGCATAGATCCTGACGACCCTGAGGCGGTGTCTATTGTTCGGGGAATCGTCAATACGAATATGATGCGCGAAGAGCCGTACTATCAAGTTACCGTGCCTGGAATTGATAAAGTTATTCTAGTCTGCCAGGAATATGGCAACGCTACGTTTGTATTTAATGGCGAATGGGTGCGCGAGCAAGTTAATTCTAACCGTCCGTCGGAGAGTGAGCCGGAACGCCCGCTGGCGGATTATACCAAAGAGGAGCTGGGTAAGCTAATAAAGGATAATCCAGGACAAGGCGCGCGAATTCTAACCAAGAAGAATTTTACAGCTAATTTGGTAAATGCACTAAAAGGCGGATTTAGCCAACAGAAATTGGATAAGCCTGTTGATACGAGGTATTTAAGAAGTTCAAAAGATTTGCCTCAGGTTCCGGATGGATATATTACTCTTGGTAATATACTGGAAAGACTAGATATAGGTGAAAAACACAGAACGAGGATTCGAGACATTGCTATAGATCTGGAAAGAAAAGGAAAAATAACAATAGGGAAATATCATAACAAAAGAAGACGACAGGTGCTTGCTTTTACCGAAGAATCCGCCCAGCAGATTATGAACGAGTGGGTGAATCATAGAATATTAATTCCAGAAGGTTCTCTTAAGACTCAAGATATTGCGAATATAGCAGGTGTGTCGCGTGGTACCGTAAGATCTGTGGCTGAGGAGCTTGGGGTGATTGGTGACAAAAAATATGGAAGAGGGCGATTCATTATTTTTTCTAAGGATGAAGCTAGTGCAATTCTTGATGTTATAAGAGAGCGCCATTCTATTCCAGACGGTTATGTTCCTGTCACTGAGTTTGTACAAGATCGTAATGGCAGAGATCGTGTAGATTACGGTGATGTGACATATGTTGTCAGAAAGCTTGGGTTGAAACCGGTTAAGATAGGAGGGTTTAAATCATATCTCCCCGAAGAGGATGCCCTGAGAGTTGTAGAAGAGATTAAAAAATTATTAGAGAAACGACGAGATAGAACCAAAGGACAGCTTGGCGGAACTGCCTTAAAATAGGTTGGCTGCCGCTGGCGGCGGTAAATTGTCGCACTAATGTTGACAATTTAGCAAAGAAGTATTAGTCTTATAACTAAGATGATTGATGAGTTTCCTAACCTGCCGCGTAGCGGTGATAGCAAAGCAGAAATGCCGCACGCTGATGGCGATTCGCTTCTTGATTCAGATTTAGAAAGCATACTCCGCAAGAAGAGGTTTCTAGCCTTTACTGATGGTAAAAAGATGAGTCAAGTTGCAGAAAGATTGCGAGAAGAAAAGCCCGACGAGTTTGATATAGCCAAACAAATGGCTGAAGCTATCCGCGTGTCTGTGGATGATTACGAAGATCCGGAGGAGAGTTGGAGGTCACAAGAACGAAGCGAGAGAATATTTGGGGTTTTTGATACTATGGCAAACCTGGCTACTCCTGAGGAGATGGAGCGGTTCTTAAACAGCGATGCAGCCGCAAGGTTAACGGATGAGTGGGGCGATGACAAGCTAAATGTATTTCTGCGGAGATATGAGCACTTAGGCAGTTCATATCGTCAGGAAAAGCCGGGCGGTCCAGAGAAGCTGAAACTATTGACCCGGTATGTTCTGGGTCAGGTAATTGAGGAGGGGGAAGAGGTGCCTTTGGATCCGCACCGGGAAGAAACTACGAAGAAGCCTGAAAGCGATCATGCGCCTTTTGTCCCTCCGCAAATACCGCAAATACGAGCAGATTCTTTTATCGGTATCGCTATACCTAAAAAACCAGCCAAATCGTCTTCTTTGGATGATGTAGAAATTGATAAAATTACGGAGGACAGCTATTCGTATTCCATGGGAATGCCAGCGGCTAAAGAGAGAATCGCCAATAATCCGCCTGATTTGGAGAGTTTGTCCCAGCTAGCTGGTTCATCGCCTGGCTGGTATAGGAGATTTGGGCTTCCTGATAATACTTATTCTCAACGGGAAGAGTTAGTTAGAGGCTTTCAAGATTTGCAGGTCGGGCGTTTGGAGCGGGTGAAGAAAGCGCTGATGGTCGGCAAATATCCTGATTGGTTTTCTTCTTATGTTATAAGCGCCTATACAGAGTTGGGCGAGTTTGATTCGCAGACTGAGAAGTTTAATGCGCGCGAGTCTGGAAGTGCAACACTGCTGCCAGAAGTTAATACCGAGGCACTCTATAGGGCGTATAAAAAAGCAGCGAGATATTACAAATCTGGCAAATTAGAATCTGCTGATTTTAGCGAATTATATGGTAAAGAAGTTGCAGCTGCGACGAGCCTAGGATTAGAACAGCGCCGGGAAGCTCAGCTGGGAGAATGGCATGAAATACGTGTCCGACGTAAAAAAGAAACATTTGATCCCAATGATGACTCGTTTGAACAGCTGCATGGTTTGCTTGCTGGACAATGTACTGATTGGTTCCCTGGCGACGTTGAATCGATAAAGCGTTATTTATACGACAATAGCTTTTATACTGTCAGTGTACTGACGACTGGAAAAAATAATATTCCTCGCATTATGATGTGTACGGATGAGCGGGGTGGTATACAGATGATTCTGGGTATTGGCGAAAACGACCAAGTTGAGCCAGCTATGATGGGCGTTCTGCGCGAAGAAATAGGCAAATTGATGCGGGGTCAAGATAAGCTGGACACTATGGATGTAATCGACAGTATTGATAAAATTTTTGCTAAACAGCAGAAAGACGAAGAGTTGTCTATTGAAGAAATAAGAAGGTTGTGGTTTGGGTTTAATCCTAATGGCGGCGAAAGTTATTTTTGGAGAAATGGCGGTGCGGCCAAGCTTCGGGTTATCAGGAGCAAGCGTGATTTTGTGGAAGATGCGAAAACTGTTGTTGAGTGCAGCGGTTTTTCCGCCGAACACTTGGCCGAATTGGTATTGAATCATTACGTTGACCAAGCAGAGAAGCTTAAAGGATTTTTCTATGATAGGGGTATATTCTTTACGGATGATGAGCGCTACCAAAAGCGCTATGGTAAAGATCCGCTGGATCATTACCGTAACCGTTGTGGGTATGGCGTTGACAGTAGTTGTACGGATATTGTTAACCGGTTGATAGAGGATGGGCAGCAAGCTGATCTTTTCCGGCGGCCCGGGCTTTTTACAGAAGGTTTGATAAAAGAGATGGGCGGCAAGTTTGACCCGTGTAGGGGTGTTCGTGTTATTGATGGCTCTTTAGGTGCAGAGGGGTTGCGTTGGACTGCTGATATTGATTTTACCGAGCTAGCAAAAGAGGCTGAGGAGAAAAAGCGCCTGCCGGGTTTCATCGAATTTATCGCCCGAGTGAAGCCTCCCCTGGGTAGTTTTGATATAAATAAGTTTGCTGATGACTTGTTGGGTACAGAGAACTTTAAAGTTATAATTCAGTTGGCTGACTGGATAGATGAACTAGAAGATGTAGGCTTAAAAAGCGATTTCCGCGGGCTGGCAGCGTGGCGATTGTGCGAACTGTGCGAAACGGTCAATAGCCGTGAAGATAGGCTGTTAGCAAGTATGCTATCAGGCTGGCTTGACGATGAATTTTGGGCTGATATGCCAGGCAACTTGGCTGAATATGTCAGGGCTATGAGAGCGGGGATTATTCCGCGCTAGTATAGGTAAGTGTAGAGCGTAGGTATTTTCTGTTTCCATGGTTAAAAATCTGATAAAATAACCCTATGGTTCGGATAAGGAAAACTGAGGGAGAGTCGCTTGAATTTAAGAGCTGTCGCAGTAAGCGCGGCGCAAAGCTGCCAGAAAATTTATGGCAGACTATAATTGCGTTTGCTAATACTCGCGGCGGTAGTGTTTTGTTAGGCGTGAGCGATAGCGGCGAGATTAAAAACCCGACTACAAGAAAGCTCGATGTGAACTGGCGCAGTTGGTGGAATTTGGTGTTATGGAGAGGGTTGGCGAGAACAGGAATAGCCGCTATGTTATTAAAAAATAAGTTTATTGGAAGTTTATCGGATAGTATCCAAGCGAAAAGGGTGGCGGCATGACGGAGAAAATTACCGTCCAACCCCTCCCCGGCTACAAAGAAGTTAAGCCCTTCGTCTATGCGGGCTTTTTCCCGGTGTCCAACGAATATTATAATGACCTGAAAGAAGCGATTGAAAAGCTGAGTCTGAGTGATTCGGCGCTGCAGTTTGAGCCAGAGAATTCGCCAGTGTTGGGCTATGGTGTGCGAATTGGTTTCCTCGGGCTGCTCCATATGGACATCATTCGTGAGCGGCTGGAGCGCGAGTATAATCTGGACCTCATCGTCACCAATCCGAGTACTGATTATCAAGTCAGCCTGACCAACGGCGAGGAGTTGGATATCAAGTCAGCCAGCGAATTGCCCGATCCAGCGCAGATCACGGAGGTTCGCGAGCCGTGGATTGATGGCGAAATTGTGGTGCCGCAAGATTACATCGGTGCGGTGATTCAGCTGATTGTCGCCAAGCGTGGCCGGCAGAAAAACCTTAGTTACATCGACGAGAGGGCACTGATTTCGTTTACGGCGCCGCTGGCTAATTTGCTAACGGATTTTTATGATCAATTGAAGTCGGTAACTAGCGGCTACGGTTCGTTTAATTATGAGCTGGCGGGCTATCAGCCAGAAGATTTGGTGCGGGTGGATTTTTATGTGGCGGGCGAGATGGTTGATGCGCTGAGCGTGATGTGCCACCGTTCAGAATCGCAGGCGCTTGGTCGCGAAATTGTCAAGAAATTGAAAGACGTTGTTCCGCGCCAGAGCTTTGAGGTAGCACTTCAGGCAGCAATCGGCGGCAAATTTATCGCCCGCGAAAATATTGGCGCTTACCGCAAGGACGTCACTGGCTACCTGTATGGCGGCGATGTTAGCCGTAAGAAAAAACTCCTCGCCAAGCAAGCCCGCGGTAAAAAGCGCATGAAGCGCTTTGGCAAGGTTGACATTCCGAGTGAGGCGTTTATGGTGATGCTGAAGAGGGATTGATTATGAAGAAACCAATTATTTATATTGATATGGATGGTGTACTAGTCGACTTTACGTCAGCCTTGACGAAGGTTCCGCCTGAGATGCTTGAGAAATTTGCGGGTGAATATGACAATATTCCGGGTGTTTTTGCATTGATGGATCCGATGCCGGGCGCCCTTGAGGCGGTTGATAAGCTGAAGGAAAAGTATGATCTATACATTCTCTCGTCATCGCCATGGGAAAATCCGACGGCGCTAGGCGACAAACTGGCGTGGGTGAAGCAGTATTTTGGTGGTGATGGCCAGGAAAATATTTTCTTTCGCAAAGTTATATTTTCGTCGGTCAAGCATTTGAGCCGTGGCGATATTTTGATTGACGATCGGACGGCAAATGGCGCGGGCGAATTTTCAGGTCGGCATGTTCATTTTGGTAGTCCCGAGTTTCCTGATTGGCAATCGGTGCTGGATGAGTTATCATAGATAAATATTATGTCGGAGATTGAAAAACTTATCGCAGAATATCAGCCGGTTGAGTCGACGATTCAGCTGGTGCGGGATACAAAGATTGCGCTGTTGGCGGGGATTTCTGGCGCTGGCAAGGATACAATAAAAAAGCAGTTATTAAAGCTGCCGGAATTTCGCGATATCGTATCTCACACCACGCGTTCGCCGCGGATTAATAATGGCCGTGCCGAGCAAGATGGTGTCGATTATCATTTTATTGATAAAAAAATAGCCGAAGAAATGCTAATGAGTCATAAATTCATTGAGGCAAAATTTGTGCATGGCACGGTCTACGGAACCTCGTCGGCCGAGTTAAAATTGGCACATGATAATAATCAAGTGGCAATTACTGACGTCGATGTTCAGGGCGTAGCGGAATATGAACAATTAGCGCCAGGTTGTATCGCGATTTTTATCGTGCCGCCGGATTATAAAACATGGCTGGAGCGGCTGAAAAAGCGCTACGCCACCGAGGAGGATTTTCAAGCCGAATGGCCAAAGCGTTATCAATCGGCCATCAAAGAGCTGGCGCATGCACTGGAAGTGCCGTATTACCACGTGATTATTAATGATGATCTGGAGCGGGCCGTTAGGGTGTGCAAGGAGATTATTGAGCGCGGTGATTTATTCAGCCGCAAGGATGACGAGGCTAGGTTGGCGGCTCGCAATCTCCTGAATGATATAATAAAGCTATGAGTTTGGCAAAATCGCCCAAAAAACTAGCTGCCGCATTGATGCGGCCGTTAAAATCAATCAACGTTTTATTAGACCAGGCGTTCTTTATTTTTGCTGGCCTGGCGTCGTTATGGCTGGCGTGGCTGGTTTTTAGGGAGAGTTGGTTTACTGGCGGTTGGTGGATGGTCGGGCTGTTTTTTGTGGTTTGGATAATTGTTGCTTATCTAGCCTTGCCGCGGCTTCATCGAATTTTAAGCAGTATTTACGTGCCGAATTATTTTATCGGCCGGACGCGGACGGCGGATGGAATATTAAGCGACCCAGTCAATTTGGCGGCGCGCGGATCGGAAGAACAGCTGCATAAAGTGATGGACGCAGCGGGTTGGAGTCTGGCGGACGATATTACTCCCCGGTCGGCATGGAAAATGGTGACGACTGTTTTACGGCGTAAAAGTTATCCGAATGCGCCAGTGTCGCCGGCTTTTTTGTTTGGACGCAAGCAGGACTTTGCTTATCAACAAGAAGTTGACAATAACCCTAATCAGCGCCATCATGTGCGTTTTTGGCGCTGTCCGAAGGGCTGGTTGCTGCCGGGCGGCCACCGGGTGGATTGGCTGGCTGCGGGGACATACGACAGAAGTATCGGTTTGTCGCTGTTTACATTTCAATTGACGCATCGGATTGACGAAGATACCGACATTGAGCGCGATTATATTATTCAAACAGTACAGGACAGTGTTGAGCCAGTGCAGGTGGCAATTTTGAAAGATTTCTCTTCTGGTTATCACTCGCGAAACGGCGGCGGCGATTCTATTCGGACAGACGGCGACTTGCCTATTTTGGAATTGTCGAAAGTAAAGTCGCAGAAAAGCACGCTGCAGCAATTTGGCATTATTATGGACGGAACAATTCACGACCGCTTGCCGAAAAACCACGAAACGTTATTGAAGGAATTGTGGAGCCGCCGGCCGCCGCAAATTCTGTTTGGCTGCGGGTTGATAGTAATCGTATCGCTGTTTACGATTGGACAAATACTGCTTGATACGGCAAATTGGTCAGAATTCGCACGGGAAATGGTTACTGAAGCTACTGTTAGCGTTGAGTCGGCTAATGTAATTATTCTTAGTACGATGGTTCTGAATTTTGCGATTGTGATTATTGAATTAGCGCTAGCGGGAGCGCTGTTGAGGGGTAGCAATCGGGCGCGAATTATGCTGCTGGCAGTGGCTAGTGCGACGATCATTACCGAATCTTTGTCAATTACCGTTGGACGGATCAATATGGCGATGGCTTTTTTGTTTGTGATGATTGGCATTCATATTATGGTCGTGATGCTGTTTTCTTCGGACGCGGCGCGGTTTTTTACGGATAAGCGTTTTCGATGAATTATTTGGCACTCGCTTGAATAGAGTGCTAATTTTTGATACAATTTATGCATGACTGAACGTCAACAGGCGATTTTAGCTGCCATCATTGAGCAGTATGCCGAAATTGCGGCGCCAGTTGGCAGCGTGACGCTAGCCAAGTTGTTTGGCGTATCTAGCGCCACCATTCGCAGCGAGATGGCCAAGCTCGAGGAGATGGGTTTTATCGAGGCGCCGCACACCAGCGCTGGTCGAATTCCCACCGACAAGGGCTACCGGTTGTACGTCAATGGCATCACCGATGCTCAGATGACCGAGCTGCCGAGCGGTATCGATCGCAGTGCGAGAGCGATCGAAGCGCATGTTAACTCGCACGTTGATAAGTCTGACCGGGCAATTCGCAGCGCCGTTGATAGTCTGGTTGAGCTGACGGGTAACTTTGGTTTTGCGTCGTTTGGTACGCACTTGTATATGAACGGCATGACGCAGCTGTTTAGCCAGCCGGAGTTTGTCGAGGGCGATCATGTGCAAGCGATTGCCAGGTTGATTGATAATATTGAGCCGTGGCTACGTGAAGCAGCGCCGAACCAACCGCTCAATGTGTTTATCGGCAGTGAAAACCCGATTGGTAAAAGTTCTGGTGCGACGTTGATTATCAGCAAATTCCGTTCGCAGTTTAGCGATGATAGCTATATCGGCGTGATCGGCCCGACACGGCAAAATTATCGCCGGACGATGGAACTAGTGCGGCGAACCGGCGCTATGTTGGAGGGGATGTTGTAATGGCTGAATGGATCGGCGTACTACTGAGCGGCTTGCCGACGTGGCTAACTGTGGTAATTTTGGTTATTATGTTTATAGTTATAGCGGTCGGCGAATTAATAATTTCGCCTTCCATGTACCATGAAGAGCCGTTTTGGCCGTTCAGAAGGAGGAAAAAATGACGAAAAGTAAGACTAAGAAAACTGAAGATTTAGAGCAGCAATTGGGCGAGTTGACGCTGGATTTGCAGCGGACGCGGGCGGATTTCGAGAACTATCGCAAGCGTGTCGAGGCGGAAAAGCAGTCGGCGCACCAAATGGGCCAGGCGAAGTCGGTGATGAAACTATTGCCAGTGATTGATACGATTGAGCGAGCGATTGCCAACGTACCAGAGGAATTGCAGGATAATGCCTGGGCGAAGGGTGTGGCTGGTTTGGGTAAACAGCTCGACAAGCAACTCAAAGAAATCGGCCTCGAGAAAATTAACGCTAAACCTGGCACATTATTTAATCCTGAGCTGCATCAAGCCGTTCAATTTGATGAAGAAGCCGAAGGCGACAAAGAGGTGATTGCTGAGGAACTGCGTGCTGGCTATACACTAGACGGCGTAGTGATTCGCGACGCGATGGTCAAAGTCACGCGGCAATAAATCCAGCATTCCCGTACTTATTTCGCTTGCATTGTATCGTCATTAGCTATATAATCATAAGCGTCATCAGGCGTTAAAACAAAAAGAGTTGAGGGATTCAATGAAAAAGAAAATAGTAGGATTATTCATCGCCGCTGTTGTTGCGGTGAATTTTATCGTGCCGCCGGCTGCGCATGCCGGTTCAAAAACCATTCGGCTTCGCAGCGTGGTCAAAAGTTCGCTATCGAAAACCGAACAGAATTCCATCGCCTCAGGAAAAATAACGTTGACCGCTAATGACGCCAATTCGGAATTTTTGCTGGCGTACCAAGGCGGCGGACGCTTGGCTGAGACGGGCAGCGATGCGAGGATTTTGGTAGCGTATTTTGCTGTTGGCGGCTTGCTGGCGGCGCTGGGCGGCTATTTCTTGCTGCGCAGCAAAAAGGGCCGCGCTCTGCTGTTACTAGCGGTTAGCGTTGGCGGGTTGGCGCTTAACAATCAAGCGGCTTCGGCTATCATTGATAGTATCGGCGCAACCGACACGGTGACCGTGCAAGACGGCGAAAGTGTTGAGTATTCGCCGCCAAAGATCGACGGCTATGAATATCTGGGGTATGCCAAGAGACCGGTTTCTGCGTCATCGGCAAATAATAACACAACTCCAAATCCGACACCAACTCCTACGCCTACACCTACACCGACTCCGTCGCCAACCGTCCCGGCAGCAGCTGGCAAATATAATCGCTTGGCTTTTGAAGATGATTTTGACTCAATCAGCACCATCGACACCGGCAATACTGGCGCGCCGGGCTTCAAGTGGTACCCGGCGGGCGTACACAAATGGGGCAAGCCTGATACCCAGCCCAACGAGTATTCCGTGAATAATTCGGTGCTGCGGATTGCTCCGACGCACAGTACTTACAACCGTAATTTCATGACGCGCGACCCGAATACGTATGCAGGACAGTCGTTTGAACATGGCTATTACGAAGTGCGGATGCGCGTTGACGCTAATGGCGTGCGCAATGTGCCGCCGGAAAATTCTTCATGGCCGGCATTTTGGGCGCAATCGCATTCCAGGCATCGCAATAACGCCATACCGTCTGCTGAACTTGATATGGTTGAAATCATGCGGCCGGGCGAGATGTTAGGGTCGGCATGGGCATATTATGATTCAATGGATCAAACTAAAATTATACGCAACCGAGGACATTATACTTCGCAGGCAGGGCTAGATGTGTCGCAATGGCATACATACGGATGTTTATGGACTACCGAAAGAATTGAGTGGTATATTGATGGTAAATTAACTATACGCTACTATTGGGGTGCTACCCGCGATCAGCTAGCGCCGAACGACCCTCGGCAAGATCCAGTGACGCAAGCTGGCGGTCCGTCGCCAATCAGCAACCCGCTTGCAATATTTGATTCAGAGACAGCGATGGATGTCATATTAGGCACGGGCAAGACCTGGCCGATGGAAGTCGATTGGGTTCGAATTTGGCAGCTGCCGCAGTAAGATTTGTCTTGCTTGACGCGGAATTCACGGCGACAGTCGCTTGTTGCACTTTTGGCTAATTATCTATAAAATAAGGGCTATCAGCAAGCAGGAGGTTGGAATGAAAAATTGGAAAATTCCAGCAGTCATCGGCGGCGTGGTATTGCTGCTAATAATGATAGTCGCTGGATCTTATAATAGCATGGTGGCTAGCCGCGAGTCGGTTAATACAGCATGGAGCAAGGTTGAGTCGCAATATCAACGGCGCAGCGACTTAATTCCTAACCTCGTGAACACCGTCAAGGGCGCGGCTAATTTCGAGCAAGAGACATTAACAAAGGTGGTCGAGGCGCGCGCTAAAGCTACGCAAATCAAAGTCGATGCCAATAATCCAGATGACATAGCCAAATTCCAGCAGGCTCAAAGCGAGGTTAGCTCGTCGCTTAGTCGGCTGTTGGCGGTTGCCGAAAACTATCCGCAGCTCAAAGCAACGGAAAACTTTAAGGATTTGCAATCGCAGTTAGAAGGTACAGAAAATCGTATAACTGTGGCGCGCAATGACTTTAATGACGCTGCTAGATCATATAACACGAAGGTTAAATCTTTCCCGACAAATTTGTTAGCGGGCATGTTCGGTTTCAAGGAGCGACCATATTTTGAGTCGGATGCTGGTGCTAATAAAGCTCCGTCGGTTGATTTCAACGCAGCAAATTCAACCAAACAAGAAAACTAGATATGCGTTGGCGAAGCTCTGTTATTAATTTAGTTGGATTGTTGTCATTGGCAGTGTTATTTGGCTGCCTGTTTAATAATACAGCTTTCGCTAAACTAGAAGTGCCAGCTGCGCCGCCGCTTGAACGTCCTATAATTGACCAGACGGAAAGTTTGGCAAATGAAGACATTGACCGCATTGCGCAGCTGATTAATGCTGAGCGCCAGAAAAAGTCATTCCAAATCGGCGTGTTGATGATTCCGACGCTTGGCAGTGATGATAGTCTAGAGGAATATAGCCTCAAAGTAGCCCGCCAATGGGGTGTCGGCGACAAGAAAAAGAGTAATGGCGTATTACTGCTTATTGCCAAGAATGACCGTAAAATGCGAATCGAGGTCGGCAATGGTATGGAAGGTTCGTTAACCGATGCGCGAGCTAGTCAAATTATCCGTAACACAATCGCACCAAAGTTTCGCAGCGGCGATTATGCTGGCGGCGTTGAGGCTGGCGTGAAACGAATCATCGACGCCGCGGAAGGTAAAGACCAATCAGCCGATAGCGAGGACATGGAATCGATAGTCTCCTTAGTACTGATTATAATCCTCATATTTATTGTTGTAATAATAGCTATAAGGAGGGGCACCCGATCTGGCAAACGCCGATCAAATCGCTGGTGGTGGATTGGCGGTATCGGTTCGGGCGGTAGTTCTAACAGTTCAGGCAGCTCGTCTGGCGGCAGCTTTGGTGGCGGCGGATTCTCGGGCGGCGGCGCCAGCGGCGGTTGGTAAAATTTAACTTTCTGTATTATAATTCTAAGTATGCGTAAAGTTTTTGGGATAATTTTAGCTGCGCTTGTCGCAGTGTCGGCTGGGGGTTCGTTTGCTAGTGCAGCCGGTTATGTAAATCAAGCTGATATTGATATAATTACCGCTTCGGATAAGGCGTATACAGATTTTATAAAATCGACAAATGACGAGAAATCCGTAACCAACGGCATGGTACTTGTTCGAGCTACAGCTGCGTCATCGGCATTCAGAAATGTTGCCAATCATAATTTTTCTTCCAAGCTAGGTGCTGAATATAGCAGGAAAGCGGCGGAAGTTAAAAAGTATGCCGGAGAAACCAAGGTGCTGCTCGACAAGATTGCTGCCGCTTTGCGTGGAAATGACTATACTAGCGCTAACCAATATTTGAACCAAATCCAGAACTCTGCCAAGAAATACTATGCAGCTATGGAAGGGATGAATAAAGCTGTTAGCGAGTCTAATTCGCATTCAGGAATTTTGTACTTATCGGTGACAATTGTTGCAGCGGTCATAGCAGCCGGATCGTTTGTTTGGTTCGCTATTGGCAGAGGTAAGCAGTTGAGCCCTAGTCTTTTGGCGGCGCGTAAATCGGTTGCCTTTTCGTCATTAGCTCCGCTGGTTGGCGCTGTTATCACGTATGCAACGTTTATACTAGCCAGCAATACTGGCGGTACTTACACGATTGCTTACGGTTTGATTTTGATTGGTTCGGTAGTTTATATTCTTTCAGTTGTGAAATATATTAATCTAGCCAAAAAGACGCCAGCGGTACCGCCAGTCCAGCCGACTACTACAAAATAGACAGTAATGCAAAAATCTAAATTAGCACTCTTGACACGGGAGTGCTAATTATTTATACTGAAATAGTTGGCACTCGTGAATAAAGAGTGCTAAAATGAATATAAGAAAAACCAGATGTGATCATAACAGAAAGGGGAATCATATGGGTAAAATTATCGGAATTGACCTCGGTACAACCAACAGCGCCTTTGCGTATATGTTGGCGGGCAAGCCAGAGGTCATCGCTAATGCTGAGGGCAACCGCACGACGCCGTCAGTGGTAGCGATTAATAAGAAGGGCGAGCGCTTGGTTGGGCAAGTGGCTCAGCGCCAGCGCGTAACCAATCCAAAAAACACTATTTACGGGGTGAAACGTTTGATTGGCCGTAAGTTTAATGATAAGGAAGTCCAAAAAGACTTGGATATCATGCCGTACCAGATTGTCAAAAAGGGCACTGGCGTGGCGGTCAAGATGGGCGACAAGGAATACACGCCAGAAGAAGTTTCAGCTATGATCCTCAGTAAAATCAAAGCTGATGCCGAAGCGTTCCTGGGCGAAAAAGTCACCGAAGCGGTCATCACTGTGCCGGCCTACTTCGACGATTCACAGCGCCAGGCGACCAAGGACGCTGGTAAAATTGCCGGCCTGGAAGTTAAGCGTATCATCAATGAGCCAACGGCGGCTGCTTTGGCGTACGGCCTGGAGAAAGGTAAAAATGACGAAACCATCGTGGTGTTTGACCTCGGTGGTGGTACCTTTGACGTTTCCATCCTGGAGCTCGGCGACGGCGTGTTTGAAGTGAAGGCTACCAATGGCGACACCCACCTGGGTGGTGAGGACTTTGACAATATCATCGTTAACTATTTCCTGGATGACTTTAAGTCTAAAGAAGGCATCGACCTACGCAAAGACAATGCAGCCATGCAGCGCCTGAAGGACGAAGCCGAAAAGGCCAAGAAGGAGCTATCGACAGTCACTGAATACGAAGTCAATATTCCGTTTATCACCGCTGATGCTGACGGGCCAAAGCACTTTGAGTTGAGCCTGACACGGGCCAAGTTGGAAGATTTGGTGAAAGATCTGTTGGCGCGCCTTGACGGCCCAGTTGAAAAAGCACTCAAAGACGCCAAACTCTCTAAATCAGACATCCAAAATGTTGTCATGGTTGGTGGCATGACCCGCATGCCAGCAGTGGTCGAGCGGGTGAAGAAGTTGTTCGGCAAAGACCCGATGCAGGGCGTCAATCCAGACGAAGTGGTGGCTGTTGGTGCAGCTATCCAGGGTGGTGTGCTGGCTGGCGATGTCAAGGATGTGCTGCTACTGGACGTGACGCCATTGAGCCTTGGTATCGAGACGATGGGCGGCGTGTCGACCAAGCTGATCGAGCGTAATACCACCGTACCGACCAGCAAGAGCGAAGTATTCTCGACGGCAGCGGATAACCAGCCGCAAGTGGAGATTCACGTCTTGCAAGGTGAGCGTGAATTCGCCAATGACAATAAGAGCTTGGGACGCTTTGTGCTTGACGGTATCGCGCCAGCACCGCGCGGCGTGCCGCAGATTGAAGTGACGTTTAATATCGATGCCAATGGTATCCTTAATGTTACTGCCAAGGACAAAGGCACTGGCAAGGAGCAATCAATTACCATCCAAAACTCAGGCAACATGAGCAAGGAAGATATCGAAAAAGCGCAGAAAGAAGCCGAACTGCACGCTGACGAGGACAAGAAAAAGCGCGAGACCGTTGATGCTAAAAACCAGCTGGAAAACGCCATCTACCAGGCAAAGAAAATGCCGGATGAGTTCAAAGATAAGATTTCTGACGACGACAAAAAGGCGATTGACGAAGCGGTCAAGGAGGCGGAAAAGCACAAGGACGCTGATGACAAGGATGAGCTGGAAGCAGCAGCTAAAGCCTTGCAGGACGCCATCATGCCGATCGGTGCCAAAATGTACCAGCAAGCCGCTGAGGACAAAAAGGCTGATGAGCCTAAGGACGACAAAAAATCTGACAAGGACGAGCCAGTCGAAGGCGAGGTGGTCGATGAGAAGTAGCCAGTGCTACTAAACGACTTGAGAAATCTTAGATACTAATATCGTCAGGGGCTACTCTAGTATGAGCAGCCCCCTTCTTTAGCGAGGATAAACTTATTGACTATTTTTACAAAATATGATACTATGCAAACTGTAATGACAAAAGGTATAATTGAATCATATTTAGATGAGCCTCGCCTTGAGAGACGGTCGGAGGAATATATTCGCATTTTAATGGGGGCAGATGCTCTGGCTGCAAGTCTTTACGATGATGAAAATCCGGCGTTAGATAGACTTCAGAGGGATTTTATAATGACTGAACCGAGCGAATCTTCCGCATTTTTGCAAAACGAAGAGACTCATAGTACCCCATCTTTTTATGAAATAGAGAAATCTGCAGGTACTGAGTTGGTTGGAATGAATGAGCATAAGATTATTACTGCAGCACCTGGTGAAAATAAGAAGATTGCCACTTATGGGTTAGAGGGTTGTACGGCTGTGGCTGTGGTTTCTGAATTTGCCGACGGTACTAAGCGAGGGTATATACAGCACTATCCTCCGTTAGGGGATCAATTGGGCGGTTTAGTTTTACGTAGAGAAATGGGGGGGGTGGAGCAGCAGTCGCCGGTTAGTTGCAAGATGGTTATTATGACTCCTGGCGAATGCCGCAAAGACCCTGATGGTAAATTGATAATGACGCCAAGATCTCAGGAGCGTGTTGATAGCTTGATTGTAGAAAGCGGTATAAAAAATGATAAAGATATAAAAGTTTGTCCTTATAATACGAACTGGTCTTATCAAGATAGGCACAGACAGGGTAGTCTCATGATAGAATTCAGCTCTGATGATGAGACAACAATCTATACAGAAATGTTACCTGTCAAGTTTGATGAGGGGTCGTAGAGTCCGAGTCTGACAAGGATGAGCCAGTCGAAGGCGAGGTGGTTGACGAGAAGTAGCCCCAGAGTTTTAGACTATAAAATTATAATGCTGCAGTTTCATGAGACTGCAGCATTTTATTAAACTTAAGATTTTCCTGCTTCAATTTTTCCCGTGCCAATCTTCTCTGGCTATCCTTGAGTCGTTTTACTGACGCGATTCCTGTTGCTACAAGATGAGCATCAGTTACTATTGCTAGGGCTTCGCGAGCCCAGCCCGGTATTTTTTTGCCAAGCGGGGAATCAAGAAGAGCGTTCACAAAAAGATAATTCACAGTACTGTATTTACCGCTGAACGGATCGCTTTTTGGCGAGGCATCAACGCTGACGGCACCGCCGGTTTCTTCAGTTATTTTATCGCGCTGGTATGTGACGCAAAGGTCGCGAACTATTCGCGTTACTACGTGAGGCCAAGATATTCGACCTCGGGATGCCATGCTAATTTCTTTAACCCAACGGGGAATTTTATCGCCAAGAAATTGGTCGGCGAATCCGCCGAAAGCGGTTTTTCCGCCAGTTCCTCTGGCAATCATGCCATCAAGCCCGTCGCTAGCGGCAAAGATTACGTCGCCAATTGTATCTATCCATCCGCGTTCGCTGTCTGGTTTGCCAAACTTAACGCCTTCCCGAACCAGCCGCCCGAAAGAAACTGCTGTTGCTGCAACAGCGCCTAACCTTTGTTTGGTGGTCATATTTGGCCATTCTTCGTCGCGCGTTTCTTGAAATTTTTCGAAAGCCAGGTTGGCCCCTGTTGCCCTGGCGGCTACTTCAGCTATTTTTCTAGAAATGCGCTTAGGGGTTTCTGGATATTCTTTATGCTCTGGTTTGCAATTGGTATCAGATTCTTTCATGGATTAATTATAGCAAACACTAAAACTGTCATAATGTGAAGGCTGAATTATATATATAAACAGATTCACTTACGCAGTTCCAGATAACGCAGGCTCGTTTACTGTTGCATTAACGATGTATTGGGCTGCTGTTATGGCTGGCGAAGCCACTGGTTTGCCGTCTTCCTCCGTTTGCTGCCCGGTATAATCTCCAAAAACTTCTTCGTCAATACGTACACCCATCGCACGAACCATTGCTTCGTTAAGAAGGTCAATGTCGATAATTTGACCTGACTGGCGCAGTCCATCGGAATATTGCGCTTGCCGGGCATGGTAATCTTCATCCAACCTGGCT
The DNA here is from genome assembly GCA_963548945.1 of uncultured Candidatus Saccharibacteria bacterium. Lineage (GTDB taxonomy): Bacteria > Patescibacteriota > Saccharimonadia > Saccharimonadales > Saccharimonadaceae > Nanosynbacter. Next base: position 48,655 of record CAUUVR010000001.1, read on the forward strand.
GTAATACGCTCCAAGTCGCACATTGGAACTCTACCAATTCCTGGCCGGCTCAGCGGAGGTATATTATCGTAATTATCTGGCTTCAAGACAATATTAGCATGTCTTTTGGCATCTATAGTGACGCCAAAAACATCAATGCGGCTAGTTTCTCCAGTTTGTAGATCTAGCCAGGTGACACGCCAAGCATCAGGATCTTCGCGCCAATTATCTTTCATAACAGAAATGGCGCTATACCGGACTGTGCTGTCTCACTTATCTTTTAAGGGTAGTATTCCGGCTACGACTGGGACGGAGTAAACATATTCCTGTCCGTTGATTTTGCGTTCTGGTAGAGGGTGTTTGCCAGAGAACCGCCTACTGCGGTCGGAGTCGCCCATCTCCTCCCATTTCATAACGCCAAAGGCGCTGGCAATCTCGGGATCGGTGGCAATGGTGTTCGCTAGTGGTATAAGTTCGGCAATTAACCGTTCTTCTTCTGGCGAGTAATCCCGATGTTCCAATGCTTCGCTGCTGGGCGGCAAAGGATTAAAGTTGCTATACGGCTGCTTTACGGTAGCCAATATTTCGCTTGCCATGGTTTCCTCGCTTCGACTTATATAATTATTTAACAAAGCCTATGCTCCCTATATATCACAAGGCGGGTTAAATGTCAATGATTTTAACGATTTTTCCAAATTTCCTGGTATAATAAAATCATGAGTAGAGATTCAGCTCTTCGGTTTTGCCGTCGTAATCGCTTGCAGATTCTTTGCGTACTATATACGGCGATTCTGACGTTTGGCGTGCTGGTGGCGGCAACTCTATCTGATGACTCGCGCTGGATGGGCTGGAGTCTTAGCCGGCTGGGCGAGACGGTAGTTAATCGTCATTCCGCTTTGGCTTTTAATGCCGGAGTTTTTATGTCAAGCTTGGTGCTTATTATGATAGGTGTTGGCATGTCTAAAGGCTATGTCAAACTGCGGCAGCTGCGTACTGCCAAGGTATCTGTTTGGTTGATAACACTGCTGGCGATTTGTATGATTGGCGTGGCGCTTTGTCCTAACGATACCATGCATGCAGTGCACTTTATTTTCTCGCGCGGCGTAGTCGTTATGATGGTGGCTGTCATGCTGATGTTGCCGTCAAGCCTCAGTTATTTAACGCGCCGCCAACGGATGTTGTCGTTTAGTTTTCCGGTTTTTATGGCTTTATTGGCAGCGCAGGGTTATGTTTTGAGAAGTTTTTGGTTTGTAATTGTTGAAGTAATACTTGGGCTTTTTGCGGCCGCTTGGCTGTTTGCAGTCTGCCGCCATCTGGATATGCGCCTACAGGAGCAGAGCGACTAATCTAGCACTCTTGCGCGTCGAGTGCTAAAAGCGTATAATAAACGTATATGAGCAAGCGTGATTATTATGAAGTGTTGGGCGTGTCAAAAAGCGCTTCTGAGGATGCGATTAAGAAGGCTTTTCGCAAATTGGCGGTAAAATATCACCCGGATAAACAGGGCGGCGACGAAGCAAAATTCAAAGAGATTAATGAGGCGTACGAAGTTCTGAAAGATAAGCAAAAGCGCCAGCGCTACGATCAATTTGGCCATGCTGGCGTCGGCGGTGCGTCGGGCGGCGGTTTTTCTGGCAATCCGTTTGAAGGATTTGGCGGCTTTGGCGGGCAGAATGTTCATTTTGACTTTGGCGACGGCGGCTTGGGAGATATTTTCAGCCAGTTTTTTGGCAGCGCGGCAGGCAGTTCGGGCGGCGGACGTCCGCGCGGGCGCGATATTGAAACGAATATAACATTAAGCTTTGAAGATGCGGTGTTTGGTGTGGAAAAGAAAATTAGCTTGAATCTGGAGGACGAGTGCGAACACTGTCATGGCAACGGTGCCGAGCCGGGATTTGGTATGAAAACATGTCCGACCTGCAAAGGCGCCGGCCAGCAAACGCGGGTGATGAATTCATTGTTCGGGCAAATCCAGCAGGCGGTTACTTGTGAAACCTGCCGGGGCAAGGGGAAAATTCCGGAAAAAGAATGCTCGGTTTGCCGCGGCAAAGGTACGACTCGCCAGCATCAGGATATTACCGTCAAGATTCCGGCGGGGATTGATGATGGCGCGACTATTCGCCTGCGTGAGCGCGGCGAGGCAGCAGCTGGCGGCAGTAAGGGAGATTTATATATCCATATCCGCGTTAAGGCGCATAAAAAGTTCACCCGCGAGGGCGATATCATCCTTTCAGAAGAGCATATTTCCATGGTTGATGCGGCATTGGGGACGGAAATTGACGTGGAGACTGTGGACGGCGTTATTACTATGAAAATTCCAGCTGGCACGCAGAGCGGTACTGACTTCAAGTTATCAGACCACGGTGTGCCGCATTTGCGCAGTGAATCGCGCGGTCCGCATATTGTGGGCGTCGTGGTTGATACGCCGACCAAATTAACGAAAAAACAGAAAGAACTTTTAGAACAGTTTAAGGGAACGAAGAAGCGCGGCTTGTTTTCGTAGTAAAATTTCTCCATGAAAATCCCTCTCGTGCTATACTAAAATTAGCATAAGGGGAATATAAGTATGGAATTGATTTTTCTGTTAGTGATTATCATCGTGATAATTAAGGTGGCGCAGGGAGGCAGCAGTCGGCTGTCTCGTCAATCTGAGGATTACCAGCGCGGTTATTGGGATGGCGTGCGCGATGCGCAGAATGGACGTGCAAAAATTGAAGATAGCGACGGTCAAGCCAAGCTTATTACCGAAAATCAGGCTGCAGTTTCACAATCTACCGGCCTTGTATTAATTGGCGACGAAGAGGAAGAGCCTGGCGATTCATCGGCTACTGATACTGCGCCAATTGAAGAAAATACGAATATTCCCGATGAAAAGACGCAGATTATCCAGTGGCTATCCCCAGCCAGTAATAAAGATAAAGAGAAAAATCGTCAAACTACCATCAATGTGGCGCTCTACACGGCATCGTTATTGCTGACCGCCGGTATATTATTATTGGCGCAAACGATTGAACTTTCGGCGCAGCTCAGGTTTAGTTTGGTCTGGCTGTTTATTTTTGTCTATTACGCCATTGGCCAGGTGCTATATGCCCGCCTCCCAGTCTTAAAGCCGGCCTCAACGGCGTTTATTGGTACGGCACTGGCTGCTGTGCCGATCGGCGGCTGGAGTATGTATTTACTGTTGGAGATTGATCCGGCATTGTGCTGGCTTATCACCTCCTTCATCGGCACTTTCTTATGCGTGGATGCTACAGTCAGGCTCAATAGCCAGCCGCTCGCCTATATTTCGCTGCTGTCGATGTTTACGATGACGACCAGCTTGCCGGCTGTTATGCATGCTCAGTTGGTGTGGTATTATGCCGTGGTGTTATTGTTCGGGTGCCTGATGACCTTGGCTGCGTATTTTTCTAGTCGTTTTCCACGCCAATTCACCGAGCCGTTGACGCTAGTTAATCCGTTTATCGTCCCGTCCACTTTGCTTCTCGCTATCGGTTCGTCGGTGCATATGGGAACGCTTGACGTCAGTATGCTGCTGCTCATCAGCGTTATATATTATTTTACTGTGGCTATCGTCGAGAAATCAAAGGATATGCGCACGTATGAACTAACGACGGCGCGCGTGCTGTTGATGGCGATGACTGCTAGTTTTGCGCTGTACTTATCGAATAATGACAGGCTGGTTATGGGTGTAGCGCTGGGTGTAGTGGCACTTGGTAATATGATTTGGTCCGTCAGATCGATGTATGTCCAAAAGCAGTCTGATAAGCAGCACGAAATAGTACTGTGGATTAGTTTCGTTGCGTCGCTGGCTGCTGTATCGACTATAGCTGGCGTCGAAAGTCCGCTAAGAGATATGATTATATTTATCCTGCTGGGTATGATATCGGCAGTAAGTTTTATGGCGCTTTCATTGCTGCGCCGCGCCCGTTTTGGCGGCATGGTAGTAATGTCTGGAATTTTGTTAGTGCCAGCTGGCGTCAGGCTATTTGGTCTCGAACCCATAACAGCCCTGCATGCGCATTACTCTATCTTTATGCTTATGGCTTTCCTGCCGGTTATCTGCCGATTATTAGTTTTGAAACGTCCAAATATTACTAAAAGTCAAGCAATACTAGTGTACGGCGCTGCGGCCGCTTGGTGGTTAATGACCGTGTTTATAGCCTTATCTTTTTTGAATGCTTATCCAGCGGGAGAAGGTATGCTGTATCTGTCAGATTCGGTGGCGGTTGCCGCTATCATCATGGGTATCGCTGCGTGGCGTGAGAAGGTTTATGGTTTAGTGATCGGTATTCATGCCTCTTTTTTGGCGATAGCGTTGCTGCTGGCTTCGTATTTCAAGCTGGCTGGCGAAGACCTTGCTATTTTGATGGCGTGGCTGAACGGTTTGTCGTTGCTATTATTGGTAGAGTGGCTGTACAATTACCGCAACGAGGCGGCGGTTAAGTGCCGCGAATTGTTATTATATTCTGCTATTGGCGCGGCTGGTCTAATCGTCTTTTCATCTATTCATCCGGCAGTTTGGCTGCCGTTAGCAGCGCTGCTATACTATGCGTTTTATCGGCGGCGTGAAGATGGCTATTTGGGCGGAGCATACTTGGCGACGATTGCTTTGGTGCTGCTGTTCTTGCATTGGTTGAGCGTGCCACTAAGCGATAATTTCACTATCACCGCTTGGGCGACGTTTGTCGGCTTTGGGGTAGTGTACTGGCCGTTAGCGATGAATAAGCGAGCGTCAATCATTAGCGATATGACGCTGCTGGCTGCTACGGTACCAGCAGTGATATTACCGATGATAAATCTGTCGACGACATACGAATTGCCGTTCAAAATCTTGGGCTGGTTAGCGGCTGTCGCGGCACTTTATATGGTAGTGTATGCCAAGCGGGATTGGCGGCCGATGGCGATATTGGCGCATCCAAGTTTGGTATTGTTATTCTACTTAACTGCACAATGGCTCGGCGTTAAGCTTGAGTTTATGTCGATCGTTTCGCTGATCATCTTTGCGGTGTTTTACGGTGCCGCCGTGACTGCGCGAACCAAGAAATTATCAGTTTATTGGTATTATGCATCATTTTGGAGCGCCATCGGCTGGTCGATGACTTTACTGCTGATGGCCATGCCAGCCAGTGCCGCGACGGAGGCGGTACTACTAGTAACACTAACTTGGGCGGTCAATGGCAGCGCCCTAATAGCCGAGGGGTTGCCGAAGAAGAATATTCTATATTTCGACTCGGGCGTCCTTTTAGTATTGTGCGGTATTTTATTTGCTATTCATATGCTAATTGCGCCTGTTCACGACATAGTGGTGCCATATCTGTGGTCGGCAGCAATTCTTTCGGGAGCGGTGATGTCGTGGCGCTGGCTGGGGTATGCTCATATATACACCATCGCGCACTTGGTGCTAGCACTCTCCGTGTTCAGCTTATCGACCCTTGTCCTGGCGCTAAGGGGAGATAATGCTATGGAAATATTGTTCCTAGTCGAGCATTCGCTTATGGTTATCATTGGCTTGGTGCTCGGCAGGCGGCTGGTTACTATCTGGGGTGCTGTCGGCGTGACGCTGGCCTTAATCTATCTGTTGTCAGGCTATGCCTACGCGCTGGCTATTTTGGCTGGACTATCGATTATCACGGCAGTGGTAGTCGTGGTAGCCAGAGGACAGAGGAATAAGCAGAAAAAGGTTGCAAAGAATAGCATTAGAAAAAGTAAAAAAACTCCTGAAAATAAGTAAAGGAAACGATAGGACGGAGGCTGTTTTCGTAGCGCTATTGCAGGTTATTCGTTTTGCTCTTCTTCGTCGTAATATTTACTACGTCTGAGCTCAAGCACTGATTCTGGTATGGTGGGATGAATACAGTAGACAAGGAAAGTCCCGATTTTTTGTCTTTTTTGTGGTTTGTCGCTATGTTTTGATGTTGTCAGTCTATTTAATGCCGCGCGTCCTAATTCTGATAGCCGCTTGAACGGCGTGGGGGGGCGGTATCTGCATTTGAGTGCCCGCAAGTCTTCTCATATTGACGGAGACCCGCTTGCGGATAAATTCTTCCTCTCATTATTCTCACCATGTGTCTATTGTAAATAAGTTTGCTAATTAGCACAACCAGCGATTGAAATGTACTGCAATTTCTTGCTATATTTTATGAAATATGTTATAGTGAAAAAGCATGGACAAGGAGCCGTTAAAGACTGAATCTGAAGAGCCTTCTATAGAGGAACTTTATAGCCAGCTAATTAACTTATTGCCAAAAATAGTTGCTGTTTTTACTCCTTCAAACCGTAGCGAGCAAGAAGAAAAGTTTTTGTCTGGCGAAGTTAGGAATCCTCAGTTTGTTTATGAAAAACTTGACAATGGTAATTTTGATGAAGATTTAACAGCAATACAACAACTCGGTGAAAATATATTGCGTAGTCCCGATTTGCCGCCAAAACACCGAGCGATTTACGAAGAATTTATTAGAAGTTATAGCGAGCAAACGAAGCTGATCCGCTGCGCTCAAGAGTATCATAACGCTGAATCCAGTAAGGATAGGCAAGCTGCTGCTAGCGCGTACGAAAATCTGAATCAGGAAATTTATGGCGTTCCGGATGAAAAAACCTACCGCTCGCTGCTGGGTGAAAAGTTAGGTCAGATTGCTGATAAAAAGCTAACTGGCGCCGCCGATGAGTTGCGCGGGGAATTATTTCAGATGGTTAAGTTTGATTCTGATCAAGGCGCGCCAGAAAGATTTCGCCCGTCAAACGAGACTGTCGAGTGGATGAAGGGGGTCGCAGAGTCCTTGTATGGAAATATGTTAAAGCATGTTCCAGAAAATCAAGCAAACTTTAATCCTAATGAAGTAGATTCAATATTTACGGAAATAATTGAGCAGGAATTTGGCGAGGCGGCAGCAGATTGGTCAGTTTCTGTCGAAAAAGCCACGGTTATAAACGTTAACCTTTTCGATAAAACAATAGTTATTCCAGATAAAAACATGCTGCGCTCTCGCGAAAAAGTTAGATCGTTGGTGGTTCATGAACTTGGGGTTCATATGCTGAGGGCGGTTACCGGCGGAGAAACTGATGTGTTTCCGCTGGCTAACGGTTTGAGCGGTTATTCTGACGCCGAAGAGGGTTTGGGTGTGGTGATGGAGCAGGCTTTGCGTGGAAAATTTATTGAACGCGGTGCTGATCACTATATTACAGCGGGGCTGGCGCATTATGACGGTAAAGATTTCCGCGAAGCATTTGAGGCTAAATGGCGGCTGTCGTTACTTAGCTCTATTACGGCTGGAGATCAAGTGGATGATGTAAAAATAATGAGAGCAAAGAAGGTTGCCTTCACTCAAACGCTACGAAGTTTTCGCGGGACGAATGATTTGCCGCTATTTAAGGATTTGAGTTATTATAACGGTTCCATGGAAGTCTGGAAATATTTGGAATCAATACGCGGTGATGATTTGCAATTGGGTTTGCTGCTTGCCGGTAAGGTAAATACTTCAAAAGAGCATCAGCGGGCGGTGCTTGAGTCGCGAAGCGTGTAGTTTTAGTTGCAGCTAGACTGCATTCTGGTTGCGCTAGCTATATTTCGGCTATTGTAGTGTTGGCGCTAGTATTTTATAATTGTGGTAATTATGGCTACGCTGGAAAGAATTGTCATTGGCAGAAATACGCGGATTGATTTTGGCAAGCGGGCTGCCGGCGTGCCAGCTAAGATTGATACCGGCGCTGACGGCTCAGCGGTGTGGGCGAGTAATATTCGCGTCGATAAAAATGGCGTATTAAAGTTTTCGTTGTTCGGCGAGGGCTCACCGTATTATAACGGCAAAACTTTTCGCCGAACCGACTATTCGGTAGCGATGGTTAAGAGCGCCTCTGGCCATGAAATTATAAAATATCGGACGCATTTCACGGTACGCTTGGGCGGCCGGAAAATGAAAGTATTATTCGGTTTGTCGGACAGATCTAATCATACATATCCAGTGTTGATTGGCCGCCGGACGTTGCAAGGAAAATTTGTCGTTGATGTTGGTGTAAACGAAATAGAGAGTCCAAAGAGGCTGCAGACAGCTAATTTGAACAAAGAACTAGCTAAAAATCCGCATAAGTTTTATAAAAAATACCATAAACCAAAGGAGGAGGCATCATGAATATCGCAATACTAAGCAATGGTAATGCTAACTACTCCACGCTTCGCCTGAAAGAAGAGGCCGAAAAACACGGACATCAGGTTAAGGTTATCAAGTATAAGAATTGCTATGTGTCAATCGATGAGCAGCATCCGAAAGTCATTTATCGCGGCAGGGAAATCGGTAATTTTGATGTGTTTATTCCGCGGATTGCTAGCTATATGACGCGTTACGGGACGGCGGTGCTGCGGCAATTGGAAATGGCGAATCCGCAAGCATTTTTTATGAATCGGTCAATCGCCATTACGCGGGCGCGGGATAAATTACGTTCGACGCAGCTATTAGCGCGGGCTGGCGTGGCAATCCCGAAGACGGTGTTCTCGCGCAACGAAACGGATATCGATGTGCTGCTGGATGAGATTGGCGGCACGCCGGCGATTATCAAGTTGGCGCGCGGTACGCACGGCAACGGCGTGGTACTGGCGGAGACAATTAAAGCCGCTAAGTCGGTTATGCAGGCGTTTTATCTCAGTGATTCTGACGGCACAAACGTGCTGCTGCAAGAGTTTGTCAAAGAATCGGCTGGGACAGATGTTCGGGCATTTGTGGTTGGCAGCCAAGTGGTAGCTAGTATGAAACGGCAGAGTTTGGATGATGATTTTCGCAGCAATCTGCATAAAGGCGGATTGGGAGAAATTGTGAAACTGACTCCTGACGAGCGGAAAACGTGCATCAAAGCCGCCAAAGCGATGGGCTTGACGGTGGCTGGCGTCGATTTTATGCGTTCGGAGCGCGGAGCATTGGTGCTGGAGGTGAACGCCAGCCCAGGATTTGGCATTGAAAAAGTTACGGGCCGTAATGTGGCTGGTCGGATTATTGATTATATTGACCGCAATGCCAAGCGCGGCAGTAAAAAAGACCGCATTGGCGCATGAATCTGTATCGGCTCTTATAAAACTTGTTATAATAAGGTTATGCAGGCAGCTCAAACGGTAATGAAGTGGTTGATAATCCTTGGCGTTTTGGGGATGATTGGCTGGGCGATATTTTCTGCAAAAACAGCTATGAATATGAAAACCACAACAGTTTACGCGGGCAAGGCGATTCTGCGGGCGCAAATCGCTAAGGATGACGCAGCAAAAGAAAAAGGTTTGGCTGGACGGGCACAAATTGCCAGGGATGAGGCGATGATTTTTGTATTTGATAAAGACGGCGATATACCGATATGGATGAAAGGCATGGAAACATCAATTGATATCATTTGGCTGAACGATAAGAAGAAGGTCGTCCATGTCGAGAATAGCGTCGAGCCCGATTTTGAGCCGCACGAAGTATATAGATCGCCGCTGCCGGCGCGTTATGTTTTAGAGACGCGGGCGGGCACGGCAAAAAAGTTTGGAATTAAGCCGGGGCTGTCGGTCAGGTTTGAGCTGGAGGATCAGAAGTGAGCGTCGCGATTTTATTTGGCGTAATTGTGGCGGTGATTTTCGCAGCTGCATTCGTGTCGTCGCGCCGGTTCGGTCCGCTGGCATTGGCGCTGGCTGCTGGTTTTTTACTGGCTGAATGGTGGTCAAGTTGGCTGGGCAGCATATTGGACGGCTTCGGCATGGAGCTGGATTGGCTGCCGAACGGCGTGATTGCAGTTTTATTATTATTGTTAGCGCCGTTGTTCGCGCTGCTGGCTAGCGGGCCGAAGTACCAGAAAAAGCATATGAAGATTGTTTCTGCGGCGGGTATCGCTTTTCTGGCGGCAGCTTTGCTAGTCATGCCGCTTGGCAAGTTTATGTCGCTGGACGGTCAGGCTTTGGAATTGTATAAAATGTTTGCTGGTGCTTGGCGGTATATAGCGACAACTGGTTTGGTGTTGGGGGTGCTTGATTTATTCTTGGCGCATGCAGCCAGCGGACATAGCCCAAAGAAGCATTGACTCAGGCGGCTGATTTATGGTAGCATGAAGTAGCGGACGATTGTCCCGGCGGTTTACGACGGGCCCATAGCTCAGCTGGTTAGAGCACCTGCCTTTTAAGCAGGGTGTCCCGGGTTCAAGCCCCGGTGGGCCCTCCATATAATTAATTATCTGGCGCAGTGGGTCAGATTTTTTATTCTCGGGTGGCAGAAAGTTGCGAGAAATGGAACGGTATATAGACGGGCTGGATGTTCCCAAACAATATGAAAGAATAGTAGAAGATAGTGATGATTTGAAGAATTTTATTGGGATGCGTTGCGGCCTCCCAGTTTTTTCTGGTACGCAAGGAGTAACCAATCCTACTACTGAAGGGTTGGTTGGATATGGTCAATACATTCAATTGGGACAAAGTCTAGTGTCTATGGGTAGTGGCCGTCTTTGTCGTCGGGTGGGCATTCAAAATGAGTTGACAGGGATTGATGAGTTTTTGGAACGAGAACGCAAACGAAAGGTTATCGACATGGGCCGTGCTGGCGTTGGGGGGACGGTACTTGCGGGTGCTGCTGGCGGAGCATTGGAATGGCTCAACGCTGATCCGACGGTCAGCCTGTCAGGAGTGGTGGCGGGAATCGCTGTTGGTGGATTGAGTTTTGCTTATAATCGCCGGCGACGTAAAAAAGAGTTTGAAGCACGGGTCAAAGGGTTGGCTAATTGTTTTTCAGATATGCCCAAAAAGGTGGTTACGCCGAATTTATTAGCCCCCGACTCGTATATTGATGATGACATGCGGATTAGTTTGACAGATGACGAAGATATGGGCAACGTTTATTACATTGGTAATATGCCAGTTGATCAGCAAAAACGGGCTGGTCATTTTTGGCGTTATGCTGATGAGGTTTTGGCAAAACATGGTTTTTCGACATGGAAGGGGTATGCTTCTATGGGTATGTCAGCACTCCTCCAACAAATACTTGATGACGTTGATGGCGATGATACATTTGACTATGGTGAAAAAATTCTTGTGGGAGATGCGGTAAAGTCTTTTATGGATTGGCGTGAGAATGCAATTAGTAGTATGCAGCAGCTAAAGGAACGTCAGCAGTATGATGATACTAATCATTCTGAGCGGTCAGCGCCAGATAAAAAGAATGTAGCGGTAATGTCTGCTCGAGCAGTTTTGTCAAAAGTGCTTGGCCATAAAGATAATACAGCGCAAGAATTTACTGGTTCACTGCCAGGAGATAATCCTCAGAATAGGCTAACTCAGCAAATTGGGAGTATTGACCGCCAGTACAGAGAGGATTTTTATAGATTTATTACAAACCTAAGAGAAGCTGTCATTCTTTCAAAGAGAAGAGCTATCCAAGATAGGCTAATGAAAACTCATGGAGGCAAAAGTAATTTACAAAAAATTTTCTGGGGAGAGCTCAGTGAAATTTTGGCTAGAAACAACATTGATACGTATGATGAGTCCGTCTCCCGACTTGCGCGATTTATTTTAGACCTACCCAAAACAGTTTCAGAGGAGGATATGCATCGTCTATATACTACCGGCAGTTTAAGTAGACTATATAAATCATTTCGGAAAACATGTTCCCAAGAATATACTAATATTGAAACATCCACTACATCTTTACATATATTTTTTAGGTAGATGTGTCATACTAAAGATATATGACGATACGCCGCCTGACTAGGAAGCTGCACATTTCTTGGCTAGTGGCGGCGTGGTGTTTGGGGCTGACGGTTGGCGTAATTGCGGTTCATTATTTGCCGCGGTCGGTGATATTTGAGGCGTGGGCTTTGGTGGTTGGCCTGGGGTTGATGGCTGTGGTGATGGTCTGGCGGTGGCGGGCGCTGGTGATTGTGGCAGTTATTTCTGGCGGTTTGGTAGGATTGTGGCGCGGTGAAATGGGCCGAGCGGGTTTGGAGGCGTATGATTCACTGATTGGCAAAACGGCAGTTATTCAGGGTCGTGTTCTGGAAGATCCTGATATCGACAAGAAAGGGCAAACGGTGTTGCGATTGAGTGATTTACGGACCAATGGCGAAAAGTTGGTAGGACAACTATGGGTGGTGACGGCTGACAAGCGTCCCATTAAACGCAGCGACATCGTTCAGACTCAAGGAAAATTGACGGCGGGATTTGGGGCTTTTTCGGCGAGTATGTATCGGGCGAAAATTGGTAGTGTCGAGCGTCCGGTCCCGGGCGATGTGGCAGTTGGGGCGCGCGATTGGTTTGCTGAGCGGGTGCGCAAGCATATTCCAGAGTCTGAGTCGGCGCTGGGCTTGGGATTTTTGTTGGGGCTACGGCGAGCCATGCCGACGGAGTTAAGCGACAATCTAAAGATTGCTGGACTGACGCACATTGTAGTGGCTAGCGGCTATAATTTGACGATTTTAGTGCGTTTGGCGCGGCGGCTGTTTGCCAAGCGGTCAAAATATTTGGCAATGCTCAGCGCAGCAACGATGATCCTTGGTTTCATGTCGGTAACGGGTTTGAGTCCGAGCATGTCGCGGGCTGGGCTGGTGGCGGGACTGAGCCTGGCAGCGTGGTATTATGGGCGAACGATTCATCCGCTGGTGCTGCTGCCAGTTTCGGCGGCGACTACACTACTGGTCAATCCGCAATTTGGCTGGGGTGATTTGGGCTGGCAACTGAGCTTTGCGTCGTTTACCGGCGTGATTATTCTGGCACCGCTGCTGCACAAGTATTTCTTTGGCGGCAAAGACCCTGGCACGTTTCGGCAAATTCTGATTGAGACACTGTCGGCGCAGATTGCGACGCTGCCGCTGTTGATGATGAACTTTGGCGTGGTTAGTAATGTAGCGCTGATTGCTAATATGCTGATTTTGCCGTTTGTGCCGCTGGCGATGCTATTGACCTTTGCGTCAGGTATGTTGGCGGTGATGCCGATGATCGGCGCGGCTATTGCCGTACCAACAACCTGGCTGCTGGGTTATATGATTCAGGCGGCTAATTGGCTGGCGGGTCTGGAGTGGGCGCAGATGGAGGTGAATATTACTTGGTGGCAATGTGGTTTGATGTATGCGGCGATGCTTGGTGCTATATGGTGGATGAAGAAGCAGACGAAATTAGATCTCATTCAGGTGAATATCGTGGAGTAGTGTATAATAGTAACAGATTGAAATAGCAAATAAACGGTAGGAGAAATGTATGTCAGGACATAGTAAATGGGCAACGACGCACCGGCAGAAGGCAGTTGTGGACGCCAAACGCGGCGCAATTTTTACGAAATTGGGTAATCAAATTGCGATCGCGGCGCGCGGCGGCACCGACCCGGCGCTCAATTCAAGTTTGGCAATGGCGATTGAAAAAGCCAAGGCCGCCAATATGCCGAGCGCTAACATTCAGCGGGCGATTGACCGCGTGGCGGATAAAAATGCAGCGGCGCTGGAAGAAATTACTTACGAAGGCTACGGCCCGGGCGGCGTCGGCATTATCATTGAAACAGCGACCGATAATCGTAATCGCACGTTGCCGGAAGTAAAAACCGCATTGGTGAAGAACGGCGGGCGAATCGCTGACGCCGGCAGTGTGGCGTTTCAGTTTACCCGCAAGGGAGTAATCACTGTGGAAGGCACGGGCGAGGAATTGCTACTGCAAGTGCTGGACGCTGGCGCTGAAGATGCGGTCGAGGAGGACGGCGAACTTATCGTTTACACCGAGCTGAAGGATCTGGCAAGCGTTAGGAATAAATTAGTCGAGCAGGGATTGAAAGTAAAAGACGCCGAGCTGCGCTATATCGCTAATACGCCAGTCGAGATTGCTGATTCGGAAACCGCGCAGAAATTAATGAAGGTCGTTGACGCTCTGGATGACCTGGATGATGTGGTGAATGTCCATACAAATGCTGATATTACTGCAGAATAAAAATTAATGGCAGAAAAAATCGCTCCTTTTTCTGGAGCGGTTTTTATTTTAGTAAAAAGTACGCTACACTAAGGGTAGTCAAACATAAGCAAGGGGCGAGCATGAAATATTTGCGTACTGGACTACTTATGATTCTAGTTATACCATTAGTGTTACCTGTGTCTATAACAAGCGCAAATTCGTCTCTGGGTGCAAATGACTTGCCGGACAATTCTTTGTCTACAAACTCTCCTGTGGCACCTTCGTCTCCTGTAGTGTCTAGCGCGCCGTCGGCGCCGTCAAGTGAGTCGTCTGCAGGTGATGTTAAATCTATATCTTCATCTGTTAGAGATCAACAGACAAGTGTCGCGCCTGCTCCTGGCATTGAGACAACCTCGTCTCAGGCAAAATCTCAGCCCACAGCATCTACTGGCACTCAATCGCCAGCAACTAATGAATCAGCACAGTCAACTGCCGTATCGCCGCCAGTTCCGTCGCCTGTCGTTCCAACTGCAACAACGCCAGATATTGCTATCACGGCGTTTTTGGGCGGCGTGAGACTTGAGCTGGTTGAGTTATATAATCAGTCGGATCGTGCTTTAGCTCTCAGTAAAGTAGCAATTCGTTTGACTGATAGGAATGGCGAGACTCAGCAAATCCAGTACACTGACGCTGAGGGATATATTCTGTCGGGTCGCTATGTAAGTTACGCCGCTGATAATGACGGTTTTCGTCGGCTTCCGCAGCTGCCTCGGGATTTTCAGCACGATATTGTCCGTATTGAACTGGTTTACAATGAAGCTATTGTTCAGACGATCAATGATATTCCAGAAGGTCAATCTGCTACTATTGCGGTCCATAGGCAGCGTTCAGAAAAAGTAAGACAAACGGGGATTTTTCAAAAAGATTTTCAGTTGAAGCCTGTTGCAGCTGTTAAGTTTTATGACGATGGCCATTATCTTCCTCCAGTTAATGCTGCTGGTTTAGCGATTACTGAAGTGTTGACAAATCCACGTCAATGTCTTGTCGATGAAGAGCAGCTGGATAGCTGCGCTGATTTTATCGAGGTGATGAATCAGGGGACGGAGCCGATTGACCTCGGGAAATATCGGTTACGATTTGGAGTGTATGGCGACGCGCCTAGTATAGCAAATACATTTCACTGGGGCCGTAATCCAGAATCTGGCGATGAGATTTTATTACAGCCGCAAGAAATGTTGGTCGTAAAATATCGTGATGATGGCAAAGCATTGAGCTTGACAGCAGATGATCGGTCAATTTGGATTGAGGATACCCAGGGCCTGGCGAGATATCAAACCGTTGCAGTGAAGGGCGCAAATCGAGAATCTCGTCGCGGATCGGCGTGGGCGTTGTTTACCGATGGCTGGAATTGGGCGATACCGACACCTGGAAAATGGGCAAATGTACGTACCGTTGAGATGTCTCAAGCCCCGCGATCGCAGAGTCTGCCTCGTGATGATTTGGCACCGTGTCCGGCTGGCCAATATCGCCATCCCGAGACAGGCCGCTGCCGGAAAATTGCTGTAGCAAAAACCGTTACGCCGTGTAAAGAGGGCTATTATCGCAGCGAGGCGACGGGTCGGTGCCGGTCGATTGCCTCAGCTGCAGCTAAGACTCTGAAGCCTTGTCCTGACGGTCAATTTCGCAACCCGGCTACTGGCCGTTGTAAGAAAATTGCGTCCGCGGATGATGTCTTGAAAGAATGCCCGGAAGGCTTTGAGCGTAATCCAAAAACGCGCCGTTGCCGGAAAATTGCCAAAAAATCTGCTCCGGCAGCGGCGTTTGCGCCGGAAAATATTAAGCAAGTTGCCGGCGCGACTTGGGGATGGTGGGCGTTCGGCGGTATTAGTTCGCTAGCGGCTGGCTACGGAGCGTGGCAATGGCGCTGGGAAGTCTCACAAATTGGACGAAAGATCCGCAAGTTCGTATCGCGCGGGAAATAACCGGAAATAGTATAATTAAGTAATATGAGAATTATCGGTATTGATCCGGGAACGGGAATTTTAGGGTTTGGCGTTGTCGATTTTAGCCGCGGCGGCAATAAATTTAAGATGGTAACGGCGGGAGTAATTATGACGCCGGCGCATACGCCGACTGACGAGCGGCTGGAGGAAATATTTAATTCGCTAACAGAGATAATTAACGAGACGAAACCTGATGTTATGTCGATTGAAAAATTGTTTTTTGCGCGCAATGTGACGACGGCAATTTCTGTGGCGGAAGCGCGCGGCGTGGCGATGCTGACAGGACGCCGGGCTGGCATATCAATTGCTGAATATACGCCGCTGCAAATCAAACAAACACTCACTGGCTACGGTAAGGCTGATAAAAAACAAATACAAGAAATGGTGCGGCTGAATTTGGGACTAACAGAGGCGCCTAAGCCAGACGACTGTGCTGATGCGCTGGCGGCAGCAATTACTCATGCGGCGATGAGCCGTTTGGCGTGATATAATATTAGACATGGTTAGACGATCTTCTAGCGCCAAGCCGCAGACAACTCGCATGAGCCGGTATGCTAACATTGGCCGAGTAAAATCGAAGCAGAAAAAACAGCCGCGCCAGCACAAGCATTGCCTCTGGTTTTGGAATTTAAGCCGGCGGAAAAAGGTATTAGTATGTTTGGCGCCGGTGCTGCTATTTTTATTGATTGTGCCAATTGCCAGTTATCTCTATTATGCGCGCGATATCGGCGATCAAGAGCGGCTGATGAATCGTAATAAAACTGGTATCGTGCTGACTGACAACACCGGCAAAGAAATCTACAGCATCGGCAATGTTGATAGGCGCAATATGGTGCCGCTTGGCGAGATTTCCGATGATATGAAACATGCTTTGATAGCTAGCGAGGATAAGGATTTTTATAAGCACGGCGGTTTTAATCTGCTAAGTATCTTCCGGGCGGCAGTGACGCGCCATGGTGGCGGGTCGACGCTAACGCAGCAGCTGGTTAAGAATAATTTATTGAATGACGAACACAGTCTCTTGCGCAAGTATCAGGAACTGTTTATGTCGATTGCTGTTGAACGAAGATATAGTAAAGACCAAATTTTAACGATGTATCTCAACTCGGTTTATTTCGGCGAGAATGCTTTTGGCATTGAAGAGGCAGCGAAGGCTTATTTCGGTAAATTACCGAAAGATTTGAATGTAGCAGAGAGTAGTATGCTGGTTGGCTTATTGCCAGCGCCGAGTTTGTATTCGCCGGTTAGCGGCGATGCTGCTGAAGCTAAGCGGCAGCAAAAAACAGTGTTAAAGCGCATGGCAAACGAGGGTTATATTACGAAGGATCAGCAAAAGCAAGCCGAGGAGCAACAGCTGGCGTATGCTGATAATAAATCTCAAAAAATCAACTCAACCGCGCCGCATTTTACAGAGATGGTTATTAAAGAACTAATTAATAAGTACGGCGGCGAAAAGAAAGGTTATGAAAAGATAATACGTTCTGGATACCGCGTTAAGACGTCGCTGAATCTGGAGACGCAGCAAATATTAGAGCAGAGTATTGCCAAGCAAATGAGGCGGATAAATCTGGCTGGCGGCAGTAACGCCAGCGGCGTTGTGGTGGATCCGTCAACTGGCGAAGTACGGGCGCTGGTTGGTAGCGCCGACTATAACAACCCTGATTGGGGCAAGGTTAATATGGCGACCACGCCGCGCCAGCCGGGTTCAAGCTTCAAACCGATCTATTACTCGCAGGCTTTGGCTGACGGGGTTATTACGCCGGCGACAGTCTTTGAAGATAAGCTGACCGACTTTGGCGGTTATGTACCATATAACGCTACTCGCCAATGGTTCGGCAACGTGACAACTCGCAAAGCGCTGAACTTCTCCCTCAACATTCCAAGCGTGCTGGTAATGAAAAAATACGGTATCAGCCGGTCGATTCAAGCGGCTAAAAGACTTGGTATTACTACGCTTGATGAGAATAAAAACTATGGTTTATCGCTGGCGCTAGGTTCGGCGGAAGTTCGATTGACGGAAATGACTAATGCCTATGCAGCCTTTGCCAACCAAGGCGAGCGGTATTCATCGCTGAATTTAATTACTGAAGTCAAGGATAAGTTCGGCAAAGACGCTAACTGGCAAGCATCCAATAAGCAGCAATCGATCAGCAAAGGCGGCGCTTACTTGATTTCAAATATTTTATCCGACAACGCAGCGCGCGCTGGTATGTTTGGCTCTAGCCTGACTATTAGCGGTAAAACTGTAGCAGTAAAAACCGGCACAACTAATGACAACCGAGACGCTTGGACGATTGGCTATACGCCGCAGTATGCTATCGGCGTTTGGGTTGGTAACAATAATAATGCAGTTATGAGCCACGGCGGCGCTGATGCGGCAGCACCGATTTGGCGCAGCGCGATGACCCAATTGTTGTCTGGCGTTAAAACTGGCTTTACTATGCCAGGCGATGTGGTGCAGCGCAGTGTGTGTAGCAGTAATGGCGGTTTGGCGGACAATTCCAGCCCAGGCACGTATAAGGAATATTTCCTAAGCAGTGCCGTGCCGACACACAAGTGTAATCAAACTAAGCCAAAAATCGAAGTTTGTAACCTGAGTACCAAAAAGATGGAGTCGATTTTTGAGGATGAGTTTGATGCGGGCAAGCATTCTAAGAATGCTAGCGATTGTGCTGATACTAAGAAAAAAATAACCGTTTGCGATAGGACGGCTCGCAGGGTTGTGACTATTGACGAGGATAAGTTTGACAGTACAAAGTACTCAAGAAATACGAGCAGTTGTAGTAGCTCCGGGTCTTCTACTGGCGACGATGGTGATACATCGGGCGGCGGCAGTTCCGGCTCGGGGGATTCTGGCAGCTCCGGCAATCCAAGCAATCCAGGCAATGGCAATAATAATGGCGGCGGTCAAACAAATCCACCGCCAGGCGGCAGCGGCGATAATAATGGCGGCGGAGGACAAACTCCTTGATTGCCCATCTCTCGGGAACGATAGCTGAAAAGTTTGGCGCGGGTAGTATAGTGATTGACGTTCACGGCGTCGGTTACGAGGTTAGCGTGTCGGCTGGCGATTTTGAGGCGGTGGCGCTAGGTCAAGACGCCAAGTTTTATACCTATCATCATGTCCGTGAGCAAGCGGAGGAATTGTTTGGTTTTTCGAGTCTGGCGGCGAAGAAGTTGTTTGAAATGTTGATTACTGTTCAGGGTGTCGGGCCGAAGGCCGCGTTAGCAATTATCAGCCTGGGCGACGCAGAGCACGTTCGCAACGCCATCGCCAACGCTGACAGTGCGTTTGTGCAAAAAGCTGCTGGCGTCGGTAAAAAAACTGCCGAGCGGGTGGTGGTTGATCTGAGCGATAAAGTTGGCTTGCCGACGCAGTATGGCCGGGTGGATGCGCCGGTCCAGACCGAATTGCATACTGCTGATGAAGCGCTGGAGGCGCTGATGGCGCTGGGCTATACCTTGGCTGATGCTACCAAGGCGCTAGAGAACGTTGATGTCAAGTTGCCGACGGCACAGCGGGTGACCGAGGCGTTGAAGAAATAAAGTTATTTAGGAACCGAAATTACTAGCTCGCTCCGGTTCGTTTTCTGCTGCCAGTTTTTGCCTTGCTTCTCTGATGAGATCTTCTATGTCGCCAACTGTTAGCCTGCTGCTGTCGTGGGGACTTTGAATACTACCGCGTAATTGCTGGCCCTGCAGATTGGTAATTCCATATAGACCAGAGAAATTAGAGTATAGACAGGTATCTGCGTTACTTATAAGCTCTTCAGCCAGCTCTTTGTTGGAAATTCCCTCTTCTGATGCTTTTTTGCTGCACCCTAAGAATGGATATCTTGTCGTTAAGTCAATAATATATCTTGCAATTTCTATTGATTTAGGATCGTATTCTTTCGTCTGTTCAAAATTGCCATACCCTTGCTCTGTTAGAGTGTCGCTAATTTTTCGTACATCAATTGCGATTCTTTGCGACTTAATTCCCGCAGATTCGTCGGAAGGTTCTAACTTTAATGCCACCAAAAGATACGGCACTGCTTCTGACATTAATCTAACACCTTCTGGAACTTGGTTGTATATACCTCTTATGTCTTTTTCTCTGATTTCTGACGTCGAATTTGGCATTGAAAGCTCCTATTTTAACTGTAGACACTCCTATTGTACTACAAATGATATAATTAGTTTATGGCAATTCAAAGAATAGTCGACACCAGTCCGCACGATGATGATGCCGAGGAGCAGCGGATTGAAGTTAGCTTGCGTCCGCAGAGTTTTAGTGAGTATGTCGGTCAGGAACGATTGAAGCGTAATTTACGGTTGGCGATTGAGGCGGCCAAGAAGCGCGGCGAGCCGCTTGACCATGTGTTACTATACGGCCCGCCGGGGCTTGGCAAGACTACCATGGCGACGGTGATCGCCAATGAGATGGGTACGAATTTACGGATTACCAGCGGCCCGGCCATTGAAAAGGCGGGTGATTTGGCGTCAATTTTAACCAATTTGGCGGACGGCGATATCTTGTTCATCGATGAAATTCATCGGCTCGGCCGGGCGGTGGAAGAGATTTTATATTCGGCGATGGAAGATTTCAAGCTAGACATCGTCATTGGCAAAGGCCCGGCTGCCCGGTCGATTCGACTGGATTTGCCGCGGTTTACGGTGATTGGCGCAACGACGCGGACGGGTAGTTTGGCGGCGCCGCTGCGTGATCGATTTGGGCATATTTACCGCTTGGAGTTTTACGAGCCAGAGGATATCGCTAAGATTGTGACGCGGAGCGCGGCCATTTTGGAATCGTCGATTCGGCATGAAGCGGCGGATTTACTATCGACGCGAGCCCGCCTGACACCGCGCATCGCTAATCGCCTGCTCAAGCGCGTACGCGACTACGCCGACGTGAATGGTGATGGCATAATCGATGTAAAAACGACAACGAGCGCCTTGGAAATGTTGGAAGTGGACGAGCTGGGCTTGGATCCGGCTGACCGTAATTTACTACAATCAATCCTGGAAAATTATGGTGATAATCCGGTGGGGCTAACGACCATTGCTGCCCTGACTGGCGATGAAGCGACGACGATTGAGGATTTTTATGAGCCGTATTTGCTGCAAATCGGCTTCATCGAGCGTACGCCGCGCGGCCGCCGGGTAACGATTAAGGCGAAGCGGCATCTTCAGAAATAATACTCGTATTCTGCGACCTTTTATGATTTAATGAAAGTAGCAAACTTAACTAGGAGCCGCTATGGGCAAGCAGCAAGCAACGACATCACCAGTTAAGAAATCTAAACTACAGCGTTGGCGGCGGCGCTTTATAATTTTGGCAGGAATATTAGCTGGTCTGTGGCTGATCAATTTTTTAACATGGGTGCCAGCATATCTGGAAGTTTGGGACATGTCGCGAGACCCAATGGCGGAAAAGGGTATCTTGGGATTGGAGTTAAAGTCGTCGTTTGAAGAGCACCGCATTCCTCCGGAAAGAAGTTTTTTGGGGAAAGGTAAATATCCGTCTGTGAACAGATATTATGAAATGCCTAAAAATGAATCAGTGGACGGTTTGTTGAAGAAGTTGTGCCAGCAGGCCGAGGGGTTTGGTTGGAAAATGGACAAGGAAAGATCTGGTGCGGATTATTTTGTTGGTTATAAGAATATAGGTTCTAGGGAATACGAAATCCATATTGGTATAGGTGATACGAAAACAATATATGTATCGGTTGAAGGTGAAGGGGATAGATAGGCAATATGAAAATTAAAATTACTATACTTGCCATTATCACTGCGGTAATTATTGGACTTTTTATGCAGCAAACAGTCCAGGGAGAGGTTATAGTCCACAACTACGCTGGTAAGAAACTTAATGTTACAGTATTGGGCGATTCTTATTCGGCTGGTAACGGTGCTAACGGTTATGAATATGGTCCTGGTGAATGCCATCGCAACAGTAATAACTGGGCGGAGATATATAAAAGATGGCTAAGCGGTAATGGTTTGGCGATAACGCTGATAAATCGCGCTTGTTCTGGCGCTAAAACTGATGACTTTTTTAAAGACAGGGAGGCGGGCAGCATTATAAAGACGATCAGCGGCGACCCGGACAAATTAGCAACAAACAAACATTCTATTACTAGTAACGTAGTTGGCTCGCGGCGCGGCGAGAGGCAGCGAAGGATTGGCGTAAGATGTAATTATACAATTCGGCGCCAGCTGGATAATGTCAATACCAGTACGGATATGGTGATGATGACAATCGGCGGTAATGATTTGGGCTTTGACGATATTATTAAATCTTGCTTTGCAGCCGTATTGAGATCAGCTGAGGACTGTCGGTCTAAAATTAATGAAGCTAAGAACGGTATGGGTGATTTAGAGAGAAATACTCGAAATATCTTATCCTCGCTCAACTCCCGTTTGCGCCCAGATGCGAAGATTGTTCTTCTGGGTTATCCGCTACTGGCGTTAAATAACAATGAGAATCTATCTGGTTTTCCGGTTGCCAAAGAGGTGCGTAAATTAGGACTGGAGGGAAATTCGCGCCAGAAAAAGATTGTCGATGCTTATAATAAAAGTATTGGCCAGGAAAAAGTGATCTTTATTGATAGTATACCGCAGCGGTTTTCCGGTCATGAGCCTGATGCATCGATTTTTCGGAAGAATCATGATCGTTGGATTCACGAATTTTTTGAGCCGAGCGCATTTAATATGAATTCATGGTATCACCCAAATTTCTTCGGGCACAGTAGCTACATGTCGGCCCTGCGAGAAAGAGTGCCGCTGCCAAACTTAGTAAAGCCAATCGTGCGTACAAATGGTGATATTGACATAGTGTTCGTCGTTGATACGACAGGCTCAATGTCTGGTTCAATTTATGCGGTAAAAAACAACATCCAAAATATCGTAAGCTCAGTTAATGCAAAAACAAAAAGCGCCCGGTTTGCATTGGTAATCTATCGCGACCATCCAAGTCATGGCGGCGATGCGACTGATTATCCGTCGCGGATTGAGACAGATTTTACGAATAATATTGAGGTTATAAAGCAGGCAGCCAGTTCAATGCATCTTGGCGATGGCGGCGACTGGGAGGAGTCTGTCTATTCTGGTATGCGGGCGGGTTTAGATTTACAGTGGCGGGCTGGCGTGAAGAAAATGATGATTGTGATTGGCGATGCGCCAGCCAAAGACCCTGAGCCTGTGACAGGCTTAACGAAGCAGTCTATCGTTAATGCTGCTTATGCCGTTGATCCAGCGCAGGTGTATGTTATTGATACAAGCAGCGACTACTCTTTGGCGGCTATGAAATCTTTAACTGAACAGACTGGCGGCGAGTATGCACGAGCTAATAATGCTGGCAGCGAACTGGTTGACTATATCAACGCGTCAATTGAAAATGTAGCTAGCAAGCCAAATGCTTGGATAAACCGCCAATATGTAGCGAAAGTTGGCGAAACATTAGAGCTCGACGGTGCTGGCTCTTATTCGACGAGTGGTAAAATTGTTAAATATGAATGGGATGTTGACCAAGACGGCGTGTACGACATGGAAACTGATCGGCCCTTCGCGGACTATACGTTTACTAAGGAATTTTCTGGACTGTTGACGCTCAGGGTGACTGACAGCAATGGATTAACAAATGTAGCGACGACAACCTTGACGGTTAGCGATGATGGCGACGAACATGAGCGCGAGTTTGACAATTGTCCTGATGCGGCAAATCCAGATCAAGCTGATTATGACAAGGATGGAATTGGCGATGTTTGCGACTCTGAACCTGGATATTTGGAGGAGTATGGCTATTATCAAATACTGAAACACGAAAAAAATCAGGCGATAAAGAATGATAATCCGAAAAAAGACAATACGGGTCGCCGTACTGGCGGTGCAAATATGAATAGACAGCTTAAAAATAATAGCAATAAAAAGGAGGTGGCGGTTCGAACTCCGGATGATAAAACATCAGAATTGCAGAAAAATGACAATCTGGATGTAAAGGAAAAGATTGAAGAAAAGAAGAAAAGGGATAGTGAAAATAAAGACGAATCGCCGTGGGTGAAAATCGTTTTAGCGACCGCTATAGTAATTGCTGCTGTCGCGGGAATAGTTTTCATAAAAGTTTATCGTCGAAAAGCGGGCTCATCATAGCGCAGATCATGCTATAATATGGTCATGAAACCGCAATCATCGTCAGAAGATTTAACGCAGCCAGTGGCCTATGACGCTGATGGGCGTCCGCTGTATCATCATCCGCCGCAGACCGGTCAGCCGGCGCCTGTTGTGGGGCAGACGATGTCTCACGTTACTTCGCGCCCAGAGATAATTGATGGCGAAAATTTTGATCCGCGAATTCGTAGCCAATATGCTAATGAGCCGCAGGTGGTGCATGTTGCCAGAGAGATTGATCCCAAGCCGTTTATGATCAGCGATGAAGTCAAGGCAAAGCATGACGAGTCGGTTGCGCGATATCCGGATTTGAATTTGAGCGAAGGCGAGTATGTTATTTTGGATATTAAGCGTCATCCGATTGGTATGATTATTCCAGTCGCTGTTGCCGTATTGCTTATCGTTGCTATCATGGCGTTTGTGGTGACATATCCATCGTTAGCTGCCGATTCAATAATTTCCGGCATGCCATCGCTGACGACCGTCTTTGGTATAGCGTTGTTGTTTATCGGTTTAGTGGCTTTGGGCGGCGCGGTAGCGTTGTGGATTTATTTGCAGAATCAGTTCTATTTAACAAACGAAAGCGTCATTCAGGAAATTCAGGAAAGCTTAGTGTCGCGCCACGAACAGACAGTGAGCTTGGGTAGTATCGAGGACGCTAGTTTTCGCCAATCGGGAATTATTCAAACGATCCTTAATTACGGGACGATTCGTCTTAGTACGGAGGGCGAGGAGACAACTTATATTTTTCAGTATGTTGCCAATCCGCGCCGACAAATCGCTATTATAAACAATGCGATTGAAGACTTTAAAAACGGTCGTCCCGTCTGCGACGATTAGTTAGGTTATTTATGGCGGCTTTCTTTGACGTAGTCGTCTTCGCCAGCTAGCGTGGCGCGCAGTTTATAAGATTTGCATTTGCCATTGTTGCAATTTGCTGCTTCGTAGCGGTAAGCGCTTGCTCTGTCGCCTATTTTTTTATTGTTCGGATCGTTTAATAAGGCCGTATCCATAGTCAGCAGTGTCCTGTCTTCTAATTTTTCCGGATAATAGCCGTTTTTAGCATAAAAACCTTCCTCCAAGCTGTAATACATAGCGTTGATGGCGGTGCGTTTTTTAGTGTTGTCGGACTCATCTCGTATCTTTGACAGCTGGAAAAATCCCAAAACTGCGACTGCAATTAAGAAAGCTATGACGACCAATAATTCAATAACAGTAAAACCATTTCGCTTATTCATAGACTAATTATAGCAAATATAGCAACAAATCGGTATAATAAAAGTAACAACTAAGGAGGGGAGCGTTATGGCGAAAGCAGACGGTAAAAAATCAGATAAGACAGTGGCGGCTGAGAAGAAGGTTGATGACGGAAAATTGAAAGCGCTGGGTCTGGCTATGGATCAAATCACCAAGCAGTTTGGTGATGGTTCAATTATGAAACTAGGCGAAGCTCATAAAGTTGATGTTGAAGTGATTCCGTCAGGTTCGCTAAGCCTCGATTTGGCGCTAGGTGGCGGTTATCCAAAGGGTCGTATCATTGAGATTTACGGCCCAGAAAGCTCTGGTAAGACAACGTTGACGCTGCACGCCATCGCCGAAATTCAAAAGCAGGGCGGTACGGCGGCGTTTATCGACGCTGAGCACGCGCTTGACCCGAGCTATGCCAAGCGCTTGGGCGTGGATACCGAAAATCTGTTAGTGTCGCAGCCAGACAACGGTGAGCAAGCGTTGGAAATCACCGAAACCTTGGTGCGCTCAAACGCCGTGGATCTGATTGTGGTGGACTCGGTAGCGGCACTGACCCCGCAAGCGGAAATTGACGGCGACATGGGTGACTCGCACATGGGGTTGCAAGCACGGCTGATGAGCCAGGCGCTGCGTAAATTGACTGGTATTATCAACAAGTCGAAGGCGACGGTGATTTTCATTAACCAGATCCGCATGAAGATTGGCGTGATGTTTGGCAATCCTGAGACCACGACGGGTGGTAACGCGCTGAAGTTTTATGCCTCGCAGCGCGTGGATATTCGCCGGATCGGGCAGATCAAGGTTGGTGATGATATCCTCGGTAACCGTACCAAGATCAAGGTGGTGAAAAATAAGATTGCGCCGCCATTCCGCATCGCTGAATTTGACATTATGTATAATGAAGGCATTTCTAAAACTGGCGACATTTTGGACCTAGCAGCTACGCACGGCATTGTCGAAAAATCTGGCGCCTTTTACAAATACAACGGCGAGACCATCGGCCAGGGTCGCGACAAAACTAAATTGTACTTGAAAGAAAATCCTGAGGTTCTGGCGGAAATTGACCAGAAGGTTCGCGATAAAGTAAAAGAAGCGGAAGCCTGAAGCCAATTTTAGCTAGATAGTGCATGAAAATCACCGACATTTCTCTCCAGGCACGTGATAACAATCGCGTTAATGTTAGTGTTGATGGCGAGTATCGCTTTAGCCTCGACGTGTTTCAAGTGGGCGAGCTGGGGCTGAAGGTCGGGCGGGAGTATACCGACGACGAATTGACGGCGCTAGAAGACGAGAGCCAGTTTGGTAAGTTGTACGCCCGGGCCATGGAATATTGCTTGACGCGGCCGCGCTCGGTTAAAGAAATGCGCGATTATTTGTGGCGTAAAACCAGGCCAATCAAAAAGCGTTCGCCAAAGACTGGCGAAATTATTGAACGTCCGGGCGTGAAGCCGGAAATTACCGAGCGGGTGCTGGCACGGCTGATTGATAAAAAATACCTTGATGACGAAAAGTTTGCGCGCTTTTGGCTGGAACATCGTTTTTTACAGAAAGGCACTAGTGTCAGGCGGCTAAAATTAGAATTGGCGCAAAAGGGAATTGAGAGCGAGACGATAGAGCGACTAATCAGCGAAAATATCCGCTCCGACGACGAGGAACTGCGAAAAATTATCGCTAAAAAACTTTATAAATATGCCGGCGATCAGCAAAAATTCATGGCGTATCTGGCGCGGCAGGGGTTTTCGTATGATGATATAAGATCCGCCCTAAATGCCAAGAACGATAATAATTAAACAGTTAGCGCCTATCTGTTGACTCTGGCTGGGTGCGCGGTTGTTTTCGGAAAGGGTTTTCGTAGCGGGTCGCTGGCGCTGCTTGCTGACGTTTTTCAATTTTATGCGAAACGGTGGCGGATTTGACAACAATTTGCGTGTCGGTAACCTTAACTATTTGCGAACGATGAATTAATAGCTCGGTATCGCCAAAACTCTTCAGAAATGGCCGCCGAATGCGCAGCTGCTGAACTAGGAAATTACCAGCGGTTATCGTATAGCCGATAACTTTGCCGATTTTATGCTTCTTTTCGTCGATGACGATTTTATCGTTTAGCGAAAAATTGATCTCATAAATTTTCTTAAGCTCAATAACATCGCTAACACTGACTAGCTCGTCAACAGAGTCAATAATCATGCCGAGCGGTCCGATC
Source organism: uncultured Candidatus Saccharibacteria bacterium (assembly GCA_963548945.1). GTDB lineage: Bacteria > Patescibacteriota > Saccharimonadia > Saccharimonadales > Saccharimonadaceae > Nanosynbacter. The sequence continues at coordinate 76,106 of CAUUVR010000001.1, forward strand.
TCGCGGACGTCTGCCACTCGTAAAAGGCTTGGGTTTTGATCAAGCAGTCTGCCTTCAAGTTCATACGCTACGATCGATAAGTTTCGCGGGTCAATAATTTCCCTAGAAGTCCGTGCTAACTCAGAACCAGTCTGCAAGCTCATTACGGGCATATGTATAAATCTATCGGCAGCTATTAACATACCTTTATTATAATCTATTTATGCTTTATTCGGCAAATGGATTTGATCTGCCGGCAGGAAGCGAGAATGAATCAATCGACGAACTGGCCGGCTCAAAGTTTTCGATTGACTTAATGGTTTTTTTATCAAAGATAGTCTCTGTGGTTTGAGATTGGTCGGGCGAGGTTGACAATAGCCCTATAAATAAAACGATAACCACTGCTACGCCGCCAATCACGATGAAGCTGTAAAGCATGACATGAAACCGCCATAAGAACTTGGCAACGGGCTTTATGATAGGTTCTAATTGTACTGATAGTGAGTCTTTCATCGTACGTATACTCCCAATTCTAATGATTGCGCTGAGACTTCGCCTCGCTGTTCGCCTCTGGATATCGACACGCCGGAAATCTGCATTCGTGTCACGTTATTTTCCACTAAATACAGGAAATGTAGTAGATTGTTGTAAGGAACTTTGTCGCCAAGCTGAATGGATACCGTGATACTTTTTACGCCGCTCACTGAAGTTGGCTTTTTAGCGGCTGTTTGGCTGCTTGATGAAGATGACTTAGAAGAGGTGCTGCCGTCCTGAAAGGTGAACGATTGTATCGGTACGTTTGCTCTGGCAGCGTAAATAGATAGATCGTTGACAATTTGGTTCTGATACTGGTAGCTTTTTGAATCGGCAACAATCTGCTCTGCTTTTTTAGTAGCTACCGGATTTTTCTCTAGCTGGTCTTTCAATTTCAGCAAATTTTGAATTTTCATATCTACAGCTGAAGCTTCTGTTTGCATGTCGGCGACTTCTTTTGATGTGGTGCTTAAAAAAGAATAAGCGAAGTACGATCCGGCAACCATCGCTGCTAAGATTATAAGAAGAAACAGCGCTAAGACAATGCGTGCCGAACTAGCAGTTAAACCTTTTTTCATTGCTTGGCTACCTCCGGTTTTAGCGTAACGTTAATACTAATAGAAACTGGATAGTCTCCTTTTTCGGCACCGCTGGTGGCTGAGCTGATTGACTCCAGGTGAACGTTCTGAAAGATGCCAGATTCTTCTAAGCTAGTTTTTAAGCGCAGAGCATCATTGTTGGTTTTTCCAAGGGCGCTTAGGGATGTCGGCGCTCCAAATGTTGATGAATCAAGCGTTAATGATTGCAGTACGACATTTGACGGCAGTGCTTTGGCGATTTTGGCGATGACGCTTGAGTAATGCACCTCATTACCTAAAATAGCCTTCGCTGTCGATAAGTTATTCTTAAAAGAATCGACGTTCTTTTGTACTACTTGATATTCGGTTAGCTTGCGGTTGCCTTCGTCGATAGCTTCTTGGGCTGTTGATTTATTATTAGTTAACAACAAATAAAATCCAGCAATCGTCACAGCCAATAACCCTAACAAAGATAACGACACGATACAATAGCGGCGCAGCAGCACGTTTACCCTTCCGGCGGTAATTTGTTTTTTCTCTTGGGGAGGGAGAAGATTAATCATAAATATCCTCCGATCTTATTAAGGCTAATCCTGCGACAGCCACAAACTGCGCCCGCTGCTGTTTCGCCGGTTGTTCCAGCTTACCAAAATCCAGTGATTGCCACGGACTGGCGACGCGCGCTGGCATAATTAACTCATTCGTGAAAAACTCGCCAATCCCTGGCAGGTTACTGCCGCCGCCAACGATAAGCACTTGCTCAATCTTTTTATCTGACGGGAAGCGGTCAGTATAGTACCGCATAACCTTCTTAATCTCGCTGGTCATTTTCAACAAGCTAGGTTTCAATGCTTCCATGATCCTGGCCTGGCGAGGTCCCGGGTTAAGACCATTCAGCACTTTGAACTGGTGGGCCGTCTCAACAGGGACATCCATTTTTTTCGCTAAGTCTAAGGTCAGCGTATGTCCGCCGACGTTCAGTCCGCCAGTCACTCGAACGTCAGAATTAAGAATAACGATATCGGTCGTAGCTAAGCCGACATCCACGATAATTGTTGGCAAAACGCCTTCTTCGGTCCTTTTTATTAAGCGGGCTATTGAGTTAGCGTCTGGCTCGATGGTAGCAACCTCCAGCCGGCATTGTTTAGCTGCTTCAAGTACGTTATCAATAAGCTTTTTCGGTGCCGCGCACATTAAAACGGTCAGCTCTTCTTTACCGCGGCTAATTACCTGATAATCCAAATAAAGCGATTCCAAAGAAACCGGTATATATTGTTCAGCCTCAAGGTTAACAGCATTGCGGATGTTTTTCTCTTCGCTGATCGGCATTGAGAATGTTCGCGAAAATGTCCGGCTTGTCGGCACGCCCAGTGCCACCCGATTACTGTCAATTCTGCCGACAATGTTATTATTAAGCATTTCTTTCAGCTTGCCAGCAATATATTCGACGTCGTCTCCAGAATCATTGCCGCTTTTTTGCGGATCTAAACTGATTGAACCGTAGCCGTGGACAAGCATTTTATTCTTGTCAACCGACATAATCCTCATGCTAGTTTTACTAACATCAAGTCCGATAATTGGTTTGTTCTTATAAAAAATGTTTGACATTTAATTTTCCCACCTGTACTTAAAGTATTGTAGCATAAACATTTTATAAATACTATGATTTTATTTGCTGAGCTAATCCAGTTATCGGCATCATGACGCTGGCGGCGACCAACCCGACCATTCCGCCCATAAACACAATCATCACCGGCTCGATAATGGAGCTGATGCTGTCGATGGCGGTATCGACCTCTTCTTCATAAAAATCCGCGACTTTAACGAGGACTTTATCGGTTTGTCCAGTCTCTTCACCGACGGAAAGCATTTGGGCAACAATTGGCGGGTATAGTTCCTCATTTTCAGCAATTATTTTCGATAAGACTTCGCCGCTTTGAACACGCTTGGCGGCGTTTTTCAGAGATTCTTCGTAAACGGTGTTGCCGACCGCTCTGGCTGTCACATCGAGAGCTTCCAAAACAGCTACGCCGGCACCGATCAAGGCCGAGAATGTCCGCGTAAAACGCGCAACCGCCACTTTCCTGACAATCTTACCGACGAGAGGTGCTTTTATTAGGAATTTGTCAAATTTTTTCTTGCCGTTTGGTGTTTTAATATAGCGGAGCGTCGTCCAAACCATGCCAGCTAAAACAGGAATAATCAAATACCAAAACGACACTAAAAAGCCGCTAATGCCGAGCATTGCTTGGGTAAGTGCTGGCAATTCCGCGTCTTCGCCAGCGAGGTCTTTGATAGTTCTGCCGATAACCGGAATCACGAAGACCATCAAGCCGAAGAATGCGCCGATAGTAATGACGACCAGCACCATCGGGTATGTCATAGCGCCTTTAATTTTCTTTTTAATAGAAGCATTTTTTTCCTGCTGCAATGCCAAGCGTTTCAAAATATCGTCCAAAATACCGCCTGCCTCGCCGGCTGCCACCATATTGACATAGATATCGTTAAATGAATCGGGATGTTTTCCTAGGGCATCGGCGAGCGCCATTCCGCCTTCAACGTCCTTGATAATAGCGTTAATCGTATCGCGGAAACCAGCGGTCTCGGCATGTTGCGCCATTGAACTAAGCGCGCGAAGAATTGGCACGCCGGCTGAAACCATAGCGCTCAGCTGCCGGGTAAACATTACCAGCTCTTCAGTTTTAACGCCTTTTTTCTTGCCAAATGTGAAACCGGAACTTTTACTGTTCTGTTCCTTTATACTAATTAATTTCAAGCCGCGGGTTTTTACAAGGTTGATGGCTGACAAACGGTCAGTGGCTTCAATTGTCGAACTGACGGTTTCCTTTTTTGAGTTAACTGCTAAAAATTCAAAACTTGGCATATATTTACTCCCTTGTTGCTCGTAATACTTCCTCAATTGTTGTTACTCCCCGCAGGGATTTTATTAGACCATCTGTTTGCATAGTGACCATTCCTTCTGAGATAGCTTGTTCTTGTATGTCATTGCTGGTGGCGTTAGCGGTAATCATTTTTTGGATAGGCACTGATATGCCGAGTACCTCGTAAATACCAACACGCCCCTTAAAGCCGACATGATTGCATTCGTCGCAGCCTTCGGGATTCGGCCGCCACAGGCGCTGAATTGTCACATCGGTCGAACCCATCGGCGTGTCGCCGCCAATTTTATCGGCAAAGGCCTGTCCTTCAAGCTCGTGCAGCCGCTGGATAGAACCCTGTTTTAGGCTAAACATTTGCACGATATAACTGAGTTCTTCGGCATTAGGTACATATTCCTGCCGGCAATTCATACACAATCGCCGCACCAAGCGCTGGCCGATCACCGCCTTAACCGTCGAAGCGATCAAGAAGGGTTCAATTCCCATATCCAGCAAGCGCGGCAGACAGGTCGCTGCGTTGTTGGTGTGCAGGGTGGAAAACACCAAGTGTCCAGTCAGTGCTGCCTGCACGCCCAGGTTGGCCGTCTCGCCGTCGCGAATCTCGCCGACCATGATGATATTCGGGTCTTGGCGAAGCAATGCTCGTAGTCCCGAAGCAAAGGTCATGCCAGCTTTGGCGTTAGTCTGGGTTTGGTTGACACCGGGGATTTTATACTCGACTGGGTCTTCAATCGTTGAGATATTAACGTCTGGCGTATTAAGTTCCGACAGCACGCTAAACAAGCTGGTTGATTTTCCCGAACCAGTCGGCCCGGTCACTAAAATCATGCCGTTTGGCTGCGCCATGGCGTCTTTCACGGTAGCTAGCGACAATCCCCAGTAGCCAAGTTTGTCGAGCGAAATTGCCTGGTTTGACTCATCCAAAATACGCATCACCACCTTTTCGCCGTCGGCAATTGGCAAGGTCGAGACACGCAGCGCGTATTGCTTGCCGGAAACTTTTATCTTAAAGCGTCCGTCTTGCGGCACGCGGCGTTCGTCAATCTTCAGATTTGATAAAATTTTAATGCGGCTAACCAACGCGCCGTGAACATTGCGCGGCAGTTTGTTGACCTCTTTTAATACGCCGTCGATGCGGTAGCGGACTTGGACGTAATCCTCGCGCGGCTCGATATGAATATCAGAGGCATTGGATTTGATGGCGTATTCCAGTAACAGATTAACCGTCTGGGCAATCGGCGAATTTTCCGCGAAGTCATCTTGGCTAACGTTTTGATCCTCGGCAGAAGCGTCTTTTTGGACAGAGATAACCTCGTCCAGCTCGTCGTTCATGTCGCCGCGGTAATTCTCCAAACAATCCAGAATATTGCTTTTTGTTGCCAGGAAAACCTTAGTGTTGTAGCCAATTTCTTTCTGGATAAAGTTAAGCGCCTGCACATCGTCCGGATCTTCCATCGCCAGCGATAAGCTGCCGTCATCGTTTATCGCGAACAGAACGACATTATATTGGCGGGCAATATGCTCCGGGATTTTCTTCAAAACATCATCCAAAATATCTTTCGGTTCAATTCTGACAAACGGCACGTCGATCAGTTCGCCGATCATTTTTGTCAGCTTTTCATCGGAGACGACTTTTTGGTCGATGACCATTTCCTGCAAGCTCTGCTTTGACCGTTTGGCGAGCGTCTTTAACTCATCAAGCTGCGAATCATTAACGATCCCACCCTGTTTCAGAAGTTTCTCAACTGTCTCGTCCGAAACGCGCATAATTCTTATGGTTATTGTACTATTGTCGCTAAAAAAAAGCTAGCGCATACCGACGCGAATTTTAAGTCAGGCCCTACTCAAATCAAAAATCTAATACGCGTCAATATATCGCTATCAAATGGTATAATTAAAAGCAGTGAAAATTGATAACGAGGCAAGAATGAAGCAGCTGGGCGAGGCGATTGGCCGGTCGGTTTCTGGCGGTGAGGTTTTGGAATTGGTCGGCGATATTGGCGCGGGAAAAACCACGTTGACCAAGGGTATTGCTCGGGCACTGGGGATTAACGAGCCGGTACAAAGTCCGACTTTCACGATTTCACGCGTTTATGATTCGCCTAAAGGCTTGCGTTTGGCGCATTATGATTTTTATCGTTTGGGGGAGGCGGGTATTATGGGCGATGAGATTCGCGAAGCTATGGACGATGATTCGGTGGTAGTCGTTGAGTGGGCGGGCGCGGTTGATGATGATTTACCGGAAGATCGCCTGGTGGTAAAAATTACAACAATTAGCGAAGAAGAACGGCTAGTGGAATTTCATCCCGGCGGTAAAAAGTCGGCTGAACTTTGGCAGAAGATAAAGGAGAATTTGGCGTGATAATTTTATTAGATACCTCGACGGCGACTTGTTTTTTGACGGTAGTTGATGATGGGGCTCGGCAGGATTTTGAGTGGCAAGCGGGGCGGACATTGGCGCGCGGTTTATTGAAGTTTTTGGAAGAAAAAACCGGCGATTTGCATGATATCAGCGGTATCGGCGTAATGAAAGGGCCGGGCAGTTTTACTGGATTGAGGATTGGACTGACGGTTGCCAATACCCTGGCGGATAGCCTGAATATACCAATTGTCGGCGCAATGGGCGAAGATTGGCGGGAGACAGCTCTTGGCAAGCTGCGTGCTGGTGAGAATGAGAGAATCGTTATGCCAGAGTATGGTGCCGCCGCTCGTATTACCGCGCCGCGAAAATGATTACGGTTATGTTATAATTACGGCATGACAGCGCGCGCCATAAAACCAAAACAACCGATAAAACGTAGGAAGAAGACCGCAAAAGCCGCGAAAGTCGATATGCCTCAGCCAAACAGCGTGGCGGAGGCGGCTATTTTTGTTGGTAGTTTGGGGATGGCGTTGTATGCGGTTTTTGTATTTGTAATGTCGGTGGTCGCTGTAGAGTTCAATGACACTGGCGCTAAAGGCGTAGAATTAATTAGTTTTGCGATATTCTTGTTTGGGGTTAATATTGTAGCTCAGAGTATTCTTGTATCCAAAGAGCTACGCCGGGTTGATCGTTATGGTCAAAGGATTATTGCTGTATGTATGACAATTGCTCCGATTCTAGTCAGTGTGGTATTAATGCCGATCGTGTTATTTTATAACTCTAGCGATTGTAAATACGATGAAGTATCAAATGTAGTCTGTGATATTTTACGCGAGGTGTATTATGTAGCGAATATGCAATATGTGTTCGTTATTGTATCGATAGCTGGCTCTGCTTATCTATGGTTTTTATTGAGGCGTAAAGATAAATTATTCTGGATATATGACGAATCTTCAAAAAATAAAGTTGCCAGTGAAGAGATAATAGAGAGATCAAAAAGTTTTCGCAGAATTGGCATCATGCTCATGACTATACCAGTGGCGCTTTACGCGACTAAAATAATTGTGACCATATTTGGCGGCGGTTATAATGGTGTAGAAGGGGGCTGGCTTCGGTTTATCATGCTCGGGGTGATTGATTATTTCTTTGCCTCTATGGTTTGGGTAATATTCATTATTGCTGGAATTATATTTTTCATAAAAAGCAAATAGCTGCTCGGTGATTTTTCTAATAACTTTCCGTGCGAAAACTTCTAAAACCGTGTATAATTAAATTACGGCGGTTTGTAAGTTTTGACTCGCCAGGTTAGATAGTTTGAAATTGATTAGTTGTTGATATATTTCCTTGAGGCGAATACTCAGGGGCAGCTAATCGGAAAGGAATGACAATGATAGGAATAATTATTGCCGCCATCGTCGGAGCTGGGCTTGGTGCGGGCGGATTCTTTGGTTATCAGCGGTCGCGTCAGATTAACGGTAAAAGTCAGATTGAGCGCGATTTGGCGGATGCTAAAACTAAAGCTGGCGATATCGTTCTGAAGGCTAAAGACGAGGCGCTGAAAATTGAGAACGAGCGCCGGCGCGAATGGCAAAAAACTGAGAATCGTTTGGCTGACCGCGAAAAGACGCTGGATAACAAGCTGGAGGAGCTAGACAGGCGATCAGAAAAGCTGCGAACCCACGAGGACGAGATTGACAACCTAAAAAGTGAAATTCGCGATATCCGTTCCCGCCAGCAGGAAAAATTAGAGAAAATTGCCGGACTAAAGAAAAAGGATGCGGCCGACAAGTTGATGAAAATGACCGAACGCGACATTAAGCAGGACTTGATGGGACTGGTGGCGAAGCTGCAGCATGACGCAATGGATGATGCTGAAGAACGGGCGCAGATGATTTTAGTAACTGCTATGGAGCGGATGAGCAGCGAAGTAACGGCTGAACGGACAGTGACGGCAGTTAAGCTGACCGACGACGAGATGAAGGGCCGGATTATTGGTAAAGAAGGCCGCAACATTCAGGCTTTGCAGCGAGAAACAGGCGTCGATATTTTGGTCGATGATACGCCAGGCATGGTGATTCTTTCTAGCTTCGATCCGATTCGCCGGCAAGTTGCCCGCCTAAGTTTGGAGATGCTGATGAAAGACGGTCGCATTCATCCGGCGCGTATCGAGGAAGTGGTCGCCAAGGCGAAAAAACAGATTGATAAAGAGGTCAAGCAGGCTGGCGAGGATGCGGCGCGCGAAGTTGGCGTGGTCGGTATTCCTAAAGAAATGCTGCGAATGCTGGGCGAGTTGAAATTCCGGACGAGTTACGGCCAGAATGTTTTGAAACATTCGACGGAGATGGCGCAAATTGCCGGCATGATCGCCGAGGAAATCGGCGCGGACGTGCGCATCACTAAAATTGCCACGCTGCTGCATGATGTTGGTAAGGCGGTGACGCATAAAATTGAAGGCAAGCATCATCATATTGGCGCGGAATTTGCCCGCAAGTACGGCATGGATGAGCGGATTGTACATGCTATTGAGGCGCACCATGACGACATCGAGGCGACGACGCCAGAGGCGATTATTGTCCGCGTGTGCGATGCAGCTTCAGCCGCGCGTCCGGGCGCCCGCAATGTTTCGGCTGAGAACTTTGCCGAGCGAATGCGCGACTTGGAGAATGTGGCGACTAGCTTTGACGGAATTGATAAAGCCTATGCAATTTCAGCTGGCCGCGAAGTGCGTATAATTGTTAACCCAAAGAAAATCGACGATTTGTCGGCAATCAAGCTATCGCGCGACATTGCTACTAAAATTGAAAGCACTATGCAATATCCCGGCGAAATTAAAGTTAACGTTATCCGCGAAACGCGGGCATTTGAATACGCGAAATAATGGTGCAATATACCAAAGAGCAGCGGCAGAAATGGATGGCTAGTTTGGATGCTCGCTTCTCCAGCGCGGCAGTTTTGATCGAAAATACTAAAGGCGAGCTGCTAATTCTAAAAGCCAACTACAAAGATAATTGGGGACTTCCGAGCGGTGTTGTCGATGCAGGCGAATCGCCGCTGGCGGCTGCAATCCGCGAGGTTAAAGAGGAAGCCAATATCGACTTGGCGCCGGGCGAACTTACCTTGGCGATGGTTGCATCGCGCCAATCCGAAGATTATCTGTCGCATCAGTTTGTGTTTACGGCGGTATTGCCTGACGATAGGCTTGCTAATATTCGTTTGCAAGAATCGGAAATTGAGGATAGTTATTTCATAAGTAAAGAGGAAGTTGCTCAGGCTAATTTTCCGCTGCTTTGGGCGGTGAAACTATGGGCGAAGCAAGAGTTCGGCTATGTTGAAACTAAAATTACTAGCACTGTCGCCGGTTCGCAGGACGAGAAAATAGTTGCTATTACGCCGATGTATTCATCAGCTAAGAAGGAGGATAAAAAGATGGGAAAATTGGTTATTAGCCGCCACGGCGAAAGCGAATGGAATTTGCTTGGTAAATGGACGGGGTTGACTGACGTTGGCCTGACGGAAAAGGGTATAGCCGACACAGAGCGGCTGGGTGAATTGCTAAAAGGTATGGCGTTTGACGAGGCGTATACTTCGGCTTTGAAGCGGACGCATCAAACGCTTGACGCGCTGCTAAAAGGCGCCAGCATAGTAGAAGATATGCCAGTGGTGCGGGCAGCAGAATTAAATGAACGCGATTACGGCGATTTAACTGGCAAGAATAAGTGGGAAGTTAAGGACGAAATCGGCGAGGAAGCCTTTAACGGCATTCGCCGGGGTTGGGATTATCCAGTACCTGGCGGTGAAACATTGAAAGATGTTTATGCGCGTGCTGTACCATATTTTCAGTCTGAGATTTTACCGAAATTGCAGGCTGGCGAAAATATTTTATTAGTGGCGCACGGTAATTCTATTCGGGCGCTAATAAAATATTTAGATCAAGTTCCTGAATCGGATATGGCGCACGTGGAAATGCCGTTCGGACAATTATTGGTCTATACATTTACGGCAGATTCAGCGCTGCCAAAAAATAAGGAAGTTCGTTCGGTGGAGATTGAGCCAGTGAATGCATAGTCTCAAAACGGAAATACCAGCTAGCCGCAAAGAAAATATCTATAACGCTGCTTGTGAAGTGTTGCCAGCCATCGCTTACGGCGATGCTGCCGGTTTGCCAGTTGAAGGAAAACCGGCTGAATGCATACGCGAACGATACGACAGAATTACTGAATTGCAGGCACCGTCGGATCATCCGTTTTTTCCAGGAAGCGCGCGCGGCACGGTCAGCGATGATACGCAGCTGAGTCTGGCAGTGGCTGAGAGTCTTATAAGAATTGGCGGTTTTTCGCTTGAATCGCTGGCAGATGAGCATATTGCAGCTTATCGTCAGGCTCCGCGCACAGCCGAGGGCGTGCCGTGCGGCTGGGGAGGCTCCACAGTAAAGGCGGTGGAGCGAATGATCAGCGGCGTCCCGCCTCGCGAATCTGGCGAAAAAGACAAGGCGGGCAACGGGGTCGTCATGAAAATGGCGCCGCTAGTTGTTTGGCAAGTCTTGGGCGAAGTTGATGGGCGAACGCGCCGCGGACAATATGATTTACTTACTAATATGACGCACAATAGCGAAATTGCGCGTATATGCACGCGTCTGCATGGCGAGGTGCTGAGCGCTTTGCTCGAAGGGCGAACGGTGTCAGAAGCGGCTGATCGATTTATTCAAACCCTAGCCGTAAATGATTTTTCTAAGGAAAGCGAATTGCTACATCGAGCAGTCTATAACCCGTGCCAAACCGACGAGGAGTTAGCCGAACGTTATGCTGCCGGTAAATCGGGTACAGGCTATGGTTTTTATGTGCCGGAAACTTTAGCGATTGCTTACGATATATTCTTAGGGGCTGGCGGTGATATGCAGGCGGCGGTGTACAGAGCAGTTAATCTCGGCGGCGACAGCGATAGCACAGCGTCGATAGTTGCCGCGATGATAGCATGCCAGTCGGGCGGCGCATACAAAGAGCCGCCTGATATGGAATCTGTTCAAGGTATTGAGCAACTTCGTACAGTATCAATGCAACTAGCCGAGGCGGCATTACGGCGAACAGTGAAATTGGGATGACGGTAACTGGATTTTTTGCCTGATCCATGCTAGAATTGAGCTAGGCAATTAGTTCAGCCTTTTCGGGGTGTGGCGCAGTTGGCTAGCGCGCGCGGTTTGGGACCGTGAGGTCGAAGGTTCGAGTCCTTTCACCCCGACCATATAGTATTTTCGCTTAAATCCACCGTCATATCGTATGGTGGATTTATTTTTATAACAAATACGGAATTGTCTTCAGTATGGAAATTAAATACAACCTTGCGATACGCTGCGTTTTCTTTGATCAAATCCTGCGTTGTAAGTCCAACTCCTTTTGAACAGTCGTAGATATAGTACTTACTGCATTAATCTGGGATTGGTAGATAAATTCTTGCTCCTTGTACGTTCGTGTCTTTTTCTCGTTCACCATACTACCTACTTAATATAATGTCTCGCAGTAAGATTTAACGTTTTTCTGGTGTATGAAATGCTATAGGGCTTTTTGATATAATAAAAGAGTTCTAAGCTTTTAATACACAGCAAGAAACCGTAACGGATTTGTCCGTACGGTGTCCGCTTCCCCGTGTAAACAATAGGCGGAAACTTGTTGTGATAAAGGCTTAGAACACCTCACGGTGTCCTTTTTTGCTTGGTAATCTTGTGAGGGTAATACAAGCTAAACAAGAGGAGTAAACAATGACAAACGACAAAATACTAGGCAAACAAATCTTTAAGAAGTGGTGGTTCTGGGTTATCGTGGTGGTTGTCTTGGGTATTATTGGATTAATGACGCAAGACACTACGACAACTAACAATACAGCCACTAATCCACCAGCAAACAACACCGATAACACGCAAAAAGTTGGTAAATTACCAGTACTCAACAAAGCGGACTTTGCAGGCAAAGAAGGACTAGTAGTATTCCATGACTTAAAGACTAAAGGTTACGCCGTAACAGCTAAATACGAAAATGAAAAAGTACCAGCGGCTAATCAAGACCATACAGAACAATTTACAAATGCCAGCGCGACCAGTTGTAGCGATAGGCTTGGTTGGGATGCATATATTGTAAGCGACATACGGCAAGACGGCGACAATATAACTGTAATTACGACTAATGTACCTAATAGAAATCAAACGTGTCCAGCGGGTACTACAGACGACCGCTAGTGATGCGTTATGAAAGACCGAAGAGCTTACAAAATACTCACCGCCTGTAGCTTTATACTACCTATTAATCGCTTTTATTTAGGCAATCTCAAGGGTATGTTCTTACGCTGTATCACCATGAACTATTTTCTGTTTGGGTGGTTTATAGATTTGCTTTATATGAACAAAACATTTGATGAGGCGATGACTAAGCGTGGTTTCGTCAACACAAATATACGCAATGAGCAAGGATGGTAGCTAAACTTCTGCAATTTGTCATTATGACTTACTGCTCATCGTTTGGGGCGGTTTTGCTTGATAGGTGTAAAATTGTTGGGTAAACGTATAGTACATGTCTTTAAAGTAGAAGCTTGCCTCAGTTAGTCTATGCTCTATTCTAGAGTCGAAGGAATGGGCGAAGAATCGTAATTAGCTGGCTTTTGCGGCGGAGCTGAATTGGGAGCCTAATCTTATTATGCAGGTTGGTTGCAAATTAGTATTGCACTGCGATTGAGGAAAATATTAGCCCTTCTCATACAACCCAATAATCAAATCCCCGTCATGAAATTCCTGTTGTAGTTTCCAGTTTTTTGGCACGATAGCCATAAATTGGTCGTAGTTTTTAGTGCGGCTGATGAGCCAAATACGCCTTGAAGGCACGCTGTCCATTGTCGGGATTTGCGGCGTTTTTGTTTTTTTCACCAAGCCCCATTCGCCCCAGCCGTCGTCGCCTTCCGGTGCTAGCAGCACGATTTCCTGCCCGGTTTTATTATAATAAGACGTATTGAAATAAGTATAAATTTCTGTCGATAATATCGTGTCGCCCGGCTTAATTCCGCCGTTGATATGACTCATTGCCGTATTTGTATTATTCCAGGCCGCTTCCGCGACCTCATGAATGCCGACGTTCCACATGTATCTGCCGATGTATATAGCTAAGAGGAGCGCTATTACTGTTTTCCACCATTTTTTAGCGCCGATTAAACACAAATAAACCGCCAGCAATGCGTAAAATGCTGGCGCTGAGTAGGTGAAATAGCGGTCAAGATATACCGGCTGGCGCAGGCTTAATAGGTAGACGATCATCATCGGCGCAAGTAGCCAGGATGTTAGTAGCCAGATTGCGGCGCGTTTTTTCGGGTAGTGTTTTGCCAGGCAATACGATGCGGCGATCATCATCGGCGCTAGCATTAAACCAAAGTATTTGGTTATTCGATAATCATATGATAAGAACATTGATAAGGTGTTTGGTATGCTGAACCTGTCAACTTCTGGAATCCAAAAACCGCCGCCGACTTTAGTTGTTTGGGAGATCATAATTGGCAGCCATGGTAAAAATAACAACAGTCCGAAACTAGCACTTAGCCAGAGATTTTTATTTCGTATTACTTTCAGGAAGGCTTTTTTGTTGCCGCCGAAGGTTAGCCATATATACAAAAAATGGGCTGGAATAATAAGCGCCAAAAAATACTGCGTGTAAATTCCAGCAGCAATTAAAGCGCCATACAGCAGCCACCAGCGTTTTTGCTTTTTATGATCAATTGCTTGAATAAAAACATATGTGGCAGCCAAGGCGATGAGTGCAGCCAACGCGTACATCCTGGCTTCATTACTGTAACGAACTAAGAACGGTCCAATTGCTGCGAAAATTGCTCCCAGAACAGCGATTTTTTTGGAAAATAGTTTTTGTAGCAGAAAAAAAAGTAATGCTACAGTGGCAACGCCGCAAACAACGCTAAAGCCCCGCAGCGATTCGACCGATCCGCCGAACATCAGCTGCCAAACATGCATAATCATGTAGTAAAGCGGCGGGTGGACGTCGGTGATGGTTATGGATAGAATGTCGCCGATCGGTTGCTTAACGAGTGCGGCGGTGTAGCCCTCGTCGTGCCAAATATCTGCTTTAGTAAGGTATAGTAGCCGGGCGTGGACTGCTAAAAGTAATATTGGAATAAGATATATCCAGCCGGGAATTTTATGGCATAAGCTAGCAAGGCGTTTGGTTGCTGATTGAGTTTGTCTCATCGCGGGCGTTTCTCGGCTGTTTCTCGCGCTTTTCTGGCTAAGTTGTCGTCAATAAAATAATTAGCAATTTCAAGGTTGCGCCGCTTCAGGGCGGTATCAATCAAAAAGTCGGCAATTTGCGGATTCTTCGGCAGCAGCGGCCCGTGCAGATATGTAGCGATGATATTGTTATACCTTACGCCTTCGTAACCGTTGTCGCTGTTTCCTGCGCCCCTAACAACCCGCCCTAAAGGCAGGATATTTTCATCCAAGAAGGTTTGTCCGCTGTGGTTTTCATAGCCGACGATTCCGCCGAATTCTTTACTTTCCAAAGTAATGTTGCCAATCATCCGCTCATCGCCAGCTCTGGTCTCGATTGGCAGTATTCCTGCTCCGATGATTCTTTCGCCGCTATTGGTGACGAAAAACTTGCCAAACAATTGATACATACCGCAAATCATGAGCATTGGCACGCCGTCTTCGGCAAGTTTTTTTAGTTCCGCAGCGCGCCGCAGCAGGTCTTCTTGGATAACATTTTGGCCGGAATCTTGGCCGCCGCCGCCAACGAAAATATCGCCTGCCGAAAAATCTGTAGAATCGCCTGGGTTGTGGTCAATAACTCTGACCGGATAATCGCGCCATTGCAGGCGTTTTTTTAAGACTAGCGTATTGCCCCAATCGCCGTATAGATTCATATCGCGCGGGTACAGCTGAATGATAGTTATAGGTTTCACGATATTTTCTCCACTTCAGTTTTATCGCTGAGTAATTTCCTGAGCGTTGTCATGGCAGTGTAGCTGCAAAAAATCTGCTTCGGTTCGTCTGGATTATTGTCTATAAAATAATCCAGTGCTTTTGCCAGGTTCGGTTCGACTTTTTCAACTGGCACTTCGTCGTATTGCAGCCGCAAGGCCATGTCGTAGGCGCGGATACCGCTGACGGTTGATACGGCTTTTATTTTTGAAAAGTCAACGTCCCACAACCAGCTCATATCGCGGCCGTCGGCGTAATTATCGTTGATGGCGACCATCATCGCGGCCTGGCTGCGGGCAAACGATAGCAGCGCCAGGCGAAAGCCGCTGGGGTTTTTTACGAGGATTAATTCAATTGGTACACCGTGCAGCATAATAGTTTCGCCGCGGCCAAATGCTGGTTGGATATTTTTTAGTGCCAAAAGCAACGCGCCAGTTACTTCGTTGCCGGCAATCTGCCGTGCTAAGGCAATGGCCGCCGCGGCGTTCAATAAATTATACACGCCAGTCAGCTGCGTGCTAATAAGCGCATTTTTATCGGATATTCGGAAGACTGCCCGCTGCCCGTCGATTTTTGATAGTAGCACGTCGGCAATTACCCGGCTGTTAGCTCTGGCTGATCCGGATTTGAGTGTGTCGTCGGTCGGCATTAGCTGTAATAACTCGCTGGTCGTGCCGAAGAAAACGGATTTTGCTCGGATTTTTTTGCTGATTGCGAATACTCTTGGATCATCGCGATTCAATACTACCGTGTCGATTGTCGCTGCGGCGATTTTTTCTAATAATTTGGCAGTTATATCAATCTCGCCGAAACGATCTAGCTGGTCGCGCATGACATTAAGCAGCAAGGAGAATCGCGGCTGCACCATTTTAACAAATTTAACCGCCCAAGCCTCGTCTAGTTCTAGTACGGCGATGTCGGCGTCCAGCTTGCCATGAATATCAACCTCGTTTAATAACGCTGCCGCTACGCCGCGGGAAAAATTGCTGCCGGTACGGTTGGTAAAGACTTTCATTCCGACTGATTCTAATAGCTCGACAACTATTTTCGTGGTAGTTGTTTTACCGTTAGTGCCGCTGATAATTACTACTCCTTGCGGTAAATCCTCTAAGGTGCGCCTGATAAAATCCGGATCAATTTTTTCCACCACCAGACCTGGCAAAGCCGATCCGCCGCCGCGTAATTGCGCCACTTTTTTTACGCTTTTGCCAATAATCGTACTGATCACCTGCCTCTGCATACTAGCTATTATAACCCGATTAGCAAATATGCTACAATAAAAACATGTTTTTGGTGGGGATTTTTCAATGGTGGTATGGCAGCGGCCTATGGGATTACGCTAGGCGAAGCTTCGTGACAGTATTAAGAGTGGCTGATCACTTCTCTGTTGGGTTGTTGCTAAGGACATTATTTAATCCGTTTCGCCAAATATCCGCCAGTTATGTTGACGGTCCGCTGCCAGTCAAATTAAGAGCCTTTTTCGACAGGTTAATTTCCAGAATAATCGGCGCGGTTGTTCGTACACTGGTTATTTTTATTGGTATTATAGCGATTGCTATTGTGGTTATTTTTGAACTAATCGGCGTTTTGGCGTGGCTAGTTTTGCCAGTGCTGCCAGTTGTCGGATTTATCTTATGGCGATTGGGAGTAGCGCTATGAATGTTGCCCCAAGGCTTAATTATCACAGTTTACGTTCGCAAAAAGCGCGTTTTTCTGTTCGTTTCGGCAAAGCTTGGCATTTGCTGACTGGCGTTTTAAGCTGCGGGTTGCTTTTGCTGGGGGTTTGGTCGCTATTTACGCATGGCGCAGCCGGCTGGCTGTTAATTGGCTTGAGCGGCCCGCTTATTATGCTTGCGATTTGGTGGGAAAAAGATTTGAAAACAGCTGAAATTAGTAAAAATCCGCAAACAATTGATGACGTTATGGCCGCGGATGTTTTAGGAAAGTTATCTCCTCAGCCAACGCCGAGAGACGTAGCTCTAGCGGCCGCTGGAACGCGTGCCGGGCTTTTTCTGGCGGTACGTTTGGGCGTGACGCCAAATTTGCTGCAAAATATCGCGTCGGAAAATCCGGCAGACATTGAGGCGATCTGGCAAACAGCGATTGAAATTTGGCAGGAAACCACCAGTCCAAAGATTACCGGCGCAGTCTTGGCGGCAGCAATCGTCAAGCAGCTGCCGCAACACGACGCACTGCTGGCAAATATGAAAATTGACTTTCAAGATGTAATGGAGGGAATTCGCTGGTATGAACGAAGCAAAGAACTAATTGAGCAGCGCAAGGTTAAACCGCTTCGGACGGGCGGTATTGCCCGGGATTGGTCGTTTGGTTATACGCCGCTACTAAGCCGTTTCGCGCAGAATATTAGCGCGCAGGTGAGCGGCGGTATAATGGCGACCAAGCTTGATATGCATAATAGTGCGCTTGAGCAGATGCTGGCGACGTTTAGCTCTGGCGGGCGGCAAAATGTTACGCTGGTTGGCGCTGACGGCGCAGGTAAGACTACGGTAGTGGCGGCTTTTGCCGAGATGCTAATTGACGGTTATAAAGGCGTGCCGCGGCATCTGCTATATCAGCAAGTTTTTATGCTGGACGCCTCGTCGCTGGTGAGTTCGGCGTCCGGCCGCGGTGATTTGGAGAACTTGGTGACGATGATTATTAACGAGGCTTATTTGTCGAAAAACGTTATTCTATGCTTGGATAATGCGCAGTTGTTCTTTGAGGAAGGTGTCGGCTCGGTTGATTTAAGCAATGTCCTGCTGCCAATCCTGGAGGCGGGGCGGCTGCGCATGATTTTGGCGATGGACGAGCAGCGGTTTTTGCAGATTTCCCAGATGAAACCGCAGTTGGCGCACGCGCTGAATACGATCGCTATCCGTCCGACCGACGAGGCGGGAACGATGAAAATTATGCGCGACCAACTCTTCTTTTTTGAGGCGCAATACCGGGTGGCATATATGTATCAAGCTTTGGCTGAGGCTTATCGGGTCGGCGATCGCTACGTCCAAGATTTGGCGATGCCAGGCAAAGCTTTGAAGATTCTAGAGTCAGCTGCTAGCTGCGCTCAGAATGGACTGGTGACAGCGCAATCGGTGGACGATGCAATTGAAAAAACGCTTGGTATAAAAATATCCACGGCGAATACCGGCGACGAGCGTGAGAAATTGCTTAATTTGGAAACACTGATTCATCAGCGGATGATTAATCAGTCGCGGGCGGTGACAGTTGTTTCCGATGCTATTCGCCGCGCCCGTACTGGCGTCAGAAACCAAAACCGGCCGATTGGCGCTTTCCTGTTTCTTGGGCCGACTGGCGTTGGTAAAACTGAACTATCTAAAGCGCTGGCGGATGTTTATTTTGGCGGCGAGGGCAGCATGATTCGGTTAGATCTTAACGAGTTTGTTCGCCCAGATGACGTAGCGCGGCTGATTGCTGATGGCGCGCATGATCCAGGCAGTTTGACTGCCCAGGTGCAGAAACGACCGTTTTCTGTTGTGCTGCTGGATGAGATTGAAAAGGCTCATCCACAAGTTTTAACAACGCTGCTGCAGCTGCTGGACGAAGGTATCCTGCGCGATGAGAATAACCGGGAAATTAGTTTTCGCGATACGATTGTTATTGCTACGTCGAATGCTGGAGCGGATAGAATTCGCGAATATATTGAACGCGGCTACCAGCTGGAACAATTTGAACAAACATTTATCAATGAGCTAATTAATGCTAATCTATTCCGGCCGGAGTTTTTGAACCGTTTTGACGAAATTGTCTTATTCCGTCCGCTGGGCAAGGAAGAGTTGCTGCAGGTTGTCGATTTGATTTTGGCTGGTGTTAATAAAACTTTGGCGCCGCAAAAAATCCAGGTTGCGGTTGAAGAAGAAGGTAAAAAGCTGCTTGTTGAAGCTGGCTACGATCCGCGTCTGGGCGCCCGCCCAATGCGCCGTGTTGTCCAGCGAGCAGTTGAAAATACTATCGCCAAGCAGATGCTAGCTGGCCTGATCGCGCCGGGTTCGACGGCGACTATTACTGCTCAGCAAATTAGCCAGGTGCTTGATGCATCAGAAGTTTCACAGCCAGCACCGCTTCCGCCAACAGATACCCAAGGCTTTGACGCCCAATCTTAGCTAGCGAATTTACTTTGCTGTAATTGTTGTTTTAACGTCTGCCGATGCGATTATCGCGCCAGTCAGCAAAGGCTGCGTTGTGCTCCTGTTCGGGTCAAACGGTCGTCTACTCAGATTATTGACATTATCAACAAGGGTAGAGAAATTAACTGCCAAATCATTGTACGGCCTGCCATCAGGTATCGTACTATCGGTAGTGATGAATACCCAGCCGGCATTGCGTTGGCGCGATAAATTGATTATTTTTTGGTAATCGCTAGCCTTTGCGGCATAAATCGTATGGAAAATACGATGGGAATTAGCTGGGTCTTTTTCAAAGGCAGAGTAAGCGGTCTTATAGTTATTAATATATTCGTCAGCAGTGCCTTCGTTGGTCATGAAAATATCGGCGTATGGCGCAATCGCGTCGGTGATGTGCGTACCAGGATTGGCAACGACCAATTTATTGCCGTAAGTATTTTTCGTATAGTTATACAATTCTGCCATGTAAGCCGTTGCGCCGTTATTTCTGGATGATATCTCGTCGAAGTAGAATCCGTGAATTTTATCTGCCCCGTAAAGTTCAATGAACTTAGCCATGGCGGCTTTAACTTCGGCAATCGGGCGAGTTTGATGAATAGTGCGGATGTAAGCGACAGTTTTGAAACCAAGCTCGGCGTTTCTTTTTAGCAGTCGTACATAGCCTGGGTCGAGCTTGGCGTCAGGGCTGCCGTCTGCCATGATGAGCGTGTACGGGATTTTGCTGCTGCCTGCTGCATGAATCGCTTTCCAGTAGTCAGAAAACTCGCTGCCGCCAGCCTCAGCGAGCGGATAGACGTACGATAACATAAAAACCGATTGAGCATTGACTGCAGTATAGGTACTAGTATTTGTTTTATTGACCATGCCAGCGACAGCGTTGCTAAGAGAAACGGTGTAAGTTTTACCTTTACCGCCAGTGCCGGCATTAGTATCAACGTAGAATTTGGCGCTAGTCTCTCCAGCTTTAATAACCACTCGCTGGCTGTCCCAACGGACATTGAGATTGTTCGGATTGCTAGTATTGTGCGTGATTTTGATATCCGTGCTAACATCGGTACTGGCTGCTTTGTCTAAAGTTGCCGTGTAAACAGCGGTTTCGCCTTCTTTGACGTTGGCTGGTCCATGAAGGGTAATTTTTGGCGCAGTCGCAGCAGGACTGATTATTCCCGCGCCGGTGCCGCCGCCTGAATTATCGACGACCGACCCGCTAAATCCGCTGGTGACGCTCTCTTTATGTCCTTTTTTGTCGGTGTAACTGGCTTGGATGATGACTTGCATACCGAGGTGGTCTTTGGTTTGCGCGAGAGTTTTGCCAGTTCCCAAGAATTTGCCGTAAAATTCGTACCATCGGTAAGTAATACCGCTCTCCGGCACGCCGTCGGCATCGGTAATGTGAGCGGTGAATATTTGTCCGACTCGGTTAATTCCGTCGATGGTGACGCTACCATGGTTATTATTTGATGCGGCGTTGCCGACAGCTGCTGTAGCTGAGCTAATTAAATCTTTCATTACGTTTTTGTTGTTAGTATGAGTTGTTTTGACAGTGATTTTTTTACCCACTTCGGCTGGTGTCAACTTGTACGAGAAATAGCTGGCGCCAGGAATAGCCGCGCCGTCAGCAAACCATTGATAATATCGTATGCCGCCGTCTTTCAACCCGTCGGGATCGTCTATCTGTGCGATTAGGGTTGAGCCGACTTCTGTGGCGCCGACGATTTTAACAGTTGCTTGCGCGGGATTAGGCGTTGGCTTGGGCGTGTCTGGTGGTGTAGTTGGTTTGCTGCCGCCAGGTTTAGTGATTGGCCTGTGCTTAGGTTTTTGAAAAATACTACTGCTGGTTGGTGGTTTTTTGCTTGCTAATATTGCTTTGGGGTATTGGGAAGCGGTGCTGCTGCGATGCACGGCGGCAGTATTGTCGACAGTCGTCTTAGTGGAACTATTTGACGAGGCTTCTATATCTTTATTAGGCTGGTTGGCTCTGTTATTATCCAAATTTGATTTTGAGTTTGTTCTCGGCTGCTGCGGACTGGTGTTCTCATCGTCCATCTGATAGTTAGCAGTACGGCTAGGCTCCTGTTTTGTTTGGCTATGCTGATTTGTATTCAGCAGGCTAGTAAATAGCCAATATAATAAAGCCGCTACCAGTGCGGCGGTAAATATTCCAGCAACAATTTTTATTTTTCCATGATTTGTTTGTTTATGTTCCATATCCCTCTCCTCAGAGTACTAATGCTTATGATTTAAGCACAGGCAATATGGAAAGTCAAATATGAATAAGATTTACTCCCCATTTTTGGACGTTATTAGAAAATCCCTGATCACTAAAGATCTATTCCGAGATCATTCAGGCGATTTCGCATAGTTGCAGCAGAAACACCAAAGTGTGTCGCAACGTCGTCGATATTCACTCCTAGACCGACAAATCTCTGGACCTCATTCTCGGGCATCAGCAGACAACAAGCAAAGTAGTCTGCGAATAGTTCTCGCGGAGACTGGTCAGGCGTCCTTGAGCCGATAGGCATGATGCCTCCGAGAATTTTCTCGTCGCTAACCATCGATTCATCGGAAAATCCAAAACATCCAGGTATTTTCTGGTTCGGGGAGTCCGAGTCTCTGAAGCGCTCAACGCAGTGGCCGATCTCATGAGCGATCGTGAAGCGTTTTCGGGAAGTAATAGCCTTACTGTCTACAAATATTTTCGGCTTTTCCTCTTTTTTAGTTTTTAAAATGACACCAGCAAGTCCTCCTGGAATAGGCACAAAATAGACCTCCATCCCCATATTTACCGCGATACTGTTCGGATCGACAGGGAACTTACCGTCCCAGTACTCGTCAAGGAGTCTACCTGCCCATAGTTTAGCTTTGCCGAGATCTGCTGGCTCATGGTCTTGATTCCAGGAGTCTATTTCATGATCGGCTGTCGGCTTCTCGCGGACAGGATCTTCAGTGTTCTCATTTTCGATCATGCTCAGACTAGCAGCTCGGCTAGCTTGGCGACCAAATAACCTAGCAAGCCACTCGCGCAGACAATACTTTCGCTCTGCATATAAATCAGGACTCCGTCTATCTCCCCGTTCTTTCATCACTGAGGATATTGTAGCAGAGATTTAAGAATCATATCAATTGATGATTCGGAATTGCTGAATGGTTTTTAGAATCAAAATAATTCTGTGTATATTTTTCAAAGACTGTCTACTCGCGCGCCATGTAACAAACGTATGCACGTTACGGCAATTACGGCGGCGACAAATAGTATTGCGGCTGTTTTGGAAAGTATTGAAATGACGGCTCGCGATTTGCGGTTCGTACTATTGCGTGAAGCTTTTTGTCGTGTCTGCCAGGTAACAAGCAGTAGCAGCGTAACAATAATAAGTTCGAGGCTGAAACCAAAAAGATCAAAACCCCAATCTCTATGAATTGGAACAATGTGCGATGTCTGATGAATAGCTACGCAATCAAGACGCCTGTGTACTGGGCTAAGAACCCAGCCGGCAGCTTCGTCGTTACGGTAAGGAGTTTCAGAAAAATCACACATAACAAATTCATCTTGGTACCCCGCACAGGAATCGAACCTGCAACCTTTGGTACCGGAAACCAACGCTCTATCCAGTTGAGCTAACGGGGCGTTTGGTGCGCTGCTTACAACACAGCCAAAGGACGTACATTATAACGCCGAGGGTGGTTCAGCTGGATTGCCAGAGCGCAAAAATTGGTACACCCGGCAAGATTCGAACTTGCGACCACTTGGTTCGAAGCCAAGTACTCTAATCCGCTGAGCTACGGGTGCATAACGGGTATATTATATCACACTAGCGCCAGCCAGGAAAAATGATATAATGTGCTTATGGAAATGAGAACTGATATATCTTTGAAAAAATACACAACCATGCAGCTGGGCGGCAAAGCACGTTTTATGGCGGCAGCCGGTAACGCTGACGATGTTAAAAATATTTATCAGGAAGCTAGTACTAAGGGGCTGAAAGTCTTCGTCCTTGGCGGCGGCAGCAATGTAATCACGCATGATGAGACTTTCAATGGTGTCGTTTTATTGAACCGCATCAAGGGTTTTGATGTCGTATCGGATGATGGCGAGAACGTTGTTGTAAAAATTGGTGCCGGCGAGAATTGGGATGAAATGGTGGAAAAGATAGTTGGCATGGATTTACAGGGTGTTGAGGCGATGTCGGGCATTCCTGGAACAGCTGGTGCTGCGCCAGTGCAAAACATCGGTGCTTACGGGCAAGAGATTGCTGATACGCTGGTCAGTCTGGAGGCATTTGACTCAAAAGAAGGAAAAGTCGTTACTATTAGCGCCAAAGATTGCCATTTCTCGTACAGAAATAGTATTTTTCGCAGCAGCCAAAAGGGGCGGTATTGTATTTTAAGTATTACATTGCGGCTGTTCCGTACTCAGCCTAAGCCGCCGTATTACGCTGCCATCCAAAAGTATCTTACCGAAAATGACATTAGAATTGTTAATTTGCCAGTCATTCGAGTGGCTGTTCTTAATATTCGCGCTGAGAAATTGCCAGATCCCGCCCAAGAGCCAAATTCCGGTTCTTTCTTTAAGAACGCCATCATAGAGCAGTGGCAGCTTGACGAATTAAAGAAAAAATATCCGGATATTCCGAATTACATTATGCCGGATAATACATATAAAATTCCTACAGGTTGGCTTATTGAAAAGGCTGGCTTGAAAGGAAAAACATTCCATAATATTCGAGTTTACGAAAAAAATGCGCTGGTTTTAGTTAATAATGGCGCGGCTGGCTATCCTGATTTGGCTATGGCCAGAGAGAAAATTGTTCAGAAAGTATACGATAAATTCCACATTCAAATCCAGCAAGAGCCGCTTGAGCTAGAATAAGGCTTGTAGTTTTTTGTCTTTGCGGTTATGCTTAATACATGAGGATGAGGCGTGGATTTACAATCATTGAATTAACTATCGTTATTGCTATCATAGCAATCTTATTTACCATCGGCGTTGTCAGCTTTCGCAGCTATCAGGCGAGCGCTCGCGATAAGGAACGCGAGGCTGACGTAGCGGCGATTCAGATGTATTTGGAAAGTATTTATTCGCAGGAAATCAAAGACGGCGGCGGTAACGTTATCAAGCCAGTCGGCAGCTATCCGGCTTATTTTTCCGGCGCAGCTGGATCGTCTAATTTGACCAGCGCCCAGTTTGATAAAATATTAGCCAATTTACAGGACGATGCGAAAAAAGGCCCGTCCGGCAACGAAGCGCTAATTCCAGCCAAGCAGGGTATATTTTCCGGCGGCCGCAGTATTAACAGTATTGCTGATATAAATTCGTATAAAAATAACTACGCTGCCAATAACTTGCCAGCATATCCAAGCGGCGCATATGTATACTTTGCCCACTCTGGCAGCGGTACGAAATGCCAGGAGAGCGGCGTTGAATGCCGCCAATACTCAATTATGTATCATTTGGAAACCAAAGATTCAGATAAATGGCAAGTCATAGAAAGCAGGCATAAATAATGAAACAGGGTGGGTTTACGACAGTAGAAATATTGATAACACTGTTTGTAGCGGCGTTATTCTTAATGAGCGGCTACCAACTGTACAGCGTGGTTATCAATCAATCGGCTGATACCAGAGAAATGAGCGAGGCTAGCAACCTCGGCTATGAGATTTTACGCAAACAAAATTACGCCGCCGTTGCTAATACTTGCTCATCGCCGGCTGTATCGCCAGCAACTCTTCGGCCGAACTCTTTGCCGAAGCCAGCGTCCGCTACTGTCTCTATGTGTAAACCGTATACGGATTCATCATTAATAAGAGTTGTCGTTACTGTTAAATACGGTTCCGATGGCGGGGAGGTGTCGCATGCAACGTATCTTGGAGGCTAAGCGCCGAGACAGCCGGAGCTGTAAAAGAAGCGCTGGATTTACACTGATAGAACTGTTGACTGTCATGCCGCTTATAATATTAATTATTAGTGCCATGGTGGTGGCGATAGTAAACTTAACCGGAACCTCGATGCGCGCTAGCGCCCGTACGCAGCTACAGAATGAGGTGCTGGCGGCGCTTGATCAGATTGAGCAGGATGTAAAAATAAGCACCGACTTTGACGGTATGGCGTCTAATAAAATATCAATGCATAATCTGGCGACGTCTGCCAACCCATTAAGCGCCAGCCGGAAGCTGATTAAAAAAAGCGACTGTTCGGTGGCGGGAACTGGTATTTCTGTGGCGGAAGCGCTGGTGTATAAGATGGAATATTCTGTCGTTGGCGGTAACACTTTAAAGCGCAAGGCTACTATGGATAGCGGCTGTGGCTCGTCCTCAAATGTCTGGCAAAGAGGTGTTGACGATACGTTGATTTCTGCTGGTAAAGAAGTCAAACTAAGCGTAACTACTAATTCCGATACTGTGGAAGTAAAATTGACCGCTTCTAAGACGGTTGCTGGCGATGATATCAGCTATACTGGCTGGCTATACGTAAAATCTCTCAATTTTTAATAAAATGCTTGCGCTTATTTCTCGCTTCTGATACACTAATGCTTGTTAACAACTTAACTTAAAAATAGGGGGCAAATCAGAAATGGTTTCTTCAAAAAACAAAGTAAAAGGTTTTACGCTCGTTGAGCTTCTAATCGTCATTGTGGTCATTGCTATTTTGGCAGCGATATCAATTGTGGCTTACAATGGTATTCAGCAGCGTTCACGCGACTCAGCAGCGGCAGGTTCTGCGTCTCAGTTATCAACTAAAGTTGAGGCATGGAATAGTGTAAAGGGTTCATACCCGACTGATAGTCAAGTAAGTACTGATCATCTAGTTGATTCTGACGTTAACGAAGCGGCGATTGGTGCTGAGTTGCAGAGTAGGATTATCACAGGTACCGCTACTCCAGACAACGAACACCCTGTTCATTACAAGCAATGTGGCGGTGGTACTGGTGCTAGGATTACGTACGTTCACGGAGGCGGTACTGAACGTATTGATCGTGGAACTGGTTGTTAGTATATCAGTAAACCGGTATTATAAAACCCCGGAAAACCGGGGTTTTAACCTGTACATTATCTATTAGCTAGCAGCCAGTACCTCGCTTGAGTGTTTCAATGCCGCTACCCTTTTTGTAAGCGATTTCTGCGCCAGTAAAGTTAGGAGAGGCACCGCATGTTTTATAGTTAACTAAAATATCATTTGCTATACTGGATGTTCCGGAAGTGGTAATTTTATTTCTTAAGTCTTGATTTAGTTTTGCTTCGGTAACTTTCGCATTACCAAGCCCGTTCTCAACCTCTGATGTTGAAGGATATCTGCCGATTCGGCTATTCCATACCTCAATTTTTGCTGATAGCTGCGAAGCAGTTGCTGCCGCTGCTGAGTCGCGTGAACGCTGCTGAATACCATTGTAAGCCACAATTGATATCGCTGCCAAAATAGCAATGACCACAATGACGATTAGAAGCTCAACGAGCGTAAAACCTTTTACTTTGTTTTTTGAAGAAACCATTTCTGATTTGCCCCCCAATTTATTTAGTATTACTTATATGGTAGCGGAAAACGCGCCGCAAGACTAGTAGTTTGTTGCTTAATTTTTGCGTATTCTGCTGGATTTTCTGTATTTATCGCTGTAATAATCCACTTGGCAATTTGCTTAATTTCCGCTTCCATCATGCCGCGCGTAGTGAGTGCTGGCGTGCCTAGGCGCAGGCCGCTTGGACGGAATGGCGGTAGGGTATCGTTCGGTATAGCATTGGCGTTGGCGGTGATACCGCTGGCCTCCAGCCGCTCCTGAGCGGTTTTGCCGTCGATGTTAAAGCTGCCGTAGACGTCCGCCAGCACTAAGTGGTTGCTGGTGCCGCCTGTCACTAATTTTAGGCCGCCGCGCTTCAGTTCATCCGCCAGAACAGCCGCATTCTTTACGATTTGCTGGGCGTATTCCGTGAACTCTGGGCGTAGCGCCTCGCCAAAGGCCACTGCCTTGGCAGCGATGGTGTGCATGTGCGGGCCGCCTTGCGTGCCAGGGAAGACCGCCCGGTCGATCAATGTTGGCAAGTTTTCCAAAGTTTTTTCTGGTCGCTTCAAAGGATTGCTGGCTATGCCTCTCGACAAGATCAAGCCGCCGCGTGGGCCACGCAAGGTTTTGTGCGTAGTAGTGGTGATAACGTGAAAACCATAATCAAACGGATTTTTAGCCACGCCGCCAACTATTAATCCAGCAATGTGGCTCATATCCGCCATCAGCATGGCGCCGACTTCGTTGCCAATCTCGGCAAACTTGGCATAATCCAGTTCTCGTGGATAGGCCGAAAAGCCCGCCAAGATGATTTTTGGCCGATGTTCTAGCGCCAAACGGCGAATTTCTTCATAGTCAATTTCGCCAGTCTCGACATCCTTGATGCCGTAGCGGACAAATTTATATTCGCGGGCTGAGCGGGTGACTGGCGCGCCATGCGTTAAGTGGCCGCCGTGCGCCAAATCCATGGCCAGAATGGTATCGCCAGGCTCGCACCACGCATAATACACCGCCTCGTTGGCCTGGGCACCGGAGTGCGGCTGGACATTGGCGTGGTCGGCCTTGAATAGATTTTTAGCACGGTCAATCGCCAGCTGCTCAATTTGGTCGGTGTTTTCTTGTCCGCCATAGTACCGTCGGCCAGGGTAGCCTTCAGAGTATTTGTTGGTAAACACGCTGCCTAGCGCTTTGAGTACGTCTGAAGAGACATAATTTTCACTAGGTATCATTTCGATCCCCAGCTGCTGCCGTTCTATTTCTGCCGCAATCAAGTCGGCGACCTGTGTATCCTGCATAGTATTTCCTCCTTTTCTTCTATTATACCATTGCGCTAATATACCATTTGTGATATAATCGCCGCATGAATAAAGATAAGTATTTGAAGAAAATTGGTAATTTAATCGCTGAAAACCGCCAAAAACAGGGCATGACGCAAGCGCAATTAGCCGAGGCGATCGGCACCTCGCAGAGCGCTATTAACCGGATTGAAAACGGCGGTCAGAATATTAGTATAGAGATGGTAGCGCGTATTAGCGAAGTGTTAAATAATAACATTATGACGGTAAACCATTCTGGAAAAATGAATTTTCGGGTGCATGGCGGTAAAAAATTGTCTGGTGAGATACGCGTTAATACGAGTAAAAATGCGGCGGTAGGTTTGCTGTGTGCCAGTTTGTTAAATAAGGGAAAAACCACGCTCAGGAAAGTGGCGCGGATTGAGGAAGTTAATCGTATTATTGAAGTATTAAACTCAATTGGTGTGAAAACTCGCTGGTTGGACGGTAATGATTTGGAAATTATGCCGCCAGCGCGCCTGAAGCTGGAAAATATGGACATAGAGGCTGCCAAGCGGACGCGTACGGTGATTATGTTTCTTGGCCCGCTGCTTCACCAGTACCGTGATTTTCGTTTGCCGTTTGCTGGCGGTTGTAATCTCGGCAAGCGCACAGTTGAGCCACATCTGAGCGGCTTGCGTTGTTTTGGCATGGACGTGGCGGCAGAATCGGAATATTATCATGCGCAAACTAAGGTGATTTCTGGCAATCGAACGATTCTTTTGACGGAGCGCGGCGATACAGTGACGGAAAATGTCATTATGGCGGCGGCGTTGTCGCCAGATACGACAATCATCCGCAATGCTAGTCCAAACTACATGGTGCAGGATGTCTGTTTCTTTCTGCAAAAATTGGGCGTAAAAGTCGAAGGAATCGGCACGACGATTTTGAAAATTACTGGTTGTAAGCACATTAATAAAAACCTTGATTACTATCCAAGCGAAGATCCGATCGAGGCCATGAGTTTTATCGCCGCAGCGGCGGTAACCGGTTCGGAAATTACCGTGCGCCGGGCGCCGATTGAATTTTTGGAAATTGAGCTGGCGACACTGGCGGAAATGGGCTTGCAGTTTGAATTAAGCCAGGAATATTTTGCGAATAACGAAAGGACGCGCCTAGTTGACATCCATCTCAAACACTCAAAGATGAAAGCAGCTAAGGACAAGCTGCACGCGCTGCCGTTCCCGGGGATTAATATGGACAATCTGCCGTTTTTGGGACTAATCGCGACAGTTGCTAAAGGCCGGACACTAGTGCACGATTGGAGTTATGAAAATCGTGCAATCTATTTCACGGAACTAAGCAAACTAAATGCGCGAATTGAGCTGGTTGACCCGCACCGGGTATATATCACTGGTCCGACGAAATGGAAGCCGGCTGATATTGTGGCGCCGCCAGCGCTTAGGCCGTCAGTCGTAGTGCTACTGGCGATGCTGGCAGCACCAGGCGTGTCAATCCTTCGCGATGTATATTCAATCAATCGCGGCTATGAGGAGCTGGCTCAGCGGCTAAATTCGCTGGGCGCAGAAATTGAAGTAATTATTGAATAGCGGTTTTCTTTGGTTCGGACACTGGCGTGTTACGCGGTGCTGGTGATTTTTGCGAATGGTGCTGCGGAAACAGGAACTTCAGATAATCTTTCATCATACGCGTGCCAGAAATGATTGGCAGATATGCCTTTAGCTGGCGGCGAACAGTCTTTTCTAACAATTGGTCGTTCTTAATAGCAGTGGCAGCTTTTAGCATATTGACATATAGGGAAGATATTTCAGCATCGTAATTATTACCCGACACTTCCAAGCAGGCAATTGGCTTGACGTCTGCAACGCCGCCATCGCTGGTAGAGATAAGCAGCTTAAGGTTGGCGATGTCTTTTTCCCATGACGTGCCGCACGCCTCCAATCCGATCATCGGCACGTTAATCGCAATGTCTGAACCGATTGCCAAAGCTCGGCCCAGTTCTTCGTCATAATCCTGGATATAATGGACACGCTCGCGTAAAACCGGATCGCCGTCAACGAGCTTTAGGATGCTGAGCAGTCGCTGGTACATAGCCGTGTCGCCTTGGTGAACTTTGCCGGCTAAAATATAGTGTGCGTTATGGTTGATTAAAATCTGGCGCAGAGTTTCCGGCTGTTCAAACGCCATATACGGGCGTTTATAGTTGGCGAATCGCCGCTTGAAATCAAACAGTACTGCGTCTTCGGGAATTTGCACTGGTTCATTGTATTGATCTTTGCGCGTTGCTAGAATCCTATTCAGTTCCTGACGCCCAAGTCTTTTTAGTTGGCGAATGGCTGGCGCGTCAATTTTATCAATTTGCTCTTTGAACTTTTCTGTCGGCAAGCCAAACTTATCGATGACGTTTTGGCTGTAATAAGTATTCATGATTTCTGGCAGCACCCATGTCTCCATGTCGATGCCATTGGTGATCGCTTGGAATTTTACTTTATCATTGTTGCGATCGCGAAAATCAGCTACGCGAGCGTGTAGTTTGCTGACGCCATTTTTTGCCTCGGTCAGTTCAATAGCTAGTAAATTTGGCCGCAGGCGGTCATTGCGGAATTGCTCCATTAGCCAGCAGCGTACAGCGTTGCTTTTTAAGTTTGGTAAAACTAGTTTTTCAAATTGCGAACGATTGAATTCTGGCTCGGCAGCTTGCAGTAATGTATGGTTAGTGTACAGAGTATGTTTGCGAACATAAACTATGGCTTCATATAAATTCATGCCGTTTGCGCACAGTTCGTCCAGCCGTGCTAGCGCTGCGAAAATAGTTGCCGTCTCGTTCAGCTGGATGACCGCTGGCTTAATACCGACCAGTTTCAGTGCTTTGTAGCCGCCGAAACCTAGCGCTACTTCTTGATACAGGCGATGATCGCCAGAGCCGTCGCCTTCGTATAACTGTCCGAAATTTGGCTCTGACATTGTGATAAATTGCGTCGAACCGAGCGTTTTTCTGAAAATACTCAAACTTGAATCGGGGAAGCCTGCCGAGCTGACAGTCACTTCGTCAATGTATTCAAAACCGTAATCTTGCGGCGAAACCTTTTCCGAATACTCATTCTGCGACAGATCATCAATTTTTTGGTGCGACTCGCTGCGATAAAACGGCGTCACTACCACGAACGGTACTTCCAGTTTTTCAGCCACGCGCCGGGTATCAGCCGCCAAAACACCGAGGCCGCCGCCACCCTTAATTCCATTGGCTTTGTCGTAAATCTCCATTGTCCAGTAAACGTATGGCCGCGTCTCTGACAGCTGATGCGTTAGGCTGCTACGTTCAATCAAATTATAAAATTCTGATGCGTCCTCGATATCTTGAGGCTGATATTTCGGTGTATCGGTGTAAGAATATAGATCCATGATGCCCTTTATAGATTAAATAACAACTTACTTATTATAGCATAAGCATATTAACTAGTTAGCGGTAACGGCGGGCATATTGGTAAAAACCTGCTGCCAATTAACGTTATTATGCGCTTGGCGTAGATGCTGCGGAATGATAAGGAAGAATTCGGTGTCATGTTTAATCGCGCGAATTGTTAAATCTGAGGATTTGCTGTTTTGGGTGAGTTGAATCTGCGCGCCATCTCTAGTAGTGGAATTTTGGCAGTTTTCATCTTTCTTTTTTTGGGAACAGTTTAAGGTGCGAAGCGGCGATTTCTTTTTTTCAGCGACCATAATGCCGCTTGAAAGCCAAATCCGATATTCAATATGCCCAGATTTATAACCGTCGTAGATACGGACAAATTTTTCATTTTTTACGCGTATATGGTTTGGTAAATTTAATCGATAGGCTGTAAGTTCTTCGCTGTCGGGCGTAGGGCGTAAGAAAACAATTACCAAACCTGCTGCGAGATATATAAAAACAACAGCAACTACAACAATAATTAGAAACCTATGGCGCTTAAAAAAGCTAAGCAAGATAATCTCCTGGTGCGGGTGGGGAGAATCGAACTCCCATCTCAAGTTTGGAAAACTTGCATACTAGCCGCTGTACTACACCCGCAGTGTGTTCTATTGTAGCAGAAAGATGATATAATGAAAACATGCCCTGATAGCTCAGCTGGATAGAGCAGGAGACTTCTAAGCTCAAGGCCGTAGGTTCGAATCCTACTCGGGGCACCATTTATTATACATTGCAAACAGGGGGATATATGGATGCAAGCGGTAGGCCGCGAATGTCGCGCCAGTTATTAAGCAGGCTGATGTCTAATCACGCAGCCAGTGCGCAAACGTACGGTACGACCAGAATGGCATCTGCGAATCGTACTCATAACGTAGATCGCCAATACATAAAGGGATATGGCGATTCAATGTCGGCAAACTCCAGCATTGGCAGTAGTCAGCGGGTTGGCGGCAGTGATGCTAGCAGCGGCAGCGGTACGGCGATGCCTGGGCAAAATCGCCAGCTCAATCGCGTGCAGCCTGGTAATTCTCAGCAGTCATCTACCGGTTCTCGGCAGCCTGGTAATTCTACTAATGCGAAAGACCGAATTGTCTTTAAGGAACCGCCAATTCGGTATAATCCGTTTGGATAAAAGTGAACTCTTAGTGTGTTTGATCATACACTAAGAGTGACCAGAGTTCACGCTTCAGTACATCCGATTCAATAGCGATTTCTCCAGTACTTTTGAGCGTGACTTGTCCAATCTCGTCAAGCTCTAGTTCGCATAAGTTATGGGCGGTGCTACGTCTATAGTGTGGGCGGGGGCCCAGATTGATACGCATGGGCTCTCTGGATTATCTTGTTTTAATAATACATGCTGTGCACTCACTTCAAACCCATTGTCGTGAGATTCTAAATTGTATCCAATAAGAGTCTGCTGTATTGATGAGTTTAGTAATAAAGACGGCTGGATAAGCTCTGTGTCTGTCGGGGCAATGTCTACCGGGACTATTCCAGCGCTAAGATCGTTAGCTGCAACTATCGTTATCACATGTTTACCTATCAGGCTTACGTGTTCGTATTTATGGCGTTCATGCGCCCACATCATGCCGTAGTCAGTGCATGAAAGTATTCCCCGTGATGCGTTCGGATTGTGGTCGCCAGGACTTAATAGAACAGCGCCGACCTGGCGACGTAAATTATCATACCTTCTTGTATTACGAGTATTGTTAACGGCACGCTCAATATATTCGACTTCATCAGCGTTGTACTGATCGACCTGTTCAGCCGTAAAGCTTATGCATGTCTGCCAGGAGGCTTGATGCCTTAGTTCTTCTCGTAATGCGTTTGAAGCCAAAAGCGGTAACATGTCATCCTTGTATAACATTGCCTTTGTGGCAGCTCTTGGGTTAACATCAAACATAGACCGAGAAACAAGATCATACCAAGATGAACTATTCATGCGTGCCATTTCATGGCGCACTAATAAGACCTCAGGACTGTCTGACACGATATTTATTATTCTATCATAAAAATATGAATAACAAAAATAAAAGTTGAGCTACACTTAACCAGTGCAAAGGTAAACCGCCTAGAAGACCGTAGCTGGTGCTTTATATAAAAATATCATTCCGAAGAACGATAGAATAATAGCTTATCCTGGAGGGCCAGGAGGGGCTTGAACCCTCGACACCCTGCTTAAGAGGCAGGTGCTCTAACCAGCTGAGCTACTGGCCCATAGTTCAATTATACGACAATCAGGAAGAATGTCCATACTTTTATTATATCACAATTCACCAGAAAAGTAAATCGCGATAGGACTTGGGGCGAATGATGGGGTTCGAACCCACGGCCTCCGGAGCCACAATCCAGCGCTCTAACCAAACTGAGCTACATCCGCCAGAAACCCAAGCTTTTCAGATTATACCACAGGTTATCTCTGTACTCAAGGAGCGGTAATTGTTATACTAGGTAAAATGAGAGAGCTAAACGGATCGGAATTGGCGAGTTTTATCAAGGAGCGCCAAGCTAAGCAGGTACGAGCGTTGCGCCA
Organism: uncultured Candidatus Saccharibacteria bacterium; assembly: GCA_963548945.1. Classification (GTDB taxonomy): domain Bacteria; phylum Patescibacteriota; class Saccharimonadia; order Saccharimonadales; family Saccharimonadaceae; genus Nanosynbacter. The sequence goes on from CAUUVR010000001.1 coordinate 110,329, forward strand.
GGCGCGCCATATACAGCCGCGCTTAGCGATTGTGACAGACGCCCAGAATCCAGTAATTGAGACGTATATGCGCTTGAAACAACGGTATGGTGCGGATATTCTAATTGATGTGGAAATTCATCGCGCAGCTTCAGGGCAAGCGCTAAATATAATAAAAGAATTGAATGCCAGGCAAGATGTGCAAGGAATAATTGTCCAATTGCCCGTAGACAATCCAGAGCAAACAGATGAATTATTAGAAAGCGTTGATAAAAAGAAGGATGTTGACGGTTTGTGCCGAAACGCGATTTTTAATGCCGCAACGCCGATAGCCATCAATTGGCTGCTGGCTGGATATGGTATTGAACTGAAAGGAAAAAAAATAGCGATTGTGGGGCGCGGACGTCTGGTCGGCGCGCCGCTGGAGCAAATGTGGCAGAAGTCTGGAATTGATACTACGGTTTTTGAGAAAGGCGATGACTTGAGTGAATTGATAAATTATGACGTTATCGTGTCGGCTACGGGAGTCCCAGGATTAATAACGAGCCAGATGATAAAACCGAAAGCCGTGGTTATTGATGCGGGAACGGCGTCGGAAAACGGTAGGATAGTTGGCGACACGGCGGAGGAGGTTCGCCAGCGGAATGATATTACCATCACACCTAAAAAAGGCGGTGTCGGTCCGCTTACGGTCGCTGCGTTGTTTGACAACGTCATTAACGCCTGCCTAAGATTGCCGGTAAAAACTAATTAGATATTTTTATCAGTTAGTCGTTTTTTATGGCTGATTTGACTTGCTCGACAACTTGGCGCGGCGTGTAGTTTGCTTTGACAATGTAGCTATCAACACCCAGGCTCCGCAGCTCGTGCGGCGCTTCTTCTTCGCCAAGGTTAGTTAGTATGATAACTGGCACAGTTTTACCCCAATCTTGAGAACGGATTATTTTAAGCGCTTCGGTGCCGTCCATCTCTGGCATTTGCAAATCTAATAGGATTATATCCGGCCGGACTTTTTCTGCTACATTAATACCAATTTGCCCGTTTGCTGCCAAATGCACCTCGAAACCATCAGACTCAAATTTTATACGGTACATCTGACTGATGGTTGGATCGTCTTCAATAATAACAATCTTTATCATAATAAAAGTATAGCATGAATTACCGGGTTGGATGTTATAATAAACATTAGCATGACAGCGCACAATCCTATTCTTATGGTTGGTCTGGCGGTTATATTAGCGGCGGTTGCTATCCATGTTTCGGTTTCCCGTTATAAAAAAATAGGTGCTAAGGCAGCGCTAACGCGCGGCGTCGTCTATGTGCTGCTGATTGGCTCTTTGGCTGGTATTTATTTTGTTTTGTCCTATGCGATATCTAAGCTGCTGCTGTACGAAAACATTGCGCTGGGATCTAGCCTGGAGCCGATAGATGTTATTCTGGCGGTGGTTTTGGCATTTCTTTTCCAGCCGATAAAAAAGTTTTTTGACACATATACTGATAAAATATTTTATCGCAATGAATGTAATTTTGAGGATTTCTCCCAAGGTTTATCGGCCATATTAGCGCAAACTACTGATTTGCAGCTATTACTCAGGCGAATCAGCAGTTATATTATGCGGGAATTTGAGCTGGAAAAAGTCACGTTTTGCATCCCTAGTAAAGGTATTTACGGCCGGGCTGGGCGCCGGCGCTATGCGGTAATTGAAGATGATACGCGAAAAATTATGCAGTACTATTGGAAGCATTATAGTTTTCCCGAGGCGATTATTACCAAAGATATTAAAGATAAAAGTTTACAGAAGTTATTTAAGCTGCATAAAACTGCGGTGGCAATTCCTTTGATGCAGCAAGATCACGAGGCGGGCATATTGTTTTTAGGCGAGCGTAAAGGGCGTAAATATAGCCGGCGGAATATCTGCATTCTGGAATCGGTAGCTAGCGAATTGGCGATCTCGATTCAGAACGCTTTGTCGGTGGAGGAAATTAAGCGGCTGAACGATACTTTGCAGCGTAAAATTGACGAATCGACCAAAGAGCTGAGGTTGACTAATCGCCAGCTTCAGCGGCTTGATGAATCAAAGAATGAGTTTATTTCAATGGCATCGCACCAGCTAAGAACGCCGCTAACGAGTATCAAAGGATATTTGGATATGCTGCTTGAGGGTGATTTGGGCAGGGTGTCGTCAACTCAGAAGGCTGTTCTAAGGGAGGCTTTTTCTTCTAGCGAGCGAATGGTGCGGCTAATTAACGATTTTTTGAACGTCTCGCGGCTGCAAACTGGTAAATTTGTGATTGACAAGCAAAAAACCGATATCGCGCAAATTATAAAAGAAGAGGTTGCCTTGCTGAAAGTGGTGGCTAGCCAGCGGTCAGTAAAGCTGAAGGTAAAAATTAATAAAAATATACCGGAAGTTAAAATCGACGCCGAAAAAATTCGCCAAGTTATATTAAACATGATCGATAACGCCATCTACTATTCCAAGCCTAATAAAGACGTAGCGATAAGCCTGTCTCAAAAGGGTGGCTTTATCGAATTTACAGTGAAAGATTCGGGTATTGGCGTGCCGAAGGCCGAGCAGCCGAATTTATTTGGTAAATTTTTCCGCGGCTCAAATGCCAGGAGGAAACGGCCGGATGGAACTGGGGTAGGCTTATTTTTAGCGAGGAAAGTTATTCTCTTTCATGGCGGAGAAATAATATTTTCATCAGAAGAGGGGAAGGGCAGCGTGTTTGGGTTTAGAATTCCAGCAGGTAAACCTTAGGTAAAATATTAAAATAGGCGGAAAATTCCCGATAGAATCAAGACAATTATTAATATAATAACTAGGGTTATACCGGCTGGTTTAAGCAGTGATTTCCGATCAAACAACCACTGCGATGTTTTCGAGCGGTTGACGGCGGTTATTTTAGTAACGCTTGGACGCTTAGAGGCGGCGTCTACGCCGGAATATTTCTTACTGCGTTTTTTCTTCTGCTTTGCCATGTATTTCTATTATACAACAAAGACACTCCCTGCTAAACAGGGAGTGCACTATCTGAAACTGAACGCTTCAGAAAAAGATTTTGGAGCGGTCAGTCTCTATATACGACGCCGGCTAATGGCGTAGGCTAGACCAGCTGTCATCAATGCGCCGAGTCCAAGTCCGCCAACTAGCGGGTCATTCATACCGGTTTTTGGCAAAGCAGCCGGTTCTGCTGGAGAATTTTTTGTTGTTGATTCGGTGTTTGTTGTCGATGGGGGTGGGGATGTTGGAGATGGCGGCTGTGTCGGAGATGGGGATGCTGGGGCTGAGGGTTTGCTTGGTGCTGCTGGTGTTGGGTTTGATGGCGTCGTCGGTGTCGAAGGATTTGCGGGATTTGATGGAGTTTTTGGATTAGTTGGTGTTGATGGTTTCGCTGGCTCTGTCGGTTTTGACGGCTTTGCTGGATTCTTATTGTCGTTCGGTTCTGTCGGTTTTGGATTATTAGCCGCCTCAACTGTCACGATTGCGCTATCACAGCTGTCTGGCGCATTTGCCGCGGTTTCCGGGATATCTGCGCAGGCGGTGTTTTTAACTGCGCCATTTACAGCAGCCGGAGCTTTCGCGGTAATTGTAAAGCTTACAGATTGTCCAGGCTGTAATTCAGCGATAGTGTAGTTCCACTTGTTGTCTTTTAGTGCGCCAGCGCTAGCCTTAGTGAAGGTTATACCTGCTGGCGCATTGTCGGTGACAGCGACGTTTTTAAGGCTAGTTTCGCCGTTGTTGGCGACTTTAATTTGGTAAGTGAATTCTTTATTAACGCCAACCGCTTTTTGTTCGGCGTTTTCTACTAGCTTGTCGATTTTAACGCTTGATTTTTTAGGAGTAGCCTGCCCGTCGATAACGAATTGCTTTTCGCAAGTTTCGCTGGTGACAGTCTTTTCTAAGCCATCTACCGCCACGGTAATGAAAGCTTTGGCGGTATATTTACCCGGTTTAAAGCCATTGAAGTTGCCTTTGTCTGAGCTATAAACTTCATTGTTATTGGCATCATAAACCTTGTACACTACCTTCTTAAACACTGCGCCGTTTGATGCTGTGTATTGTACGGAAAACTTGAAGTCATCTTGAGAAATCTTCTCAATAGTTAGCGAGTTACACTTGTAAATTGGAGCTTGCGCGCATTCGTTTTCTACAGTAACTGTCGCTTCATCACTCTTAGGAGTATTGCCGACGTTAATGGTGGCGGTGTTTTTTAGCACCGTCGTGCCGCATGACAAGTTCTCTTTGTTAGGAATGACGGCTTTATAATAAACGACAGCATTACCGCCCGAATCATGATGTCCGAGATTTACACCGCTTTCCATGAGCTTGTCAGATAATTTAGTGCCATTTAAGACAGACGAATTGGCTACGTACCGCAAACCTTTGCCCATTTTATCGCGTAAAGCGACATTGAGTTGGCGAATTTTACTTTTGTTGGTGTAGGTCACTTGGTATTCGACAGTATCGCCCGGTTTGGCGGTAGTGCTATCTTTCCATTCGGTTGTCCCAGCCACTCGAACTTTCTTATCGATAGTAAAAGCTGCGTCCGTGTTGTTTGCCGGACCCAAAGCGTTCAATGCGACAGGTAAAACTGCGGACACCGCCGCGATCATAACCAGCGCATAAAATTGCTTTGGCGCATTTTGCAGCCAATTGATATATTTACGCATGCATCGCTCCTCCTTACTGCCAACCAGCTCCACCGCCAGCTAACATTAATTATTAAATCTGCATTTGATATCATTATTATACAGAATATTTTTAGAAAAGTCAATAAACGATCAATGAGCGTAAGAGCTATTTGTCGTACGCGTATAGACATAGGGCTAGGTTTCTGCTACAATAACTGGCGTTGAGGCCTTATCGTCTAGCGGTTAGGACACCAGGTTCTCATCCTGGCAACCCGGGTTCGATTCCCGGTAAGGTCACCAACTGCCGCTAAAGCGCCGATTTTTAGGAGGCTTATATACGATACTTCTGGATAGTATCTACACTTAGATGAACAACTTCAATCTGACACGGCAACTGGCGAAAAAATATTGGCAGAAGTAACGCGAGCGCTGCGCAATCGCAGACTCGTTTCAGATACAGAATTTACTCATTTACGCGAACATTTTGCCCGAGATCGATTGAATATCAGAAGATCATTGATACTGCGCCGCTTGCGGCTGTGCTGAGACTTACGAGGCCTAAATGGCAGCAGCGCTCTTTGTTGGCGGCCCAGGGTAGCGATCGTCTCGAGGGCGGTGAAGGTAATGATACTTATTTTAGCAAAGGCAATAGAGCGGACGTAATACACCAAAAGTCTTATCTAATTCAAAGAGATACAGGCATGATCTGAGAGCAAGCTACAATAGCTCAACTAGTACAAGTCCAAGCCATCGTACAGGAGTATTGGACAGTGCCGGGGGTGTGAATTAGTTATTGTAAATGATTTACATAATTGAATAAGGGCTAATATTGCTGAAAATTATCGGATTAATATGCCGTAGTGCCACTACTATATCTGTTTAAATAGTGTTATAATTTGAAAAATGAGTAACAATGTATTTAAGAGGACAAAAATATTAGCAACAATTGGCCCGGCAACATTCAGCCAGGAGAAAGTTTTTCAACTGCTGGACGCTGGCGTTAATGGCATTCGCATGAATTTTAGCCATGGCGATAATGAGAGCCGGCTGGAGCAGATTAATTGGGTGCGTACAGCTAGTCAAAGGCTAGGCAAGCCAGTGGCGATTTTACAGGATTTGCAGGGGCCAAAGATTCGTTTGGGCATCCTGAAAGATAACATGCTGAATGTTAAGGCTGGCGATATGCTGGTGTTGGATTCAGAAATTGCCGAACATGATGGCAGCTTTAATTTGCCGGTACAGTATAATTTGGCAGAAAAAATGAAAGTCGGCGAGCCGCTTTACATGTTCGATGGAAAGATTAAGACGATTGTGCGGGAAATTGTTAGTTCGACGGCGATTCGCGTGGAAGTTCAAAATGACGGATTTTTGATGAGCCGCAAGGGGCTGAATTTGCCGGATACGGATTTTGGCGGTGATATTATGACGTCGAAAGACATCGCCGATCTGGAGTGGGGCGCTAAGCAGGACTTTGATTATGTGGCGCTGAGCTTTGTGCAGAAGGCTGACGATATTATTGATCTTCGGCAGAGGCTGGTGGAATTGGGCTCAACGGTCGATATCATTGCTAAGATTGAAACAAAATCGGCAGTTGATCCGGAAAATTTGGAAGAAATCGTCAAAGCTAGCGACGGCGTGATGGTGGCGCGCGGCGACTTGGCGGTAGAGGCTGGCGCGGAAATTGTGCCGGTGATGCAGAGGCGGATTATCGCTCTATGTCGTAAATATTGCAAGCTAGTAATTGTGGCGACGCAGATGATGGGTAGTATGGTTGATAATCCAGAACCAAGCCGCGCTGAAGTGAGCGACGTGGCAAATGCCGTCATTCAGGGCGCAGATGTAGTGATGCTATCGGATGAGACAGCCAACGGTAAATATCCTATAGAAACTGTTCGGGCAATGCGCAGGACGATCCTTTACACCCAAGAACATAGCGAAGTGATGATGGTCGATAAGACTGAGATGCGCGAAAAAACGGATGCGATTTTAAGTTACACGGCGGCGCAGTTGGCTAGAAGAATTAAGGCGCGGGCAATTATTGCTGAAACTAATACTGGCGCTACTGCGGTCAATGTCGGTGCGTATCGTCCGAACTTGCCGATTGTTTGCGTGACCGAGAATGTCAAGACGGCGCAAAAATTAGCGTTAAGCTACGCTTCTCGCCCATACATTCGTCCGAATGAGCTAAATGCTGCGACGAAGCTGGCTGAGGAATTGAAGCGGGAAGGTTATTTTGGCGAAGATCCAGTTACGGTCGTATTGGTAAGCGGCCATCATCCTGAGCCGGGTAAAACGGATAATATTCAAATTAAGACGTTGTCGTAAGGAACAATCGGGTGGGCAAACAATTTTCAAAACAAACGATTAGAGGTGTTAATCTGCGCGGGCGGACCGTTTTAGTGCGCGCAGATTACAATGTGCCGCTGACAAAGAAGGGTACAATTTCCGATGATTTGCGGATTCGCGCTTCCTTGCCGACATTAAAGTATCTATTGGAACAGAATTGCAAGATCGTTATTATGTCGCATTTGGGACGTCCAAAGGGCTGGGATATGAAGCTGAGCCTGGAGGTGGTGGCTAAGCATTTGGCAGAACTATTGGGTCGGAAAGTGCAGTTCGTTGGCGATTGTGTTGGCGATGAAGTACGTCAAGCAGTACGCCGTGCACCTCTGGGTAGTGTTATTTTGCTAGAAAATCTACGCTTTTATCCGGAAGAAGAAGCTGATGATTTGACATTTGCCAAATCAATTCAGCGAGCAGTTCGCGCCGATTATTTCGTACAGGACGGGTTTGCGGTAGCGCATCGAGCGCATGCTAGTACGCATGCCATTGCACTATGTGTGCCTGGCGTGGCGGGTTTTTTGCTGGAAAAAGAGTATACAACTATCACCAAGGCGATGAAAAATCCCCGACCGCCGCTGGTGGCGATTATCGGCGGTGCTAAAGTTAGCGATAAAATTGCTTTGATCAAGCGTTTGATTGATAAGGCTGATCGGATTTTAATTGGCGGTGCTATGGCAAATGCTTTTTTACAATACCGCGGCTGCAATATTGGCAAGAGTATCTCTGAATCTGGCCAGGAACAGGTGATTAAGGACATTTATGATAAAGCAGAAAAAAAGGTCGGCATAGATCATGTTGATGATTTTTTGGTTTTGCCGAGTGATGTGGCGGTAGCCCCCGATCCTTATAGCGAGCTGCCTCGCCGCGAGGTTAGCGTTGATAAAATTGCCAGAGATGATATGGCGCTAGACATTGGCGGCCAGACAATTGAGGCGTTCACGAAAGTCTTGGCAACTGCGAAAACAGTGATTTGGAACGGTCCTCTCGGTTATACCGAGACAAAGATTTTTTCAATTGGTTCGGCGCGCGTAGCTTTGGCGATCGCTCAGAATAAGGATGCAGTGTCGATTGTTGGCGGCGGCGATACAGCTGATTTTATTTTAAAGTGGGACGGTCATGACGGGCAGAGTTTTACGCATGTTTCCACTGGCGGCGGTGCTAGTATGGAGCTGATGGCGGGTAAAAAACTGCCGGGAATTGAAAGTTTACTAGACGTGTATGGACTGAGGTGATAAACTAAGCATAAGGATTATCATCATGAGAAAAAAATTAATCATTGGCAACTGGAAGATGAATCTCAATATGCAAGAGGCGAGCTTGTATCTGCATAAGCTAATGGAGGTTCTAAAGCCGCGTCGGGATGTTGAGGTTGTTGTAGCTCCTACAACATTAACATTGCAGAGTCTAAGTTTGCAAATTAATCGGCGAATTGCTAAGTTGGCAGCGCAGAATTGCTATTGGCGCGACCATGGCGCGTACACTGGCGAAGTGCCGGCAGCGCATCTTCGGGGGATTGCTGACTATGTGTTGATTGGACATTCGGAGCGGCGATATATCTTTATTGAAAGCGATAAAGATATTAGGTTGAAAGTTCAGGCGGCGATTCGTAATCGTCTTCAGCCGATTTTGTGTATTGGCGAGACGGCGCAAGAACGGGCTTTAGGTGAAACGAGAGACGTTTTGGCTGATCAGCTAACTAGTGGTCTGGCGAATGTGACGGCTGAGGAGTTGGATAGGGTAGTGATTGCCTATGAGCCAATTTGGGCGATTGGCACAGGCGACAATGCTAAACCGGTTGATGTAAAAAAAGCAACGCAAATGATTCGCCAGCACGTTGCTCATTTGTATGGTAAAAAGGCAGCCGAGGAAGTACGGATTTTATATGGCGGTAGTATAACGGTTGATAGCGCAGCTGATTATTTGGCAATTTCAGGACTTGATGGATTATTGGTTGGCGCGGCAAGTTTGGATATACATCAATTTACGGAGATAATAGAAAAAGCACATAAGGGATAAAAAATAGGGGGCATATGACAGATATTGATTTTGACGAGCTGGACAAAGCAGTAAATTCCTTGATGAGCAAGCAGCGGGCAGCGGAAAATAAGACAGACGCTGGCGAGGATACTGCTTCTGGTGTTAGCTTGGTGAGCGGCAGTGAAAACAGCTCTGAATTCGCTAATTCTACAGTCTCTTCTGCCGAGAACGCTAGCTCTGCTCCTGTCGATAATAGTGTCGGCGGTAATATTCCGGTGAGCGTGTCGCATAGCTCGCCTGTAATACAAACGTCTGATAGTCAGGATACTGAGGCTCCGGCAGCTAAGATTAGAACGGAAGCTCCCAAGCCATCTCCAAATACTGAAGCAGAAACTAATGCTGTTAAAGTTACAACAGTATCTTCGGTGCCGGTCTCTTCGCCAACTTCGTCTGTTCCAGTGGCTGCGTCATTTGCAGGCCAGCCGTCAGTTCCTGCAAGATCTTTGACTCCTTCGGCTCCTCCTGTTCCTTCAGCGGCAACTAACGTGGCGCCGCCAACTGTTTCATCCGCTCCGGCGGCCTCCTCGGCACCAGTAGCAGCTCCCTCCACCTCAACTACGCCAGCAACGACAGCATCAGCGGCACCAGTAGCAGCTACTGCGCCGGTAGTAACGACAAATTCGCCAGCTTCGGTTTCATCGGCTCCGCCATCTTCTCCATCTTCTCCAGATTCAGGAGTAACGCCAGCTGCACAAAAGCCAAAACCAGCGACATCAACAGTGTCGGTCTCGTCCATATCAACGGCGCCAGCAGTGCCGTCCGCTCCATCGTCAAGCTCATCTGGCTCTACGGTATCGTCTTCTGTTTCGCCTAGTGGTCATACGCCAGCAGCTACGCCGGCCGTATCTCCGCCGCCAGCTGCCCCTCCTGAGAGTGATACTGTTCATGTATCGCCAATGATAGCTAAGCGTCCGCATGGTCGTTTTATGGATGTTGTTCATCCGTCGTCTAAGTCTAAATTAGTACAGCAGCGAAAAATGACTCCAAATACATCCAAAGCGGGATTGGGAGACCAATCTGGAGCTGATTCGGCGAATAAGGACGATAGCGCCAATTTGGCAGATAAGGTTGTCCGCCGCCCGTCCATGATAGGAGGGGGTAATAACCTTAATAATATCCATTCGAGCGAGAGCAGCAGTAGTGTTGATACATCAACGTCCGCTAATCCTGAAAAGTCTTTGCTGAGTTCAGCGAAAAAACGCGTCGTGTTGCCGCAAAACCCAGAGGGTAAAACAAACGATTCGTCTGATGTAGCAACGTCAGTTCAGAGTAAAAGCGAAAGTACTGCTCCAGTATCGCCTTTTATCTCTAACGTTGAAGTCGAGAAAAGGCCGCTAGGTACGCCAGCCGCCGCTACTGATGATGCAAATTACGGAGGCGCTGCAATAGCGAAAAATGATGACCATAAAAAATCTTTAGCAAATTATACACCGCGGAAGTTGGATGTTCCAGAGGATGATTCGGACGATGAAGTTGAACCGGGCGGTGATGTTGGGCTACCGCCAGAATTTAGCGCGGATGTTATGGCGGCCGAGGAGGCTGACGTTTCTAGCCTTGACGCTGCCGTTGATGATATTAAGGCAGCCGAGCAGAGGGCTTCTAAAAAACCGGGCGATAATGATGATGCTTCGCCGCGTCATTCGCCGAAAAAAGATTCAACTGAATCTGAGCCTAAGCCTATGTTTGATGCAGCAAGCCGTACGTCAAAAAATTTTGACCCTAAAGAAGAAAGCAAATCTGGCTGGCTGACGGTTCTACTGATTCTGTTATTTTTGGCAATTGGCGTGGCTGGCGGCGCGGCAGCATACTTTTTGCTGATAAAATAGATACATGACTGATTTTACGGATGGTTTGAATGGCGAACAAGCTCGGGCGGTGACGCATGGCGACGGACCGCTATTGATTTTGGCGGGCGCTGGCTCTGGAAAAACAAAGACGCTAACACATAGGATTGCTTATTTGATTGGCGAATTGAAAGTTTTTCCTAGCCGAATCTTAGCAGTGACATTTACTAACAAAGCCGCCAAGGAGATGCGGCAGCGATTGGCGCAATTGCTGGATGAAGACGCTGACAATCGTCAATTTATGCCGTGGATGGGGACATTTCATAGTATTTGTGTACGGATATTAAGGATGGATGGCGCACATATTGGGCTGGACAAGCGGTTTTTAATCTACGATACTGACGATCAAGTAAGCCTGATGAAGCAGATTATGAAAGCGCGCGGTCTGACGGATAAAGATATTAAGCCGCGGGCGGTGCTTTCGGTTATTTCAAACGCTAAAAATGAAATGCGCAGCGCGGAAGATTTTTCAATGTCAGCGCGCGGCCCCAGGGAGCAGAAAATTGCTGAGTTGTTCTTTGCCTATGAAAAAGCCTTGAAAGAGGCGGCGGCGCTCGACTTTGATGATTTATTAACTAAAACCGTGGAATTATTACAGAATAGTCCAGAGATTCGCCAGAAATGGCAGCGCCAGTTTGAATATATTCTAGTTGATGAGTATCAGGATACGAATGCTGTGCAGTATGCGCTAATAAAATTATTAGTTAATGAACGGCGTAACTTATGCGTAGTTGGCGATGATGCGCAGTCGATTTATAGTTTTCGCGGCGCTGATTATACTAATATTCTTAATTTCGAGCGCGATTTTCCGGGGACAACCGTGGTTAAATTGGAGCAAAATTATCGTTCAACTGGCGCGATTTTAGATTTAGCAAATTCACTCATCCAACATAATATTCATCGGACGGATAAGAATCTATGGACGGCAAATGGCGATGGCATTGATCCAAAATTATGGCAATTATATAGCGAGTCGGAAGAGGCGCTGGCGATTGCTAATGAGATTCAAGCGCAAATTGCCAATGGCCGCCAGTACGGTGATGTGGCAGTGTTGTATCGGACGAATGCGCAGAGTTATGCGATCGAGCGGGCGCTCAGGCAAAGTTATATTCCGTATAAAATTGTCGGCGGACTAAGGTTTTTAGATCGGGCGGTCGTTAAGGATGTGCTGGCGTATCTTCGATTGTTGTATCAGCCAAGCGACCGGGTTAGTTTCTTAAGGATTGTCAATGTGCCAAAGCGCGGTATCGGTACAGTGAGCGTGGCTAAATTTTTGGATTGGAATGATGCGGCGCGGCGGGATATTGTCAGCGGCTTGCTGGCTGTCGAAGAGGCCGATAATTTGACGGCGCGAGCGAAACGGCCTTTATTGGAGCTAGGCAAAATTCTGGAGGAATTACAGCAGGAGATTGACGGTTCGCCAGCAGAATTAATTGAAAAAATTATAAAAAGAACTGGCTACGGAGATTTTATTAATGACGGTACGCCTCAGGCTGAGGAGCGGATGGAAAATATTGGCGTGTTGCTGGCGGAGGCGAAGGCTTATGTTGACGTGGATACTTTCCTGGAAGAAATGGCGCTGATGTCTTCGGCAGACACGGCGGCGGAGCAACAGGTGACGCTTATGACGCTACACGCGGCTAAGGGTTTGGAATTTCCGGTAGTATTTTTGGCGGGGCTGGAGGAGGGGATTTTGCCGCACGCACGAGTGTTTGATAGCGGTAAGGCTGATGATATTGAGGAAGAGCGCCGGCTGTGCTATGTCGGCGTGACGCGCGCGAGGGAGGAATTATTTGTTAGTTGCGCCAGTTCTCGGACACAGTTTGGGCAAATTGGTTATAATATGCCGTCGCGGTTTTTAGACGAGATGGGGCTGATGGTTGGCGGAATTGACAGGCCAGCTCAGCCGCCAATAGAAGCCGATTTTTACTCAGAAGAAATTGGACTGGAAGTAGGGGATAGGGTGCGCAGTCCGAGCTTTGGCGCGGGTGAAATTATTGACAGCGAGGGATTGGGCGTGACTGTCAAATTTGATGACGGAAAGATTAAAAAATTAAACGTTGAATTTGCACGTTTGGAGAAAATTTGATATAATAAGAAAGACTGTACATTCGTACATTGTTATGAGTATTGTATCGCTAATAAAACGTCATTATAGAAGCGCCGCTGTTCTGCTGGGTGTATTTGCGGTTATGTTTGGCAGTTTACTTTTCGTTAATCAAGCGCTTGCTAATAGCAATAATCCAGTGGTCAAAGCTGGTGAAAAGCTTGTCAATATTTATGATCGCGGCACTGGGCGGACGGTTATTACGAAGGCTAGGACTGTCCGCGAGACGCTGAAGGCGGCTAATATTAAGGTAGATGAAAAACAGGACGTAATAGAGCCGAGCCTTGATACGGACATGGCTGCTGAAAAGTATAATATTAATATCTATCGCGCCCGGCCGATTACGATTGTTGATAATGGTAAGCGCTTGAAAGTAACTACTGCGCAGCAAACACCGGCTTTGATTGCTAAGGCGGCAGGTTTGAAAGTATACCCTGAAGATAAAACTGCGCTTAATAAAACGGATAATTTGCTGGTTGACGGTGCGGGTTTGGTGATGAAAGTTGAACGGGCAAAGGCGGTGAATTTTGTCCTGTACGGCAAGGAGTCTATTATCAGAACGCACGCAAAGACGGTCGGTGATTTACTGAAAGAAAAGAATATTAAACCTGGCAGAAACGACACGCTGTCTGTAAATGCACTGACGGCTATCTCCGAGGGTATGAAAATTGAGTTGTGGCGAAACGGCAAGCAAACCGTTACTATTGAGGAAGAAGTCAATTTTGAGACTGAAAAAATCCAAGATGCTAATAAAGATATTGGACATAAGGAAATCAAGCAGGTCGGCGAGAAAGGCAAGCGTAACGCGACATACGAGATTGAAATGAAAAATGGTATTGAAATAAGCCGCAAGGAAATCGCCAGCGTCGTAACAAAAGAGCCTAAAAAACAGATTGAAATTGTAGGCGCGAAGAGCTCAAATACTTTTTCTGGTAGTTTTGCTGAGGCTTTAGCTCGATTGAGAAGCTGCGAGGGTAGCTATACGTCTAATACAGGCAATGGTTACTATGGCGCTTATCAGTTTAATAGAGGCACGTGGGCGTCGGTTGCCGACCCGAGCAAGTACGGTAATGCCACGCCGGCTGAACAAGATGAAGCCGCTTGGAAATTATACCAAAGGCGCGGTTGGAGCCCGTGGCCAGCATGCAGCAGAAGCAGGGGCTTGCAGGATATTTATAGATAGATAATCAGCGCTGGTCGGTGATACAATAATAAGGTGAACGAATTTACCTTAAAGTCGAAATATCAGCCAACTGGCGATCAGCCAACGGCAATTGCTCAATTGATGGATGGTTTGGAGCAGGGCGAGCGTGAGCAAACGCTGCTGGGTGTGACGGGGTCAGGTAAGACGTTTACCATGGCAAATATTATCGCCCGGCGGAACGTGCCGACGCTGGTGCTGGCACACAATAAGACTTTGGCAGCACAGCTGTTTTCTGAGTTTAAGGAATTTTTTCCGGATAATGAGGTGCATTATTTCGTCAGCTATTTTGATTATTATCAGCCGGAAGCCTACATTGCTAGTAGCGACACCTACATTGAGAAAGATTCGAAAATTAATGATGAGATCGATCGGCTCAGGCATGCGGCGACCTCAGCGCTGCTAACGCGACGTGACGTTATCATTGTGGCGAGCGTGTCCTGTATTTACGGTATCGGTTCGCCGGAAACGTACGCCGATATGGCCATTCAATTGACGGTCGGTGAGCGACGCGTTCAGGACAAGTTTATTCGCCTGCTGACCGACATTCAGTATAAGCGTAATGATGTTGATTTCGCACGCGGTACTTTTCGGGTGCGCGGCGATGTGGTGGATATTTTCCCGGCTGGGCAGGACACGGCGGTGCGGGTGGAGTTTTTTGGCGATGAAATCGAGAGACTCACGCGAATCGATCCGCTGACGGGCGAGATTTTGGATCAGCCAAAGCAACTGACGATTTTCCCGTCCAGCCACTATTCGACGCCGCGCGAACGAATTGAAAAAGCCATCATCGGCATCGAAAAAGAGTTTGATGAGCGGCTGAAATGGTTTGAATCGCACGATAAGTTACTTGAGGCACAGCGTCTCAGCCAGCGCACCAAATACGACCTGGAGATGCTGAAAGAAACTGGCTTTGTCAAAGGTATTGAGAATTATTCGCGCTATCTGACTGACCGCGAGCCAGGCGAGCAGCCAGCGACGTTGATTGATTATTTTCCGGACGATTGGCTGCTACTGGTCGACGAGTCGCATATGACCTTGCCGCAAGTTCGTGGTATGTATAACGGCGACCGGGCGCGCAAGGAAGTGCTGGTGGAACACGGGTTTCGTCTGCCGAGTGCGCTGGATAACCGCCCGCTGAGGTTTGATGAATTTGATCAGCATATTCATCAGGCGATTTATGTTTCCGCTACGCCGGGCGACTATGAACTGGCTCATTCGCCAAAGCCGGCTGAGCAGTTGATTCGGCCGACGGGGCTGCTTGATCCGCCGATTGAGGTGCGGCCGACTGAGGGGCAGGTTGATGATTTGATGGAGGAGATTCACCGGACCATCGCCAAGGGTCACCGCGTGCTGGTAACCACCTTGACCAAGCGCATGGCCGAGGACTTAAGCGCTTACTTGACGGACAATGGAGTGAAAACGGCGTATCTACACAGTGAAATTGACACACTGGAACGCGGCGATATCTTGAAGGATTTGCGGCTGGGAACGTACGATGTCTTGGTTGGTATCAATTTGCTGCGTGAAGGCTTGGATCTGCCGGAAGTCAGTCTGGTGGCGATTATGGATGCTGATAAAGAAGGTTTTCTGCGTAGTGAGCAGGCACTGATTCAGACGATTGGCCGGGCGGCACGGCATGTCGATGGGCGGGTGCTGATGTATGGTGATAACGTAACTGACAGTATGCGCCGGGCGATTGACGAGACGAATCGTCGGCGTGCGATCCAGCAGCAATATAACGAAGAGCATGGCATCACGCCGCAAACCATCCAGAAGAAGATTGACGATGGCCTGCGTTCTATCATCCCGCAAAAAGAATCGGACAAAAAGCCAAAACTTGATTTGAAGAAGATTCCAAAGGATGAATATCCAACGCTGATCAAGGAATTAACTGGTCAAATGGAACTGCATAGCGCCAATCTAGAATTTGAAAAAGCCGCAGAACTGCGCGATTTGATTGCAGAAATTCGCCAGACCATGTAGAATAGAACTAACCATTAGATTAGGAGGTAAAAATGGCAACCAAAGAACAACCGCAGCCAGAGAATAATGTCGCGCAGCCGGAAGCAGCTGTATCTGTACCGCCAGCGGCAAGCTATCAGGCGTATCCGCAATATGCAGCGTACGTTGATCCAAATAAAGGCAAGTCAAAGTTATTGACATTTGAATACGCTTTTGCGATGGGTTCGGCTGTAGCGGCTGCTTTTTTGCTCATTGACACAATGGTAAGTGTATTCGGCCTTTGGGCTGGCACTTCGTCAGTAACCACTTCATTTGTGCGTGGACATCTATCTCCAGATATGGTAACGCCAGGCACAGGGATCGTGGCGGCGGCTGTATTAGCACTGCTATTTTCAGTTTTATCGTTTGTGTTGTTTTCGCGAGTCTCCAGGACCGTGCCAGAGCGTGAGGGTTATACTGATCGTACGGCTTATAAATTAATAACTTATGGTGGTCTTGGCGCGTTGCTGCTGCCAGCTGTTGGGCTGGTTGCGAAGTTGGCCAGCATCCTTGTTAACTCGCTTTTGTTCATTGGCGTTAGCGGTGCTGGTGAAATTTATAAGAGCTTGTATCTTGGCGAGTTCTTACCGTACTTACTAGCGCTGGCGGTTGTATCAACTTCGGCGTTTTTCGTCCATAAAATTGTCCAAGGTAAGAATACCTCTAAGACCTTGACGTTAGTATTGGTTGCAGCTTCAGCTGTTGTTCTGTTGGCTGGTGCTATTACTATGGCTGTAAAGCTGCACGGCGGGACAAGTTCAAGAAACAGTGTAGACTCTGGCAACTCTAATAGGCTGCGGCTACAGAAGAACTTTGAAAGTTACGTAAGCGACTAGACTTCCTAATATAAGAGTCTGTTCAAATGGTTATAAATACTGCCTAGCAGCACAATAGGCTGTTACCTGAAGGATATTAAGTTTGCAGATGGTCTTGTATAATCCTCGCTTTATTCAGTACTAAGTTGGCTTCCAAAGTGGTATAATAATCTACATGACAACTATTTCTACCAGTGATATTCAGCACTTGGCGAGTTTGAGTAGTCTGGCATTAGCCGATGATGAAGTTGATGGACTGCGCCAGGATTTGGAAAATATAATTGGCTACATTGAGAAGCTGGGCGAGCTTGATACGTCTGGCGTGGAGCCGACTTATCAAGTGACGGGACTAGAGAATGTCTGGCGCGAAGATGAGGTTCAGCCAGGGATTTCTGCAGAAAAACTGCTTGAGATGGCGCCTGAGAAACAGAATAATCAAGTGAAAGTGCCGCAGGTGTTGTGATGAGTCGGATTAGTGATTTTATTGGGAAAAGCGCAGTCGAGAACGTTGAAAGAGTTTTGAGGCGGGCGCGCGAAATTGAAGAATATCATGCACTGCTGAGTTTGACAGAAGAGCGGGCGCTCGAACGAGCTGCTAAAGTTGATCAGGGTGAAATTTCTGGGCGATTGGCTGGCGTGCTGTTTGTGGTAAAAGACAATTTCTTGGCCTTTGGAGCGCCGACAACTGCTGCTTCAAAAATGCTCGAGAATTTTGAGGCGCCGCTCCAGGCAACAGCGGTTGAAAAATTGGAGGCCGAAGGTGCAATTTGCATCGGCAAGGCGAACTTGGATGCATTTGCCCACGGTGGTTCGACGGAAAATTCAGCCTTTGGTCCCACTAAAAACGCTACGGATAAAACTAGAGTAGCCGGCGGTTCGTCGGGCGGCTCGGCGGTAGTGACGGCGCTTGACGTGGTGCCGTTTGCGCTGGGAACAGATACTGGCGGTTCAATTCGCCAGCCAGCCAGCTTCAACGGTGTGGTCGGCGTCAAGCCAACTTACGGTGCAGTCAGCCGCTACGGCGTGGTAGCTATGGCATCGAGTACGGACACTATTGGTTGTTTCGCCACGAATGCTGATGACGCCAATTTGGTGATGGAGATTATGGCGGGCCGCGACGACAAGGATATGACAACACTGCCGGACTTTTGGCAGAACCAGCCAGGCTTTACTAAGAAGAAAATCGGTTTGGTTAAGCAATGTATGACCGATGATGTGGATGCGGCAGTTCGCCAAAAAACCCTTGACTATGCTGAAAAATTAAAACAGCTGGGCTATGAAATTGAAGAAGTGGATTTGAGCATGATGCAATATTCGCTGGCAATGTACTATATCATTGTGCCGGCAGAATTATCGTCAAATCTGGCGCGCTATGACGGCGTGCGTTATGGCCACCGGGCGGCCAAGGTAAAAACGCTGGCGGAATTGTACGGCCGCAGCCGTAATGAAGGTTTTATGACGGAGAATAAGCGGCGGATTATGATTGGTAGCTTCGTGTTGTCGAGCGGCTTTTTTGACGCTTATTACATGCAGGCACAAAAAGCACGCACGCTGCTTATTAACGAGTTCAAGCAATTGTTTGCTGAGTACGACGCACTGTTGATGCCGACAGCACCGACACCAGCGTTCAAAATTGGTGAAAATACCAATGATCCGATCAAGATGTACTTGGCGGATATCATGACCGTACCAGCCAGCCTGGCTGGATTGCCAGCAATTTCTGTGCCAGCTGGAAGCAACGATGAAAGCTTGCCAATTGGTGTGCAGTTGATTGGTGATTATCAGTCAGACGGTAACTTGCTAAAGTTAGCAGCGGAAGTGGAGGCTGTCTGATGGACGGTTTGTTGATTGCGCTGGTGGTAGCGGCGTTGTTGATCGGCGGTTTGTTGATCGTTTTTATCCAATTGACATCACGCGGACATAAACAGCTTGACAGAGAAATGTATCAAAAAGTTTGGCGGGCAATTCAGCGCGGCGCTAAGGCGGGTAACTCGGACAGCCTGCAAATGGCAATCGTCAAAGCCGATAAACTACTCGACAAAGCCATGCGCGACTGCGGCGTGGCAGGTGCGACAATGGGCGACAGATTGAAAGCCCGCAAGGGTGATTGGACGGATGAAAATGGTTTGTGGGCGGCGCATAAATTGCGCAATCAAATTGCCCACGAAACTAAAGTGAAATTAACCGCTCAAAGTTTTCGGCGAGCTATGACAAGCTTTGAGCAAGCACTAAAAGATTTGGGAGCGTTATGATGAGTGTATATGATGAATATGAAATGACCATTGGTATCGAATGCCACGTCCAGCTGGCGACCAAAACCAAATTGTTCAGTCCAGCAGACAACGATGCCCGCGACGCTGAGCCAAATAGTAAAACGCACGAGATTGACTTTGGTCTGCCGGGAATGCTACCGGTACTGAATAAGCACGCCGTCGAGCTGGCAGTGCGTGCTGGTAAAGCGCTGAATGCACCAATTGCCCGCGTTAGCCGGTTTGATCGCAAACACTATTTTTATCCTGACCTGCCAAAAGGTTACCAGACCTCGCAGATGTATCAGCCGATTATTTTGGCTGGTTATGTCGACGCGCCACTGGAGGATGGTTCGCTCAAACGGGTGCGGATTCATCATGCGCACATGGAGGAAGATGCTGGTAAATTGACACACCACGACGGCTATTCGCTGGTTGACCTCAACCGCGCTGGTACACCGCTGATCGAAATTGTTTCTGAGCCGGACATGCATTCTGCCGAGGAGGCTAAGGCATACGCTTCGGAGCTGCACAAATTGATGGTCTACGCTGGCGTTACGCACGGTGATTTGTACCACGGCAACATGCGCTTTGACGTCAATATTTCGGTGGCTAAGAAGGGCGCGACTGAGCTTGGTAAGCGTGCGGAAGTCAAAAACCTTAACTCGTTCCGCAGCGTCGAGCGTGCCGCTGAATACGAGTTCAAACGCCAAGTTGACTTGCTGGAAAGTGGTGAATCGGTGGTGCAGGAAACCCGCGGCTGGAGCGATGACAAGCAAATTACTACCTCGCAGCGTTCGAAAGAGGATGCCCAGGATTATCGCTACATGCCTGATGCCGACATTCCGCCAGTGGTGCTGAGCGATGAGGAAATTGCTAGGATCCAGGCTGAAGTGCCAGTGCTGCCGAACGAATACCGAGAACGCTGGGTAGACTTGAAGTTAGATCATTCGGTAATTGATACGGTGCTAGCTCATCAGGAAGCTGCCAAAGTTCTGGACGCCATTTACTCCCTGACTGATAGCAACGAGCAATCAGTACTGGAGGATTTGGATGTTGATCGCCAGACTTATGACCGGCTAGCTAAACGAAGCTTTAACTTATTTGCCTCCACGCCAGACGAACAATTAGACTATCAAAAAGTCGAGTCTGGACTAGTCGGTCCGCGCCGCTTGGTGCATTTGGCTCTGCTGGCTGAGAAGGGGACGATTAGTTCGAATAGTGCTAAGGAAATCTTTCTCGATTTATTCAATGAAAAGTACGCTGGCGTTATGCCGGAGGATATCGCCAAGGAAAAGAACTTGTTGCAGGTATCCGACGAATCAGCCATCGCCGCCATCGTTGACGAAGTATTGAGCGACCCGGCCTCAGCAGCTTCCATTGC
Organism: uncultured Candidatus Saccharibacteria bacterium; assembly: GCA_963548945.1. Lineage (GTDB taxonomy): Bacteria > Patescibacteriota > Saccharimonadia > Saccharimonadales > Saccharimonadaceae > Nanosynbacter. The sequence continues at coordinate 130,928 of CAUUVR010000001.1, forward strand.
CGACATTAAAGCCGGCAAAGACAAAGCCATAGGCTACTTAGTCGGTCAAGTGATGAAGCGTTCCAAAGGCCAAGCCAACCCGAGCCTCGCTCAGAAATTAATCCGCGAAAAAATATAAGGCTCGACACTTCAGAAAGAGGAGAGAATAGGAGTTAAATTATGAAAAAACCAACCAAAGCTATCATTGCTGCCGCTGGTTTCGGCACCCGGTTTTTGCCGCAGACCAAAGCTATGCCTAAAGAAATGTTGCCGCTAATCGACAAGCCGATCATCCAGTATGTCGTCGAGGAATTGGTGGAGGCTGGTATCAAGGATATAATTATCATCGGTAGTGCTAACAAGCGGGCGATTGAGGACCACTTTGATACGCCAAACGAAGAATTGTTAGCTAACTTGCGTGCTGGCGGCGCCAAAAAGCAGCCGCTAATCGACATCGTTAAGCGTCTGTCCGAGATGGCCAACTTCGTCTATATTCGTCAGAAAGGCCCTTATGGTAACGCGACGCCGCTGGCTTGCGCTTCGCATTTAATTCGCCACGATGAGCCAGTGATTTATACCTTTGCGGACGATTTTATTGCCGCTAGCCCAAGCCGTTTCCGGCAAATGATTGAGGCATCGCAGCAGCTCGACGGGGCAATTCTGTCCTGTAAGAAAATTACCGACGATTCAGAATTTGATCGTTACGGTGTCATCAATGGCCAGCAGGTCAAAGACGGCGTCATTAAAATGACCAATATTGTCGAAAAGCCTGGCAAAACCAATGCGCCATCCGATCTGGCGAGTGTCAGTAGTTATCTGCTACCGGGCGAGATTTTTGGCTACTTGGAGAAGGCTAAGGAAAAATTCGATAGCCATGGCGAATTCACCATCCAGCCGATTATGCAAGAGATGATTGACGACGGATTTGATTTTTACGGCGTGGAAATCACCAACGGTACCTATTATGACACTGGCGATAAGTTGGAATATTTGAAAACGGTAATTGACTTTGGTCTCCGCGACTCGAATTTTGGCGAGGATTTGCGCGCTCATCTGACAAACCGCTTGAAATAGTGTATAGTAAAAAACATGAATGGTTTGTTAATAGTATTAGTGGTGTTGATGGCGGTATTTGTCGTAATGCTGATCGTCATGACAATTTCCATTATCAAGTTGACGCGGCAGATTCATCAAACTCAGCAAAAAGTAGAGGCGATAACTCAGCGAATTTCTGGATTTAGCGGAATTGTCGGTGCTGTTTCAATTGGCGCAGAACTAGCGAAAAAATTGACTTCAAATCATGGATTTTTAGCAAGGTATTTTACTAAAAAGAAGGCAGGAAATGGCAGAAAAAACCAGCAAAAAACAACCAAATAAATTGGCGCGGAAAATTGTTCGCGACAATGAAAACGGCGCGCGGCAGGCGATTTTAGAAGATTTGTTTTTTGATTTTCATCGTTCGCGCCGTCAAGTTTATTGGATGAATTTTATTCGCGGTATCTTCTTTGGTATTGGCAGCGCGCTGGGAGCGACGCTGTTGATTACCTTGCTGGCTTGGCTGTTAGGTCAATTTGCTGACATTTTTCCGCCGCTGGCTGATTTTATCAATCATCTAATTGAGACGATGCAGCACCGTCAATAACATGCTATAATTATTAGCAATGACTGGGGGAACTAGCGGACAATCATCGCCGGCGGCTTTGAAGCCGTCAGATTTCGTGCACCTGCATAACCATACCTTTCATTCGGTGCTAGACGGCTTGACTAAAATCAATGATTTGGTTGACAAGGTCAAAGAGTTCGGCATGGAAGCGGCGGCAGTAACCGACCACGGCACGATGAGCGGTATCCTTGACTATTATAAAACTGCCAAAAAGGCTGGTATCAAGCCGATTCTCGGTATCGAGACATACGTAGCGGCGCGTTCGCGCTTTGATCGCGATCCGGCTAAGGATAAGCAGCGTTTTCACTTGACGGTGCTAGCGATGAACAACACTGGTTTTCATAATCTGATGAAGCTATCGACGCAGGCCAATCTGGAGGGAATGTACTACAAACCGCGGATTGACCACGACTTGCTAGAGGGGTTGAATGAAGGTTTGATTGTGATGAGCGGCTGTGCTAGCGGTGAAATTGGCGTAGCACTCAAAGAAGATGACTACGACCGCGCCCGCGATATCGCCAAATGGTATAAATCGATTCTGGGCGACCGCTACTATCTGGAATTACAAGACCACGGCCATCCAAAATCAAACACGCACTGGGACGTCCAGGCGAAAATCAACGAGGGATTGATTAAATTATCGAAGGAGCTGGACATCGAGATGGTGGTGACTTGCGATGGCCACTACTTGACACATGATCACCAAGACGCGCACGAAATTTTGCTATGTGTCGGCACCGGTTCGTACTTGAGCGATGAAAAGCGGATGAGCCTGAAAGACTTTGAGCTGCACTTGACCGACCCGCGCGATATCATCGCTCACTGGGGAGAGGAATATCCCGAGGTAATTCGTAACACTAAAAAGGTGGCTGACCGCTGTAACGTTGAAATTGAGCTGGGCCGCATTCTTATTCCTAAATATCCGCTGCCTGAAGGTGAGAACGAGCACTCGTATCTGCTGAGATTGACTTATCAGGGTTTGCTGCAGCGTTATAATGGCGCTTCGAAAGAGGAAGCTGAGAAGCTAGATCCTGATGATATCATCCCGCAATTATCTGACGAAGTTCGCCAGCGTGCCGAGATGGAGCTGGGCGTGATGGGTAACATGGGTTATGAGGGTTACTTCTTGATTGTTCAGGATTTTATCAACTGGGGCAAGTCTCAAGGAATTGTCTTTGGCCCGGGCCGTGGTAGCGCCGCAGGATCAATTATTGCCTACGCATTGAACATTACTGACCTTGATCCGCTGAAGTACGGCCTGCTGTTTGAGCGCTTCCTTAATCCAGATCGTATTTCCATGCCGGATATTGATGTCGATATTCAAGATACCCGCCGCGACGAAGTGATTGAATATTGCGCTAAAAAGTACGGCGAAGACCACGTCAGTAATATCGCTACCTTTGGTAAGATGTTCGGCCGCATGGCGGTGCGCGATGTCGCTAGGGTGCTGGAAGTGCCTTATGCCGAGAGCGACCGCTTGGCTAAGTTGGTGCCGCCGCCAAATCAGGGTCGGCACATTCCGTTGTCGGTTAGCGTTAAAGAGGACGCTGATTTGCGTAAGGAGTACGAGAATAACCCTACCGCCAAAGAGGTGCTGGATTACGCCATTCAGCTCGAAGGCACGATTCGCAGCCATGGCGTCCATGCCTGCGGCGTGGTGATTGCGCCGGACACGCTGGTTAATTATATTCCGCTAGAAATGGCGCAAAAAGGCGTAGTAGCCACGCAGTTCCCGATGGGCGAAGTTGAGGAATTGGGACTGCTGAAGATGGACTTTTTAGGTCTTTCAAACTTAACGATTATTAATAATGCCATGCGCATTATCAAAAAAGTTTATAAAGAAGAAATCGATCTGGCGCATTTGCCGCTTGATGACAAGCCAACGTACGAGCTATTCCAGCGCGGTGACACCACTGGCGTGTTCCAATTAGAGTCGGCGGGCATGAAACGCTATCTGCGGGCGCTCAAACCGACACATTTCGAGGATATTATCGCTATGGTGGCTTTGTACCGCCCGGGGCCGATGCAGTTTATTGACAGCTTTATTCGCCGCAAGCACGGCGAAGAGCCGATTACCTACTTGCACGAGGGTATGCGCAACTCGCTGGAAAACACCTACGGAATTTTGGTCTACCAAGAGCAATTTATGCAAATTTCTAAGGAATGGTGCGGCTTTACCGGCGGCCAGGCTGATACGCTGCGTAAAGCTGTCGGTAAGAAAAAAATCGACTTGATGAAAAAGGTTAAGCCGGAGTTCGTCGAGGGCGCGGTCAAAGTCGGCGGCGCCACGCGCGAAATGGCAGAAACCTTTTGGACACAGCTGGAGGAGTTCGCTAATTACTGTTTCAACAAGTCTCACGCCGCTTGTTACGGCTTGATTGCTTATTGGACGGCCTATTTGAAGGCGCATTATCCGGATGCTTTCATGGCGGCGCTGATGACCAGCGATCATGACGACACGGATCGTTTGGCAATTGAAATGACTGAGTGTAAACATATGGGCATTGACGTATTAAGCCCAGACGTTAATGAATCGTTCATCGAGTTTGCAGTGGTGCCGAACGAGCATAAAATTCGCTTCGGTATGTCAGCGGTGAAGGGTGTTGGCGTCGGTGCGGTGGAGGAAGTGCTGCGTGCGCGCGAAGAAGGCGCGTTTTCTTCGGTGGAAGATTTTGCCAAGCGTGTCTCGACTAGTAAATTCAACCGCAAAGCCTGGGAGTCGCTAATTAAATCCGGCGCCTTTGATGATATGGGCGATCGGTCGGACTTGCTATTCAATCTTGACGCGATTACTGCTTTTGCTTCCAAGCTTCAAAAAGAAGCTGCCAGCGGTCAGACGGATTTGTTTGGTATGCTTGGCGGCGAAGGATCGGGCGTGCAGTCAATGTTAAACTTGCAAAAAGCGCCAGTTCAACATACGGACAAAGAGCGCCTGGCGTGGGAGCGGGAACTGTTGGGCTTGTATATTAGCGCCCATCCGCTTGATAAGTATGAGACGTATCTAAGCGAGCAAGCCCAGCCGTTAACTCAGTTAATTCCGGAATACGATAGCCGGACGATGACCGTCGGCGGAATTATCAATTCGGTGCGGACAATTGTCACCAAAAGCGGTTCAAAGATGGCTTTCGTGGGAATTGAGGATAAGTTTGGCGAAGGCGAAGTAATAGTTTTTCCAAATCTGTATGAAAAAGTTGGCGCTAAGCTGCAGCAAGACGCGGTTATTCGGGTGACTGGTAAGAATTCAGCGCGGGATCGCGACGGTAATTTAGGCGGCGAGAGCAAGCTGATTGCCGACGATATTATTATGATTACTGATGACGACGTCGATAACTACGAGTCGACCGGCCGTAAAATGGATGCGCCAAAAATCAGCGCCGCAGTAAAGAAAGAACGGCGGGCAGTTTATAAAAATCAGCGCCGCAGTTCTGCTGGCGGATCGGGCGGATCGAAGCAGGCGAGTGCGGCAGTTCAGCCGGCTGCTAAACATCCTGCAGTGTCAATTGCTACTGCGGAAATGCCAGCAGTAAAATTATTTGTACATGTTAAAGATCCGAATAATCACGATGCGCTGATAAAAATGAAGTCAGTTTGCGGCGATTATGCCGGCATGACTGATGTAGTGCTGGTGCTGGGCGAAGAAAAAAAGTCAGCCATGCGCCTGCCTTTCAAGGTTGAAGCGGATGATGCGCTTATTAAGAAACTAGAGCAGCTGCTGGGTAAAGAATGCGTCAAGGTGCAGTAAGTAGAGAATATTGATTTCCAAAGAAAATAGCCCACCGAACTGGCTCAAACCGGAATTGGGTGTATCTCAACCCAGGAAACGCGTCATGCGTCTCAACCAGGTTGAGCCAATTCGGCAAGCGATTTTCGGTGGGCGCCCTTAGTCCTTGTCAGACACTTGAGCAATGCTGTCGGTCGTGGTGGTATTCTTCTTTGTAGGGAAGTCTACCAGAAAACGTCCGTGACCAGGCACATCAATGATGTAAGTTGTGAGATTAGACGTCTGGACAACGTCGCTAATCCACAGAGCTTCTGTTGCTGCAGCGGCGAGCGCTGTCTCGAGACGCCGCTGGCGCGCGGCGGCCATGTTAGTCGTGTACTCGGTGTTGATTTTCTCAATACCGAGTCTCCAGAGATTGAACATCCCATATGCGGACAGAATCCACAACCCCATGACGGGGTGCTCGTTCTTGACGAGCAGGGCGGCCGCGATGGCCGTGGCCGCGATGACCACGAACTCAAGAACGAGACGGATAATGAAACGCTTCATGACTCCTCCTAAAGGGTCACGCTCAAGTAAAAGGGCAACTTCACGCCCTTTATTTTCCTAAACTTGAGCGAAAAGCTAATATATATATCACATATGGACTGCGAAGTCAATACTTTTCGCAATTATTTCGTAAAATTTGCAAATTTTAGGCATTTTTGGCGGTTTTGCCGCTCGCTACCAGCTCGTACAGCGCGATTCCGGCCGCTACCGACACGTTGAACGACTCTTTTTGTCCGAACATCGGAATCTCAATAATATCGTCAGCCAAAGCTAGCCATTCGGGCGCGATACCGTCGACTTCTTCGCCTAGTAGCAACGCGACGCGGTCTGGCGCCGAATAATCGCGCAGATTGGTGCTATTGGCGGCTTGTTCCAGAGCGGCGATGCGGTAGCCCAGTTGCCGCAGTTCATCTAGCGGCGGTGCTTCGTGATACTCAAACGGCACTAAACTTTCGGCTCCCAGTGCGGTTTTATGGATTTGCTGAGTAATTTTCTGGCGGATGTGCGGTAAGCGCGGATCATTTCGGCATATTTCGCCGCTGACAAATGCGCAGTTCGGCGCTTCGCTGTGCAGACTCAAGTCTGGATATGGCGTATAGCCGCTGAGAATAATTTTTTTCACGCCAAAGCCTTCGGCGGTACGGAAGATTGCCCCGACATTATGGGTTGATCGGATATTGTGCAGCAGCAGCGTCACTTCCGGTTTCATGCACTTATTATAGCATTCGCCAAAACGTAAGCTTTTTGCTATAATTTTTCTCATGGACGAAGAAAAAATCCAAGCGCGGCGGCGCGATCAAGATGAAGAGGCAACCCGCCATCGGGCGTCGATTTTAGGTTTGCCTTATTTGGATGGCCGCGAGTTTGAGGATACTATGCCGCTATTGCGGGATATCCTGACAATTGACGAAATGTACGAAGGCCGCATCGTGCCATTGTCATTCAATGAGGAGGATCAGTCGTACCGGTTTGCAGTGACATCGCAAACGCCACAATCTTTAATGGCGCAGATGACCAGGGAATATACCGACGAAGGCCGGCGGATTTTTTTCTCTTTAATTTCCGGCTCGGCCTTCCGGTCGATAATGCTGCGGTTTGACCCGCCGAAAAAGATAATTTACGATGATATCGAGATAGCCAAAGAAGGCGACAGCGACACGTTGGCGCAGGTGACGCAGATTTTAGCGACGGTTGGCACGAACGATGTCTTCAATTATTTGATTGACCAGGCTGATAAACTAGGCGCGTCCGATATTCATATTGAGAATCAGCGCGAATCAATTCGGGTGCGAATGCGCGTTGATGGCGCGCTGCACACTGTGGCAGAACTAAGCCGTGATCGCTACCGGGTGATTATGGCAACGCTGGCGTCTCACGCTAATATTTCCACGGCAGCCACTGAGCCCCAGTCTGGCCACATGCAGCAAGTAATTCACCGCGACGGCGCATCTCATCTATTAAATTTGCGCGTTGAGGCGGTGCCGACGATTTACGGAATGGACTTGGTACTGCGCTTGTTTAACTTTGATACATCAATGCTAAATTTGGATCTTTTAAGTATTTCCAAGGAAGAACGCGAGCAAATTGATGAAATTATTTCGCATCCGCGCGGCATGCTATTGATGGTTGGTCCGACTGGCTCGGGAAAGTCAACGACGCTGTATAGTATTTTGAATGCGTTGAATACTTCAGACCGGAAGATTATTACGCTGGAAGATCCGGTGGAAAATACAATTCCGGGGATTACGCAGATTCCGATTGATACGACTGCCGGTCAGCGGTTTGCTGATGGTTTGCGCAGTGTCTTGCGCCTCGACCCGGATGTGGTGATGGTCGGTGAGATTCGCGACCAGGAAACTGCGCGGACAGCCATTCAAGCGTCGATTACCGGGCATTTGGTACTTTCCAGCTTCCATGCCAATTCAACTGCGGCAGCGTTCAGTCGTATCATTGATATGATTGGACAAAACCCTATTTTTAGTTCGGCGGTACGATTATTAATTGCCCAGCGGTTGGTGCGTAAACTTTGGGACGAGAGCAAGGAAGAGTACGAGCCGGATGAAGCTACGCGCAAGTGGGTAAAGAAGGTTTTGGCAGATTTGCCGGAGAATGTTGATTGTCCGGATTTGGATACGTTCAAATTATGGAGACCGGTGCCGACTCCCGATGTGCCGTTTGGCTATAAAGGGCGTATTCCGGTAATGGAGCAGCTGGTGGTGACGGAGAATATCCAAAGCTTTTTACGCGGCGACGTAGTTGACATTCATACTGAAGCCATCGAGGCGGAAGCGAAGAAGAACGGTATGGTGACACTACTGCAGGCAGGGGTATTAACAGCGCTGCGCGGTGAAACGACGTTGGAAGAAGTGAACCGGGTGATTTAGGCAGGTTTCTGGTATAATGGACTCTATCTATGGGTTGCTGGATTTTTAAGCGTGGTTAATCTATAATATAGGTCGTGGAGTTGTCGATAATATGGCAATAAAAAGACGTTGTAATTATTTTTTCGGCGCGATTGTAGCAATCGGAGTTGTTGTGTCTGGCGGGTTTTTATTTAATCGTATAGTAAAAGCTGAAAGTACAGAGAAAGCCGGGTCTTCTACGCGTCTAGTGAGTATTCATGATAGAGATTCGGAAAAAACGATTGTTACGAATGCACTGACAGTTCGCCAGGCTTTACAGGTGGCGGGTATTACAGTTGACGAAAAGCGAGATGTGATTGAGCCGAATATCGACATGGAACTAACTGGCACGAAATTTCAGGTAAATATTCATCGTGCTCGGATGGTGACGGTTATCGACGGCACGAAAAGCCGTCAAGTAATTACCGCCGAACAGTCACCGATCAGAATTGCTAAAAAAGCGGGGATTATACTGTATCGTGAGGATAAGATCGATTTTTCTAATCCGGAAAATTTGCTGGTTAGCGGCGCCAGCCTGGCGATGAAAATTGAACGAGCCAAGCGGCGGACGATAACCGAGGACGTGGAGATTGCTTTTCCGGTTGAGCAAACGAAAGACGATACACAGCCGATCGGCTTTAAGCAAATTAAACAGCTGGGCGAAAAAGGAATTAAAAAAGTGACGTATAAAGTTGAGGCTAATAATGGGATTGAGGTCAGTCGCAGAGAGGTTTCTCATGAAATCATTAAGCAGCCTAAAAAGCAGATCGAAGTAGTCGGCACTAAGCCGAAAAATCCACTAACCAAAGGCAAGGGTGCGCAAATATTTACCGACTCCAAAGGCGTGGCACACCGCGAAACCTATTATGATTTACCGATGAATATTGTTGCTAACGCCTGCGGCGGCGGTGGCTACACGGTGCGGGCGGACGGCGCTAAGGTGGACAAGGACGGCTATATTTTAGTGGCGGCAAATTATGGTAATTATCCGCGCTGTTCGGTGGTGGAAACCAGCATGGGTCCTGGCAAGGTGTATGATACTGGCGGGTTTGCTGCTCGGCATCCGCATGGGTTTGACCTGGCGACTGATTGGACGAACGGGGATGGGCGTTAGATGGCGTCAGGGCTTGGGCCGAAAAAAGAATTAGGCCAGCACTGGCTGCGCGACCCAGAAATCTTGGCGGAGATTGCCGAGGCGGCGGAACTTGGCAAGAGTGATGTGGTCTTGGAGATTGGGCCGGGACTTGGCACATTGACCAGCCGGTTGTTGGCGCGAGCTCAGCGCGTAGTGGCGGTGGAGTTTGATGGGGATTTGGCGCGTAAGTTACCGGGGCAATTTCCTGGCAAAAATCTGGAAGTGATCAATGAAGATATTTTACAATTTGATTTGAATCAGCTGCCGAAGGGCTATAAAGTAGTCGCCAATGTGCCATACTATATCACCAGCAAAATTGTCGAAAAACTAATGACGGCAGAAAATAAGCCGAGTTTGGCGGTGTTACTGGTGCAAAAAGAAGTCGCCGAGCGCATCGCGGCGGAACCTGGTGAAATGAGTATTTTAGCGGTTAGCGCGCAGCTATTTGCTGAGGCGGAGCTAGACATTGAAGTACCGCGGCAATTCTTCACGCCGCCGCCAAAAGTTGATTCGCAAGTAGTGGTATTGAGGACTCATACTAAACCGCTAGTCGCTCCAGAAGACCAAAAAGATTTTTTCCGTGTTGTCAAAGCTGGTTTTTCGGCCAAACGTAAAAAACTGCGTTCTAGTCTGAGCGGTGGACTGGGCGTTAGTAAAGACACTGCCGAACAGTTGCTGAGAACGGCTGACATTTCTCCTGATGCTCGTGCCGAAGATTTAGCGATTGCGGACTGGCAGCGGCTGCTCAAAGAATGGCGGGCGCGATGATTGCGGCAGATCAGCCCGTCTGCTTTCCGTCTGATCTGCTCATTGCGGTTTCGTCGAAAGACGACGGCACCATGCTCAATCGTATTCGCGGTCGCCACGTAGCTGAGATAGTGAATAATCGGCGGCGGTTTTGCGATCAGGTTGGTGTTAAGTATGACGACGTTGTTTATCACGTGATTTCATATGATCAAGCACAAACTTTTGATAATATTGCCGAAGTCGCTGAAACTGACACGGTTAAATATAACAACGAGGGGATTTTTGCTGACGCGCTATATACCGAAACGGCTGGCATCGGCTTATTTTTGCCAGTAGCGGACTGTATCGCCACCGTCATCTATGATCCAAAACGCCGGGCGCTGATGCTGGCGCATTTGGGTCGACATTCGACAGTTGCGCAGTTAATGTCTCGGGCAGTTCAGTATTTTGTCGAGCGCGGCAGCCAGGCAAAAGATCTACAAATTTGGATGTCGCCAAGCATCACTCAGAAAAATTATCGTATGGATTATTTTGATCATGCAGATGATATCAATTGGCAAAATTTCTGCCGTCAAACGGCTGACGGAATTTATCTGGACATGCAAGGATTTAATCGTTCGTTGGCCGTCCAGGCAGGCGTTCCGGCTGATAATATTGTCATCTCGCCAATTGATACGGCGGATGATCCAAATTATTTCTCACATTCAGCTGGTGATACAGGGGGAAGAGTTGCGGTGCTAGCAGTAATGAAATCTATATAAAGATTCTTACTAGACTAATAAGTGAGGTCATAAGCTCAACAATCAAATTAGTTGCCAAAAAACTAAACCATAAGTATAATAGTGGTTAATGAATAAGTATTGGAAAACAGAAATTCATAATTCTAAATGGATAGTTAGGGTATTGATTGTCATGGTCGGCATTTTGTCGTTAGTTTTTGCGCCGGTATTTTATCCGCCAAAAGCTGCCGCCGACGCCATCAATGACACAGATTTTGTGTTTATTGTAGACACGCGCAAGCCTGGGTCGCCAGATACTCAGTTCGTCATTCCGATAAGAGGAGGCGGATATAATTATACTATTGATTGCAATAATGATGGCACGGTCGAAGCAACCGCTCAGACCGGATCTTATACTTGTAGTTACGCTACACCTGGTGTGTATACGATTCGTATCGGAGGTATGTTTCCAGAGTTTTATCTCAATAACAGCGGCGATAAATTGAAGATGATTTCTATTGATCAGTGGGGGAAGAATAAATGGAGATCGTTGGTGGCTTCGTTTTACGGTGCTGCAAATATGGATGTAAAGGCGATTGACACTCCCGATTTGTCGCAGACTGACTCGATATACTCCGTCTTTAGAGGCAATACTTCTCTCAAGGGTGAGAATGCTAACTGGAATTGGAACACCTCGACCATTACTAATATGGGTAGTGCGTTTAGCGATACTGAAAATTTCAATCAAAACATCGGGTCGTGGGATGTCTCTAACGTTGTTTTTGCTGGCGGTTTATTTAATAACGCGACAGCATTTAATAATGGCGGCAGCGATTCAATTAAAAACTGGAACACTGGCAAAATGACTGCAATGAATGCAATGTTTCAAAACGCAGTTAGGTTTAATCAGCCGATAGGGTCGTGGGATGTTTCAAAAGCCGAGTTGATGAGTGAAATGTTTAACGGCGCTCGCGCTTTTAATCAATCTTTGGCGGGCTGGCGGCTAGATTCGTTAGTTTCGACAACTGGTTTGCCAAACAGTCCTTGGTCTGGCGCCCCTAGGATGTTGGACAATAGTGGTTTATCTATGAAAAACTACGATGCTATTTTAATTTCATGGAACGCTCGGTCGATCAACTCTCCGCTTATACTAGGAGCTGCTGGATTAAAATATTGTGCTGCCGATGCGGCTAGGGCAAATCTAATCAAATCAACCGTTAATGGCGGGCATGGCTGGACTATCAATGGCGATGCAAAAGAATGTCCGAAGCATACGGTGGTTTTTGATATGCAGGGCGGAACGGCGATTGCCAACCAAGAAGTTGCTTATACTGATAAGATTGCTGCGCCAGCTGTGCCGACTCGCCAGGGTTACACCTTTGCTGGGTGGTATACGGATAACACTTTTGCGAGAGCCTGGAACTTTGCTGTCGATACCATGCCAGACAGTAATTTGACTTTATACGCAAAGTGGATCGAGAATCCTAAGTCTGTTGCAACAAGCAGTGGTGCTTCGGAAAACAATTCAAGCTCATCAACCAAGCTGGCTGAGACTGGCTCGGATGTGTCAATGCTTCTTTTTGCGACTGCTGGATTTATAGTGACTGGATTTATTCTAATTAAATTAATAAAACGAATTTAATTTGTTGGCTATAACATGAGGGTAGGTAGCATTTATGTTTAGTTAGAGATATGCTAATTTGGTAATTAGTTTATTGATGCTCTATTGACCTTTTTGCAATTTTCGTCTTGATGCGCGATCTGTTGTTTACTGAACGATCCGTAAAATCTATTGTCAAAAGGCTAAAGCATAAGTACAATAATAATCATCATCATGAATAAACATTTTAGAGTAACGAAAATACAGAAATTTAAGCTGCCATTAAGGTCGCTGATTTTAGTGTCTGGTGTCTTGTCGGTGCTTGTTGTGTCAACGCTATATTCGCCAAAGGCTGTTGCTGACTCAATTAACAACACAGATTTCGTATTCACTGTTGATACTAGAAAGCCAGGGTCGCCGGATACTCAATTTGTCATTCCGACAAGCGGTCCGGGATATAATTATACTGTTGATTGCAATAATGACGGTACGGTTGAGGCGGCTGGTCAGACGGCTGTTTATACTTGTAATTACACTACGCCGGGAATCTATACTATACGTATTGGCGGTGTTTTTCCGTGGTTTATTGTAAACGGCAGCGGTGATAAAATGAAGCTGCTTTCTGTTGATCAGTGGGGTACGAACAAGTGGAAAAATATGCGTTCTGCTTTTGCTGGTGCGGAGAATATGGATGTCAAGGCGACTGATACGCCGGATTTAAGCCAAGCCACTGATTTATCGTGGATGTTTGTTGGAAATAAATCGCTGAAAGGCGAGTCTGCTAATTGGAATTGGAATACATCAACTATTACCAAAATGTCGGGTGTCTTTCGAAATGCAAACCAATTTAATCAAAATATTGGTTCTTGGGATGTTTCAAAGGTGACCGATACCGCTGGTATGTTTAATGGCGCCAGCGCTTTTAATAACGGAGTTAGCGATTCTATTACGAATTGGGATACGTCGAACCTCGTGATTGCAAATGATATGTTCCGAAAGGCGGCGTCGTTCAACCAGCCGATCGGTTCTTGGGACATGAAGAAAGTACAGTTTCTTGTTCGTTTTTTGAGCGGCGCAACTTCATTCAGTCAGTCGCTAGCTGCTTGGCGATTGGATTCGTTGGTTATTTTGCCAGGAAAGCCGTTGTCTGGTGCGGCGGCTGCACTTGATCACACGGCAATCTCTCGTCAGAATTATGACGCTATGTTAATTGCTTGGAATGCACAAAACCTAAAATCGCCAATGTCGCTTGGCGCGGCCGGTTTGAAATTTTGTGCAGCTGTTTCGGCGCGAGCTAACATCATAAAGCCTGTCGCTGACGGCGGACATGGCTGGACAATCACTAGCGACGGCAAGTCGTGCACGAAACATAAGGTAACATTTGATTCGCAATCTGGTTCTGCCGTTCCAAATAAGATGGTAGGCTATACGTATCCTTTCAGACCGCCGGTCGCCCCGACCCGCTCTGGCTACACTTTTGCTGGCTGGTATACGGACGCTACGTTTGCAACAAGCTGGAACTTTACAAACGACACCATGCCAGATCACGATTTGACGCTTTATGCGAAATGGAATAAGAACCCCGATTATATCGCAGCGAGCAGCGGCTCAAATAGAAATTCGCAATTAAAATTCAAGCTGGCTGATACTGGCGCTAACATTGCAGCTATTTTCTCTGTAGCTACTGTGCTTGTAATAATTGGTTGCGCCGCGATTAAGTATAGATAATTTTATTGGCAAAACAGACCGACTTTTGATTTTATTTATCTCGCTCTTTCTTTTACTAAAGAGGTGATATAATATATATCATGACTAAACAACACGCCTATATCACTACTGCTATTCCTTATGTCAACGGTTTGCCGCACATTGGGCACGCCATGGACTATATGTTGGCGGATGTGTGGACGCGCTATCAGCGGCAAAATGGTCGTGAAGTACGTTTTCAGACGGGCGTGGATGAGCATGGCAATAAAATTGCTGCCAAGGCTGCTAGCCAAAACCAGACGCCTCAAGCCTATGTTGATCAAATGCACGGCAATTTCCAGAACATGATTGCCGAGTTGAATATTTCAGCGACTGACTTTATCCGCACGACTGACCCGCATCACGTTAGCGCGGTGCAGTATATTTGGCAGAAGCTTGCTGCGGCTGGCTATATCTACAAAGGTACTTATGAGGGCTGGTATTGCCAGGGTTGCGAGGCGTTCGTCACTGACAAAGAAGCGGCTGAAAATAACGGTATTTGTCCTGATCATCAAGCGCCGTACCAGCGGCTGAGCGAAGAAAATTATTATTTTAAGACCAGTGCTTTTTCGGACAAAATTCGCCAGGCAATTGAATCAAACAAGATGAAAATTGTGCCTGAATTTCGTAAAAAAGAGTTTTTGGAATTGATGAAAGACGGCTTGAAAGATGTGTCAATTTCGCGTCCGCGCAAGAACCTCAGCTGGGGTGTGCCAGTGCCAGGCGATGATACGCAGGTAATGTATGTCTGGCTGGATGCGCTGAGCAATTATATTACGGTTATTGGTTATCCTGATCGAGCTGAGGAATGGCAGGCGTTTTGGCCGGCAGATGTGCAGGTGATCGGCAAGGATATCCTTCGTTTTCATGCCGGGATTTGGCCGGCAATGCTGATGGCACTGGATTTGCCGCTGCCAAAGGTGCTATTAGTTCATGGCTTTATCAACGTTGGAGGCACTAAAATGAGTAAGAGTCTCGGTAATGGTGTTGGTCCGGTTGATATCATCCCGCACTATGGTGTTGAGGCTTTCCGCTATTATTTTCTGCGCCACGTGCCAACTCAGGATGACGGTGACTTTACTTGGGAGAAGTTTGAAGCGGCTTATAACGGCGAGTTGGGTAATGATCTCGGTAATTTGGTACAGCGGGTGGCAAAGATGGTGCAGAGTTATCAAGCCGGCGTTATTGGCGATGCACCGCAGTCTGAACACGATATGGGGCCGTACCGTGCCGATATGGAGTCTTTGAATTTTAACCTAGCAATTGATGAAATTTGGCAGATTATCCGTTCATTGAATCAATACATCGAGCGCGTGCAACCATGGCAAGTTGCTAAAAAACGTGATAAAGACCCAGAGGCGGAAGCCCATTTGGGCGAGATTTTGGCGCATGCCTGCGGCACATTGCTGCAAGTCTCTGATATGCTTCGTCCATTCATGCCGCAAACTGCCGAGAAAATTCACGACATATTTGCCAGTGGTGTCGTGCCGTCAGAACTGACACCATTATTCCCGCGCAAATATCTACATACGCCCGATCCGCGCGCGCCAAAAGTAGAAAACCAGGGCAAATAATAATGAGTCTGACGGCGGAGAATAGTATGGCGGCAGACTTACGCTTGATTGATTCGCACTGTCATCTGCATGATACCGAGTTTTTCGCGGACAATCGCGAGGAGCTGTATCAGCAAACAATCGCGGCGGGTATCGGCATGATTTGTGTTGGCACTGACGAGCGCAGCAGTCGACAAGCAGTAGAGTTTGCTGCAAATCGCGACTATACTTGGGCGGCAGTTGGCGTTCATCCGCACGACAGCAAAGATGGCTGGAATAAGGTGGAGCAACTGCTTAAAAGCAGAGAGGATAATTCGCCGATTGTGGCGATTGGCGAGATTGGGCTTGATTATTATTACAATCATAGCCCGCGCGATGTGCAGATTCAGGCGCTGGAGGCGCAGCTGCAGCTGGCAATAGATTATGATTTGCCAGTTAGTTTTCACATTCGCGATGGCGCAGCTGGCCAGATATCAGTGTGGGATGACTTTTGGCCAATTTTTGATAATTTCCATGGCCTGCGCGGCGTGCTACACAGTTTTACTGATACTCGCCTAAATTTGGAGAAGGGGTTTGCTCGCGGATTGTACGTTGGTTTGAATGGAATTAGCACTTTTACTAAAGACCAAGCACAGCGGGAATTGTTCGCTTCTATTCCGTTGGAGCGATTATTATTAGAGACCGACGCACCATTCTTGACACCGAAGCCATTTCGTGGTAAGATGAATATGCCAAGATATGTAGAGCTGGTAGCAAAGTATTGGGCGGATAATCGAAACATACCTTTTGACGATTTGTCTGAGGCTACGGTTCAAAACACCAAGGATCTTTTTGGCATATAAGTGGAGAGAAATATGAATAAGGGAAGAGCAACTGGGCTAGATAGTTTAAATTTGAAAACACCGGAAAGAGATGGCAAGATGTCTCAGGGTGTGAGAGTACCGGAGCGTTCTTATAATAAAGCGAAAGATAAACTTACTGTTAATGGGTTTGATAATTCTTATAGAACTGGCGGTATTGAAGGCGGCGCGGCGATCAAGTCAACACTAATTTATCCTGATGACGCTGAAAAGCAAAACCATATTGATTACAGAAGAACTTTGGAGGTTGCAGAAGATTCTGGAAAAAGGGCTATACGGGAAGTTCTGTCTATAGGCAATAACATTGGCGCATTACGCGCACAGAAAGCAAGAGGCTAATAAGTGCCGAGCATTCTTAAAAAAGCTCTGAAGTTAGTTTTTGCCGATGACGGCAGTACTGGTTTGGTTGCTGCTCTGAAAAAGAAAAACCGGCCGCTAAAAAAATTTACTGAGCGCGAGTTGATTCAATTAGAAAGCGAGATTGGCGCAACTATTTTTGGTGAGAAGCCAGCGCATGTGACGCGGCGGGAATTTTTTAATTTAGATAAAGACACGTGGATTTGGTACGAAGAAATTGTTGATAAAGATGGCAAAAAACAGGAGTTGACGACACGCTACGAAGTGCAGCCAAAGGGTATTTTGAAAGTTCAGCCGAATTATCGGTACAGCTATCTGGAGGGAGACGAGTTGCAAAATTTTGTACTGGCGGTTAAAGAATATTACGAACGAGTTTCCCGGGATCTGTATAAGCGCGATCCGCAGACTGGTTATCGTCTCTGATATAATAAAGAGGTGAAAGACAAATTTATATATCTTGATCACGCTGCTGCCACGCCGATGGATCCGTTGGTGATTGAGGCGATGCAGCCGTATTTTTCCGAGAAGTTTTTTAATCCGTCTAGTCCATATGCACCGGCGGTCACCGTCAAGCGTGACTACCGCGAGGCAAAGTCGCGTATTGCGCGGATGCTGGGCGTGGGTGCGGATGAATTAGTGATGACGGCTGGCGCCACAGAGTCAATCAATTTGGCGTTTACCGCGGTGGGTGGTGTGAGTTTAGTCTCGGCGATCGAGCATAGCTCGGTTATCAATTCTGCAAAAGCGCACTCGGACGTTCGGCTTATCCCACCGATGAAAAACGGACGCATCGATCCGCAGGCCGTTAAAAAACTACTGACGCCAGACGTTAGTTTTATGAGTATCGCGCTGGCGAATCATGAACTCGGATATATTCAGCCCATTGAAGAAATTGCCGAAGTTGTTAGGGCCGAGCGACTCAGACGCCAAGAAAATGGCGAATCCACGCCGCTTATATTTCATACTGACGCCTCGCAGACCGCAGCGCTGATGGATGTGAAAATTAAGCGGCTGGGTGTTGATTTGTTGACGCTATCGGCGGCAAAGGTTTATGGACCGAAGCAGGTTGGTTTGCTATGGGTGCGGCCGGGCGTCAAGCTGCAGCCGAACATTGTTGGCGGCGGGCAGGAGGCGGGGCTGCGCAGCGGCACGGAAAATGTGGCTGGCGTGGTCGGCTTTGCCGCGGCGCTGGAGTTAGCTGCCAGGCGTCGCAGCGGTGAAGTAAAACGTCTGCGAGGACTGCGTGATACGTTAGTAAAAAAGCTATTAGCGGCTTTCCCTGACATGATTATTTCTTCTGATCAGAAAAAATCGCTAGTTAATTTTCTCAATATTTCATTTCCTGGTGTTGACGCCGAACGATTAGTGTTTTTACTGGAAGCGCGCGGCGTGCTGGTGGCGACGGGTAGTGCTTGTGCGGCTAATTTGGGTACGCGATCACATGTTTTGGCGGCGACTGGGCTGAGTGATGCGGCGATTGATGGTAGTCTGCGGCTCACCTTCGGGCGATTGAACGATGAGGCGCAAGTTATGCGGGCGGCGGACGAGATTATTACTGCAGTGCGTACGGAACAGGAGCGAACGCGATGATTCATCGATTAATTGGCTTGGTGTTAATTGCAGTTGCAGTCATTGTTGGCTTGAGCCATTATTTGTCGCCTGATGACTTGAAAGATTGTCCGCGCCCTGGCTCAGGGCAGTGCCAAAAAGCGGGCGCGATCATCGTTATTAGTGGCGGTGACACGGAAGCGCGCACGACTGAGGCAGTCAAGTTATATCAAGCTGGCTGGGCGCCGACCATTATCTTGTCCGGTGCTGCAGCTGATAAATCCGGCCCGTCTAACGCTGCCGCCATGAGAAAACAAGCCGAAGCGGCGGGTGTCCCAACCGCGAACTTAGTGATGGACGAACGTTCAGAAACCACCAAGCAGAATGCCCAGGAAGTGGCGGGTATCATAGCGCAGCGTGGTATCAAACGCGTCATTCTGGTTACCAGCGGCTATCACATGCGGCGAGCGCTGGCTGAGTTTTCAGCGCAACTGCCGAATGTTGAGCTGCGGGCACGCCCGACGACGCACGACAAGCATTGGAGTGCATGGTGGTGGTTGACGCCGTGGGGGTGGTGGCTGGCGGTCGGCGAATTGCTGCGGATCGGTTTGTTTGCATTGGGAGTGTCGCGCTGATGACTCGGGTGTTCGTTGGTATGTCGGGCGGCGTTGATTCGTCGGTAGCGGCTGCGCTGTTGGTTGAGCAGGGCCACGAGGTGACCGGCGTCTATATGAAAAATTGGTCGGAAGATTTGCCGGGTATGCATTGTCCGTGGGCGGACGATGTGGCTGACGCCAAGCGCGTGGCGGTGGGGCTGGGGATTGATTTTCAAGTGTTTGATTTTCAAAAAGAGTACAAGCAAAATGTCGTTGACTATATGATCCGCGAATACCAAGCGGGCCGGACACCAAACCCTGATGTGATGTGTAATCAAGAGGTGAAGTTTAAGTTATTTTTGGAAGCGTCGTTGGCAGCGGGTGCGGAGTGTATTGCGACGGGGCATTATGCGCGCACTTTTCTTCCCGCGGGTCCTGTCGCTCGGTCCGCCCCTGAAAATTTTTCAGATGAGCTGAAAACATTTTCGGGTGCTGCCCCGCCTCGCGCCACCCGCAGAGCGGATTCTTGCTTGAGCGAGGGTCGGTTACTCCGTGCTCGCGATGATAACAAAGACCAAACCTATTTTTTGTACCGCGTGACGTCCGGGGCGCTAGCGAAAACTATGTTTCCGCTGGGTGATTTTACCAAGGCTGAGGTGCGCCAAATGGCTAAGGAGCGGGGTTTGTGGACAGCCAGTAAAAAAGAATCAATGGGGATTTGCTTTGTCGGGCAAGTGGGGATTCGTGAGTTTTTGTCAGAATATGTTGAGACGAGCCCGGGTGATATTGTCGATCAGCAAACAGGTGTGGTTGTTGGTCGGCATGACGGGGCAATTTTCTATACCTTGGGGCAGCGGCACGGTTTGAATGTTGGCGGCGGCTTGCCGTACTATGTCGTCGGTAAGGACATGGCAAAGAACGAAGTTTACGTGTCCCGCTCAATTGATAATGCAAAATTGTGGCGGAAAGAATTGACACTGGCTGACGTTCACTGGATTAATCAGCCACCAAAAGGTGATGCCTGTCAAATTCGGGTGCGGCACCGAGCGCCGCTAATTAATGCGGAGATTGCGCGTGTGAACGATAATGCTGGTGAGAAAGTGACGGTTATCTTGTCCGAGCAGCAGCGCGCCGTCGCCCCGGGTCAGTCGGCTGTAATCTACGACGGCCAGGAATGTTTGGGTGGCGGGATTATTTGCTAATTTAGATGATACTGAGAAGCATATTTGAGGGCTATTTCTTCCAAAGCTTTCAGGTATTTCAATCCCGGTTTTCTTGGTATCCCCTTGAACCCTACATCGATCTGACGACCATGAGCTGGATTTGGACCATGGTAGTCAGAGCCAGCGCTCACAGCAAGCCCAAACTCTTGAGCAAGTTCTGTCATTTGATCAATTGCTGTTACCATTGCTCCACCCCTGGATTGGTCATGATAGTAATAAAACGCTTCGAGTGCGTCGAAATCAGTGTTGCTAATCACATCGCGGAGAGCTGTCATATCCATATCTTCGTACAAACTGGCAATAGGATGGGCGAAGATCGCAACGCCATGTGCGTCGTGAATTGCTTGGATAGCTTCTGCCGGCGATAGTGTTTCACGTTCTAGGAAGTACTTGCAGCCTTCATTCATCATAGCCTCGATAAACATACCGCGGTTAGGAATCTGGCCAAACAATTGTTTTAGACGTTCAAAGTTTTCTTCGTGTTCGACGATACTTTGAGAAATGTGAGCTTTAGTAATTGATCCTAGCGAAAGTAAACTTTCTTTTGAAGCAATCGCCCAGCCATCTTTTTCAAACATATCGACAACGCAGTTCATATACTCAATTCTAAAATCATGCTGCCTCTTTAAGACGTTATGGAGAGCGTCATTCTCATGATCAATAAAAAGTCCCAAAACATGAATACCGACAGATCGATACTTGGCTGAAATTTCAACTCCGGGGATGAGGCGAATGTTACGCTTCTTAGCCTGTTCAAATGTTGATTCGTCCTCATATGCGCCTAACGTATCATGGTCGGCAATCGATAACACAGACACGCCGTTATCATGCGCTCGATCAATTAGCTCAACTGGCGTTAACACTCCGTCAGAGTGAGTTGTATGGGTATGGAGGTCAATAATGTGTCGTTTCATTTCCAAGAATCAATCCTTCTCCTAAGACATTGCGCAACACCGGGCGCTTCAAGTTGGCGTTTCTCTTTTTCTGCTCTGTCGGCTACGGTTATTGGACTGTTAACGATTATACTATACACTTCGTGTCGAGCAGTAGTGTATTTAGGCGGCATATTATATTAACTATCTAGCTGATTCTCTATCTCTTCGACCAGTTGTTCTCCAGCTCCCGTTATGATTTCGTCAGCGTATTCTCCTAATAAATCTCTTGCATTCTGTTCGCTGCCAAGAATTGACAGTGCGCCCATGTAGTCTCCCCCTCCGGCAAGCTGACCAGCTTGAATTGCTATGTCTGTGATGTATTGCCGAAAGCCAGCAAGAGAGTCTACGAGGCTTCTAACGTCTTCTGGACTGACAGGCTTATTTGATTCACTAACCAGACGTTCAATAATTTCTTGGCCGCCAAGAAATATATCAGGATCTGTGACAGGATAACCTGAAAAATCAGGTGCACTATCGTTGTTGTCTTGTGGGGGGGTAAATGCTCGCTATTCATAACTAACTACGATTAAATCACACTAGTCTAAAAATGTCAAGTCAAGTCGTGTTAAAACATACGCAGCAGAATTGACGACCAGGCACAAATAGTGTACACTCTCTAAGAGTAAGACATTAATCAAAGAGTTGTAAGAAAAGGAAGAAATTACACATGTTAGCAATTCGTTTGCAACGGTTGGGTCGCAAAGGTTATCCAGTGTATCGCCTGGCGGTACAAGAGGCGCATCGTCACCCGTCGAGTGGTCGAGTGGTCGCGTATGTCGGTAGCTACAACCCGCATACTAAAGAAGCAAATATTCAGGTTGAATCGGCGCAGAAATATTTAGATAACGGCGCTCAGCCAACCCCGCGCGTCGTTAAACTATTGAAAGAAGCTGGTGTTAAATTACCGAAATGGGTTAAAGAGTCGGCTGCTGATAAGCATAAATCTATCCGCAACCCAGAGAAACTTCGCAAGAATCAGCCAAAGGAAGAACCGGCTGAAGAGTCTGCCGAGTAGATATTATAGAATAATTGCAAACCGCTCGTTAATCGGGCGGTTTTGTTTTATGCTATAATTACCTCTATGAACACACAAGAAATCCGCCAGAAATATCTCGAATTTTGTCAAAGGAACGGTCACGCTATTATTGAGCGGGCGCCGCTGATGCTACACAATGACCCGACGACGTTATTTACCGGCTCGGGCATGCAGCCGTTGCTGCCGTATTTGCTGGGCCAGGATCATCCTCAAGGCACTAAATTGGCTGATAGCCAGACGTGTTTGCGGGCGCAGGATATTGAGGATGTTGGCGATAATCGCCACACGACGTTCTTTGAGATGCTGGGCAATTGGAGTATGGGCGAATATTTCAAACGTCAGCAGATTGAGTGGTTTTTCGAATTTTTGACAGAAATAGTTGGGCTGGATCCGCATAAAATCTACGTCAGCTGTTTTATTGGCGATGAGAAAAATAACATTCCGCGCGACGATGAAGCAGCGCAAATTTGGCAAGAAGTTTTTGCCAAAAAGGGTATTGAAGCTAAAATCGTCGAGCTGGATAGCGCTGAAAATGGCGATAAGCTGGGTATGCAGGGCGGCCGGATTTTCTTTTACAACGATAAAGAGAACTGGTGGAGTCGCGGCGGCGGCATTGATAGTACACCGATTGGCGATCCATGCGGTCCAGATAGCGAGGTATTTTATGATTTTGGCGAGCAGCATCACGATGCTAGTTTTGGGCAGGCGCACCCGGCTAGCGATAGCGGTCGGTTCATGGAAATTGGCAACCAAGTGTTCATGCAGTATCGCCGGCTGGATGACGGTAGTTTTGAGCCGCTAGCGCGTAAGAATGTTGATTTCGGCGGCGGTCTGGAGAGAATTGCGGCGGCGGCAATTGATAGTCCTGATGTCTTTAAGATCAGCTTACTACAGCCAATTATTAAAAAGCTAGAGAGTTTAAGCGGTGAGGAATACGCTACGCACACCGCATCAATGCGAGTGATTGCTGATCATCTCAGGGCGGCGGTATTTTTGGCGGTCGACGGCTGTGTGCCGAGCAATAAAGAGCAAGGTTACGTCATGCGCCGTCTACTGCGCCGGGCGATTCGCTACAGTTTTGATCTAGGAATTGAACAGAATTTCCTCAAGGAAGTGGTGCCAGTAATTGCCGATTTGTACGAAGCGGATTTTCCAGAAGTTAAAGAAAATCGCGAGCAGATTATCGCCGTATTGGTCAGGGAAGAAAAAGCTTTCCGCCAGACGCTGCGCAAGGGCTTGAAGCAAATGCAGCGCTATGTCGATGACGGTTTGACTGGCGAGGAACTTTTCACGCTGTACGACACGTTTGGGTTTCCGGTGGAGCTGAGTACCGAAGAGGCCTATAAACAAGGTATCAAGCTTTCTGATAATTGGCGCACCGAATTTGATGCGCGGATGGCCGAGCAACGCCAGCGCTCCAAAACCGCCCGCAAGGGTCAATTTCATGGCGGCCTAGAGGGTACAGAGCCGATTCACTTGAAATACCACACGGCAACACACCTGTTAGGTGCGGCACTGCGCAAAGTGCTGAAGGCGCCGGATTTGCAGCAGCACGGCAGTAATATCACGGCTGAGCGCCTACGCTTTGATTTCAATCACGATAAATTAACATCAGAGGAAAAACAGGCGGTGGAAGATCAGGTCAATGCGTGGATTGACGCTGATTTGCCAGTCAGCTTTGCCGTTTATCCGACTGACGAGGCGCTAAAAATGGGTGCAATCGGCGCCTTTGGCGAGCGCTACGGCGATAAAGTAAAAGTCTATTCCATCGGTGAAGGCGACAATATTGTTAGTTTCGAAGTCTGCGGCGGTCCGCACGTCGAGCACACGGGTGTTTTGTCCGAGGGCGGTAAGCGCTTCAAAATCACCAAGGAGGAGTCCAGCTCGGCGGGAATTCGCCGGATTAAAGCGGTTCTGAAATAAATAAAAATTTAGGCAATTTATTAGGGAAAAAGTCAACAATTGCCTCAAAATCACAAGCGTTATATAATAAACCTGTATGGCATTGAGAGACATGTTAAAAAAAACCGATAAAGATACTCCGGAGTTGTTGGTTGGTTTGGATATTGGTACAGAGGTCGTTAAGGCGCTGATTGCCGAAATAAAAGATGATAATTTGGAAATTATCGGTGTCGGGCGCAAACAGCAGGAGATGGGCGACATGCATTTGGGCGCGATTGCTGATATTGCTGGCGTGGTCGCAAATTGCGAAGCGGCGCTTACCGAGGCGGAAGATCAAGCTGGCATACAAGGCAAACGCGTGATTATTGGTATTGCTGGCGAACTAGTAAAGGGTGTTACTAACACGATTCGTTATCGCCGTCCGCAGCCGAATAAAACTTTAGACGTGGCAGAGATGGAATTTATTATCGAGAAAGTGCAAGAGCGGGCGCAAAGTAAGGCTCAGGCACAGATCGCACTGGAAACTGGCAATGAGGATGTTGAAGTGAAGCTAGTTAATTCGGCGCTGGTAAGTATTCATATTGATGGTTATAAAGTGTCTAATCCGATTGGCTTTCAGGGGCGAGACGTAGCAGTACAAATTTATACGGCATTTGCGCCGATGGTGCATATTGGAGCGTTGGAGAAAGTGGCTGACGAATTAGCATTAGAATTGGTGGCGGTGGCTGCTGAGCCTTTTGCAGTAAGTCGCAGTGTTTTAGGAACAGATACCGACAGTAATTTTACGGCAATTTTAGCGGACATCGGCGGCGGCACGACTGATATCGCAGTGGTTAATGACGGCGGGGTCGAGGGCACGAAGATGTTTGGTATCGGCGGCCGGAGTTTTACGCGGACAATTGCTGCCGATTTGGATTTGAGCTTTAAGGATGCTGAGAAGTTAAAACTAAACCTTAACGATGGTAATATTAAGCCGACAGTGAAAAGGCGAGTTGATGAAGCAATTGATAAGACATTAGAGGTGTGGCTGTCCGGTGTGGAATTAGCATTAAGCGAGTTTGATAACGTTGATTATTTACCAAACCGCATTTTGCTGTGCGGCGGCGGATCCAATTTGAAGAAAATTACTGAGGCGCTGGAAAAACACCAATGGCATGAGGATTTGCCGTTTACAAAAAAACCAGTCGTGCAATACATTAAGCCTAGCGACGTGACTGGCATAATTGATACCACAGGTGATATAGTCGATCATACGTTTATCACGGTTATGGGTTTACTCCGGGTGGGGTATGATACAATAATTGGAAACCAGGAAAGTAATGGTTTGGTCGAAAAATTAAACAGGTTATTAAAGATTTGAAATGAATAAAGACGTTATCCATATTGATACAGAAGACGATATTACGTCAATAATTGGCAAGATTAAATCGTCAAAAGAGCGGATTATTGCCTTGGTGCCGCCGCGCCGAATCGGCGTTTTGCAGAGCGCGGTTAACATTCGACTGTTGGCGCGAGCAGCTAAATCGGCGGATAAAAGAGTGGTAATAATTACCAGCGACAATGTATTAGCGGGATTGGCGGCGACAGCTGATATTCCAGTAGCAAAAACATTGCAAAGTAAGCCGGAAATTGCGGAGATTCCAGCGCTGAAAGTAGACGATAATGATGTGATTGATGGCGGACAACTGCCAGTTGGCGATATGGCAGATTCGGCTCATAAAAAACCAAAAGACGATAAGGGAGTTAACGGGGCAAGTGCTCCAGATGCCGCCAATAAGAATAAATCTCCTGGCAATTCAGCAAAAAATAATAAGAAAAAGCCAAAGATTCCAGATTTTAATGTTTTTCGCAAGAAATTCGCTTTGATTGGTGGCGGCGTACTATTATTAATTATATTTTTAGTGTGGGCGACGTGGTTTGCGCCGCACGCGACAGTAATTATTACCGCTAAAACAACGGGCGTAAAAGTCAGCGAAACGGTAAAATTGACGACGGACGACACCGTCAGCGCTAAAAATGACAGCATTAAGGTTCAGAAACGAGAATTACAAAAAGAAATCAGTGTTGAGTTTGCGGCAACCGGCAAAAAGAATGTTGGAGAAAAAGCGACTGGATCGGTCAAATTCAGTAATTCGTCAAAAAATAGCGTGACTATCGCTGCGGGGACGATTCTTAAGAACAATGATTTGTCTTATGTGTTATCTTCTTCGGTGACAGTTCCGGCGGCGACGTTGTCATGGGATTGTTCTGATAGAACTTGCTCTGGAACAGCTACCGCCTCGGTACGGGCAGCTGAAGGCGGTTCGCAGTATAATGCAGCGTCGGGCAGTATGTCGATTTCGGTTGATGGCATAAAGGCTTCGCTGATGTCGCCAACCAGCGGTGGAACTGACAAAACAGCTACCGTAGTAACAGCTTCTGACGTTGCTAGTGCAAAATCGAAATTAAACGAACAGAAGGATAATAGCCTAAAAAATCAGCTTGCCAGCTCTTTCGGCAGCTCTGCGAAAGTCATCACCGATAGTTATTCTGAAAATCGCTCAGATCCAGTTCCTAGCGTGGCGGTTGATAGCGAAGCCTCGGGTAGCGTGCTGCTAAAATCGACAATTACTGCCAGTATGCTGGCAGCAGATAAATCTGATATAAAATCTTTCATTGACGCTAAAATTAGAGAAGACGATATTGGCGATAAAAAGTCGCAAAAAATTTATGACAGCGGCGTAGATAAAGCGGAATTTTCTCAATTTACTGATAGAGGCGGTATTAAGAGTCTTGTTGTGACCGCTAACGGCAAGATTGGTCCGGAAATTAATGAGTCTAAAGTAAAAGAGCAAGCAAAAGGCCGGACGTACGGTGATGTGCAGTCGTCAATTGAGTCTGTTGAAGGTGTTGAGGATGTCGATGTGAAATTCTCGCCGTTTTGGGTAAGATCTGTACCAAATGATATAAAAAAGATTAACGTTGAGTTTAAGCTGAAGGATGCCAAATAGGAATTTTTTGGCTCTGGATGTCGGTACGCGGCGGATCGGCGTAGCGATGGCTGATTCTCGGGTTAAGATTGCGGTGCCTTTTGGATGGCTGGAGAATGACGAGTCAACAATCCAAAAAATTGTCGAATTGGTTTTACGAAACGATATTAATACTATCGTCGTAGGCTATCCGCGCAATCAATCTGGCGAACCAACGCAGCAGACGAAATATGTAGAGAATTTTGTCGATCAGTTGGCAGAGATTGATTTGGATACGAAGGTAGTATTCCAGGACGAGTCGCTGACAAGCGTCCAGGCAGAACAAAGATTAGGTAATAAAATTAAAGATAAAGGCAAAATTGACGCCGAGGCGGCTAGTATAATTTTGCAAGATTATTTGGAGGAGCATATATGAAAATTCGAAGAAGCCGCAGAAAATGGCTGATAGCTTTGTCGGTGCTGGTTGCTGTGGTCGGCGTGGCGTCGCTGAGTGCGGCTATGTGGTATCGACAGATGCTTATGCCAGCTGATGTTAGTAATAAGGCAGCTGTGAGGATTGATATTAAGGAAGGCATGAATTCTGGCGATATAGCTGATAGTTTGGAGCAGAAAAAACTTATTCGCAGCTCGCTGGCTTTTTCGGCGTATGTGCGTCTGCACAATGCTAGCAGCAAGTTTCAATCTGGCGTATACTCAGTAAAGCCGTCGCAAGCAGTGCCGGAAATTGTAGCTCGCTTAACTAGCGGTAAATCAGATGAGATTTCGATAACGTTTTATCCAGGCGCAACGCTGCATACGAAAATCAAAAATTCAGACGGTAGAGAAGTAGAATCGGTGTTAAAAAAAGCGGAATTTTCGGATAAAAAAATAAAAGAAGCGTTTAGCGCCAAATATACGAACCCAATTTTAGCTAGCCGCCCGAACGGCGCTGACCTAGAAGGCTACGTCTATGGTGAAACATTTTATATTTCGCCTAATGAGTCGATTGAACAAGTAATTAAGCGTTCGCTTAGTCATTTTGAGGCTGTCGTGAAAAAATATAATCTAGTAGAGAAGTTTAAGGCTCGTGGTTTGACGCTGCATCAGGGGATTACATTGGCATCAATTATTCAAAAGGAGTCAATTGGCTGTGGTGCTGGGGCGGAAATATGCGCTGATCAGCGAAAGATTGCGAGTGTATTCTATAATCGTTTGAAAGCAGACATGCCTTTAGGGTCTGATGTAACATATCAATATGCTGCTGATAAAACTGGTGCAGTACGGACGCCGGATTTAAATTCCCCGTACAATACTCGCAAACATAAGGGCTTGCCTCCAGGACCGATTGCTGTGCCGTCTCTGAGCGCGCTAAACGCAGCGGCTGATCCAGAAAACACTCCATATAAGTACTTTTTGAGCGGTGATGATGACGTTACGTATTTTGCGGTAACGAATGATGAGCATGAGAAGAATATCAAGCAGTATTGCCAGAAAAAATGCCAGATTTCTTGACAAATTAGCATTTCATAAAATCTATTGACAATAATGTCAATGTCGTGTAAAATAAACAGTAGCTCGTTCGCGAGTTGAGTTGTTGGGGACTGGCACGACGAACGGCCTGCCAAGATTGTCGCTACGGATACGATAAACCAAATCATTTTAGAATATAAACTAATTATTAGGTCGACAAGGTATCCTGTTCTATTGCGAGAAGAAAGACAGTTTGGTAGTAGCACTGGCGGCAACGCTGATGCAAGGAGTACGGAGATTCGTAATCAAGTATCTACTCTTCGGAGTAAAAGAAGTAAGCTGCGTTCATTTGCAGTTTATGGCGGAATATTTATTTTAGTTATTTCGTTTTTAATATATGGATATAATAACGGCGAGTCGGCGGCAGCAGAGAATAAAACAGTTGCCTCATCTAATACGAAATCATCAAAATCGCATAATGAAAATACCGCAGCAAGTGCAGTATCTGTTGACCAGCTAGCAGCGGCTACTGTAGTGACGAATCTTGCTGAAACGACTGAATTACCATCGGCTGGCGATCTGCGTGAAACTACTACGTCTCTGGGGATCAAAAAGGATTTATCGCAAAATGACGCCGAGGTAATCACGAAACCGGAAATTGTCAAACCTGATACTTCAGCTGGTCGCGGAATTACGACTTATGTAACGAAGAATGGCGACACTATGAATACTGTTGCTAAGAAGTTCAAGATCTCGGCGCAAACACTGCGCTGGGCTAATAATACGGATTCTGATGCAATTGAGCCAGGCAAGACTTTGACTGTGCCGTTGGTTGACGGCGTGGTTTATACGGTTAAGAGCGGCGATACTGCTCAATCGCTAGCAGAAAAGTATAAGACTAGTGCTGAGCGAATTGTGTTATATAACGATATTGAGGAAAAAACAGGGCTTAATGTTGGCGCTCGCGTAGTTTTGCCTGGCGGGGAATTACCGGAGACTGAGCGTCCAGGCTATGTAGCTCCGCGGCCGCGTTACGGTAACCGATACGCCTCCTCTTATGGTAGTGCCTCTGGAGGTACGGCAACCAGAAGTTCAGCTATTGCCTCTGTCGGTAACCGATATGCTGCTGGTAACTGTACTTGGTATGCATATGAGCGCCGTTTGCAATTAGGACGTCCAATCGGTAGCTTCTGGGGTAATGCCAATACGTGGGCAGCAAGCGCCAGGGCAGCTGGTCTTCTGGTTAATAGCACTCCAGCACCAGGCGCGATTTTCCAGACGAGAACTGGTTATTACGGTCACGTTGGTATTGTCGAACGGGTTGAGAATGGTGTAGTTTACGTCAGTGACATGAATTTTGCCGGCTATGGTATAGTTACTCATCGTGTCCTTGACAACCCAGGCGGCTACACTTATATCCACTAAGTAGATTAACTATATTAGCGCCTCCGCTATCTCTTGGGGGCGCTTTTTGGTATACTGAAATTATGTTTGTAGATACAGCGAAAGTGTTAGTGCGAGCTGGCAAGGGCGGTAATGGCGCGGTCAGTTTTCGGCATGAGAAATATGTTGACAAGGGTGGCCCTGATGGTGGTGACGGCGGACGCGGCGGTGATGTGGTGTTTTTGGCGACCAAAGACTTGAATACACTCCTCAACTTTCGGTATAAGCCAGAATTGAAAGCAGAAAATGGTGGCGATGGCAGTAAGCGCAATAAGCGTGGCAAAAGCGGCTCGCCGCTGGTCGTCAAAGTGCCGATGGGTACGTTGGTTAAGCGTGATGGTAAGGTGGTGGCAGACTTGACGGCAGACCAGCAGCAGGCAGTCGTTGCCCGCGGTGGTGACGGTGGCTTTGGTAATGCGCACTTTACGTCCAGTACGCGCCAAGCACCAAAGATGGCTGAACTTGGCGAGGCGGGTGAAGAATTTAAGGCTGAGCTGGAATTGAAATTATTGGCCGACGTTGGCTTGGTCGGCTTTCCCAACGCTGGTAAATCGACATTCTTAAGCGTGGTTTCTAATGCTCGGCCAGAAATTGCCAATTATGAGTTTACAACGTTGACGCCAAATTTGGGCGTGGCGGATGTTGATGATGGTTCAGTGTTGATTGCTGACATCCCAGGGCTGATTGAAGGCGCCTCGGAAGGCAAGGGCTTGGGTGACCAGTTCTTGCGCCACGTTGAGCGCACGGCCGTGTTGCTGCACATGATTGATGCCTATAGTGATGACCCGGCGGAAAAATACCAAACTATTCGCCGCGAGCTGGAAAAATATTCTGAGGAACTAGCGGCGCGTCCAGAGATTATCGCTTTGACTAAATGTGAGGGGTTGGATAATGAAATTATTGCCATGCAATCAACGGCGCTCCAAAACGTGGCCAATGGTTCACCAGTGCTGGCGATTTCGTCGCAGACGCATGCTGGCGTGACTGAGCTGCTCCGTTTGCTGCGCCGTGAAGTTACCGAATATCGGGCGCGGGAAGCTGAGTTGATCGAAGAAGAAAGCGATGATTTGCCAGTGATCGCTCTGGATGCGCAAGCAGCGTCTGATGCCTGGACGGTAGAGCGGGTGGTTGGTGCGGAGCCTGACAATGTAGACGATGAAGAGACGATTAGCTTCATTATCCACGGTGCTAAAATTGAAAAGTTTGCTCGCCGCACTAACTTTGATCAATTTGAATCGGTCAATCGCCTGCGGGACATTATGCGAAAAATGGGCATCACTCATGAACTAATTCGTCAGGGTGCAATCGGTGAGACCGTAGTACAGATTGGCGAATCGATGCCGTTTACGCTGGTTGAGCAATAGATTTGGGCGTCGTCTCGTCGCTTTGCTATACTATAGTTATGGCGCAAACATTATTCTTCTACGACCTGGAAACCAGCGGATTAAATCCGCGGCAAGACCGAATCATGCAGTTTGCCGGGCAGCGGACGGATATGAATCTCGAGCCGATTGGTGAGCCATATAATCTGCTGGTGACATTAAATGATGATACTTTGCCGAGTCCTGATGCGCTGATGGTGACGGGCATCACGCCGCAAAAAACGGTTGAGGAGGGCTACACTGAAGCGCAGTTTGCCCGGACGTTGAGTGAGGAAATTTTCACGCCCGAGACTATTGCGGTTGGTTTCAATAATATTCGGTTCGACGACGAGTTCATTCGCCATTTGTTGTGGCGTAATTTTCATGACCCGTATGAATGGAGCTGGAAAGACGGTCGCTCGCGTTGGGATTTGCTGGATGTGGTGCGATTGACCAGGGCTCTGAGGCCGGAAGGAATCAATTGGCCGCTTGATGTTAAGGGTGAGCCGAGCAATCGCTTGGAGCTCATCACCAGTGCTAATGGTATTGCGCACGAAAATGCTCATGATGCCTTGGCGGACGTGACGGCGTTGATTGCCGTGACGAAATTGATCAAGCAAAAACAGCCACAACTGTATGATTATTTGCTAAAAATGCGCGACAAAAAAGTAGTCCAGAAACTGGTCAATGTGGATGACAAGAAGTCGTTTGTCTATGCCAGCGGCCGCTATGATAAAGAATTTGCTAAAACCACGGTGGCATTTCCGCTGAGTTTGGGGCGTCATGGCGCGGTGATTGTGTACGATTTACGTTACGATCCGACGCCGTTTGTTGATTTGAGCGCCGATGAGTTGGCGGCGAAGATTTTTGCCACGTGGGAGCAGCGCCAGGCTGAGGATTTTGTCAAATTGCCCGTCAAAGAGTTGCAATACAATCGCTGTCCGGCGGTGGCGCCACTGGGCGTGCTGGAGCAGGGCGACGGTTGGCGGAAAATTTCGCTTGATCTAAAAACAGTCCAGAAGCATCAAAATATTTTACTGAGCCATCCAGATTTTGCTGAAAAATTACGGACTATTTTTGAAAACAAGCCAGCCTTCAAAAAACTGCCTGATCCAGAAGCGCAATTATACGACGGCTTTTTGAATGACCGCGATCGTATCCGTGTCGAAGCGGTGCGCAATGCCGATGAGCGCGAGCTGGCTGATTTTCATCCAGAGTTCCAGGACGAGCGGTTGGCGTCACTACTGCTGCACTACAAAGCGCGCAACTTTCCGCGTTCGCTCAGCGAAGACGATTTGGTGCAATGGGAAGCATGGCGGGCTCAGCACTTGCAGGCGCAACTGCCGCAATTCATGGCGTCCTTGCAGCGGCTAGCGCCGACGGCGACTGACGAACAACAGTTTATCTTGCAAGAATTGCAGCTGTGGGCAGAGGCGGTACTACCAAGTGGCAATTAAACGATAAAATTTAAGAAATTGAAACTGTTGCCAGACGCTGCTGCGTTCCGGTTTTTGCGAGGTTACCTTCTCGTGCATTGATAATATATAAGAAATAGATAGAGATTAGGCGTATATCTTCGTCTGGAATTAGTGGGTAATGACATTTTCTTTGCTTCATTTTTACGCGGCGTTGGCGAGCATTACTAACTGATTCTACTATCTTCCAGAATGTGTCGGCAACTGTCTTTCTAAAAAATAACACTGCTGGTAAGACAATTATCCAAAAGACAATCATTACTCTGGCGGGTAGCGTAATATTAGTGAATGGTATTTTTCCTAAGAATATGAAAAGAGCTAGCTGGTCAGAAAATACATGAATAAAACAAACCGCTAGTAAAATTACGCCCAAGTAAATGCCCAACTTTCTCATAAGTTTACTGTAGCATAGTAAAATGTTATCTTGCAATCATAAGCATAATATTATGTAGATATATTTGGGCGTTGGTCTGCCTACCTTAACACTCCAACCGCACATCTGAACGCATAAAGACTTCGAGCGGCGTTAGTCCGCCGAGGCGCTTTCTAGGCCTGGTGTTTAATAGATTTTCTATGTCTAATATACGCTGCGGCGTTAGTTTTTTGAAGTCGGTACCTTTCGGCAGAAAATCTCTCACTAAGCCGTTGAAGTTTTCGTTTCTTCCGCGCTGGCTTGATTTATACGGATCGGCAAAGTAAATATCTGCTTGGATAGCTTTTTCCGCAGAACGCCAAGCGCTAAATTCAATACCATTGTCGTAAGTAATGGTTTTAGTATTGTCCTGCCCAAAGATTCTGCTTATATCTGTTGCAGTTTGGACTGTTATGCTCGCTGCGTTATAGCCAAGTATGAGGCTAATGGAGCCGAGGCCGGATTTGCGATCCGTGTGAGTTAATAAGCGATCTTTCGCATCCTTGCCAAAGATAGTATCTCCTTCTAGATCGCCGAATCTTTCTAGATTGTCCATTGCCGCTGGACGATCATGAATAGAGCGTTTACCTTGTCTAGTGTTGCTGTAAGGTAGCCGGGGCATGCTTCTGTACGCTCGTCCGCGCCGCCGCAGGCGGGAGACAGCCGTTGTTCGCTGGCTGCCTTGAAGACGGTAAATGTACCGATAGATAGTCATATGTGATATTGGGCGCAAACCCATGGACGCCGACCATCCGTCGGCGTCCTTCAGGCCGGGGCGAGCAAGCAGCGCGTTAATACGCAGCGAGATCTGCTCGGGAGACCAGCGCAAAGTAAGTTTGTCCTGAATATATTTGAGCGTTGCGCCGTATTCAGGGCATAGAAGTTTTCTGCTGCTTCGCACAGTGGTGCTTTGGCGTTCCGCGGCGTATTGCTGCGCCTGGATTGCCCGATAGTTATGTATCTTACACAGCAGTACTTGGCGGCTGCTAGCATCATCTTTTGCCTGACGTATTGCACAAACGAAAGCTCTGCCGCGGTAATGCCGGCCGTCTAGCTTGGCTATATATGGTCTATTCACGCGTTTGTGCAACTTATCTCTTGTTCTGCCTGGCAGCCTCTTAATCTATTATATGATTCGCCGTTCCTTAATCTATTTTCAATGACAATGCGCTCGGCATAGCAAAGTTGTGTATACTTGATATGAGACACGATGTATATTTCCTCCATGCGTTTATGTTGACTACAAACCCATTAAACCACGGAAGCAGCACTGCATCGTGTCTTTTTTGCGCTTATGATGTGCAGTTGAGGTGTTAATGGAGGCTGCTGACTGGAAAAAGTTGTGAAAAACAGGTATAATGTAGCGGTTATGGTAGAGTTTATTCGCGTCAAGGGCGCCCGTGAACACAATCTGAAAAATATCGACGTGGAAATTCCGCGCGATAAATTAGTGGTGATCACTGGTCTGAGTGGTAGTGGTAAGTCGTCGCTGGCGTTTGATACGATTTACGCCGAGGGTCAGCGTCGCTATGTCGAAAGTCTATCAAGTTATGCGCGGCAATTTTTAGGCATTATGGATAAGCCGGATGTTGATAGCATTGAGGGTCTGAGTCCGGCAATTTCAATTGATCAAAAGTCAACCAGCCGTAATCCGCGTTCGACCGTGGCGACGGTGACCGAGATTTATGATTACCTGCGCCTCTTGTTTGCGCGGATTGGCACGCCGCATTGTCCGGCTCTCAGGCCAGACGGCACGCGCTGCCATAAGCCAGTGTCGCGCCGCACGGCCGAGGCAATTATCCAGGAGATTGCTAAGCAATATGATGGCAAGCGGTTGCTGCTACTCGCGCCAATTGTCAAAAATAAGAAGGGCGAGTTTGCGCACATTCCAGAGCAGTATCGGCGGCTAGGCTATGCTCGGGTGCGAGTTGACGGGGTGGTGTATGCACTGGATGAGTTTCCGCAGTTACAGAAAAGCTATAAGCACAGTATTGAGTTAGTGGTTGATCGCCTGGCAATGAACAATGACCTGACTAGCCGGTTGAGCCAGAGCGTCGAGCAGGCGCTGGAGCTTGGCCAGGGTGTGGTTGAGGTGCTGGATGCTGATACGGATGAACTGAAGACGTTCTCACAGCGATATGCCTGTGTTGATCATCCGGATGAGGAGATTCCAGAGCTTGAGCCGCGTCTGTTTAGTTTTAATGCACCGCAAGGGGCCTGTCCGAGCTGCACCGGACTTGGCAGCCGATTGGAAGTCGATCCTAGTTTAGTGCTGAATGAGAATCTGACGATTGCCGAGGGGGCGATTCGGCCATACAACCGGATCAATGTCGATAACTTTTACATGCGCAAGATTTCGGCGGTAGCCGAGGCGCATGGTTTCAGTATCCGGACGCCGGTCGGGCAGTTGTCTGATGAGGCGCGCCAGAAGGTACTCTACGGTACAGGCGATCAGAAATATCCAGTACAGCTTGGCAATGGGCGGCATTACGATACAACCTATGAAGGAGTGATTCCCAATTTGGAGCGGCGCTGGAAAGAAACCGATAGCGAATTTATGCGCAAGGACATTGAGCGGTTTATGCGCCAGCGGGATTGTTATGTTTGCGGCGGCGCGCGGCTAAAACCGGTTGTCTTGGCGGTAACGGTGCAGGGGTTGAATATTATGGATATTTGCGATCTTGGCGTTGATGACGCGCTCGATTTGTTCACTCACAAGTTAACATTGAACGAGCAGCAAGCAATGATCGCGCGGCTTATTTTGAAAGAGATTACCGCCCGCCTCGGCTTTATGAGTAATGTCGGGCTGAATTATTTGGAGTTAGGGCGCGCCGCAAATACACTGAGCGGCGGCGAGGCGCAGCGAATTCGGCTGGCGACACAAATTGGTAGCGGCTTGCAGGGTGTGCTGTATGTGCTGGATGAGCCATCGATTGGCTTGCATCAGCGTGATAATGATCGGTTAATCACCACCCTAAAGCATCTGCGTGACCTTGGTAATACGGTGCTGGTAGTCGAACATGACGAGGATACTATTCGCCAGAGCGACTTTTTGATTGACATGGGACCAGGCGCTGGCGTTCATGGCGGCGCGGTGGTGGCGCTGGGTGCACCAGATGAGGTCGCCAAATGCACAGATAGTATCACTGGTCGGTATCTGTCGGGAGCAGAAAAAATTGCCGTGCCAAAACATCGCCGCCAGGCTGATGCTAGTCGTCAACTGATCGTCCGCGGGGCTCGCGAGAATAATTTGAAACAAATTGATGTGGCATTCCCCTTGGGCCTGATGACAGTGGTGTCGGGCGTCTCAGGTAGCGGTAAGTCGACGTTGGTCAATGATATTGTCGCCAAAGAATTAGCGGCACGGCTTAATCGGGCCAGCGATGTGCCGGGGGCACACAATAAAATTGAGGGTATCAAGCAGCTGGATAAAGCCATCGTCATCGACCAGTCGCCAATTGGCCGCACGCCGCGCTCTAACCCAGCGACCTACACTGGTATTTTTACGCCAATTCGCGAACTGTTCGCCAGTAACCCTGAGGCTAATGTCCGCGGCTATAAAGCGGGTCGGTTTAGCTTTAACGTTAAGGGCGGCCGCTGCGAAAATTGCCAAGGCGACGGCATGATAAAGATTGAAATGCATTTTTTGCCGGATGTCTATGTCCAGTGTGATGAGTGTCACGGTCAGCGTTACAATCGTGAGGCGCTGGAGATTAAGTATAAAAATAAGACCATTGCCGACGTATTGAACATGACAGTTGAGCAGGCGGCAAGCTTTTTCGATAGCGTGCCAAATATCGCTCGGAAACTACAGACACTGGTCGAAGTCGGTCTTGGTTATATCAAGCTCGGCCAGCCAGCGACCACCTTTTCAGGCGGCGAGGCACAGCGTATTAAACTAGCGACAGAACTCTCCAAGCGTTCGACGGGCAAGACTATGTATATTCTGGACGAGCCGACAACTGGGCTACATTCTGCCGATGTTAAGCGGCTGCTGGGCATTTTGCAGCAGCTGGTCGATGGCGGTAATAGTATGATCATCATCGAGCATAATTTGGATGTCATCAAATCGGCCGACTGGATTATCGATATGGGGCCTGAGGGTGGTCTCGGCGGCGGTACGGTGGTGGCGAGCGGCACGCCAGAAGAAGTCGCCAAAGTGCCAACCTCGTTTACTGGCAAGTATTTGAAGAATTTACTATAAAAAGATGACTGATTGTAAGCGATGCTCGGGCTTTATTTTTTTCGGCGGCGGGTAGTTTTTGATAATAAAACCAGGAGTTGTTTTTTTATTGCTGCGCGGGATGAAGGTTTTTTGAGAGCATGGATAATCATCGGTGAAACAGACAGGAATATAATAATAAGTGCGGCAACTTCAATGTTGATACCAGCTTTGGTCAGAATTTCTCCAGCATAAAATCCTAGATAAATAAACAGCGATGACCATAAGAACCCGCCGATTAAATTAAAAATTAAAAAGGTTTTATAGTGCATTTTGCTAGCTCCAGCAACGATTGGTGCAAAGGTGCGGACGATTGGCACGAATCTAGCTAGGACAATTGTTACTGAGCCGTGTTTGTCATAAAATTTTTCGGTTTGTTCCAAATATTTTTTCTTGAAAAATCGAGATTTTTCTTTTTCAAACAGTTTACGCCCAACTTTATGTCCAAAACTGTAGCCGACGCTATCTCCGAGTACTGCTGCTATAAAAACTAAGATTGCGAAAATATGAATGTCAATATGTAGAATGTTCTGCTGAACCATGTAGCCAGAAGTGAATAACAAACTATCTCCAGGAAGGACGAATCCTATAAGTAATCCCGACTCCGCGAACACTACTAATAAAATTGCTAATACGCCGAAGCTAGTAATTAGATGAATGAACGATTCCATAATTACACTATTATAACATACAGTAACCGCTTATGTATTTTGGTATAATATAATAGTAATATAAATTTACCTCCGAACAGGTACCCGAAAGGAGAAGTATGGGAGAAAAAATTACATTAAATATTCAACCCCGCCAGATTCATGGTAAGAAAGTGTCTAAATTGCGGCGAGAAGGGCTGGTGCCAGGAGTAGTCTACGGCGCTAGTGTAAAAGCGTACAATATTCAAGCAGCTGCTGGTGAAGTCGCCAAAGTTGTTGCGGCGGCAGGCAAGCATACTCCAGTACAGCTGGCTGGCAAAAAACGGCAAATTGCCATGATAAAGAGTGTTGATATACATCCAGTAAAGCGTACTATTCGTCATGTTGCCTTTCATGCAGTTCGGGCTGATGAGCCGGTGATTGCCGAAGTGCCGATTCGTTTGAGCGGTACAGGAGAATCTGAAGCGGAGCGTGCCGGCTTGGTGGTATTGCAAGCGCTTGAGAAAATTAAAGTCAAGGCCTTGCCGATGGATCTGCCGGAAGCATTGGAAGCGCCGACAGACGGTCTTGTTAAAGAAGGCGACCGCGTGACCGTGGGCGATATTGTTTTGCCGGATGGTGTTGAGCTGGTCGAGAACGACGACGGCCGCGAAGGTACGGCTGACGACGACATTACAGTTAAGGATTTGGTTGTGGCAAACGTCTATGAGCCGAGCGCTCTAGCAGCTGCCAACGATGCGGCGGCCGGCGAAGCTGAGTCCGCTGATGCCGAACAAGTCGAAGTTACGGGAGAAGCTGAAAAGACTGAAGCGTCGGAATAGTATAGTCTTAGATTATCAAAAAACACCGTCATTATTTGACGGTGTTTTTATAGTCGGAAATGTTAGAAATTACTCCTCAATGAATCCGCCTGATTGCCGCGCCCATAACTTAGCGTAAACGCCGCGTTTTTTGGCAAGCAATTGATCGTGCGAACCGTCTTCAACGATACGTCCGTTTTCCAGGACGATGATACGATCCAGCTTGGCGATAGTCGACAAGCGGTGGGCGATGACAATTGACGTTCGGTTTTTCATCAATGTTTCCAGCGACTTTTGGATTAGTGCTTCTGATTCTGAGTCTAATGCCGATGTTGCCTCGTCAAGGACTAAAATTGGCGCATCTTTCAAAATCGCTCTGGCAATGGCGATACGCTGCCGCTGTCCGCCCGAAAGTTTGACGCCGCGTTCACCGACTAGCGTGTCAAAACCGTCTTGCAGTTTGACGATGAAGTCGTAAGCACCAGCCTTCTTAGCAGCTTTTTCAATCTCAGCATCGGTCGCGTCAGGTCGGCCGTAAGCGATATTTTCGCGGACGGAGCGGTGAAATAGCAGCGGCTCTTGCGGCACATAGGCGATTTGTTCGCGCAGGCTTGCTTGGGTGACCTCGGCAATATCTTGCGAATCGATTGTGATCTTGCCCGAGTCAATATCGGCAAACCGTAACAATAATTTGGTGAGGGTAGTTTTGCCAGACCCGCTTGATCCGACTAAGCCAATTTTTTCACCTGGCTGAATATTGAGCGAGAAATCATGAAACAAGGTATCGCCTTGACCTTCGTCGTGAGTAAAGGTTACGTTGTCCATGACAATGCCGCCGCGTTTAATTTTTAGTTTTTTGTCGCTGCGATCAACCAGCGTCGTTGGTGTTTTAAGGATTTCTACCATCTCGTGAGCATCGCCAATAACGCGATTGTAACTGCGCATGATGCTGTTCATGTTCCACAGTTCGCGTGCCACGCTGCCCGTATACGTTATGATTAAGTAGACTGATGCTACTGATACTATATTGTGCTGAGCGGCGTATACCGCAAAAGCAATTGCACCAATTCTGATAATTGTGTTGATACTAGAATAAACGGTACTAACCTTTAAGAAGCCGCGCATTGTACCCAAGCTGGCGCTGCGCCATGAATCGACCGTTTTTGAAAAGCGCTTTTGCTCTAGCGATTCAGCGCCAGACGATTTAACTGCTAGGATATTTGAAACCATGTCTGCTAATTGACCGCTGACTTTATTGCTGGCTTTAGCCTCTTTTTCGCTCAATTTGGCCATTGGTCTAGAGCCAAAATAGACAGCAATGCTAAAAATGATTGAAAAGATAAACAGGAATAAAGCATACTGCCAAATTAATGTCGATAAAATGATTATTGATCCAGCTAAGGAGATAACTAATGGCAAAATCGACCAGAAAATTGTATCCCAAAAACGTTCGACTGCACCGTTTAGTTTATTGGTTTGACTGACAAGCGAACCGCCAAATTTATTAGCATGGAAAAACATTGTTTGATTGGTCAATTTACTAAAGCAGCGCGAGTGTAAATCGCGTTGCAATGCAGTCTCGAACGTCCAAACGAGATACAGTACTAAGCGCCAGCCAATCACCGTTGAACACAGTTCGCTAACACCATACAGAACAATTAGCGTCCATAAATTATTAGCGGTTTGCAACTGGTTGTGCTGGATAATATTAAGCAGCTCTGCGATAACAAGCGGGCCGACAAAAATAGAAATGACAATCGTAACAATTGTAAAAAATATCGCCAGATTTCTGCGGCGCCTGTAAGGCGCAGACACTTGCCAGAACAGACGTAAAATTTCTTTATCATTGATCTTATTTTTCAAGACAGCTCCTTTCGTTGGTAAAATATTTTTTTGCTAATTTAACCATTCGCTCGCCGATTTCACCGTAGTTTATTAGTGAGTTAACTTGATTTAAATCAACCAAGGTATTTTTAATAACTCCACCGCCTGGATCATTAACAAACTCGTCGATTTTTTCCAACTTGGCATATACGCGAAATTGGAAAATTTGCTTACCATCAGGCTCGGTTAAGTGTTGATATCCAAGAGGTTGCCATTCAATCACGCGCATATTACATTCTTCAACCATCTCGCGAGCAGCGGTACTTGACCATTCAAGTTGCCTATCGCATAAACTTGTTGCCACGGTAAATCGGGGATCCTGCTTTTAGTAGTCACTGTGTACCAGTTTGCCAGTATTTTCTGACCGTTATAAATGAATGATGACTCTATCTCTGGTTTCATGGCTTTCCTTGTATTAAGTTTTTAATTGCGAATTAGTATTCTCTTAGTTGTTTGAATGCTAGCATAGGGTTTACTGCAAATACTTGCATGAGCAAACTTGTAAGGTTACTAATTATAGAGTATATTGTAGATGATGTCAAATGATATAATGGTAAAAATTAATCAAGTACATTACAAATTAGGAAGACGGGTTGTATTACTATTGTAAATGATTTACAATAGTAATATGAAGCAGGTGACTAGTCGAAAAATCACGAAATACACAGGCGATGTATTATCGATTATATGCCAGCTGCAGCACGCTACCAATGCTGAAATTGCTGGTCGGATGAGAGAATCGTATCCAGATATTAGCGATACTACGGTGCATCGTATTACGCAGCGCTTACATAATGACGGCGCAATTGGGTTGGCGCCCTCCTCAAAACAGGGCTGTTTGCGGTACGACTTTTCACCGGAATCACACGATCATTTTATATGCAGCGAGTGCGATAGTTTACAGGATATCAAAGTTCCTGATTCAGTGCGCTGCCAGATCGAGCGCCAGCTTGACGGCTGCTGTTTCGATGGTCCTTTAGCTATTACTGGAGTATGTCAACAATGTAAAAATAGAAGGAGGAATTATGGCATTAATTAGTATTACAACTAAACAAGAGTTTGAAGAAAAAGTACTAAAAAGCAGGCGTCCGGTCTTGGTTGATTTTTGGGCGCCATGGTGTCCGCCGTGTCGAGCGATGGCGCCAATATTGCACCAAATCGCTGAGGAAACAGAGTTTGATATTGTGAAAATTGATACCGAGGCCAGCGAAGAAAACATGCAATTAGCGCAAGAGTATCGCGTGCAAGGCATACCAAACATGAAGATATTTGTTGATGGCAAGGAAGTCGCCGAGCTGATCGGTATGAAGTCAAAGCAGATGCTAATTGATGCGTTGGAAGGAGCTAGTAAAGTAGAGAATTAGTGTATTGCACATTAATATTAACGCCAAGTATAATATAGTTTATGAAGTGTACTGATAATAGCCTGGCTTATTATTGTCTATTGGCTATAATGTCAGGCAGCGTACTGGCGGCTACTGCTTTTGCGCCCCATTGGATATTGCAGTTACTGGCTATATTAGCTACGGCGCCAATATTTTGGCTGCTGCGAAATGTGTCCGTAAGGTATACGTATGCGGTAGGCGTGTGTTTTACGCTCGCTTGGTTGATACCGACGACATATTGGTATTATACTTTCATGCTGCCTGGCGTTGCGTTTGCGGCAAGCGTCGGATGGGCGGCATTGGTCTCTAATCTATTTTGGCTTGTTGGCTTGAGGAAAAAAATTGGAACACTGGCGGTCTGGATATTATTCACTCTTTTTTGGCTGATATTAACGTGGCTTCGGCTGCGATTGCCGATTACTGAGGATTGGTGGCTGCCGCATTTAGGCTATAGCATTTGGCACAACAGCGGTGTCGTTTGGCTTGGTAAATTCGGCGGCGAGATAGTAATGGAGCTGGCGCTATTGCTTAGCGGTATGATTATTGCTGGTGTATTTGTTTGCTGCGGTTGGCGTAAGATGTTGGTAGCTAGTGTGTTGATTGTTGTGGCGTTTGTTGGGTTGAATAATATAGTTTGGAATATGCCTGCAAAACCAATTCATCCTGTCGTCGCTATACAAAAGATGACTCGCGGCGGTATAGATATGCCAGCAACTAAGCAAGATACAGAGGACCTGATAGCTATGACAAAGCAGGCGGCAAGCGGCCGTCGCAATGTACCTACAACGATCGTATGGCCAGAGAACTCAGTTCCTAAATCTTCTTATAATCGCGTAGCAGAATTTGCGGCGCAAATGCGTAGCTTAATTATATATCATACAACAGAGCGTGTTGGTAAAAAGGTATATAAAAAAGTTGTTGCTATTGACGGTACAACAGGCAAAATTATTCTTACTAATTATAAACAACACTTAGCGCCGGATGAGAGAACTGGCTTGCCGCGAATGTCGCGGAATATAAGTACATTTTATAACCGACATATAACCGCCTATATATGTTATGATTTGCACTATCCAGATATCGTTGAACGATTGCGTGGTAGCGATATTGCATATGTAACTCTCAATGACGCAGCGTATGGTTATTTGCAGAAGCAGTTTCATGCAGCAGATATTGCTTTGCGCGCTGTTCAGGCATATACGTCTATTGTTGTCGCTGGGACTAATGGTCCAACTATGATTATCAATAGTAATGGGGTTATTCTCAGATCATTGCACAGTGTTGATGCTGGGTATATCCAGGGTGGCTATTAATACAAAAGGAAATGTTAAATCATATATACTTGATATGAAATCACACGGTAATAATTATCAAAAGCTTTTCGTGCGAAGATCGTTAAGATATTTACCGCACCATAACCTAATGTTAATTATTTACAAAAGTAAGTTGTTTCGTTTTGAAAAGGCTTTAGATGTCATTGCTAAGAAGAGGATAATTAATGTAAATGATTTACTTTCATTTGATAGTTCTGAGATAAGAGAATATCAAAAACTAACGAAAGATACTCAACTTTGGCATGGCACTGGTCGTTGGCAGCACGGTAAGGACGGTATCGTTGATGTAATGAAAAGTTTTTGCGATATTGCTGGCCTCAAGCCATCTCGTGATGTGTATGCAGTTTTTGGCGGCAGTGATCGGTATATCGTACACTCGGTTTCATTATGCCGGAGTCGGATGGTGGCGCGATCATATGCTGACATGCATGGTCTTGGCTGGAAAGAGAAAAATCGTTATGGTGACGCTCTGACTTGGACATCGTATTACTACAGCTTGTTTTATGCGCGACTATTTACGGTCAATGGGGTCAAAGTGTTGCGCCGTTGGAAAACTTGGCGTACATTGTCGCATGATGAAAATGGTGATAATACTTGGGGAAAGAAAGTGAATAAGCAGGCGCGCGATGTATGGGATATCTTCTGTCTGGGTAGTGATATTTCGGGTAATTATCCAATTTTAGTTGGTGTTAGGAGTCTTGATTCGCAATTAAAACTAGAAAAACCAATGAGTCATTACGAAGTACGCGCTGATAAACGGATAGGCGTTGCAAATATTTCACACATAGAAGTGCCTAGCGATAAGCAGGATGAAATGCGAGAGTTATTGCTTTCATACGGTATCGATATACCAGTGACGAGCATCGAGCTAGGCGAATGTGCCAGCGCCCAGAAGCGTTTTACTGAATTGCTCGGCTGGTAGAGAAAAGAAATTAGACTAAAGCCGACGAAGTGGATGTGATAAGATTATTAATAATATATGAAGTCGCATACTAAACCGCTTTTATATGATCAGATTGCAGCCGATCCAATGAATGCTGATTTTGTCAATAGAGGTTGGTCGCCTGTATATTCTGCTTCGTCAAGTTCGCGAATTGTACTGGTCGGGCAGGCGCCAGGTCGAATTGCTCAGCAAACGCTAAAGCCGTGGAATGATGCGAGCGGTCGCTTGCTTCGGCAATGGCTGAAGGTAACGGACGAGCAGTTTTACGATCCCGATCTCTTTGCGTTGATGCCGATAGATTTTTATTATCCAGGCAAGGGAGCACACGGTGATTTGCCGCCTCGCTTGGATTTT
Source organism: uncultured Candidatus Saccharibacteria bacterium (assembly GCA_963548945.1). Taxonomy (GTDB): domain Bacteria; phylum Patescibacteriota; class Saccharimonadia; order Saccharimonadales; family Saccharimonadaceae; genus Nanosynbacter. The sequence continues at coordinate 175,880 of CAUUVR010000001.1, forward strand.
GCCAGGAAATGGCATCCGCGTTTGTTAGCGCAGATGCCGAATGTGCGATTGACAATTTTGGTTGGTTCGTATGCGCAAAAATATTATCTTGATCGCCGCGCCAAGCAGAATTTGACAGCAACTGTGGCGGACTTTAATATGTATTTGCCAGATTATTTTCCATTGGTTCATCCATCGCCGCTCAATATTGGCTGGCGCAAACATAACCCGTGGTTTGAGTCGGATGTTGTCTCAGTTCTACAAACGATAGTTAAGGAGGTATTGTCATGACAGTCTATAAAATTAAACGAATTTACGAATCGCCAGAATCGGACGATGGCTACCGTGTGCTAGTTGACCGATTGTGGCCGCGTGGTATCAGTAAAGAACGAGCGGCGCTAGATGAGTGGGCTAAAGAAATCGCGCCAACCAATGAGCTGCGCCAATGGTTTAATCATGATCCAGAAAAATTTACAGAATTTTCAGAACGTTATACAAAAGAGTTAGATGAAAATCCCGCCACTATCAAGGCGAGAAATGACTGGCCTAATCATCTAACCGTTACGCTATTATATAGCGCTAAGGATGCGGAGTTTAACCAGGCAGTAGTACTTAAGCGATGGTTGGAGAATGTAGATTCTAATAATGTAATCTGAGACGGTGATTATCAATACATTTTTAGAAAAACACGACTAGCTTGGTGATCGCTGACAAGAAAGTACGCAGTGAAATATCAAAACAAGGACTAAACCGCCAATACACTGGCGGTTTAGTATATTAAATATGAGTTTATAGTTTTATTTTTCTGACTTTTTGTTCTGCTTTGACTTTACAATTGGCGAAGCAACAGCGCAGCCAATCGCGCCAAGTATTGATACGACGGCGATTTGGCGCATGATATATTTGCCTCTGCCGAACGGGCCTTCTTCCCACGCCATATGAGCCTTCAAGCTTTCTGAAGTTATCGGGCAATTTTTCTTGGTGTCTTTGAATCCGGAACTTGGCTGGCCGTTTTTGGCGCAAACGTATTCTGGTTCTGGTCCGGACGGCGGTATGCAGCTGACAGCAATTAATACTGCCGCAATAGCCGCAAGCAATCCAGCGATAATTAATAGTAATTTTGGCGTTTTCATAAAACCTCCTTAATTTAACAAAGCTTACAGATATTGTAACATGAGGTTTACTTATTAATAATTTTAAGTTTACCGTATCGAGCGATTAATAGCCAAACAATTGTTGAACCTGCTAATACGCCGTCACCAATTCCTGAAGGTATCATGAAAATCATCAGAATAAGGGTGATTATACACATAATCATTGCTAGCCACCAACTCCACAATAAATTTCGCCACAAACCAGTTGCTGCAACTATTCTCAGCAATCCAAAAATTATGCCGATGATACCAATCATTATCAAATTATCTCGCAAAAATGGCATTGCGAAAATATAGTCTTTGGTTTTGCTGGCTGGCAAAAGTGCCATCAACCCGCCAACAATTTCAAGAGAGCCGTGAATAGATAGTGTGGTTACTGCATATTTTAAGTGCTTCATACGCTAACATAATTGTAGCATACCGATGGATTGTGGAGAAATGTCTGCGGTAGTTTATTGTTAATTAAATCTAGTGGTGCAGACGGTAGTTGTAGGATATAATAATTGTTATGAATAATGGGCAAACTCCTGAAATTAATAAAGTTAAACTATTGGTTCGTGAATTACTGGGCGGCGACACCTCAGGACACGCTGACGATCATGTCGAGCGGGTGGCGCTGCTGGCGGAACGTTTTGCTAGTGAATGCAGCGAATCAGTGGATCTGCAAGAGGTGCTACTGACGGCTTGGCTGCATGACGTTGATGATTACAAATTGGTCGGCAAGGCGCAGGCAGAGAAATTAACGAACGCAGTAAATATTATGACGCAGGCAAAAGTGTTTGACAGACTAAACCAGGTGGTGCTGGAAAACATTGCAGCGATTGGTTATAGTAAACGGCTGAACGGCAGGCAACCGCAGCGGCTGGCGGGGCAGCTGGTGTCCGATGCTGACATGTGCGATGCTATTGGCGCGGTCGGGATTGAGCGGGCGCTGGTTTATGCTTGTCGTCATGGCGGACGGATTTTTGACCCCGCGGTTTGGCCGAATGTTAATCTGGCGGCGCACGAATATAATGCTGATGGTAATACGCACGATACCGACGGTTTTATTAATCACTTTTTTGAAAAGCTGCTGAAGCTGAGAAGCTTGATGTTGACCGAGCCAGGACGAATAGAGGCAGAAAACCGCCAGCAAATTATGGTTGATTTCTTACGCCATTATTTCCGCGGAAAGAACGCGCCGGAGTGGAGCGAGTTTCTGGAAAAATACTTGCATAATTATGATTTTTAGACTGTAATATATCTAGTGAATCAAGTATTGCGAGCCAAACTCAAAACCCTACCCCGCACTCCCGGTGTCTATTTCCATAAGTCAGCTAGCGGCGAGATTATTTATGTGGGCAAGGCGGCGGTGCTGAAAAACCGCGTACGCCAGTATTTTCAGGATTCGCGCGGGCGGGACAATAAAACCATGGCGTTAGTGGCGGAAATTGCTGATACTGATTGGATTGAGACCGAGAGCGAAGTTGACGCGCTGTTCCTGGAAAGCGAGATGGTCAAGCGCTACATGCCGCGCTACAACGTGCTGCTGCGCGATGATAAATCGCAGATGTATGTGCGAATCGACATGAAAAGCGAGTGGCCGACTGTCAGTTTTACGCGCAATCCAGCTGATGATGGGGCGGAATATTTTGGCCCGTTTTACAATGGCTTTGCCTTAAAAAAAGCCTTGCGATATCTACGGCAGGTTTTTCCCTATTTGACTAGGCAGCGCCGCCCGGGGCAGTCGAAGCTGGATGAAGATTTGGGCTTGAGTCCGCGGCTGAGTGATGGATCGGCTGCCTATAAAACTAATTTACGCAAACTCATCAGCTACATCAAGGGCAATCGTAAAGCCATCGCTGCCGAGCTGGAACGCGACATGAAAACGGCAGCTGGGCTGCATGACTTTGAGCGGGCGGCCGACCTTCGCAATAAACTCAGCGCCATGCGGGAGTTGCAGCGGCGGGTTTGTTTTGGCGACAAGGAATTCTTGGACATTTCTAAGGACAAGGCGCTGGCTGATTTGGCGAAATTACTGTGCTTGAAAAATATCCCAGTGCGCATCGAGGGGTATGATATTTCGCATATGAGCGGGCGGCAAGTCGTCGCCAGTATGGTGGTATTTACCAATGGCGCGAGCGACCGGGCGGAGTACCGCAAGTTCAAAGTTAGCGAGAAAAATGATGACACGGGTAATATTCATCAGACGATTTTTCGCCGGCTGAGCGAGCGTCATCTAAAAGGCTGGGGTCGTCCTGATTTGCTGCTGATTGATGGCGGCAAAGGTCAGCTAGCAGCAGCCATTAAAGCACGTGATGAGCGTGGCATCACCGTGCCGATCATCAGTATCGCCAAGCGTGAGGAAGAACTGCTAGTGCATAAGATTGGTTCGCAGGTTGATACGGCGTTCATCAAGCATATTCAGTCGCAGCCACGGGCAGATATCGTGATTCACGAAGATGGTGATATTTATGTAGTGAATTTACATCCGAGTCAGCGCAACGCCGGTTCGCATTCAAAAAACTTACGAGCCAGCACTGAGGAACCTCGTAACGAACGCCCGATAACGGACGAGAGTAGTCTCGCAACCACCGACATTGTCAAATTGTTCCAGCGCATCCGCGACGAGTCGCATCGTTTTGCAGTGAGCTATCACACGGCGCTCAAACGTCAGCAGCAAACTAAAAACCAGCTGGAGGAAATTCCTGGTATTGGGCCAAAAACACGGCGAAAATTGATAAGAAAATTTGGTAGCGTGACAGGCGTGTCTAGAGCTAGTGTTCAAGAATTGTCTATAGTTATCGGCGAGCAAAAAGCTAAAACAGTTGCCGCTTTTTTGAGGGATGTTCTTAAAACATAAGCGATGTGATATAGTGAAGACATGAAAAAGAATGGATTTACCGTTGTTGAGTTAATGATAGTCATTGTAGTGATTGCTATTTTGGCGGGTATTGCTATATTTGGCTATGCATCTTGGCGGTCAAGTACTATTGAAACGGCGCTATCGTCAGATTTAAGTTCAGCGGCCAGCGCCATGAAACAGGAATTAAATTTCAATAATACCTATCCAACAACTATACCAAAATCTTATAGGGGTAGTACTGGTATATCTGTGAAATGGGCAAGTTCTTCGAAGTTCTGCATAGAAGCCGAGAAGAGTAATATTAAAATGCGCTGGCTCAGTACAGAAGGCAAGGCTGAAAGGGCTTCTTGTCCAACAACTCCATAGGGTAGTGGAAGTTTTTATTTTGTAGTATAATAGACGGTGATATGAAGAGGCAATCAGCAACTTTTTTACTGCGTTGGATCTTAAATTCAGTGGGTATTTGGGTGGCAATTCGACTGTTCGGTAGTGAGATCTCGGGATTAACATCAGTCTGGACTTTTGTGTTGGCAGGGTTGATTTTTTCTTTGGTAAATACTGTTTTAAAACCAGTTATTACCATTCTTGCCTTGCCAGCGATTTTGTTAACGCTAGGTTTGTTCACTTTGGTTGTTAACGGTCTGATGGTCTATATTTCGTTAGCGATTGCGCCGGGACTTTCCATGACGTTTGCTAACTCAATTCTTGCTGGAATTATACTTAGTCTGGTAAACTATATAATAAGTAGCGCGCTGGTTTTGCAGCGGGAAGAGGAGTAATTAATTATTATGGCAATAGATACAATTTTACCTTATATTACGCTGGGTTCGGCGGCTTTAATGATCGCGGCAATTTTATTGCAACAGCGCGGGGCTAGTTTGGGTGCTGGTTTCGGCGCATCTGGAGAATTATTTACAACGCGGCGCGGTTTTGATAAGAACTTATTTGATGTAACGATTATCTTTGCAGTTATTTTTGTGTTGTCTATTCTAGCAAGTATGATTTTGCCGGGACTACAAAAATAGGAGAATAGTTTTGAGTTCGGGGGGGTCTTCTTGGAATCGGTTTACTCGGCTGAAGTTTTCCAGTAAAGTCGTTAATAAACGTTTGCAAAAACTAGAGCGGGGCAGTTTGCGGCATGCTCGTAAGTTTGTGACTTCGCGGTTAGATAGATTATCTAGCGTGCGGCGTAACGTGTCTGGTTGGATCATTTTAGTAATGTTGATGATTGGCGCCAGTGCAGCGCAATGGGCTGCGTCCAAAGATGCTTATATGATTACGACGTACGATTCCGGCGGTTCGTATTCTGATGGCGTTCTCGGACCGTTAGAGACCTTAAATCCGATATTTGCCAAGACAAGCGCTGAGCGCTCTGCCGCGAAGCTTCTGTTTGCTGGTTTGTATAAATACGACACGACTGGAAATATTAAAAGCGATTTAGCCGAAAGTATGACAGTCAATCAGAAGGAGACCGAATATATAGTTAAGTTAAGAAAAGATTTGAGATGGTCTGACGGCAAAAATATAACAGCTGCGGATGTAGTATTTACACTGAAACTACTGGCAAGTCCAGAGACCAGAGCGGAAATTTCTGGTTGGCAGTCAATAAAGTTTGAGAAGATTGACGAACTTACTGTTAAATTTATTTTACCTTCATCGTATGCTCCATTTGTGCACGCCTTAACTTTTCCAGTATTGCCTGAGCATATTCTGAGAGATGTAAAACCTTCGGAGTTACGTGAACATCCGTTTGGTAAATCGCCAGTGACGAGCGGGCCATTTGCTTTTAGGATGCTGCAGAACGTTACATCGGATGGCAGTAAGAAAATTTTATATACTGTCGCGAACGATAATTATTATGGCGGTACACCAAAATTGGAAAGATTCCAGTTGTATGTTTATCCATCACAAAACGACATTGTAAAAAGCCTGCGTACGCGCGAAATAACTGGAACGCCGGAGCTTGTGTATAATAATCAATCAGATGAGATAAAAAATACATACTCTTCAGAGCCGCATACTATAAATAATGGCGTGTACGCACTATTTAATTCGACGAGCCAGTACTTGCAGTCAAAACCAGTACGTCAGGCGCTGGCTTTGAGTGTTAATGTGCCAGAGTTGCGAAAGCTGTTGTCGTCTGAAACTGAAGAAATGAACGGGCCAGTGCTTAATAATCTTTTGGATGAAAAGGTGAAACCCAAAAGCTATAGCGTTAAAGAAGCCAGGGGACTATTGGATGCTGCGGGATGGAAGGTTGTAGGTGGTGTTAGACAAAAAAACAATCAGAAATTAACATTAAATATTGTTGCGCCGAAAAATGAAAATTACGAAAAAATTGCGAAGAGAATGGCGGAGATATGGCAAAAGGAATTAAATATTGCTACTGATGTAAAAATTGTTGATGTTAATGATGTCTCGCAGAGCATTCTTCAGAATGTGTTACTGCCCCGTAATTTTGATGTGTTAATTTATGAATTAGCTATGGGGGGCGATCCGGACGTGTATGCTTATTGGCACTCGTCTCAGGCTACTAGCGGCGGACTGAATTTTTCAAACTATAATAATGCAGTGGCAGACGATGCTCTGGCAAGCGGACGCTCAAAGCTATCCAAGAGACAGCGCATGGATAGGTATGGTAAATTTACTTCAATTTGGCAGCAAGACATCCCGGCAATTGCGTTATATCAGACGAAAATTGATTATATTCATTTGAATTCGGTTAAGGCTTTAGCGGAGGATGCCAGTTTAGTTAGCGCGGTAGATAGATATACGGATGTCGCATATTGGTCGGTAAATAAAACTCAGGTTTACAAAACGCCGTAAATTAAAGTATAATGACTAGCAAGCACAGGTGTATCGTTTTTCTAAGACTAAAAACAGTACTTTGTAGGTTTTTGTGCTTGTCGTGCGGGCGTGGCGGAATTGGTAGACGCGCTAGCTTGAGGGGCTAGTGAGCATTGCGCTCGTGGAAGTTCAAGTCTTCTCGCTCGCACCAACGAAATTATTGTGATTTTTACTATGCTGGATTTGCTAGAAATTGATAAGCGTCAAGTTCGTCAGATTTCTGGAACGCGGCGAGTGTTATGAGATATTCAAAGAACAATTATAGTTTGATATAATGAATGAAGTGGCGCGTTGGCGGAGCGGTTACGCAGAGGTCTGCAAAACCTTTTAGACGAGTTCGACTCTCGTACGTGCCTCCAAGTGGATATGAAACATCTGGATATCGGGCGTTTTTATTTTTTGAGCAGTTCTTTCAATTCTGGAAAAGTTGGTTGGAAAAAGTGATTGCGATCTTCAAAAATATGCACCTTGGCGGTCGGTAAATCACGCTGAAATTTGGCAAGTTCAGTAAAGGGCACTACTGGATCGTCTTTGCTGTGAAATAAATGAATTTCTCTTGCTGATTTTTCTAAACCAGTAGCACTCGTTACTCGAAAACTGCCTGAATCTTCAACTAATTCGTCGTCATAGTACGGTGAAATCAGCACCAATCGTCGAACTGGCGAGCTAAGCGGTGATTCGTGTAAATATTTAGCCAAAAACATTGCACCCAGGCTATAGCCGACCAACTGAACGTCGCTGCCGAGTAGCAGCAATAGTTTTTCGAAATATATTTTCCATTCTTCATACAGCGCATTCTGTTTATTAGGAAAATCTGGTAGTAACACGTCGTAGCCAGTTGTGGTTTGCGCCAGCCATTCGCGCCATTTTTGCGCCCAAAGCAATCGTTCGTAATGGAGAGGGCTATTTTTTAGACTATCCAAGTAATTTTCATAGCTGTTAAAACTTGACCCGCTGTGAACTATTACAATTTGCTTCATAAATATAGTATAATACAAGCAGCGCTGGTTAGTGAAGTTCTGGCGTGTAAATAAAAATCAGCGCGAGTGGCGGAATTGGTAGACGCGAGGGACTTAAAATCCCTTGACCAAAAGTCGTGCGGGTTCGATTCCCGCCTTGCGCACCAAAAATGTACGTAGTATAATGAATATGTAAACCATAAGGAGATTTGTCAATGGGGCTAGCAATAACATTAATAGTAGTAATCGGTGTCATCATCTTGCTGGTGATAGGATTCTTTATCGGCACATATAATAGTTTAGTGACGCTGCGCAACCGCGTAGAGGAAGCGTGGAGCGATATTACCGTGCAGCTCAAACGCCGGACTGATTTGATTCCAAACCTGGTCAACTCGGTTAAGGGGTATGCTACGCATGAAAAAGAAGTGTTTGAAAAGGTGACTGAGGCGCGTTCGGCTATTATGGGCGCCAAGGGCGTGACTGATACCGCTCAGGCGGAGAATATGCTGGAAGGTGCGCTAAAAAGCTTATTCGCTGTTGCTGAGGCGTATCCGGAATTGAAGGCTAATGAGAACTTCTTGCAACTGCAGCAAGAATTGGTCGATACGGAGGATAAGATTCAAGCCTCGCGCCGATTCTATAATGGCGGTGTCCGCGATTTGAATACGAAAATTCAAACATTCCCGGCAAATATTGTCGCTGGCATGTTTAGTTTCCAGGCTAAGGAATTCTTTGAAGTTTCCGATCGAGCAAGCGTTGAAAATCCAGTTGAGGTAAAATTCTAAGGCAGGATAATCTTTGCGCCAACTAAGCCGCTTGCCTATTTTCGGCGGGCGGTTTTTGGTATAATACTTTATATGTATAGTGCAATTTCTCATAATAAGCGAAACACAGTATTAATCATGGCAGTGTTTGTGGCGATTATCGGCGTTATCGGCGTATTTGTCGGCGTGGCAACTGATAATTATTATTTGGCGGTAATAGTTTTAGGCTGTTCAATTCTATATGCCTGGCTGCAGTATTTTATCGCTGGCAAGCTGGCTATGGCGATGACTGGCGCACAGGAAATTGAAAAAAAGGATGCGCCAGAATTGTGGCGGGTGGTGGAAAATTTGGCGATTACTTCTGGTATGCCGATGCCGAAAGTATATATTATTGATGATCCAGCGCCAAATGCTTTTGCGACAGGACGCGACCCAAAACACGCTATTGTCGGTGCGACTACTGGACTGTTAGAAATTATGGATAAGCGCGAGCTGGAGGCGGTGATGGCGCATGAGATGAGTCATGTGCGTAATTACGATATTCGCGTTAGTATGATTGCTTTTGGTTTGGTGAGCGCAATCGGCTTGTTTGCAGATTTAGCGTTAAGGATGATGTTTTATAGCGATGATCGCGATAGGGATGTCAATCCAATTATCTATGCTCTTGGACTAGTGGTGGTTATTTTAGCGCCGATTTTGGCCACAATCACTCAGCTGGCAGTCAGCCGGCAGCGCGAATATTTGGCGGATGCCTCGGGAGTATTATTAACGCGCGATACTGAAGGCTTGGCAAGTGCGCTAGAGAAGTTGCGGCAATACGGTAAACCAATGCGAAAGCAAAGCTCTTCAACTGCTAATTTGTTCATGAACAATCCGCTGAAGCCTGGTTTTTTCTCAAAGTTATTTAGCACTCACCCGCCACTAGAGGATCGGATTACTAGATTAAGGAATAACGCCGCAAAGATGTAATTATGACAACAAAGAAATCTAAAAAACAAGTTAACAAAGAGACGATTAAAGCTCAAAGTAAAAAGCCAGCGTTAAAGAAAAAAAAGTTCTGGCCTAAATTTAAAAGAGATTTTAGTAAACTGAGTCAACGGCGGCAGAATTTTTTGGCGCGCCGCCCGCATCGCAGTTTCCGTTTGTCTAAGCGGCGTGATTATCGGCGACAATTAAAACTTCCGGGATACTGGTCTTTTACGAAGCAGGTTTTTACGATGTTATGGAAAAATAAGAAAACATTTTTTGCGTTAGTCTTAGTATTTACGTCTTTGGCTTTTTTACTTTCAAACGCTATGTCGCAAAATACCTACCAGCAGCTAAAAGATGCTATGAATGAGATGAAGGATAATGGGTTTAATGGCTTTTTTACAACAATTGGAATATTTTCTGGCGTAGTGATTAATTACACAACTGGCTCGTCTGCCACTAGTCCTTCGCAGCAAGCGGCTAACGTTTTGATTGGTTTGTTTGCGTGGCTTTCGGCGGTTTGGCTAGTACGGGCTATCTCCGCTGGACAGAAACCAAAAATGCGCGACGGTTTGTATAGCTCTGGTTCGCCGGTAATTGCTTTAATGGTGTTGATTCTTGTTCTGTTAATTCAGCTCATTCCAGCTGCAGCTGCTGTCATTATTTATGGTGCGCTTTCTGCCTCCGGCATGTTAAGCCAGACGATTATTTTAATGCTGGCGGGCGGTGCGTCAATTTTAGTTATTACGCTGTCTGCTTTTTGGATATTATCAACGTTGTTCGCGATGATCATTGTTACGCTTCCTGGAATGTATCCGTTCCGAGCGTTACGGCTGGCTGGAGATATAGTAACAGGACGCCGCGTTCGAATATTATTCCGGTTGTCTTGGGGCTTTGTAATTATCGCATTGATGTGGGTCGTTGTCTTGATGCCGACTATTATGATAGACGGTGCATTAAAAAGTGCTTTACCGGTCATTGATTGGATGCCGATCGTGTCAGTTGTCGGATTAATGCTGGTGTATATTACGATTGTGATAATTGCTGCCTATGTCTACACATTTTATAGGAAAGTTGTTGAAAGTGACAGTAAGCCAACGAAGAGTTGACGAGCTAAAAAAACTGCTCAATCAATACAGCTACGAATATTACGCGCTTGATCAGCCAAGCGTCAGCGATGCGGTGTACGACAGCTTGATGATAGAACTAAAGAGCATTGAAGCAGCGCACCCAGAGTGGATTACGCCAGATAGCCCAACGCAGCGGGTTGGCAACAAGCTGCTTGAAGGTTTTAAAAAAGTTCGTCACGAGCGTCGGATGGTTAGCCTGAATGACGTGTTTGATAAAAGTGAAATCGAAGCGTGGATTGAGCGTACCGATAAATTGATGCCGGGACATAAGCATGAATTTTTTACCGATATCAAGATGGATGGCTTGGCGTGCGCGTTGATTTATATTGATGGCGTGTTGACGCAGGCGGTGACGCGCGGCGATAGCTTTATCGGCGAGGATGTGACGAACAATGTGCGGACTATAAAAAATGTACCGTTGCGGCTGCATGAGGCGCCAGGCTTTGAACAATTTTTGCGCGGGCGAACAGAAATTCGCGGCGAGATTGTGATGTTGAAGCACGACTTTGCGGAGCTTAACGAAAAGCAAAAAGCCTTGGGGCAGCCAGAATTTGCTAATCCGCGTAATCTGGCGGCAGGGACAATCCGCCAGCTCGATCCATCCTTGGTGGCGGCACGGCCGCTGCATTTTCGTGGCTATGATGTGCTGCGTGATAACGACGCTGAAGTGCCGACCAATAGCTTTGCTTACGAGGCGCTGACTGCCCTAGGGATTACTCGTAATCAGCAGGCGAGCATTTTTACTACTTTAGCGGATGTGATGAATTTCGTTAACGAATGGGACGACAAGCGCCACGATTTGCCGTTTAATACTGATGGTTTGGTAATTAAGATTAATGATCGAGTATTGTATGAAAGTCTCGGGCTGGTTGGGAAAAATCCGCGCGGCGCCGTGGCCTACAAGTACGCTGCTGAACAAGCCACGACCATCGTCCGCGATATCGTTATTTCTATCGGACGGACGGGCGCGGCCACGCCAGTGGCGGTGTTTGATCCGGTGGTGGTGGCTGGTACGACGGTGCAGCACGCTAGCCTGCATAACGCTGATGAAATTGCCCGGCTGGATGTGCGCCGCGGCGATACGGTGGTGATTTTCAAAGCCGGCGACATCATCCCGCAGGTGCAAACCGTACTGAAAGAATTGCGGCCGGCAGATGCTAAACCAATTGATTATCCAGCGGAGTTGGCGCGCCAATATCCAGAGCTAGAGTTTGTGCGGCCAGCAGGCGAGGCAGTCTACCGCGTTAAAGGTTTGAGCGGTCCGCTGATTTTGAAGCGAGCCCTGGCACACTTTGCCTCTAAAGGCGCGCTAGATATTGATACGCTGGGCGAGAAAAATGTCGAGGCGCTGGTCGAGGCTGGGCTGGTTAATGACTTGGCGGATATTTACCGGTTGACGAAAGACGATTTATTGCAGTTGGAACGTTTCGCTGATATTTCCGCGCAAAAGCTCATTGATGCCATTGCTGCTAAAAAACAGCCAGCGTTGGAGCGATTTTTGTTCGGTCTCGGTATTCGTCATGTTGGCTCGCAGACAGCGATTGATCTCGCGAATCACTTTGAAAGTGTTGAGAAACTCAGCCGAGCGACTATCGATGAGCTACGCGAAGTGGATGGTGTGGGTGAAATTGTTGCCGAGTCGATCGTGGCGTGGTTCGCTGATGAAGATAACGTGACGCTGCTTGAAAAATTTGCTGACTTGGGTGTGGCGCCGCAGTTTAGCCAAAAATCCGACCGACTAGCTGGTCAAAGTTTTGTTATCACCGGCACTCTGCAATCGATGGGCCGTGACACCGCCGCGGAAATAATCCGTAATCTCGGCGGCACTTTCCAAACTGCTGTTGCAAAAGACACAACATATTTAGTAGCTGGTAGTAAAGTCGGCGCCAGCAAGCTGAAAAAAGCCGAGCAATACGGCACCAAAATTATTGATGAACAAACATTGTTAGAGCTTATACAATAAGGAGGTATAATCATGACACAGCAATCACATCGCGCCCTCGCCATCAAACCCGCCGACACGGTTGTGTTTACCGCCATGTCGAAGAAATATTTTTACATGAGATTTTTCGTAACGAAATTTGCACTCGAACAAGGCGCTGTGCCGATCAACCCATTTGCCAGTTTTGATTATTTTTTGCTCGACGCGGTAGAGCGTGACACGGTGCGGCGCGCCAATAACACGCTGGTGGCGCGCGCTGATGAGCTGTGGGTATTTGGCGATATTGCTGATGGTGTACGGGTGGAAATAATTCAAGCCTGGCAGCAGCATAAAACCGTTCGATTTTTCGCGTTTCGCGGCGATAAACGTATTTACGAAATCACGATTGACGACTTAGTTTATGAAGATGGCGTCGAGCCTTTAATCCACATAGGAGAATAAAATGAAGAATGGTAGCGCTGATCTAAAGACTATCAGAGTCATTCGCCAGAATCATAGGTTTGCGGTTAGTGAAGTAGATTGGCTTGGTGAGCGTGTGTTTTGCAAGCAGTCGCAGCCCGGGGTGACTGGCAGAGATGAAATATTGCGCGAAGCGAATGGTTTGCGAACTTTTGATAAATTGACTCGTAATTTTAACGATATACCATTTTCTGTGCCAAAATTGCTGTATCATGACGATGTGAAAATCTTAACGCAATTTATTGATGGATGGACGCCAGAGCTAGCCGATGTGCCTGATGACTTTTTTGTACAAAGCTTCGTGCAAATGGATCGCTATTTTCGCAGTCAGAAACGCCGTCGCTCGCGCTGGTCGCAACAAAATAAAGACGGAGAATATATTTGGCAGAAGTTAGAACGAATTATTTCCGGGTTTAATTTAGAAGTGATACCGCCGGAAATATTTCGGGCTAGTTTGGAGTTCTTGCGTGATAATCATAGCTTGTGCGAAGCTCGACCGATGCATGCGGATTTTACCGAAAATAATCTATTGTATGACGGTGATAGATATTGGTTAGTTGACTTCGAGAGTTTTCGTGATGATTGGCCGCGCTGGTACGATGTAGTTAATTTTACGTACAACCGCGAAATGGAACGCCCCGAAACCGCCGAGCGTATGCGCAATATTCGGCGCCTGGTCATTGAGCGGCTGGGCGAGGAGCCGACTACTCAGCGAGAAATCGCCTGCATTAAGATTGTACGCGGTTTATCGTTAATTATTGAACATATGACTCTCGGCGGGCGTAATCACGCAGCGATAGTTCCACTCGACAACGCGTTGCGTCAGAGGATAATAAAATCATTAGCTGCTATAATAAATGGAGGAGGTTTACTAGCATGATTCGATTTTATTTACAAAAATTAGTTCGCGATAAAGTCGTGAAAAAGTGTCTGGATGACGAAGAAGTTTTACATACGGAGTACCGTATATTAGACAAACAAGAGTTTCGCCGCGAGTTGCTCCGCAAGGTTCACGAGGAGGCGGACGAAATTCCGCTGGACGATAATCAGCGTGATGAATCGCTCAAAGAGTTGGCTGATTTGCAGGAAGTCGTTGACGCGCTGCGCCAAGATTTTGGCTTTTCTATAAAGCAAGTTCAAGAGGAAATGGCGCGTAAAAAGCAAGATAAGGGCGGCTTTGACAAACGACATTACATTAAATATCATGATTTGGCTGATGATAGTAAATGGGTGAATATCTTCCGCGCTCAACCAGAGAAGTATCGCGAAGAAGTTGCGGATAGTAAAGAGCAGAGTCGTTGCGCGAAAATCGGCAAGGGTGCGTACAAGCATAGCAAATCAGGCAAGCTATACGAAGTGATCGGTCTAGCGTTAGAGACTGAGGCAGAAGAGTTTCTAGTAATTTATCGACCTCTCTATGAAAATGAATATGAGTTATTTGCTCGCCCTGCCAACATGTTTACGGAAACAGTAGTACTGGATGGGAAATCTGTGCCGCGATTTCAGAAAGTAAACTCTGAAACTCGAGAGCAAGCGTGATGAAGACGATTAAGTTTATCACAGGCAATCAGCACAAGGCAGATTACTTATCGCGCATGCTGGGTTTACCACTGAAGCATCGGGCGGTTGATTTAACGGAAATTCAATCGACTAGCTTGGAAGAGATTGTTGAACATAAGGTGCGTCAGGCGTATGCAATCGCCAAATGTCCGGTTTTGGTTGAGGACGTGGCGCTTGAATTTACAGCACTGGGCGGACTGCCGGGTCCGTTTATCAAGTTTTTTGTCGAGGCGCCGAACGGTTTAGAGAATCTTTGCCGGATGCTTGATGGCTTTGACGATCGATCGGCAGTGGCGGCGTGTGTATTTGGCTACTATGACGGCCAGCGGGTCAGGTTGTTTCGCGCTGAACTTCGTGGTGTCATCGCCAAGCACCCTGCCGGCGATGGCGGTTTTGGCTGGGATAAAATATTTTGCCCGGATGGCTATGGCGGTAGAACTCGCGCCGAATTAACGCCGAATGAGGACATCGAGACGTACCGCTTATTCAAACCAATTGATAGTGTTCGCCGATTTCTCGCTACGTTGTAATAAGAAGCCTGAAATAAGAGTTGTTATAATAATATTATGTCCAAACGAATTACATTTGCTACTGGTAATCCGCATAAACTTGAAGAAGCTAAGTCGGTTCTGAAAGGTTATGGGATTGTTGTCGAGCCGCTACAAATTGATATTGATGAAATCCAGCATCATGATCCGCTGAAAATTACCGAAGCGAAAGTTAAATTGGCGTATGAAAAAGCAGGCCAGCCGGTTGTCGTTAACGATAGCAGCTGGGAAATTCCAGCACTTGGCGGCTTTCCGGGCGGTTACATGAAGGATGTTGCTAATTGGTTTACGGCTGAAGATTTTTTGGCTTTAATGAAAGATAAAAATGATCGGAGAATTATATTGCATGACGCCGTGGCGTACTTTGATGGCGAGCAATTAAAGCTGTTTATATATGATCAAACTGGCGTGTTTATAAACGAGCCGCGCGGCAAAGGAATGTCAATGAATCAGGTTGTATCAATGGAGGATAGCGGCGGGTTAACAATTGCTGAAGAGTTTGCACTCCGTCATGACGGTGCAGAGATTAACCCTTCTCATTTTCAGCATTGGCAGAAATTTGGCGAATGGTTTACTGCTCGAGACAACGATTAGCTACCGCAATGGTGTATAATTCATCGTATGAATAAGTTTAAGAAGCCGAAACTTTACTGCTTTTCGCCGCCAGTGATGCTGGCAACGCTAGCGATTGAGCTTGTTTTGGCAATTTATACGTTTTGGCGTTATAAGCTAAACGCTGTGACAAGGATTGCTATGGCGCTGCTCATCTGTTTGGCGCTGTTTCAGTGGGCTGAGTATAATGTCTGCGAAGGTACGATTTTTCTTGATAGCCTAGGCTGGGCGAAGCTCGGTTATGTGGCGATTACTATGCTGCCGCCTCTGGGTATCCATCTGATTTATCAACTTTCTGGTGATAAAAGGCACTGGATTCCGGTTCTAGGTTATATTTTGGCAGCACTATTCGTCGGTTATTTCTTATTGGAAGCTGACGGCGTAAAAGCTGGCGCCTGCTTAGGCAATTATGTAATCTTTGAGAATCGCGATGAATTTTATCCGATTTATGCTGGATACTACTATGGCTTGTTGATTATTGCTATTATATACGCTTACATCCGGAGTAAAGCCGCTGCAAAGAATATTCGCCGATCTCTGTGTTCGCTAATGATTGGTTATATCTTGTTTATGGTGCCGACAACGTTTGTTAATATCGTAGATCCGTCGACGATTTCTGGCATTCCGTCGATTATGTGCGGTTTCGCAGTGCTGTTAGCGGGAATGTTAGCGGGGAAAGTTTTACCTGATTATTTTAACAAGTAATATTGCTTGTGTTTTTTTAATAGATAGTGCATAATTGATCATGAGCTGGTACGCATAGGGGCATCTCCTATGCTTGCCAATTGAAAGACAAACACGTTTTAAACATGCCCCGGGTGGGCGCGTAGCAGCTCTTTCATGCCGCTTATGGTATGATGTAATTATGGTTGTTATAATTTCAAAAAAGAAAGAAGAAAAGCTGGCGGAATTGGTGCGAGAATTTTTCGCGACTCATCCCGGTATTAAAATAATTGCCGTTACAGGTAGCGCCGGCAAGGCTAGCGCGAAAATTGCCATAGGTACAGTTTTGGCGCAGCAATTTAATATCAGGCTTAACGAAGAAGAGCCCAGGACTAAGGCTGACGTTCTATTACAGTTAATGGGCGTAAATATGCCGGAAAAAGGGTTATTTAGATGGTTTAGGCTGCGGCGCAAAATAAAAAAATATATTAAAACAGAAAACTCGGCGGTTCAGCTAATTGTTCAGGAATTTAATCCGCAAGAACCTGGCTATAATGAGTGGTTTAGGAGTTATATAATTCCCGATATTACTATTGTAACTTCTGTAACAAACGGACGTATGCAGGTTGAGCATTCTCTGGAAGAGGTAGCAAACGAGATGATTTCATTAGCAAACTTTTCGCGGATGGCAATGATTAACCGCGACGATATCGATGGGCGTTTTGCGAGCTTTTTGACAAATCCTAATATTACGACATATGGCAGCGATCCGGTGGCGGAGTATAATTTTGATGATCGTAATTTTTCTTTGGAGGACGGACATCATGGCTTTATCATGTCGCCGGAAAACACTGAAGGATTGGAAGTCAACGTCAAGTTGATTGGCGAGCATAATATCCGTCCAGTAATTGTAGCAGCGGCTGTTGGTTATGCTACAGGTGAAAGCGAGGATAATATTAAAAAAGGCGTGGAAAGCTTGCGTCCGCTGCCAGGAAGAATGAATTTGCTTCGCGGCGCGGACAACACGTGGCTGCTGGACGATAGCTATAGTTCAACGCCGTTGACAGCATTGGCGGCTTTACAGTCGTTGTATAAGATGGAAACGCCGCAGCGGATTGCTGTGCTGGGTAATATGAACGGGCTTCGCGGCATTTTTGAACAGGCCCATGCTGATTTGGGGTCGCATTGCAGTACGGAGCTGCTGGATTGGGTTGTTACGGTTGGCGAAAAAGCGAATATGTATTTGGCGCCAGCTGCCCGCCAGAAAGGCTGCCAAGTAAAAGAATGCCGCAATGCAATTGAAGCCGGGGCGTTTGTTCGCGATAAATTAAAACCTGAAGGCATTGCTTTATTTAAGGGTTCTAGCGGCGGAGTGTGGTTAGAGGAGGCTATAAAAATAAATCTTCATAGTACTGAGGATGAGAAAAAGTTGGTGCGCCAAACGCCGCAGTGGATTGCCAGGAAAAATCAATTTTTCTCGCAATTTAAAGGGTAATTTGCTATAGTATAAAGTGCTTAAATAAAGAGAGGGGATTTATGGATAATAGTAAACAGGCAAAAGCACAGAAGTCGCCATCTGGATCATCGTCGAAGCCGCAAAAAAAGCCAGCCGCTTCATCTGTGTCTGCGATGCATCCGCCGTATGGTAGTGCAGCGCTAAAGCCAAAGAAAAAAGTTGGGCTGATTGTCGGTATTATTTCTGGCGTGTTAATTTTAATTTTAGCCATTACTGCCGCGCTGCTGTATTTCTTATGGTGGCAGAATCCGCAGAAGATAGTAACCGATGCCGTAGTCAATACTGTGACTACCAAAAAGGCGGTAGTAAATGGCAAGATGACAGTGATTGCTAGTAATGATAGTAAAATTGAATTAAATATCAAATCTGCTGCCGACTCGCCGAAAACCAAAACTGATGTTGAAGCAAAAATAACTCTTAAGAACGTTTCAAAAACTGTTAATTTGAAGGCTGCTGTTATTACTGATCAAGATGGTACGATTTACATCAAACTTGATGGTATGCGAAAACTTGTGGAAAGCGTGGTTAGCCTGGCAATAGAGTCAAACGTACCTAGTTCAGCGTATGAAGCCAGCCCGTCGTTAAAGCAGCAAATAGAAGCTGTTAAAAAGCAAATTATATCGCAGCTTGAGGAGAAGATGTCAAAAATTGATGGTAAATGGCTAAAGACGACAGCCGAAGACATCGCCAACAATAATACCGACATTAAATGCTCGGCGGAGATTGTTAAAAAACTGCAAAATGACAGCAAGGCCCGAAAAGAGATTGCCGATATATATAGGCAAAACAGTTTCTTAATTATAAAAGATACAAAAATTGACGATCGTAATGGTGGTCGTGGTTTTGAGATAGATTTAAATAGCGATGAAGCTGTAGCTAAGGCAAAGGATTTTTCGAAAGCCTTAGAAAGTACGTCAATTGGCAAAGATATTAAAAATTGCACTAAAGATGTCCGTCATAATAACGGATCAGTAAATAAAACAGGTAAATCTAACGGTACGTTAAAAATTTGGGCTGATGTCAATTCACATGCACTAAAAGCAGTTGAGATTAAGGGTAAGGGCAAAGATTCATCGGCGAGTTTATCTCTCGATATTGATACGAGTAAAACCGAATCCATTGATATTCCGTCTAATGCTGCTAGCCTGAAGTCGGTTGTTGAAGAATTATTCAAGGGTATGTCTAACTCTTCAGTGTCTCAATCTGCATAAGAAATGTGCTTACGTCAAGGAAACTCCGTTTTTTTGAAGCGGAGTTCTTTGATATAATTACAGGTATGAAACGATATAATCCGACGGAAATTGAGAAAAAATGGCAAGATAAATGGGAAGCTGACGGTACCTATGTCACTGATCTTAGCGATACAACGCGACCAAAGTACTACAGTCTCAGTATGCTCCCCGGTATTACTGGCGCCGGTATTCACATTGGCCATGGTCGGACGTTTCAGTTTGCTGATATCAAGGCGCGGCTCAAGCGTCAGCAGGGCTATAATACTTATCATCCAATTGGATGGGATAGCTTTGGTCTGCCAGTGGAAAACTATGCCATCAAGGTTGGTAAAACGCCGCGAGTGGCGCATGACGAAGCCAAGGTTCATTTTAAGGAACAGCTGAAGCGCCTCGGATTTAGTTATGATTGGTCAAAAGAAATTTCCACCGCCGATCCTGAGTATTACAAGTGGACTCAGTGGATTTTTACGCAGCTGTACAAGCACGATTTGGCGTATCAAAAGGAGCAACCGCAGTGGTGGTGCAATACCGATAATACGGTGTTAGCTAACGAGCAAGTTGAGGGCGGCAAATGTTGGCGCTGCGGCAACCCCGTGACCAAGCGCAACCTCAAGCAGTGGTTTTTCCGCATCACAGCCTATGCTGATGAGATTCTGGAGGCGACTGATGACCTAGACTGGACGGAAATGGTCAAGACCATGCAGAAAAATTGGATTGGCCGGTCGGTCGGTGCGGAGGTTGAGTTTGCGGTTGAAGGCTGCGACGATGTCATCACTGTTTTCACTACGCGCCCTGACACGTTGTTTGGTGTGACGTATGTGGCACTGGCACCAGAACATCCATTGGTTTCTCAGCTAGTCAATGCCGACACGCGTGCCAAGGTTGAAGCATACGTTCAAGCGGCTCAGCAGAAGTCCGACGTCGAACGCCAAGAAAATAAAGATAAAACAGGCGTCTTTACTGGCAGCTATGCCATCAATCCAGTCAATGGCCAGAAGGTGCCAATTTGGGTGGCGGACTACATCCTCGGTGGTTACGGTACTGGCGCGATTATGGCGGTGCCAGCGCATGATGAACGTGATTTTGCCTTTGCTGAGAAATTCGATCTACCAATTGTTCAGGTGGTTGACAAGCCAGAGGATTCGGCAGATATTGGTTGCTACACTGGTGAAGGCGAGTTGATCAATTCTGGGCAATTCGACGGTACGCGTAGTGAAGATGCCCGCGAGCAAATCGTAGCGTGGCTGGAACAGCAGGGATCTGGTCGCGGTAAAACTACTTACAAAATGCGTGACTGGCTGATTTCTCGTCAGCGGTACTGGGGTGCGCCAATTCCGATGGTTCATGTTGATGGTTTCGGGCCAATCGCTGTGGCCGATGAGTGCTTGCCAGTGATTTTGCCAGAGGTCGAGAACTTCAAACCGACGGGCGGTAATACATCAGTCCTAGCGCAAGTCGATGATTGGGTGCGCGTGTGGGTTGATGTTGAAACGGGTAAAACTGTGCCGATTACCGAGCCAAAGCCAGTGGGCGACAATTGGCATGAGGGACGGCGTGAAGCTGATACGCTGGACGGCTATGCTTGTTCCAGCTGGTACTTCCTGCGCTATCTCGACCCGCACAATGACGCCGAGGCGTGGAATCCGACGCGCATTAATCACTGGATGCCGGTGGACTATTACAATGGTGCCGATCACGCGGTGGCGCACTTGCTGTACAGCCGTTTTTGGATGCGCTTTTTCTATAAACTTGGTCTCGTGCCGACGCCAGAACCATTCAAACGGATGATGTACAATGCTTATATTATGGCGCCGGACGGTCAAAAGATGAGTAAGTCCAGGGGCAACGTCATCGACCCGATGGAGATTATGGACAGTGGTTACGGTGCCGATGCGCTGCGTGTTTACGAGATGTTCATCGCGCCGTACGATATGGATGCACCGTGGGATCCGCGCGGGGTGCCGGGGACGTATCGGTTCTTAAACCGAGTATGGAATGTGGTGCAGGAGTTTGTGACTGCGGATACATCACCGTCCTCCTCCAGAGTACACTCTTCACTCGCATCTCCACCGGAGATGGCTCGTGAGCGTTCGGCTGAAACGTCCGCTCCTCGCGAACGTTTCACATCCTCTGTCGGAGGAGGTGATGCATCCACTAACCCTTCCTTGAGCGACCCATCGTCATCGGCTGATTCTTCTGAATTATTACACCTTACTCACGTCACTATCAAGAAGGTCACCCGCGATATTGAGGATGAAAAGTTCAACACGGCGGTGGCGGCGATGATGGAGATGGTTAATGGTTTATATAAATTCAAAGAAACGCACGGCATTCAAGCGTCAGAAACATGGCGGTTTGCCCTGGAGAGTCTGTTGCAAATTTTAGCACCATTTGCACCGCACGTCACCGAGGAATTGTGGCATGAATTGGGTCATAGTGATACTATTCATGTCGATCACTGGCCGAAATGGGATGAGAAATATCTTATTAGCGACACGATGACCATCATTGTGCAGGTCAATGGTAAGCTTCGCGCCAAGTTGGAACTACCGGCCGATGCCGATAAGGATGCTATCGAACAAGCAGCGCTGGCTGATGAAAATGTTATCAAATTCACAAGCAATAAACCACCGAAAAAAGTGATTTATGTGCCGAAGAAATTAGTGAATATAGTTATTTAGGGCAGGCTGGTTATTCTCGCGTGGCGGTAATTCATCTATATTCTGTACTATGATATATGTCATGAAAAGCCAGGAGCTTTACCAAAGCCTCCATGTTTTCCGGCGAAAACTTGAGATTTTTTACTAAAAACATTATAATGGTCTGTAAGTTTTAAAAATAAACCGAAAGAGGAGATAAGTATGGCACAACCAAAGAAGCAGAGTAGCCCGCGCAAGACGGGTCTTCGTCGTAGTCATCTGGTATTAAAATTGGCGCGCCGCGTCAACAGCACGTCGCCAGTCAAGGTTAAGACGACCAAACGTGAGACTGGTAAAACTAAAAAATAGTAATTACGAACAGGACGCTTAGTAATGGCATCAAACCGTCATTTGGGACGAATTGTCGCATTGCAGACACTGTACGAGTATGAGTTTCGAAAAGATGCGGGCGACAAAAATCTAAACTATAAAGATATTTTAGAACGTAATTTGGCAGAGTATAAATCGTCGATCGATGATGTGACTTTTGTTGACAATTTAGTTAGCGGTGTGTTGTCTAGTACGGCAAAGTTGGATGAGGAACTTCGTCCGTTAGCGCCAGAGTGGCCGCTGGAGCAAATATTGCGGATTGACAGAACGGTACTAAGGATTGGTTTGTATGAACTGCTGTTTTGTGTAGATAGCGTACCGCCAAAAGTGGCGATTAATGAAGCAGTGGAATTAGCAAAGGCGTTCGGTTCGGATAACTCGGGGAAGTTTGTGAATGGCGTGCTCGGCACGGCGCTCCGCAACCTTGTGGAGGAATCCGATAGTGAGAACAAGCAATTTTGATCATATAAAAAAATATTTTGGCGGCAGGAAAAAGCCAACAATTCAGGAGATTGTGCGCGAACCGACTGCTGGCGGTGTGGTTTTTCGGCGTAATAAAAAGGGCGAGGTCAATTTTTTGTTATACCAAGACGCTCGCGATCGCTGGACAATCCCCAAAGGCCACATTGAACCAGGTGAAACAGCTCAAGTAACGGCGCGGCGGGAGATTGGCGAAGAAACTGGATTAAAGAATATTGAGCTGCATGGCTGGCTGGGTAAGGTGAATTTTCGTTATCGTCGAATTGATAAATTAGTATTGATGACAACGCAAGTTTATCTAGTGAAAGCCTTAAATCCGTATGAAAAACTCCAGAAAGAAGAGTGGATGAACGGATTAAAATGGTTTAGTTTTCATGAGGCGCTGGACGAAGTCGAGTACGAAGATATTGGCAAGCTAATCTTATTAGCAATGAAACGAATCAGACAGGAGAATTTGTAAATGAGTGGAATGAATACGGCGCCGTATCAGGAGTTTGCGCGCGAGAAGCTGGGGTTTGAGTTTAATAATTTGGATCTGCTGATTACGGCTTTGACGCATCGTAGCTATGTTAATGAACACAGAAAATCGGTTCATGAGCATAATGAGCGGCTGGAATTTTTAGGTGATGCGGTGTTGGAGCTAGCGGTGACGGAGTATTTATTTACGCATTTTTCTGAACCGGAAGGGATTTTGACAGCTTGGCGGGCGGCGCTGGTGCGCACGGAAAGTATTGGCGATGCGGGTGATAAATTAGGTTATGGGCCGCTGATTCGCATGTCAAAGGGCGAGAAAAATGGCTCGGATCGGGCGCATTTGCAGATTTTAGCCAATGCGTTTGAGGCGGTGATCGGTGCGATTTATCTGGAGCGCGGCTTTGACGATGCGCGCGATTTTATTCATAAGCATATTATTATCAAGCTGGACGGAATATTGGAATCAGGCAGTTGGCGCGATCCGAAGTCGTATTTGCAGGAAATTTCTCAGCGCGTTGACAATCAGACGCCAGTATACAAAGTTTTGGGCGAGGAAGGTCCAGATCATGATAAGATTTTCACGCTTGGGGTGTTCGTCGGTGAAACGATGATGGGTCGCGGTACCGGCCCTTCCAAGCAAGTGGCTCAGCAGCAAGCTGCCCGCGCTGCGATTGCTAAATATAAAGAATCTGGCGAAAAATGATAAAAGTTTGCACGGGCCAAACCGCTCGTGTATAATGAAAGTACAGTTTAATTCCAGGAGGAGGGGCAGAATGTCAACAATAGATCAGCAATTTGTGGAGTATGTCGTAAAAGCATTAGTCGGGCATCCAGACGACGTTGCGGTAGAGCGAGAGATTGATGAAAAAGGCGTGCTTTTGACGCTGACGGTGAATCCGGAAGACTTGGGGCGGGTGATCGGCAAGCGCGGTGGAACGGCGCAGAGCCTGCGGACATTGCTTCGGGCCTTGGGCTCAAAGAATGATGCGCGTTATAATCTGAAGATTGTTAATAATGACGGTTTTACGGGTTCGCAGCGTTATCGACACGATGATTCGTCTGATGAGGCTATAGAAAATCCAACAGATGAACCTACAGAGAGCAAATCTTCATACGCAGAGAATGCTCGCAAGGAACTCGCTGAGTTGGACGACCTTGATATTTAGCATATGCTGCGGACTAAATATAGCCGTTACGTGAAATAGTAATGTTTTTAGAAAAAACTATTGTCGCTACTCATTCTGCTGTGCTATAATCATAAACAAGTTCAAGCACAGACTATGCGAGAACGAGCTCTATGCGAGCAACGGATAATCCGTTGAGAGCCTTATTTGTGCTAAAAAACCGCCTTCGTTGTGATGGCGGTTTTTTGGTGCACATCTTTATATTATATCACGTATGGACATTTTAGTCAATAACTGCTAAACTATAACAGATGAGAAGATTCCAAGTAATCACCCTATTTCCGGAGATGTTTACCGGTGTCTTTGAGAATTCAATGATGTGGAAAGCGCAAAAAGATGAGATTGTTAAATTAGAAACGATTAATTTGCGCGATTTTGGACTGGGGCCGCGCCGTCAAGTAGACGATACGCCGTATGGCGGCGGCGATGGTATGCTGTTGATGATTGAGCCGTTATGGCGAGCGGTAAAATTTGCCAAGTCGCGCGATGAAAGTGCGAAAGTTATATTAACTAGTCCACGCGGACAGCGCTGGCGTCAGGCAAAGGCGCAGAGCGAGGCGAATAGCGGACGTGGACTGATTTTTATATGCGGGCGCTACGAGGGGGTCGATGAGCGGATCTTAGAGCTGGTTGATGAGCAGTGGAGTATTGGCGATTTCGTGCTGACTGGCGGCGAGTTGCCAGCGATGGCGGTAATTGACTCGATAGTGCGGCTTATCCCTGGCGTGCTTGGCGGTGAAAAATCGGCGGAGATTGAGAGTTTCTCTGATGGAAAAACCCTAGAATTCCCACAATATACACGGCCGGAAGAATACAACGGACTAAAAGTCCCTAAGGTGCTGCTAAGCGGACATCACGGTGAAATTGCGAAGTGGCGGGTGGAACAGTCAGAAATTTTAACCAACAAGGCTCAGTCGGAGTAGTATACGAAATCTAATATATTTATCAAATATGGATATATTTTAGCGAGACGCCCCTGTAACCAGAGGCGCCTCATGTTGTGGTGGATGTCGTAGAGCGAAAGATACTGATATATGGTGTTTGTTTTTGTAACGTTCGCTTGCTATTACTATACGGATTTTTTTATAAAAGCGCAAGGATTTTGGTAAAAAATACAACAAACTTGAGCTTTTTGAATATCCGGGCTATACTGAACGTATGGCAACGCAGCGAAGAAAGAGTAAGAAAATGACTAAAATACGCCCAATCTCTTTTGATTGGCTAATTAGGCTCGTTTTAAGTCTGTTTATCTTAATAATGCTGTTGACTCAATTGTTCACGTTTGAGAATTTTCCCGGGTTGCTAGTTGGCGCTGGGGTTGCTCCCGTCGTTAGTTTGCTGGTGGGTAGTTTGCTTGTCGTGGCAGAATTGGCGGCGCTGCCGTATCTTTTAAAGATGAGCGCATCAAGTAATGTTATTCAAGCAAGTAAAATTTGCGGTTTCATTATTTTAGCGGCTCTATCTGTCTTAGAAGGTATGGCTGCTGTAAATAATACTACATCTACGCTTTTTGGTGCGACAGCTAATTTGCCGGGAGGTTTATGGGCGCTGCTCTTTTTGTCGGCTTTGTGGGTATTGTTGCTGCGGGTGAATTTCATTGATAAAAATTCGGTAAAGTCTGGCGCAAATTCTCGAAAAAATAAAAGAAAAAAGACCAGCTAATCGCTGATCATATTTTTGTCTTCTTGGCTGGCGTAAAAATACGACAAATGAACCCCTAGCGATTAGCAAATTGCTTTTGGTAGTTAGAGTCTGGATTGATGAGCAAAACAAAATAAATAATTTATTATCAATTAACAATCAGATAAAATTAAAACCAAAGCCAAATTATGGCAAAATATTAAGAATAGGTTATATAATATCATGCATGGGAAGAGACCTATGTTTACATACTGAAAGTACTAATAAAAAGAGCTTATCTGATCATATAAAATCCTATGGAAAAATAAACACAACATCTCATCTATGGAATTGGCCGAAAGGGAGCGAACATCTGCTCTGGTTTGATCAAGAGGATTTTAAATCAATCACTGGTGTAGAAATAACAATTTTTCCAGAAATAAGAGGAAAAAGGAAATTTTGGTCACTCCACGTGAGAAATACAGACAGTGCTTCATGGTATGACGTAAGTATGATGAACAAAATTTTGACAGATTCAAAGAAGAAGTTTGGAGGAACTATTTATGGGGATTATGGGAAAAATAAAGTCGCTCCTTTATGGGAAGATGATACCTCTCCAATGAGTCGCGGCATTGATTGTATAACTAGAAAAACATGCAGCAGTATTCAGATGTTAGGAGTAAGTCTACCTCAGCCATGGAATAATTTTCAGACAGCGAACAAGCCAGAAAGTAGTGATAAAAAAATTGAAGATTTTTTAGCCTATGTGGATCCAACTAGGCAGATTTATATTGGTCTAATTCCGATGCTTGTTGCAATATTTGAATTTTATTTTAAGGAAACATTTAGGGTGCTAGCGAGCTATGATGAAGGCCTATTGGCAAAAATCACGCAAACATCATCTGGTAATAAAAATTTAGACACACCAGAAATCACTAGCTCTTTCATTAACAATGTAAATTTTCAAAATTTGAAAAATGTTAGGAAAATATACAAGAGGCGTGCAGATTTGGACATCAAAAGTATAATAGAAGAATCAACTAGTATAGAAAATTATAATAAACTTAATGAATTGATTGAGTTTAGGCATAACATAATCCACAGACTAGACTCTAATCGGGTATTTACCAGGGAAGATTTTTTAGAATTTCATAAAGTATTAAGAGAAAGTCTGTCAAGTATCACTTGTAATATTATAACTAAATACGACCTAAATACAAAAGAGACATACTTAGATATATAAGCTATCAAGTCAAATTAAAGCCAATTTGCTACAATAAAAATATCACCGAATAAATTCGGATGCGTGCTTTCAAAATCAATGCATAGTCGGAGTTATTTTATAAAAAATAATACCTTGGCTGGGATGGAGGGATTCGAACCCCCGAATGCCGGGACCAGAACCCGGTGCCTTACCGCTTGGCGACATCCCAACGACGTTTATCATTGTACTATAGAAAAAATATCCTGGCAAGCGTTTACGTATAAGCTCTAACGCGATATACTGGGGCTATGGACTTGCAATTAATAGTGAAGCTAATCGCTGACGGCTTAGTTATTCCGGTAGCGTTGATTGGGGTATATGCTTTGCTTAAAACGATACCAAACGATGAGAAATATCAAGCATATTTGCGCGTTTTAATGGCAGGATTGACGGCGTATATAGTAGCAAAAATTATCGGGGCAGTGTATCAGCCGGAGCAACTTCGTCCGTTTGAAGCTTTGGGCGTGTCGGCCGGCGCATCGTTTTTGAATAATCCGGGTTTTCCTTCTGATCATGCTTTATTTACGATGGCAATTACTTTAGCGGTTTGGTTTGAGGCGAAAAATAAAAAACTAGCCGTAGTTTGTTTGATACTGACTCTGCTGGTATGTGTCGGAAGAGTGATTGCTCTGGTGCATACACCGCTGGATGTGGCGGGGGGCTTGCTAATTGCGTGTGTTGGCATTGTGTGGTACGTACCTAACTTTAATTTGATAGCAAAACGCTTATAATTAAATATATACATTTGCAATTTTCTCAAGTTTACGTTACAATTTTTACATGAGTTCAATGCCAAAGATTTTCCAGCAAGAGCTGTCGGAATACACCTATCCATTATCGAGAGGTACTTTCCTGCGTATTTTAGCGCTGGCGGCAGCTAATGGCGTTATAATCTGGCTTTTAGCGCTGGCGTTTGACAGGATGATGCTAACGCCGGTTTTTTGTTCATCGGCAGACCAGGCTTCAATGTGCGTGAATAGTGCTGCTTGGTCGTCGTATATTGCACTGGTTTTGGTCGGTATAATGATGGTGCCGCTGCTAATTATGTTTGGAATCAAGCGTCCGCTGGTTGTTGTGATAGCGGCGACTATTGTTCTATGGGGAACTAATTTATGGACGAGCGGGCTATGGACAGTTTCAATTCTATGGACTATTGCAGCGTCAACCTTGGTGTATTTGGCGGTTATTTGGATTAATCGTATTCGCGGTAATGCGGCAGCAATTTTATTTGTTGCTATATTCGTCCTGCTGGCACGAGTTGTCTTGTCTCTGTAATCCCTGTACACTAAGAGTATGGAAATCATTATCATTATTCTCTTAGTTATTATCGTTATGGGGCTGGGTGCGACGTTGTTCGTGCTGCAGTCAAAGTTAAGCGAGCTGAAAAATCAATCATCAGTTGAACTCATTAAAACTGACGTGGTGGAGTTGGGGCGAACCATCGCCAAGCTGAATGAATCGGTCAGCGATAAACTCGAGCGTAGTAACGCTCAGGTGCAAACCTCGGTGCAAAAGCAGTTGTCAGAAAGTGCCAAGTTGGTGGCAGATGTGACACAGCGGCTGGCAAAGCTGGATGAGACAAATAAGCGGGTGGTCGACGTGGCGACTGACCTGAAAACCTTGCAGAACGTCCTGCAGAATCCCAAGCAACGCGGCGTGTTCGGCGAGTTTTACCTGGAGAGCGTACTGGACAATGTGCTGCCTGCCAAGCAGTTTCAGATGCAGTACCGATTCAAAGACGGCGAGATTGTTGATGCGGTTATCTTTCTGGACAAGGGGCAGATTTTGCCGGTGGATAGTAAGTTTAGCTTGGAAAATTACAACCGGATGATTAACGCCGAGACCAAGGCTGAGCGCGAGCTGTGGCTGAATAAGGTAAAGGCTGACCTGAAGGGGCGCATTGACGAAACCAGCAAATACATTCGCCCGCGTGAGAACACCATGGACTTTGCCTTTATGTTTATCCCGTCAGAGTCGCTATATTATGATCTACTCATCAACAACGTTGGTGCGGGTGGTTCAAGCCGCGATCTTATTGAATACGCGTTTCGTGACAAGCGCGTGATCATCGTCAGTCCGACTAGCTTTTTGGCGTATTTGCAGACGGTGCTACAGGGTCTGAGGAGCCTACAAATTGAGGAGCAGGCCAAGGACATCCAGGTGCGTGTCGGCCAACTGGGCGTGCATATCAAAAAGTTTGACGAGCTAATGACTAAGATGGGCAAGAGCCTCAGCACGACTGTCGGGCATTATAATAATTCGTATAAGGAACTGGGCAAGATTGATAAAGACGTGGTGCGGATTGCTGGTGGTGATCATCAAACGCAGCCAGAATTAATTGATCGACCAGCGCAGGAAGATTAAAGATTTTCTACTATAAAATAAAAATCCTCCGCTTAAAACGGAGGATTTATTAGTATAGAAGCGTCTTATTCTTCGTCTTTATTACGGTAATTTACCAGTAAGAACAAGTTTCCGCCGAGCGCTGCACCGATAAGCGTTGCAGAGATAACCTCCAAGCTGAGCCGCGAATAGCTTTTTTCATTTTCAGCTGTTAGCGGATTACTGCTTTGGATTTGGGTATCGGTTTTTTCAGTTACTGCCAAAGCGACAGCTGGGTTCAGTGTTGCGCCGCCGATATGAACTTCCCGCGGATAATTCTTATATGCTCCTTCTTCTGTTTTCTGGGCTGAACTCGCGGTTTTTGTATGCTTAACAAATACTGCGTTCTGGACGTAGCTTAGCAAAGTGCTTGATACGACCAAACCAATTGCCAGCGCCATACCAATTCCAACAGATCGTCCAGCTAGTTTAAGGTTAGTGCGCGATAATACCGCGGCAAGACCAAACATAAATATTGCCGTACCGATCATCTCAATGGCAAAAATACTCCATGAGAAGTTCGTGAATTGATCAAAGCGAACTGAGAATCCGCCTTCCGTCATACCGCCAATCAGTACAACAGCTGCCATTGCGCCGAGGAATTGTGCACCCCAGTAGAACGGCACGAGGACGGTTTTTAGTTTGCGCATTGACCATAGTCCGAAAGTGACGGCTGGGTTGATGTGTGCGCCGGAAATGCCACCAATTGCCATAACGATCAGCATTAAAGTTAATCCTACGTAAAACGGCGCTAAGATACTGGCAGAAAATAGCGCTGCTAGCGTTAGGATAAACGTGCCAACGATCTCCGCGATGACGATGTTGATTAAGTTGTTTGGTAATTTAGAATCTAATTTGGTGCGTTCGCTCTTGGCCGCAACAGATTCGGTAACGACTCGTTTAACGGTCGTTTTGGTTTCGGTCTTAGCGGCAGCAGTCTTCTTTGCTTTGGCTTTAACCGGGGCTTTCTTTGAAGTTTTCTTCGTAGCCATACTCCCTCCTTAAAATAGTATTGCAACTATTATAGCATAATTTGTTATACTATAGTCATGGGATTATTTGTGAATCAAAACGATCAGCGCAGCGAACTACAAGAGCGCATTGCGGCGGAACTGCGCGAAAAGGCGAAAGCGTCGGGCTTGCAAGAAAAAGCTAGCTTGGACGGCGTGGAAGATGTGAAATATTTGGAAGATACGAAGCAGACGACGACGCTGGCGCCGGCCTGGATTATAGTTGTGATCATGGCGGCTGTGGTTGTCGGTATGTTTTTAATGCAGGGGCGATGACATGGAAAAGTTGGATGAAGTTCGAGCACTATTATTATCACGCGTAGCCGAGGCGGCTGAACCGCGCAGTGTATTGCGGAGCGCGGAGCTGCGGGAACTATATGGCATTATTGCGACATTACCGGCCGAGGAGCGCGGGGCGTTTGGTAAGAAAGTTAATGAACTGAAGCAGGAGTTGGAGCAGGCAGTTACGGCTCGCGAAGATGAACTATCAAAAGTCGATTTGCCGCCAATTGACGTGACGGCGCCGATGGATATCAATGCATCGCAGCCTGAATTACTGCCGAGTGAGCGGGGCACGATTCACCCGCTGAGCGCCGAGATTGAGCGTATTTCTGACATTTTCAACCGCATGGGCTTTGTGACGGAAGAGTCGCGTGAGATTGACGATCAATTCCATATGTTTGAGAGCTTGAACTTCCCGAAGGGTCACCCAGCACGTGATGATTATGACACGTTCATGACCGAGGAAACTGATGTTAATGGCGACCGCTTGATCGCGCCAGCGCACACCTCAACCATGCAAAACCGTGTACTGAAAAAATATCATGGCAATTTGGCGAGGGGCGAGGCGATAGCGGCGATTGTACCCGACCGGGTGTTCCGTAACGAAGATCTGGACGCGCGGCACGAGCACACATTCTATCAAGTTGAGGGCGTGTATGTCGCCAAGGGGGTCAACGTCGGTAATCTCATTGCCACGCTGCAAGAGTTTTTGCAGGAATATTATGGCAAGAAATTGGATGTGCGCGTCAATCCATTTTATTTCCCGTTCACTGAACCGAGTTTTGAATTTGCATTGAGCTGTCCGTTCTGTGAAGGAAAAAATCCGGATTGTAAGGTTTGTTCGGGCGAAGGCTGGATCGAACTGCTAGGCTGCGGCATGATTCACCCGAATGTGCTGAAAGCTGCTGACATCGATCCGAATGAATACACTGGCTTTGCCTTTGGTTGCGGCATCGATCGGCTGGTAATGATGAAATATGGCATCGAGGACGTGCGGCATTTTGAAAGCGGTAAGTTAGACTTTTTGGAGCAGTTTTGAAAACAGCTTCTACAATCCCATACAAATATCCCGATAAGGCCGCGTGACAACTTCTGCCGAGTCAAGGCCAAGTTTAGTCTCAATGTCACTAATCATCGCTAGGGCACTAGTCTCATCATCTGACAAAACCTCAACTTCCACGAACGTCCCAGTGTTTTTGATTTCGTCTATGGCCACCGTTGCTTGCGGAAAATCAGAGGACTGAAACAAGCGACGGTATTTGTTAATTTCAACGAGCTGTGCCATGCTGAGGTTAGTGAGCTGCTGTCAGGCAGTTGCTTGCGGAATCGGGCAAACCAGCGCCGAACAGTAGTA
>CAUUVR010000002.1:0-146327 GCA_963548945.1 uncultured Candidatus Saccharibacteria bacterium
AGCCTGGCGAGGTTTTTGGCGCGACTGGCGGCGGAGCGATTTATCGCGCGGCAATGTTTGACGATATCGATATGTTCGACGAGGACTTTTTCATGTATTACGAAGATGTCGACCTCAGTTTTCGCGCCCAACTAGCCGGCTGGAAGGTCCGCTTTACACCCAAAGCCATCGCTTATCACAAGGTTGGCGCCAGCAGCAAAAAAGTGCCTGGTCTCGCCGTTTATAATACCTTCAAAAACTTGCCATTAGTCTTCATTGAAAACGTTCCAGGGAAGTTATTTTGGTATATTGGCCTGCGCTTTTTCTTAACATATTGGCTAATTTTCGCCAGCGCCGTCCGCCACGGCAACGGCTGGCCAGCTTTCAAAGGTATATTAGCCTCAATAATTCGTAAGCCCGCTGCCTACCATAAACGCTGGTCTATTCAAAAAAACCGCAAGGTCTCTGTCAATTATATCCGCAGCATCATCCACGATGGACCTTTACCTAACCAAACTGGACTGCTGAAATTTAAGCGTTTTTTCAGGATAAAATAATACACTCGAAATCATGAAATCAATCACCCTCCTCATCCCTGTCTATAATGAAAAGTCTGTCCTTCCTAAACTATTTGAGCGCTTAGATGATGTCGCAAAAAATACTCCCAATTACCAATTTGAATTTCTATTCATCAATGATGGCAGCGTCGATGAATCTTTATCTATTATTACCAATCAAGCTCAGAAAGATACGCGCATCAGCTATATCAACTTGTCGCGCAACTTCGGTAAAGAAATAGCGATGCTTGCCGGAATTGACCATACTGAAGGCGACGCTGCCGTGATTATTGACGCTGATTTGCAAGATCCGCCAGAATTAATAAAAGAGATGATTGCCTATTGGGAAGACGGTTATGATGATGTTTATGCTCGCCGCAGCAGCCGACAGGGCGAAACTTGGCTAAAGAAAAAGACCAGCCAGTGGTATTACCGAATCCTCCAAAAATCGACCAGTATTCCTATTCAGATTGATACCGGCGATTTTCGCTTGCTGGATCGGCGCTGTATTGAGGCGCTGCGGCAATTTCGCGAATCTCAGCGCAACACCAAAGCGATTTTTAGCTGGATTGGCTACAGAAAAAAGGAGATTTTTTACGACCGCGACCCCAGATTGGCTGGCCAAACTAAGTGGAATTATCGCAAATTAATCAACTTAGCTATTGACGGCATCACTAGTTTTACCACCGCGCCGCTGCGAATGGCTACCATCTTTGGATTTATCATTTCCTTCGTCGCTTTCTGCTGGATTATATATCTTTTAGTTCGCCCTTTGTTCGGAGTTCCGACTGGCGCCGGCTATTCTTCCTTAATGGCAGTTATCCTATTCTTAGGCGGCGTTCAGTTATTATCATTAGGAATAATTGGCGAATATGTCGGCCGGATATTTATTGAGACTAAAAATCGACCGCTATATTTAATGGAGGAATATCATGCAGGAAATCGCAAAAAAGCACGCCGATAAACTACGTTTTACCATCGTCGGCAGTATTAATACGGTAATTGATTTCAGTATTCTCTTTACCTTAACTACACTCTTTAATGTCCCGAAAGAATTGGCTAATTTTATATCAACTTTTGTTGCCTTTTTGTTCTCTTTCTTTGCTAATAAAAAATATACTTTCAAATCAACATCTAAAAACCTAAAAAGACAATTCTTATTATTTACCGTTGTTACTCTCTTTGGTCTGTGGGTCATTCAAACAATTATTATTACCGCCATCACGCCAGTATTCACAAATCTTGGCGTAAATAAACCAGCAGCCTTACTTATTAGCAAGCTAATCGCCACCGCCGCCAGCCTTATCTGGAATTATACTCTCTATTCCAGAGTAGTTTTCAAAAAATCTAAGAACTCTTCTGACTAATAATCAGTTGGCGATCTCGGCCTTCGCCCTCAGAGTGCGTCTCAATATCGCTATACTCACTTGCCAAATGATGTACTGTCCAACGATCAGCCGCACTCAAATTGACGATTTTTGATTCGCCAGTCCGGCGAACTTCTTCAATCCAACCGCGCGCCTTCTCAATAATTTTCTCAGCATGCTGTTTTTTATAATCAGCGATATCCAAATTAACCCGCGAAACTGGCGCGCCAGCATTATTCAGCGTAGCAGATAGTAAATATTGGATACTGCGCAGCGTCTCGGCATTCCGCCCGATCAAAATACTGCTTTTATCGCTATGCGGCACTGCCGCCACCACGATATCATCCTCAATTTTTACATCTACATCCAGATTCAAATCAAAAAACGTTAGCAAATCTTCCAGATATTGTTTCGCAAATTTGATCGTTTGAATTTTATCCATATTCCCCTCCTAACCCTTAGCTTTTATTCGCGTTACCCGCGCCTCGGCGGCATTGTCTGCGCGTTTCTTAGCTTTTGTTTTCGAGGGTTTAGGTGCTTTTTCATTGGCTATATCTTCCATCTCGGAAGAGTCTTTTCGTAAAATAATAAGGTTTTGCAAATAGCCCACCGCATTGGCAGTTGTCATATACATCGCCAGCGCTCCTGGCAGATAAATAATTATCAAAAACACCATAACTGGCATAAACTTCATCATTTTCCTGGAAACAACTGCATTAACTTCCGACTGGTCGGCTTCCTTGCCGCTGCCCGCCTCGCTTAGTATATCGCGCAGCCGCCGCTTGCTATCAGAATTAGGCGACAACTGTTTTGCCGTCAAATATTGCAAAACAGCCGCTAAAACCGCTAAAACCAGCAAGCCGATTACTACGCTGTTTTTCGATATTGCATGCTGCGTCAGGTCAAAAATGCCCAAAAAGTTTTGGTTAAACTGATCTGGATTGTTTACCAAATTATTTGCTACCGGTAAGTTTTTCACGGCGCCGTAGACATATTTACCCAAATCCGCCCGGTTTGATGCAAAAATCTGCACCACTCGGTACATAGCGATCAAAATCGGAAACTGAATTAATAGTATGCCAATTGGACCGAAAACGCTAATATTGTGCTTTTTATACAACTCCATCATCGCCAAATTACGCATCTGCGGGTTTTTCGCATATTGCTTATTGATTTTCGCCAGCTCCGGCTGCATTTTGCGCATCGCTTTAGTGTGGTGCAACTGCTTTTTCACCAGCGGCCACAACAACAAGCGCACCAAAATCGTGAAAATAATAATACTGACGCCAAAATCCGGAATCAAACTATAAATCAACATCAACAGATTAAAAATCGGCTGAACAATTACTGTATCAAAAAAACTCATACACTATATTATAACAAAATTACTGTTATTTATACAGTTTGGCTTGAAAAAAGAGGTTTTTGATGGCTGCTTGCAGCTCAGCGTGCGGCATAGCCAGCACTTCTACCGAAAAAACAATGACCGCTATATCCTGGCTATTTTTTAAGTTTGGCAGCTCGCGGCGAATAATTTCATATATACGGCGGCGCATCCGGTTTCGGCGAACCGCAGACTTTAAGACTTTCTTACTAATCACTACCGCAAACCTGCTGTTCTTACGGTACGGATTTTGGATGTATTTCAGAGCCGCCAGCGAAGAGCGCGCCGTCTGTCCGTTTTTATAAACAAAGCGCAGGCTGCCATGCCCGTGAAATCGGTTAGCTTGTTGCAACATATTTTATAATTATATCAAAAAGTCCCGCTGCTATCGACGGAACTTTTGATAAATATTTGCTTAAATAGCAATCTTCGCGCGACCTTTCAAGCGGCGGCGTTTTAGCACTACGCGGCCAGCTTTGGTAGAAACCCGCGCCCTAAAACCGTGCGTCTTAGCACGATGACGAGTGTGTGGTTGAAATGTTCGCTTTGGCATATCATCATATAGTGTACATTTTTTTGACTTTTTTTGCAAGCAGCGAAGCTTTTTTCCACTGCTTGGCATTACTTTTCCACAATTTTACAGAGGTAGTTCGCCGCTGTGGAAAACGCTACCTCTGTTTGTTATAGTCCTTAGTGTAACACATCTTATGCTTGTGGAAAACTCTAATCTTTTGCTATAGTAGTATTAAGATTATTAAAGAAATAAGGGGTAAATTAGTGAACGATCGCGCAGTGTGGCAGGGTGTTTTGGGCGAAATTGAAGTTACTGTATCATCGTCGTCTTTTACTGCTTGGTTTAAAAATACCAAGCTGGAGATTATATCCGACAAAGAAGTTGTGGTGGTCGCGCCAAATATTTTCGTCAGAGCCCAGCTTGAGAAGAGGTTTCACCCGCAAATCATGGAAGCCCTGTCCCATAACGGCATCAATTCGCCAGCAATTACCTACAGCGTCAAATCCGGCGCCAGAAAACCGCGGATTAATCGTGAAATCACCCAGGAAGAGCAATCAAAATCTAATGCGATAGATTCGCTCATCATCCCGTCTAAAAAATCAAATTCCAGCAACCTTAACCCGCGCTATACTTTTGAAAACTTTATTGTCGGCTCCAGCAATGACCTAGCTTATGCCGCTTGCCGGGCAGTCGCTTCACACCCCGGCGCTAAGTATAATCCGCTTTACCTGTACGGCGGCGCCGGCCTCGGTAAAACGCACTTAATGCAAGCTGTTGGCAACGCCATTGTTAAAAAACAGCCATCGGCGCGCGTGTTGTATATCACTACAGAAACATTCGTCAATGAATTTCTTGATTCGATTCGCTTTAAGAAAAAAGGTTTTTCCGATAAATATCGCAACGTTGATGTGCTTATTGTCGACGATATGCAGTTTATTGCCGGCAAGGAGAAAACCCAGGACGAATTCTTTCATACATTCAATGACCTTCACCAGAATAATAAGCAAATTATCATTAGCTCCGACAAGCCGCCAAAAAGCATCCCCACCCTGACTGACCGCTTGCGCAGCCGATTTGAATGGGGTATGGCAATTGACATTCAAATGCCCGACTTTGAGACCCGCTGCGCTATCGTCAAGGCTAAAGCCGCTTTGAGCAGTTTTGAGCTGGACTCTGACGTAGTTGAATATTTAGCAACCAATTTCAAGACTAACATTCGTGAGCTGGAAGGCGCCCTAAACCGACTGCTGGCCTACGCAGAAATGCAGGATTTCACACCCGATATTATGGCCGCTGAAGGGATTTTAGGAGACATGAAGCGAACTCGCCCGCAGCACATCACTGCCAAGCAGATTATCGATAAAACCGCCCGTTACTATAATATTGAAGTTAAAGATATGTGTTCAGCTCGGCGCGATAAATTCGTCGCAATGCCGCGGCAAATTGCCATGTATCTGCTGCGCAGCGAACTTAAAATGAGCTTTCCGAAAATTGCCCAGGAATTAGGGCGTAAAGATCATACCACCGCCATGCATTCGGTAAATAAAGTTACTAAAGAAAGTACGGTTAATATCAGTATCCGCGAACAAATAAACGACATCCGGGATAAATTATATGTTCATTAGTAGTGGAAAACCTGCGAACAACCTGCGAATTGGCAGCGAGTTAATAAACGGCATAACTGTGTATAATATTTGGCGTCTTTTCAACCAGTGGAACACTCCATCAATATCCACCATAAAACCGACACTTCATACACAGGGTTTTCCACCGCTAGATTTGTCAAATCACCCCTGTTTGAATATATTTTTTACTCAGTTTCCACAACGCCTATTATTATCACCGCGAATTAATAAAAAAGGATTATAATAAGTAATATGAAAGTATCAATCGCCCAAGAAAAATTAGCCAAAGCACTTAATCTTATTAAGGATGTTGCGTCCAGTAGAAATGAGCTAGCTATTTTAAATAATATTCTATTACGGACTGACGGCGGTAGATTATTAATTGCTGGCACTAATTTGGAGATTGCCTCCACCCAATATGTCGGCGCTAAAATTGACCAGCCGGGATCAATTACTATTCCCGCTCGCTTGGTATCTGAATTTATTACCAATTTACCAAGCGGTACAGTCGAGCTGGAGGCTAAAGATAGCCATCTCAATATTACTTCCGGTAAGTTCTCGTCAGTAATTAACGGCGTTATTGCTGACGAGTATCCTGAACTACCGACTGTCGATGAAACTGCCGCAGTTCGCTATGAAATTACGGCTGGAGACTTAAAAAAGGCTATTAATCAGACAAAGATTGCGGTCAGTAGCGATACGACGCGCGCGGTGCTGACGGGCATTTATTGGCAAACGCACGAAGGTTATTTGTATTTGGCGGCGACTGACGGCTACCGACTGGCAGAGAAAAAAATGATGAAGTCGGATAGCGAGCTGAAGGCAATCATTCCGGCATCGACGTTGGCTGAGGTTAGTAAAAGTGCTGATGACGAGGAGCAATTGACGATTTTATTCGACGACACGCAGGTTTGCTTTCGGACCGATAATATGGAAATAGTCAGCCGCTTGATTGACGGCAAATTTCCTGATTATAAACAACTTATTCCGGCAACTTCGGATATTGAAATAAAGATTAAAAAAGCAGATTTTAGCAGAATCACTAAAATTGCGGCGCTATTTGCCCGCGAGTCTGGCGGCGGCATTACCTTAACGGCGTCTAAGGATAAATCTTTATTGTCGATTCATTCAATTGCTTCCGAACTGGGGGAAAATACCTCAGAAGCAGCCGCAGAAATATCTGCCGACGGGCAAATTACGCTGAATTCGCGGTATTTAACCGAAGTTTTGAATGTGATTGACGATGATGATATCGTGTTTTCTTTCAATGGCAAACTGTCGCCATGCGTCATTCGCGAGCAGGTTAAAAACCCTGATTATACGCATATTATTATGCCGCTGAAGAGCTAGGGCGAATTGAGTTTTAGAAATAAGCTAATTTATTAGCGTCTTCCAAAACGTTTTCAGGTATATTTGATGTGTTGTGCGTGGTGTTGACGATCTGCGGCCGATTTTTAATATCCCAAGAATTACCATTCTTTTTCATAATCACGATATAAGAATCGCCAGAATTCTTTGCTTGTGCTTTTTCTTGGTATGCTGCGGCGTACCATTCGGCGTTTTTTCCGGACAATGTTTCTTTGTTAAAAACATAGCCAGTTTTTAGCGCGGGATATTTGGCGAACAATGTCGATTCTATGTTTTTCCTATACTTATTGACTTCTGATGTTATGAACGCCTGGCTATATTCGGTTCTTATGTTAACGGTGGTATCTTTATCTTTTACGGTAAAGTTGGTGGTATTTTCTTTTATAACATTATTTTTAGAGAAAGTTTTTATAGTATAGTTGCCATCGGGTAGTCTTAATGTTGACGAATTATTTATGTCAGCTACCTTATCGATTGATTTACCAGATCGCCTGCTTATCGTTGCTGATAGATTATCTCTATCAAAGTTGATACTTACCTGGCGAGAAGGTTTTATGAATAAATAAGCAGACAGCAGGATAATAAACAGCGATGCGCCAGCGGTAATTAATAATATACGTTTTCTACTCATGTATCAATCTACTCCGTGAACGGATTTGCATAATCCCTAAAATTAATATTAAGTTTTGAAGGGTCAAAACCAGCCTTTCTTATCTCGTTAACGGCAGCATTTTTATAACCTTTAGGAGCGTCTATTTCTATGATAATGCCGTTTTCTTTGCTGCTATCTGCTCTGTAACCGATAGAATAAATGAAATTTTTAATTGGCAGTTTTTTAATGATAGGATTAGCTTCCGCAAGCTTTGTTTGTTCTTTTTCCAGTGCTTCGGTGGTAATTTTATCTATTTTGGGGGCGTTGGTTGATTTTTCTGATTTAGACACCTTACCTGTTGGTGTTAAGGCGAATACTACTCGTACTGGTTTATCCCTGACGGTTGTTTGGATAGTATTTTCTTTGAATCCGTTTCTGGTTGCCTTGAAAGAGTATGTTCCAGGTTTTAGGTAGATTGTTTTTGATCCAGTTATTTTTTGATTATTAAATTCAATTTGCGTTTCATCTGGAGAAACCACAAACGATACGGCAGTCTTACCTGCGCGTCCGATGACAGTACTAACAATAAGAAGTAACATTGCTGCGCATAATATTGACAGCGCTAGTATGATGTACTTTTTTTGGCTTTCTGTTATCTCCATAGTATCTCCTACTTCTTTCTAAACCATGTTACGCTTTCAGATACAAGACTCTCCATACCCGCTTTTGGTGCGGTTTCACATTGGGACGCTGACGCTATCTCAGTGGCAAAGCCATCAATATGCCCCACATACACGAAAGTATGTCCTGGACTATGGGCGACGTCACCAGGCTTTAAGTCATTGATGTTAACCGAGCCTCCGGTACCAAGGTTTTGCCAGTTAGCTTCTGCCCAAGCTCTCTGTGTAGGTGTAGCACCTGCTCCTTCGGATTGTTTTCCGTTATGGTTATATCTAGGTTCAAACCCGCTGTCGTGAAGAATGGTTGTTACGAAGCCGCCGCAGTCAACGCCGCCGCCGAAACAGCTACTTCCAACGTAGCGCCCCTCGCTTTTTGCTTTTGTTATGGCTTCAGCGTATTCTGGTTTTTTGTCAGTACGCTTCGGTGTTTCTGGCCAAGCATATTTCAAGACGTACTCAGAAAAGCTTCCATCTGCTGAAGAACTAGAGGCACACTCCTCTGATTCACCGTCTCCGATTCCCTTTAATGAATCTTTTAGAAATTGAATATAAAGCTCCTTACCTTTCGTTTCGTTTATGTGGTAGCCATCCTCTTTGTAGAAATCCCGGTCGCTTACGCCATCAGCTTTAGCCTTTTTTTCAACTTCAGCTTTCCAATCTAATACTTTCACGTTGGTGCGCCCGTTTGCTGCCTCTTTTATGTTTTTATTGACTAATTCAAAGTCGACACTACCGCCTTTACCGAAGTTGTTCACTAAGTAGACTTTTTTATCTTTCAGCTTATCGAGCATTGTTTTAGCTTGGTCGACCGGGAAATTGTCGTTAGTACCTATGTTGATAACCACTGTTTCATTTATTGTGATTCCCGAGTCTATTTTTTCGTTTAACCAAGATATACCCTTACCGACTTCTGCTTCCACGTTTGAGCCTGAAAAATTGGATGTTAAATCAGATTGCATGCCGACGGTTATTGAATCGCCCAAGAAAGTAATTTTTGAGCTGGACGTCGACGTTGACGATGATGAAGAAGATCCTGAAGAGTCTTTGAATTTGTCGTATATTGCCTGTGCAAAACCGCCGCGGACGCTCATCACCCTGGATGGCGGGTCGGAGGAAATTTCAAAGTTGTTATGCCAAAAAACTGTGGCATTCTCGAGGGTCGTTTGCTCTTTTAATCTCTCCCATTCGTTTGATCCGCTTCCAGAGAAGCCTGCGGCGGTGACTGGTCGGCTGGTGCTTTCCTGGACAAGATATTCCAATTCAAATTTTAATAACTTATCGTTGTCTTCAATCGGAATAGAACTTAAGGTGCCGTTCTCGTCAGCAGGACCGCCATATTCTTGGCTGTGGTATTTTTTTAATTCTTCTGGTAATTTGCTGACAATAGCAGTTCTTCGTCCAAATGTCCATTGCGCTAGACCCCAGCCGCCACTCGACCAACCCTGGCTTGCTTCGTGTCTTGTTGGGCTAAATCCAGACTCTGCTTGCATGTTGCCCATCACGCCGGCTGCTTGTTCTGCGCTGAGTCCCGACCCTCGTAAAAAATTCCAAATCTTCTCTTGGTTGCTGTTTCCTGAAATATCGCCAGTAGAACCTGATTTTTTACAAGGGTCTTTATCGCCTTCTCTGAACCAGCGTATATCCTGTTCTTCGTATATAGCTTCTAGCGCTTCCTTGCTGCGTGGCGCAGCTAAAGTCATTGGCTGAAGAGTCATAGTTATCGCCATAAAAACACAGATTCCTAGACAAAATTTTTTATACATCGCCTTTTTTCTCTGCATATGCCTTAATTATTTCTTCTGGAACGCCGCTGCTTTGCAGGTAGGAAGATTGATAGCTGCTGAGGACGCCGGAGATCAACTTTGAATTTTGAAATATAACATATTCGGTGTATGATCTATTCTCTACATTATTATATATTTCAACTGCAGCAACGCTATAGTCGCCCGTTTTTTTAAGAACCGTGTAAGATGTTACTTCATTGTTTCTGTATCTATCGGGATTTGATTTTATTAATTCGGATACGTATTCAGCGTTTGATCTATCTGCGCTGTCGGTAGTATTAACACTAATTTTACTTGTGGTAGATTTTTTTAATTTCCTGTCTGAGGATAAAATAGTAGTAAATTTATCATCTGGCGGATTTTGTACTACTATATATAGCACGGTTAATAAAACAAACGACAACACAAATAAAGTCAGGATGCGGTGTCGTTTAATGAATGTTATAATCTTTTCTATAATTTCCATAATTAAAATCCAGACGTTGAGAAATGCCATGCCTCCGAATCAAGTTTATAGAATCCATAGTTCTTAGAATTTGCCATCAGCCAATCATACCCGGCGTTTGACCCGGCTGGGCAAGTGGAATTTGGAAAACAGATTGTTTGTCCGTTTAGTCCCCAGTCGACAGCCAATCCTCGTTCGTGTTGAGAAGTTCCCGGCTTGGCTGTCGCCACGCTACATGTTCCTCCTGGACAGTTTTTTTCATATAAGGCCGCCTGGTCGGCCGAAGAGCGGAAGTCACTCTCAGGGGTGATATTTACTCCGGCAGCATGTGCAGCTTCCATCATTTGTTTTATTTTTTCTGCTATTAAAGAGTTGACTTTTGCCGTAGAGTTACCTACAGTAACCAAACATATCCTGATTTTTGATGTGCCGCCGTCTACAGTTGCGTCATAAGTACCGCCGTCAGTTGATCCAGCGCTACACTGCACGCCAGTATAATCGGTATTCGGTTTGATTGTCCACCCAGATCCAGTGCTTTGCACGTTTTCTGGAGTACCGACCGCAGTGGCGGTTGTAGAGGAAGATCCGCTCGGTTCTTCTGCTGGCTCTTCTGACCCATCATCTTCATCCTCACCGTTCATCGACTGGGCGACTTGGAAATCAAGCAACAACACCGACATTGCCGCTAGCTTTTTATTGCTAATAGTATCAACAGTCTCTCCTACTCCTTCTTTTTCTGCTGTATAGCTGACCTCATTACCATCTTCATCTTTCAATCCTGTGGATTCTGAGGTTTTTGTCTTGTCTAGGGTGGTCGATGTAGCGTTATCTGGTACGGTGCAACTGTTCATATTAGTCCAGTAATCACCACCTTCTGCACTACCGCATGATTCAATAAAATCTCGTAAAGGAGTGTTCTCTTTGATATAGTTGCTCTCTAACAAGTCGCTAATGGTAGCTCCCTCTTTTATCTCTACATTGTCATCAATCCAGCCTTCGTCTTCGGCGATTGAAATAGCCTCCTCGGTTGACATATTAGCTTGACTTTTTGTAATACCAGTACAGGGTAGTCCTGCCATATTTACTGCCGGCATACCCTCGTCGCTGTCTTGTTTAAATTCCTTGCCATAGTCGCAGTAACTCCCCGAATATATAGTACTTTTGGCATGAGCAGCAGACGAGAACGATAGGGCGAATGACGGTAGTTTTAAGATATTGGATAATGTGGAGACAAACGATCCGTCGGAAGTTCTATTTGCCAGCATCATATTACCCATGTTGTGAACGATGCTACCCATAAAGGTGTATTTACTGGAAGTATCAAACGGACTTAGCGATGCGATATCCATTCTTTTTTGAAATTCTTCGTTGGCTAGCTGGATTTCGCCAAATTCAGCTAATTGGCTGGTCTTTAGGGTCGGTAACATTTGCGCCATACCTCCGGACGAGAAGAATGCCGCTAGACCAATACCTAGTGCATCACCTAGATCTTTGAACCTTGCTTTTGGCAGCATGTCATTTTCTGCCAAATCTTTAAACACCGGTCCAAGCATTCCTGAAACGAGTCCTGACACCCAATCTCCAATGTAACTCTTTATCACCTCTTTACCTATCCAAGAAATGAGGGAATATATTCCACCCGAATAAGCAGTCATAGCCGCTTCAGCTCCCATA
Organism: uncultured Candidatus Saccharibacteria bacterium; assembly: GCA_963548945.1. Taxonomy (GTDB): domain Bacteria; phylum Patescibacteriota; class Saccharimonadia; order Saccharimonadales; family Saccharimonadaceae; genus Nanosynbacter. The sequence continues at coordinate 11,970 of CAUUVR010000002.1, forward strand.
GTAGCATACATCGCAACCGGACCTAGCAGTATATTGCAGGCAGGCTCAAGAGCCTCTCCAACTTTTCTAGCACCCTGAACAATTGGGCTAGTAATCATTTTATAACCTGGAACAAAATCGGAGATTGCTTGCTTATTTTTAATTGCACCAAAAGATGCCATAAATATCGACGAGTCTGTGGCTGCTCCTTCGGTATTTTGAGACCCTTCGACAACTCCTCTCTCGGTTAGCACTGTTCCGAGGGTATTCATTTGCTCAGGGGTAAAACCGCTGCCAAACCCAGCTGCTTTAGCCTTTGATGATGGTGTTAGTATCACATCAAAAGCCACGCCTATAATAGGAACTAGTTGTATAGCAGTTACTGCTACGGCTACCATGGTCGGTATTTTTACGCCTATGCATGTCGCTGTTGCCAAAAGATAAAGGAATCCACCCAATTTAGATTTACCCATGTTTTTGTTTACTTTTTCTTTAAGGTTTGTTCCTGCCTTGCCTGAGTCAAACTTTGGAAATTTATCCTTGAACTTCTTAAAACGCTCGCTTATTTTTAATTTCTTGTCTATTTTACCAGCAAGCCCGCCATTTCTTTTTAGTCCAAATTTACTAAGGAAGCTTTTTTTAATGTGTTTTCCCACCCAGGCCTTGACACGCATCTTAAATGCACCATATCTGCCAAATACTTTATTAGCCTGTTTTTCGTTGCCCTTTTCTAGTAGATGATTAACCAGTTTATCCTTATCCATTGGCTTGCCGCCGTCAACGGCCCATTTGTCTGGTTGATGGTCTGGATATCCATTTTTACCGATATCAAATTTGCTGCCATCTTTATTGTAGGGAACAACTCCCTTTTTTGATAACTTTGAGATGCCCTTATTAGACAGTTTGCCCATTTTAGTGCCAAGCTTACTTTTATAGCCGCGCTCTTTCAGCATATGCTTAAGGGTTTTCATGAATCGGGTTTCTTTAGCTACTGAGGCGGAATCGTTTTGCTCAGTAACGTTTTCGCTGATATTAAATAACAGCGCCATCGGTCCTGCCATTGATCCGCCGATAAATGCTCCGCCGCCGATAAGGGCGGTTATGATGCCTGCTGGTCCGCCCTTTTTTAACACGCCCTTTAACGTTAATGGCTGTTTTCTGCCAGAACCTTTGTTGGCTGTTGGCTGGTAGAATCCGTTATCTTGCGGCACGGAAGATTCTTGCCTGTCGGCGGCTTCGCTGGCGGCGTCAATTCGACGGCCGTCTATATCAGATTCAGAATCGCCGAACTGAGATTCAAGACCAGCAATGGCAGCTTTTTCGCGGTCGCTTAACTCTGACTCGCCGAAATCAGCCTGGGCTTGATCAAACCTAGCTTGCTCGGCAGGACTAAGTCTCTCGTCGGCCCTATCGTCCGTGGTATAGTCAATCCTTGGCGGTCTCGTTTTTGTTGCCATATATCCTCAATTATACTACACGTCTCCGTACCCGCCGACCGGGATTTCTGACGGCCGTTTTTGCTTGGCTACCGGGCTGGTGTTTATTAAGTTATATTCGGTGTCGCTGGCTTGAATTTGGATGTGGACGTGGTTTTGTCCGGCGAAGAATAGGCCTTGCCCAACTGGGAAGTTAGATAACCGCTTTTGTTCTTCCTCGGTCAATTTGAAGACTTGCGACAAGACATCAACGGCACTGGTGGATTGTTTAAGAAGCAGCTGAATTGACGAGTTGGAAACGATTGCCCGTCCCATCTTACTGCCGACGAAGTCTTCTACGTCCTGGGTAATGGTGGTTAATCCTAACTGGTATTTGCGGGCGCGCTTCGCTAAAGAAAATAAGAAGCTGGCCGAATCATCGTAGCGCATTAGCTGCCAGGCCTCGTCAACGATCAGCATGCGCCGCTTCTGGTCGGTGCGGGTAATATTCCAGATATGATTTAGCACGATATACATGGCAATTGGCCGCAGCTCGTCCTCCAAATCGCGGATATTAAATACTACCATCCGGTTATTAATGTCAATGTTTGATTGCTGCGAGAAAATGCCGGCAAATGTACCAGCGGTAAATTTGCGCAGTCGCTGTGCTAACGCCGGACCAGTACCGCCCATATGCAGCAAGGTGTCGTATAAATCGGAAATTGTCGGCGGTAGCGAATGGTGAGTTAACGGATCGGAGGTGATGCCGACGCGGGCGTAGGTGTCAATCAAGGCTTGGTCGATATCGGCTTCTTCTGCTGGCGATAGTCCAGATGTAATTTGCCCGTCAGACTGGAGACCGCCCAACATTTGCCGTAATAGACCATGCAGTGTTACCAGGTTGGCCCGCAGGGCATCATCAGCTTCGTCAGTGTCGATTACCTTTGGTAAATCAAATGGATTAACGCGCGTGTCGCTACTCAGGCTCAAGCGGATATAGCTGCCGCCGACCGCATCGCATAGTTTCTGATACTCGTTTTCCGGATCAATAATCACGATGTCCGAACCGATCATCATGCTGCGCAGCGCTTCCAATTTGACAGTAAATGACTTGCCGGCACCAGATTTAGCGAACACTACCATATTAGCATTTTCCAAAGAAAAACGGTCGAAAATCACCAGGCCATTATTGTGCATGTTGATACCATATAACACACCCTTACCGTCGGTCAGGTCGGCTGATGTGAATGGGAAACTGGTAGAAATAGCACTGGTGTTCATATTGCGGCGAACCTGCAGCTCGTCGGTTAATTGCGGAATAGTACTGTTCAGCCCCTGTTCTTGCTGGCTGGAAGCGACTTTTGAGAATACCAGCTGCTGGCCGAAAATTGTCTCAATTTTATGCTGCACGAAATTTAATTCATCCATGCTGTCAGTATAAATCGTGATATATAATCCGTAACGGAAAAACTTTTCAGCGCCAATTTGCAGCTGGTCGCGCAATTCTTCGGCGTCCTGCAAAGCCGCCTCCAATGCCGGGTCGCGCACTTTGCCTTTTTCCGTATTAATATTCATGGTAGCTTCCAGCTGCGTCACTTTTTTACGCAGATTATTAAGCACCACTTGAGTATCAACTGGATAAATAAACATACTAATGTCCAGAACTTCGTCGATGTTAATCACCGAGCTAAGCCAACCAGTGTAAATTTGTCGCGGATAACCGTATACATACATCGTTCGGCCGTATTTTGCGCCCAAACGGAAATGGTCGGCATGAAGCTCCAGGCTGCTGGGCGCGATAAAATCGCGCATCGTCCTGACGCCTGTCAGGAAAGCTTGCTCAACTTCGGCTTGTTCGCGCGCTCGCTGCTGCGCCGCGATATCGATAGCGTCTTTCTTCTTTGCCATTACAATAATCCCCCTCCTGTTGGCGGCTGGCCTTGTCCTTTGGTGATGTAAGTGGTTGTCAGCTCGCTTGGATCAATAGCTGTTAGCGATTCTCTGGATGATGTGTCAGGATTATATGACACGTAAAGCAATTCGCCTAATTCTCTAGTGTTCAATTGGCGGCTTTTGACGCCCATCTGGAACATACCGCTCATCACCGAATCAAGGCGGTTTTTAATCTCATCTTTCGCTTTCGCATAGGTTGCTTGATCAATTTTTGTTACAGAAGCTTCTTTTTTGCCGCTGAAAAAGCTGTTGAACAAACCCTTGGCTTGTTGTTTAGTCACACTCTCGTCGCCTTTTTGGTAATAAGGCACCACTACGTAAAAACTCTTATCCATAATGTTGGCCTCTTGGGCTAGCACGTCAATGAAATCCATATAATCGTCCATCAGCACGTTTAAAAGCATATTATCTTGGTTGCGGCGAATTTCTGCCAGCCGGTCAAGGTATGGTCCGATATCCACCCGCCGCGAGCGAATTAGAATTTGCACAGGAAAATAAAGCGAATTAAGAAAATTTTGATAACTAAATTCAACGCCTTCCCGCTCCCTTGCGCTCATTAAGTCAAAGTTAATCGATTGGCATTCAACCACCGCTCGAAAACTGCCGTCGCTCATAATAATCATGTTCTCGCGCATCTCTGAGAATAACAACGTGTTTTGGGTGCTGATCGCGGCGTTTTTCTTCTTGTCTTTTGGCGCTTGCGCCTTAGGCGTTTGGTTTGCTGGCTGCTGCCCGGAACCGATTGACTGCTGCTGTGGAACACTACCGTCAGAAATAGCCGCATTGGCTTGCTGCGGTACTGGCGGCTGATACGGTTGCTGGTTTTGTAATTCTGGCTGCATATTCCCACCTTAATGTAACGAAATCACCACTTCATCTTCCATTTTTTTTGCTTTTTTCTCTCTTTGTTCAATCTCGTTTGCTACGCGCTGGATCGTCTGAATAGAGAAGTCTCTGTGGTTCTTTGCCAAGTCTATTATAGCAGGCGAGACGCTATCAAGGCTAGTCTGCGGCGGTGCTGTCGGGGCTGAGGCTTCTGCTGCTGGCTGCACTGGTATCTCGTCCAGCGGTATAAGCGTTGATTGACGCATGGTTGGATATGGCCCAGCTTTCATGCTGGATGCTATTGCTTGTTCTATATCAGATTGTTGATCTACTGACGCGCTGTCGTCTAAAACTGATGTTTGATCGGATTGTGTATTGCTTGCGCTGCTATTTGAGCTTGATGATTGACTGGACTGGGAGTTGTCTGTGGACGAGGCACTTTGAGGGTCGTCAGGTGCTATTTGCTGAGCTGCCGACATCGTTTGGATCATTGCCTGCCGCCGCCGAGCATCTGATTGATTGATTAGATTGGTAATGTTCTGCGCAGTTGCCCCAGTCTCATCTAAGGGGTCGAATGCAGCCTGCGCCTCATTATATAAATCGGCTTGCATCGGACTGTCCGGGTCGTTAACGCCGCGAATTGACCAGCCGCGGCTGTCTACCAAATTTGCCAAATACGACAATCGCCGCTGCACTTCTTCTTGATCATAACTATTTCTGCGGGTTGTTTCTTCGGTTTTTGGCGCAGTAACCTCCACCAAATACTCAATGCCGTCAGGCTGCCATAGCCGTTTTTTTGGTTTTAGCATAAAAGAAATTACTGCTGCCAAATAAACTTCCATAGGCTGGTCTTTTCTCAGAGGCAGTGCTAATGCGCCGAAAAATAAGGCAATCGGCACAGGAATTAAGCCTAGCGGTAGTAATATCCGCGCCAGAATATAAGCAGCTCCCAGCGACACGACAGCGATAATTAAGAAAATAAACTGTCGGAAACTAAACGGTCCAAGCAGCTTGTCTTCCGCCTCCACGTCCTGAGGAACTTTATACACAGACATACTGCTTATATTATAGCAAATTACAGCATAGTCTTAAGAATTCCATATTGCTCTTTGGCGGCTTCGGTGACATTGCGTTTGAGTTCTCTCTCTGTCAGCGCTTCATCAATCTTCTTCCTGAAGGCAGCTCGCTTCTCTGCTGTGACAATGCTGCCGTGGCGGCTATTAAGGGCCTTCTGGAGAAGCTTGACACCCTGAGCATCAGTAATAGAAACATCCTCGGATTTGAATTTACCGCCCTCAACCCATTCGGCAACATACTTCAGAAGAGCATCTTCATTAGGAATATCACCCTTGACTATGTCGTCAATTAACTTGCCGCCTAAGAACGGCGCTTTACCCTTTACGCTTGAGGAAGCCAAACCTGCCGCTACGGAGCCGTTAAATTCTGGCGGCATGTGGCTGATCAAATCGACAACTTCGTCCACTGTTCCATTTTTCATCTGATCTTCCAGAGCTGCCTCAAGTACGTACGGGGTATTGCGGTTAAACACCCTGTTGCCGCGATAGACGGTGCCGCCCTTTGCCAATTCCTGCTTCTCTTGAGCGTTAAATTTGTAATGATTAATAACCTGGTGCGCTTCCTCAATAGATTTGGCAGTTTCTCCGCGGGAGGCTGCGACGGCCGTTGCTAACGCTGCATCCATACCCAGGTTATTACCGTGTTCGTCAACATACACATTGCCGCCCGCCATTCTCTGGTATTCACTATTAGTTAAGACATCCTCAGCCAGCTTCTTATTCTGGGCGCGCTGCGCGTTGGATTTGCGGATTCCTTCCAGCGCCAAGTTGCGGGTAGCCTCTTCTGCCTCATCCATGAATTGCTGATATTTAAGGTGTTGTCTGAGATCTTGCCTGGTTGACCACTGTGCAGAAAGCCTTCGCAACGCTCTGTCAGGTGCAGAACGCGTGATGTCAGACGGAACATGTCCTTGAACTGCTTCGGCGTACCGGTTTTCATCTTGTGCTGCCAGAACTTCAGCCTGCCGCTTAGCTTGCTTGGCATGCAAATCTTCTCGTTTATGCAGATTAGACCGGCCATAGATATTGTCTGCCTGCTGCTGCAGCCGCTCCTGCCGCTCTTTTGTCCGCCGCTGGCGGTGGCTCATGTGCCGGCCAGCTCGCCGGATAAGCTGCCGGCCTTTTAGGTTGTCATTACCCAGCGACCGCTTGTTAGCAACTTCTGTGCTTTTATCTTTAGACCAGTTGCGCGTTCTGTCGATAAGTCCCTTGTTTGGGTTGTTGACAATTCCAGCGATACGATTTAGGATTCCGCCGCTCAGCTTAAATAGGAACGGCGTTAATGGCAGTGCGATAATCTGCACCGCTAATCCCAGAATCACCTCTATGATAGTTGATGCATTCTGTAAAATTGCTGCCGCTGCTAATTGAGAGCCGCCGAATAATAAGGAGAATGCCGGGAAGAAAATCAGCATCGTCATGAACATTTTGCGCCACTTTTCGAACCACTTTTCTGTACCTGGCAGTAAATAGCAAACAAACGCCAGCGGTGAAATAATTGTTAAGATAACGATCAACGCATGCCGTGCTGCTAGGACTAAAACCACCATTAAAACTGCCAGCAGCGCTCCCAGTAAAACTGGTAACAACAGAATAATTGCCGATGTTAAAACTCCGCCCTCGCCGACCAGAAAGGCTCTGATGCCGACTGCCGCCGCGCCGCCGGATAAAATAAGCGCTGTTAAATTCTCCCAGGTAAATACTTCAATACTACCGCCGCTGGAATGTCCGGTCGTTAAAACCGTGGTTCTAATCTGCATAAAGACATCTTGCAGAGCGTGTCCGGAAATATTTGATAAATCGATAGCAAACGCACAAATATAATAAGATATATTCACTAACACCGCGGCAATTGCCAGGCGCGGCAACATCTTTTTTATACCATAATTACTAATTCCCGCTGAGGTGACTTGCGAATAAATAATAACTAAGAAGGCAATAATAAACGCCGCGTTGGCAAATCCCAGCATAATATTCCACGCCAAATATAACCCGCTTTTATTGTCAGTAACATTCAGCGGCTGCGTCTCCAGAGAATCGTTCAGTTTACCATATAGCCAATCCATGTTTTTTGCTAAAAACGTCGAGATCGGACAAATATAAAAACCCACCGATGCTATGCCGCAGTCGCTGCTGCCAACATCGGGGTTTTCGCCGGCAGCTTCGGTGGAAATAGTAGTTGATGATTCTCTGGTGTAAGTCCTTGGTTTTTTAAAGTTGTAGACGATAAATTCTGCCGAGGTTGCTGTTGTTATATCGGTGCCAGGCGGAAAGTAAATAACTTTCATTTTTTCCTTACCGCCAGATTTGTCTAGCATACCGTAAGCGTAGCCTTTTTCATCCAAGCCCATGTTCTTCAGCTGGTTTTCGTCGGTGATATTTATGTACGTGTTGTCTTGGTAAACTAAAGACCGTCCATTCCAAGTGGCATCTGCCGCCATAACAGGGGTAGATTGTAAAAAAGTACCAGCGAAAACACCAACGATCAGTCCAGCCGTCAGAAATGCAAACCATCGCGACCGCTGTATTAACTGCCGCATATGTGTCCGTAACCACTTCATATACGGATTATGTTAGCATTTTTTAGATAAAAAGTCAAGGAAAACGTACGGGGTAACTTACTTACTGGGCGGGCGGTGTAGAAGATGGTCGCTGTGGGGTTTGCGTAGCAGAATGCGCTTGCCGGGCTTGCCCTGATGATGCTGCTGGCTGTGCTCCAGAGCTTGTAGATTGCGGTTGTCCTGATGATTGAGTCTGAGCTCCGTTTGCAGCCTGCGTGCCGCTTGCTTGTGCTTGCTTTGCGGCGTTATTTACTATATTCTGTAACTCCTGTCTGGTTTGGTCGGAAATATTTTCCATAGCACGGCTATTATTCAATACTTTTTGGGCTTGGTTTCCATCCATGGTGCCTGACTTTATTTGCTGTGTAATATTTGCCTGTATACTGGCTTTTATAGCTCCTATGTTTTCCTGCGGAGCTTCTCTCATAATATGTCTGTCGCCCAGAACTCTGGTGGCTTGCTCCCAGTCCATACCGCCAGCTTGTATGGCAGCGGCGTTTTGTTCGACGGCCGCTTTATCTCCTAGCTTATCGAAGCCCTCTTGAGTCAGCCTGTGCATCTCGCTAATACCGGTATGTACGGGCGCGCCGCCTGATTTTTCTAGCTTATCCAAAGCTGCCTTACCAGCTGCCGCGATGCCGGCATCGCGGCCTTTCATCTTCATTAAGGCTTCGGCCATGTCACTATTGTCAATACTGCCACCCTTTTGGAGATATTCGCGGACCTGGTCGATTTCGCCTGCACTGCCTCTTTCGGCTATCTCTTTGGCGGCTAAAGCTTTAACATATTCGTTATCGCTCTCATTAAGTGCCTTTACTGCGTTGCCGCTATATTTACTTTGCAATTCCATGCCAGCAGACTTATAAGCAGCCTCTTTGATGAAGGATTTTCCACCAACAGTTTCAGCTACCCTTCCAAGTAATGCAGGATTTTCTGCCACTCTAGCTTCATATTTCCGCCTTTCCTCTTGTTCTACGGCAGATTCGTATACTTTTGCTTGCATCTTGGCCTGTATCATTCGCTCGTCATGCGCTTGCATACGTCGACCAGTGGCATGTCTAATCCTGGCCCCTAACCTGCGCGGATTAAGACGATGATATTTGTTGCGCTCAGCCGCCTCAGCCGCCTTGCTGTGGTCTTGCGCTAAAAACTCAGCCCGTTTGGCACCCTTTAAAGCTCCCGCATAGCTTGCTAGTGAATTTACTGCCGGCGCAGTAAGTTTAGTGCCAATATTCTTTATACCATTCATCATACCGCCCATTATGGAATTTGACTTTATAGCCAGTACCGCTACAAACCCAGATCCCAAAAGCAGCATGGTTACTCCCATCATTCTGAATAAAACTTGTTGAGGTTCGGTGTTCTGGCTCATAAGTGACAATGCTACAAACTTCAGTCCACCGCAGTATAATGAGGCTAGTGGATACAGAAATAGCATACCCAGGAAAGTACTCTTCCATTTCTCGAATAATTTTTGGGTGTTTGGCAGCACCCAAGCGGCGAAAGCAATTGGTGCAGAAATTGCCAAAACTGGTATGACGCCTGCACGGAATACTAAAGCCATCAGACCAGCGATTAAACCTAATATGGCTGGCACAATGAATACAAATAACAGCAACAGTCCTACTTTTGGATCCATGTCGGTCATGGCAGCTCTTGCCGCGGTCGCTCCTGCTCCGATAGCAGCTACCGCTATACCAGTAGCAGCAATATCTGTTATGATAGTTGCCCAACCAACATCTCTATACTGCACCTTTGGCGCTAGCTCTGATATAAACTCGTACAACGTTGACCCTAAAATATTTGCTATGTCTACGATAACCTGCATTAGGAAGTACGACACATTTATGGCAATGGCAGCGATTATTAGTCGTGGTAGCATCTTTTTCACGCCATAGTTGGATATGCCGATGTTTGAGACCTGAGAGATAATAATAGCCAGGAAAATGATGGCCAATATAGCGTTAGCCACATCCCTCAGCCCGCTCCAAGCCGACGGTAAAGGTTCGCTGCTATCGCTTGGCAAAGGATTGGTTTGTAATAGAAATTCAAATAGACCCCAGGTACCATCAGCAAAATCAACGAGCCTCTCCAGGATAGGACAAAGGAAGTAGCCAATACCTTCTACATGGCCGCCGCATTCTTCTTTAGGCTTTTCTTCTTCGCCTTCGGCGGCTTGTTCTTGGGTGAGTTGCTGCTCGGTGGCTTGTTGTTGTTGTTCTCCCGCTGCTATGGCACCTGTTATATCAGCGCCTTGAAGAGCTGCTTTGATTTCATCTACTGATTTACCCGTTTTTTTGGCTAAGCATTCAGCGAGAAATTGTTGCCGTAGCTCTTCCGAAGTACCTCCGCTTCCTTGTGAATATCTTCCTACTGACGCTGCACTAGATCTAGCCTCTGCTATACACTCGCCAACAACCTTAGGATCAGAGGTGATTTTAGCTAATTCAGGGTTTTTGGCAAGGAGGTCTTTACCGGCAGCTTCGACTCCAGCGGCCTTGGCTTTTTCTTTTTGTTCGGGGGTGAGAGAGGAGCCTTCGCATATCCAAGCGAAGCGTACGCCACCTCGTGCTCTCCAATTTATAGAGTTACCCTCAGCTTGTTTTGATCCACTAGGACAAGTAAACTCGCTTGGAGAATTTTGAATACCGGCAGCCTCACAGAAATAGCCACTATTTTTATCGCCTTTCAGGGTAGTCTGTTGACCACATCCTTTTTTAGTTGGCTCTACTGTATTGCGTGACCCCTTGATGCATTTCATTCTTGGTACTTTTGCACGCACTTCACTGCCTTTAGCTACATATGAACCAGCTGGACATTCCAAAAACGCTATATACGAGTTATGTCCATCTGGGGCGCCGCACCAATAACCTTCATCTTTATTGCCTTGGAGTTTTTTTGTAGTAGTAAGACCGGCTGCTTTGCATATTTTATCTCTAGCTATACTTGGCTCTACAGTTTCCTCAGCATACGCAACATTCTTACTCACCAGTGCCATCGACACCGTGAAGATTAGAAACAGCGCTATTACCAAAGGCTTTTTATGACGAGCATACCGCATATGCCTACAATTGTAGCACATCTGCCGGTGATTGCGGTAGGCTAAAATCTTCAAATATTTTATGAAAAATACAGCAATTTTCTTGCATTTTATGGTAAATATATTACAATAAAACCAATCAGCCCGTGCTGAGGAGAGTTTATTTATAATTCTGGTACGACCAGAGGAGAGGAGCCCCAAGCGTTATGAAAGATCATGACCCAAGCGGTTCAATAATAGACAATTTAACAAGTAGGAGAGGTTTTCTGGGTGCAGTATTAGCCGGCGCTGCCTTTGTAGGTGCTGCCGCCTGCGGCAGAAACAGCAGAGAGGCCAACCCAGCGTCAACAACAGAGGCTGTCGGCGGCGCGCCGACTTCAGCAGCCCCAACACCGGAAAAAACCGCTACGCCAACCCCAGAAGCGCCGAGACCGAAGGAGTTTACTTATGAGGAGCTGAATAGCGGTTTGCGCGAATGGGTCGGTCTTGATGATACCGTCACCAGACTGAGCGCTGCCTCCGGCGAAGAAGCTAGGCGCGAAATACTGTATGAATTCTTTGGTAATGAGAGTAATAATGACGGACTACCGTATCCAGAGCTAAGCGGTCCAAAGAACGCTCGTTGTAATATCGAAAGAAATGCTGAAGTTGTCAGGAGAGCGACAACAGAATTAGCGACCGTAGCTGCCTTATTAGCAGACGCCTCTGTGCCTGAGGAAACAAAAAAGGTTATAGTCAGCCAATATGGCGAGCTGCTTATGAAATCTAACTCCGAGGAAGATCCTCTGACAGAGATCCGTAATATGGTATCAAAACTAAAAGCAGAACAGTCACACCGTTGCAATCTGTTTAATATGTCAAATGGTAAGATAGAAGGTGTAGAGCCGCCTATCTCCGAACTACCTGCACTTATTGCTGTAAGCAGCAGTGATGGGCGCGGCGAATGTATATCAAAACGAAGAAAAGGCAACTCCGCAGCCAGTAACACGATACAGATGGCGTTTGTTCCTAAGTCATTAAAACCTACCGTAGATTCGGAGGGTAACATTACAGGTTATGAGGTAGACGAAGAGTCTGCCGCTAAATCTCCTGTGTGTATTATTGAAATGGTGCCAAAATCTACCGATACGAATAATATGTACTCAGGTTTAATTTGGGTTGTATCCAATGTTATACCAAATGGTAGCCAAACCACGATAGAAATCGAAGGAGTGGAAAAACCGATATCTAGCTTACGTGCCAGATAGCGCGATAAATAAATAAAACTCAATACCGCATATGCTGTAAATTGTAGGCATATGCGGTATTTTACCTTCAGATATAAATAAAAAACACTCCAATCAGGAGCGAATCATTGTGGCGCGCTCGACCGGATTCGAACCGGCGATCTCCTCCGTGACAGGGAGGCGTGATAGGCCAACTTCACTACGAGCGCATCTGATAGTAGTCATAATAGCAAACATCCCTGCTCTTTTCAAGAAACTATTTGCATTTTTTCCCCGGCTATTTTACAATTTTAATCAGAGAACTGTTTATGATAAAAAGAAATACCATCATTGCTATCGCTTTCCTCGCTGCGGTTGTCTGCGGTTCTATACTAAGTACCGGCCAAGTATTCGCTGAGACTGAGTGTGCTGGGGCTAAGACGTCGGTTATTGCCTGCGGCGAGGCTACTGGACAGGCTGCTATTATCGAGATTGTGAAAATGGTTGTAAAGATTATGACTGCTGGCGTTGGAGTTTTGGCGGTCGGCGCGGTGATATTCGGCGCCATTTTATACACTACTTCCGAGGGTAGCCCTGATAAGCTTTCCAAGGCCCGGACAGTTTGGATTAATACCATCATTGGGCTATTGCTTTTCGCGTTTATGGTGGCGATTACAAACTTTTTCGTTCCGGGAGGGATATTCTGATGAAAAAAATCATCTTAGCTGTTTCATTAATTATATTTGGAGCTTTCAGTTCCACTATGATTTTTTCCGGCAATCAAGCTTTTGCTGATTCCTGTTCTGACAAGGGTAAAATTTTGACGTTTAAGCCATGGTACGATGGACTAACCGATGGGTCGTGTAATATTGAGAGTCCTGGCAGCGATACAGATAAACAAGCGGCATTTGTATGGAGAATTGTGCTGAATGTGATTGATGATTTGCTCCAGGTTGTCGGTTATATTGCGGTCGGTTATATTATGTATGGCGGCTTCTTGATGATGACTAGTATTGGTTCGCCAGATAAAGCCGCACATGCCCGGAAAACAATCTTAAGCGCGGTTGTCGGCTTGATAGTTACGTTATTGTCGATTGCTATTGTTAACTTAATATCATCAACGATAGGTTTGTAATATGGATTTTTTACATTTTTTAGCTGGACTACTAGGCGACGCTTCAAGCTTGGGTGTTCCGAGTAATCCTGCTGATAATAATGCTCTGAACAGAGTTGTTAATTTGGTGTTTATGATTGCTGGCGCGGTGGCGGTGATTATTGTAGTTGTCGCTGGCATTAACTATTCTCTGTCGGTCGGCGAGCCATCGAAGACTGCCAAAGCAAAGGATGCGATAATTTATTCGGTAGCCGGATTAGTCATGGTTGCTGCGTCGTTTGTTATCGTAAAGTTTATTATCGGAAGGTTTGCGTAGAAAGGAGTATCGCGCATGAAACAGTTGTTAAAAATATTGGTTGTACCGGCGCTTTTGCTTAGTACATTGTTTACAGCGTCAGTGATAGTCTCGGCGGTTGATGTTTGTTCTGGTGATAACGGCTCTTCGTTGTACTGCCAAAACAAGAGCGAGGGCGAGACTAAGGTCAAGTCAACGATTGGTAATGTCGTAAACCTTCTGTTGATGGCGGTCGGTGCCATATCGATTATTATGATAGTTGTTGGCGGTATATTGTTTGCTTTGTCGAATGGTGATAGTTCAAGGGTTACTAAAGCCAGAAATACAGTTTTATATGCCGCGATTGGATTGATAGTTTCTTTATTGGCGGCGGCGATTGTTAATTTGGCATTTGGGCGTGTTTGGTAAAAGTAGAAAAGAAAGGATAAGATTATGAAAAAAATAGGGTTTGTGATAGCGTTTGCGGGCTTGTTGGGTGTTTCTATCCTAGCTGCTGCCTCGTTATTAATGTCTGATGCTTCTGCTCAAGTATCTTCGGGCATAAATGCTGCGACAACCAGCGAGATGCAAGGTAAAAGCGTCAACAATACAGTTGGTTCAATTGTAAATATTTTATTGTGGGTTGTTGGTATTCTGTCGGTAACTATGATCGTGTGGAGCGGTTTTAAGTATATTACCTCGGCTGGCGATACCAGTAAGTTGGCTTCTGCAAAAAGTACGCTGATTTATGCGGTAGTTGGTTTAATTATTGCTATTATGGCGTACGCAATCGTTAATTTTGTCCGAACAGAGGTGACATCGACAGGCGGTAAAGCGGTTGGCGGTTCTCCGTCTGGCACTTCCTCGCCAGGCGGTTCTGGTGTTAGCAGCGGTGCCGCCGCTGGCTCTTCTTCTGGCGCCAGCACTCCAGGCAGTAGGTCTATCGGCAGCGGTTTTGGTTCCGGCAGCGGCCATTTAAAGCCTGGGCTAAGCAGGTAATTCATGTAGAATAGAAGAAATAGTAAAGGCGGGACAATAGAGGATAAATGTTGCAATATATCGGATAAAACAGTACAATAATAATCATCAAGTAATAAGAAGGAGAATAAGCGAATGAAAAAAATGAAAGTGTTGCTGGCGGGACTACTGATGGTGCCGGTAGTTGCTTTAGCTGTTGCGCCAGCTGCTAATGCTGAATATAGCCTGCAGGGTGGTGCTAATGACGCTAAGGGCAATGGCATGAAAGATGGTGTTGGGGATGCTAATTCGTTGGTAAAAGACGTCGTTAATATTATTCTATGGATTGTTGGTATTCTGTCAGTAATCATGCTGGTTTGGGGCGGTATTAAATATACGACCTCAGCTGGCGATAGTAATAAAGTGACGTCGGCAAAGAACACTATTATATATGCGGTGATTGGTCTAATTATTGCTATTCTGGCGTATGCAATTGTCAACTTTGTCATTGAGAAGATTGGCAATTAATTAGCAGCAAGAGAGCTTTGCTAAATAATTAACCCCGAGATAGTCTCGGGGTTTTATTTTTATTCTTGTTAAATTTCTTAGAGGTCTTATAAAACCTTAATCTTCTTAGCTCTTTCCTGCTTGATTTTTTCAAAGGTGATTGTCAGTACGCCGTCTTTTAATTCTGCTTTAACACCTTCTTCGTTGACGGCGGTTGGCAGCGGTAAGGTGCGGCTAAATTCACCCCAGTAGCACTCCTGGATGTGCCAGTTGCGTACATCGCCTTCGTCGCCGCTTGATAATGTGCCGCTGATGGTTAAAATACCGTCGGAAATGCTAACGTCCAAATCGTTGCGGTCAACACCAGCGGTACGGGCTTTAATAACCAGCTCATTTTCTGTTTCAAACACATCGACGGCCAGTTGTCCCATTAAATTTTCAGAATCTTCCCAATTTTCGTCGGTTGCTGCGGTAGCTGTTGCAGTAGCAACGGTGTTGTCGCCATCCACCGGCTCTGGTTCTGGCATTGAACTGTCGTCGCTCCCTAGGAACGCCGCTGTCAGTTCATCGTCCAGTAATAGATTATCATCTTGTTTGCGGGCCATAATCTCCTCCACTGTTTATATAATAGGCTCATGACAGTAGTCTATTACAATTATAGCTGTTATATGCGGTATAATCAACACTAGAGGTTATAAAAGTATAAATTACGATGTTTGACCAGATCTTATCAATTATCGCTCCCCACCGCTGTTACGAGTGCGGTAAAACTGGATATATTCTATGTCATAGTTGTAAAAAATACATCATCAAACAACGGTTTCATTTATGTATTTTATGCGGTAACCCGCTAAAAATGGGCAATCTTTGCGATAATCACCAGCAGCCGTACGATATGCTGTGGTGTTTTGGGTATCGCCGCGGGTCAATAGCTAAGATTATTGACGATTATAAATTTCGCCGTGTTCAGGCAGCAGCGGGTATTTTAGGAGATTTGCTGGATTCTGCTTTACCAGAGTTGCCGGCAGATGCGGTTATCGTGCCGATTCCCACGACGTCCAGGAATATGCGCCGCCGCGGTTACGATCATATGCGGCTTATCGCCAAAGATTTGGCCAGAAAGCGGAATGTTGGCTATTCTTCCCTGTTTCGCCGCCGCAATAATGTCGTCCAGCACGCCACCAGGTCGTCGCGCCAAAGAAAGCGGCAAGCTAAAGAGTTTTTCGAGGTATCTCAGCCGGTTGATCAAAATAAATTATATGTGATAATCGATGATATCTTTACGACAGGCTCAACCTTAGCGGCAGCAGCTGACTGCTTGAGACAGGCGGGCGCTGAAAACGTCCAGGCGGCGGTTATTACCCGGCACGGCAATATATAAATCACTGGTGGTGATAGCGGCTGCCTT
Source organism: uncultured Candidatus Saccharibacteria bacterium (assembly GCA_963548945.1). Taxonomy (GTDB): domain Bacteria; phylum Patescibacteriota; class Saccharimonadia; order Saccharimonadales; family Saccharimonadaceae; genus Nanosynbacter. The sequence continues at coordinate 28,284 of CAUUVR010000002.1, forward strand.
TGGCTATTTCCTGCGCGCGGTACAGCTGTTCTGTCAGGATGAGGCGGACTAATTGATGCGGGAATACCAGTTTTGATAACGACCAAGTTATATTGGCTCGCTGGCGCATTTCATCGGTAACACCATAAGCGCCGCCGATAATAAAAACGATATGCTTAGTATTGTTCTGTAAGATTAAGCTAGATAATTCCGGCGAACTGAGGTTTTTGCCGCGTTCGTCTAGTAAAATTGTAAAATCACTGTCTTTTAGCCGTGATAATAATCGCTCTGACTCCTCCTGGCGCGCCCTGCCGCCTTCAAAGTTTGAATGTGGTAGAATTATCATCTCTGCGGCAAACGGCGGCCTCAGGCGCTCTAAAAAACGAAAAACGCCTGGTTGAATCCAGGGTTCGTTCTTTTTACCGATTGAGAGAATGGTTATTTTCATCTTAGATTAATTGTGGCGGAGAGAGAGGGATTCGAACCCTCGATGAGTTGCCCCATACCGCTTTTCGAGAGCGGCCAGTTCAACCACTCCTGCATCTCTCCATAAAGCTAATGTGGTACACCCGGCAAGATTCGAACTTACGACCTCTGGCTCCGCAAGCCAGCGCTCTATCCAGCTGAGCTACGGGTGCATACAGCCTTTCGGAAACCCGATTGGCTATAACAGAAATATAAAGTACTTTCTCCGCCCAAAAACGGTGAACTTTCGTATTCTACCACATATAAACTAGCGGGGCAAGTTATAGTTTTATCATACGGATAAGTTTTTCCAAGGCGTCGGGCTTAATCTCCTGCATCGGCAGCCGCGCTCCCAGCATATCGACAATTTTCTCGCCCTCTTTTTCAGAAAAATAGAGCGTTAGTCCGGGTGAAAAGCGCTTGACTGGCAGTAAAATTGCTGAATGCTGGTTATTTTCGCGGGTTATCCCAAAAGCCCTAAATTCGCTGAAGTCGTATAGCTTATCGCCGACGTAAACACCCTTGGGGCTGATAGCGTAATTGATGTTTTGCGGTGTTTTTTCTGATAGTAAAAACAGCGCCACCGTCATAATTGGCAGTAAAATGGCAAAGGTCGGGCTTTTGAATACTAAAATCGCCAGCGCCATGAGTCCGATAAGAACAACGCCGAAAGCGATGTACCACCACAGCTCGCGGTGGACTTTGATACCCTCTGGGGCTGTCCAAGCAATCGGCTCTTTTAGACTCAGATCATCCTCTGTCTTATTTGTATCTGCGTTTGCGTCGGTGTCAGATTTTTTCGACCCAGAGCTATCAGCCTTCGGTTTCTCGTAAAATACGGCAGATTCTTTAGTTTCTGGTGGCTGATTGTCTTGGTCTGTGTCCATGGCTACAGTATACCACGAGCAATTTTATCGGGCAATTTTTATATGTTGGTGGTCGGTCCGCCGCTACTGCCGATTGCGGTCATCAGAACAAAGTTGATGATAGCATAGGCGAAAATGGAAATTAATAACCCGATAATAGCATAAATGATGGTGTTTTTGGCGGCGGTTACCGAGTCTTTTTTACCGCTGGAAACGACGTAGCGGACACCGCCCCAAATCAGCATGACCACGCTGAGGACGCCGGCGCCGTATAGCATCAGGTTAATGCCGCGGCGGATGATTGAGGTATCGCCATTAGCCAAATTTGCTGGCATGTTATCGCCGCGCGCTGCATTGACGCCGGCTGGCGCGCCGCCCTCGCCGATAGCCGAAACTGGCGCCGTGGCGACCATCACGCCCAAACCAAGCGTTAAAATACCTGCTATTATTGCCAAAAAACCCTGCTTTATCATGATAAGGCTATTATATCGTCTTTATATAGTAGCGTCAATCGAAAATTTGCCGATAAAACTATGAATTATGGCTGATATATGATACACTCTATCTGTAGATCTGGAGGAGTACCCAAGTGGCTGAAGGGGACGGTTTGCTAAATCGTTAGTATGGAGAGATCTGTAGCGGGAGTTCGAATCTCCCCTCCTCCGCCAGATTTTGAACTGATGTTGATGCTGGAAGGGTGACCGAGTGGTTGAAGGTACCGGTCTTGAAAACCGGCGTGCGGTAAAACGTACCGAGGGTTCGAATCCCTCCCCTTCCGCCAGAGAAGATAGCCGCGGCTAGAGAGCTGGGGTTATTTTAGTTTGGCGAGCGTGTATATTTAGGAAAATATAATTGACAAAAAACAAAGCTTGTGCTAATATTAAGACCAGTATTTCATAAAACAGACACAAAACAGGAAAATAAAATGAATATAGCACGACAGTTAATTACCATAGCGACCATGCTGGTTAGCGTTCATACGGCAATTGGCGTATTGTTGCATGACACGAGCATGGATAAGGCGTTTACCGCGTCTTGGGAATATGTTTATTATGATAAATCGGATGCGGATGAGGCGAAAATGCCGGAAACTAATCCGCACACCCATCCAGAGCATGCGCAGGTGTCTCATATTTTAAAGAACGGTTCATCGCAGCCTCGGACAACGCCGCGGGATAATGACCGTAAACGATTGCGCCAAAAATACGCTGCGCGCGGCCAGCATACGTTTGATGGTTATCGGTTGATTGTCGGCGACGCGGCTTAGAGCTGTTAATTATATAGTTTTAGGTTGGCGGTTCTTACCTAGCTTGCTGATTGAGGCCTGGCTTATATTATCTATCCCGCCTATTTTACGGTAATCACTTTCAATTCAGCGACCAGTCGCGCGATAATTTGCTCTTGTTCGGCTAGCTGCTGACGGGTTTCTTCAACTAAGTAAGCCGGCGCTTTTTCAAGGTATGTTGGGTTGTCGAGCCGTTTTTGTAAGCCAGTTTTCTTTTGGCGGGCTTCGGCTAGGCGTACTTCCAGATTCTCCTGATGCTGGTACAATGTTTCGCTATCAATATCTAACCAAGCTTCTCGATTGGCGACAGCCAGCCGCAATCCTTTTGGCTGGTCAGTCTGTTTGATCGAGCTGAGGCGCATCAAATGTTTAACGATGTCCTGATTTTCGTCAATTAAATTGTCATTACCGTATAACAAGCGGTATTTTTTATTGCCCGGCAGTTCAGCAATCACCCAGCGGCCTTCGGCGACCAGCGTTTTCAGCTGCTCAAACTGCTCAGCGGCGATGGGGTCGAATTTTTCTGGGGTCGGCCAGTGGTCGCGCATCAAGATACCGTCGGTGTAATTAAGTGTCTGCCAAATCGTTTCGGTGACAAATGGTGCGAATGGATGCGCAATCTTCAGGCTGGTTGCCAGCGCCCATGATAACAATGGGCGGTTGATGGCGGTTTTTGACGATTCGATGTACCAATCGGCTAGGTCGTCCCAGATGGCGTGATAAACCGTGTCTGCGGCTTCGGAAAAGCGGTATTGCTCCAGGCGGACGGCGACGTTATTGGCGGCGTCGTTCAGCTGGCGGATAATCCAGTGGTCAGCTGGCGTCTGCGGCTCCAGGTCAACGATTTGGTGCTCATCGCCGATTTGTGCCTCGACGAAACGAGCGATATTCCACAGTTTATTACAGAAGTTGCGAGCAGCGATGACCGCGCCCTTGTTGAAGGCTTGATGTTGGGCCGGCGCGCGGCCAGCGATGATGCCCATGCGAGTGGCGTCCGAGCCAAATTCCGAGACTAGCTCCATTGGGTTGATGACATTGCCCTTGGATTTGGACATTTTTTGATTGTGCTCATCATTGACCATGCCGTGTAGGTAAACATCTTTGAACGGTAGTTTGCCAGTGCGGTACAGGCTAAGCATAATCATCCGCGCCACCCATGCCCGCATAATATCCATGCCAGTTTCCATCAGGCTGGTTGGGAAGTATTTGGCTAGTTCCCCGCCGTTTAGGTAATCGGTAACGATGTACGGCCACTGGCCAGATGAGAACCAGGTATCAAAGGTATCCTCTTCCCTGATATATGTTGTACCATTTACAACTATCTTTCGTTCGTCAGTACGAATGTTAAATATCCAATCACGCGGGTCGCTTTCATTGACGAATGCTGGAATCGGGATTCCCCACGGGATTTGCCGAGAGATATTCCAATCTTTCAATTGTTTGAGATAAGCGATGAGTTCTTTGCGTTTGGCGGCTGGATAAAAAGTAATCTCTTCCCTCTCTAAGGCTTCAATGGCTGGCTGAGTCAGCGGCTGCATTTTAATAAACCACTGCTCCTTAACCATCGGCTCGATGACGCTGCCGCACTTGTAACAATGTCCGACGGCATGTTCAATGTCTGTTTCGCCGCGGCGCAGTTCCAACGACTCCAAGGCCGCCAACACGCGAGTGCGGGCCTCTGCCGGCGTCAGGCCTAGGAATTGTGGCGGTACGTTGACCATCGTACCCTCTTGGCTGATGATTTGCTTGAGCGGCAGGTTGTGGCGCTGGGCCATCTCGAAGTCGTTCGGGTCGTGTGCCGGTGTAATTTTCACTGCGCCAGTACCGTAGTTCATGTCGACGTATTCGTCGGCGATAATCGGGATTTCCTCGTCGGTGATTGGTAGTAAAATTCGTGTGCCGATGAGATGTTTGTAACGCTCATCGTCCGGGTGGACAGCTACTGCCACGTCGCCCAGCATAGTCTCCGGCCGCGTAGTGGCGACTACGATTTCGCCGATTTTATCCAGCGTCGGGTAAGCGATTTGCCACAACTTCCCTTTTTCATTTTTATGCTCAACTTCAATGTCGGCGAAGCTGGTTTGGTGTTTGGTGCAATAATTAACAATCCGCTCACCGCGGTAAACTAGCCCGTCATCCCACAGCTTTTTGAATGTCTCATACACTGTAGCGATGACTTTATCATCCAGTGTAAAGGTCAAATGCTGCCAAGAAGCGCTGACGCCCAGAGCGCGCAGCTGTAACTCCATGTTGCCGCGTTTTTCTTCAACAAACTTCCAAACCTGGTCGTACAGTTGTTCACGTGAAAAGTCAAAACGGCTTTTTCCCTGTTTGGCTAGCTCTTTTTCATAAACCACCCAGGTCTCGAAGCCAGCATGATCTGCTCCAGGAATAAATACCGCGTCGTCGCCCTTCATGCGGTGATAGCGGATCATAATATCCTTCAAATTCATGTCCAGGGCATGGCCAATGTGCAAGTTGCCATTAGCGTTGGGCGGCGGCATGACAATGGAATACGGTTTACCGACACTGGCCGGCTCTAATGCACCGCTGGTTTCCCACATGGCATAAATGTTTGGTTCGTAATCGTTTGGGGTGTATTGTTTGGCTAGTTGCATGAATAATTCCTACTTTTCACGTGAAAAGCGAGCATCGCCACCGTCAAGATTTTTCACGTGAAAACTCAGACAATAGGCGTAAGATATCTCTCCACGCGGTTATATTACCAAGCCAATTATACCACAGAAAAAGGGGCGGCAAAACCGCGGATGATGTCTGGCTGGGGGTGTTAACGCAGCGTTTGGTAGGCGCGGTACAACCAGTAGCGACTGCGCTGTAATGGCAAATCCCAAGCCCCGGCAAAAGTAACGTCGCGTCCGCCAAATGAGCGTTTGAACTTGGTGAAGCCCGCCCATGGATGATTCTTGTCGGCACCGTCGGGGGCGATGCCGTAGAGGTCAGCCTTGGTTAGTCCGCGCTGCTGAGCGTCAATGATTGCCTCGGCCAGCAAGGCAGTGCCGGCGTTGAGCTTGCGGTGAGCTGGGTCTGACGAGGCGCCAGCATGGGCGTAATATAGCGTGTCGCTGCTGTGATAAAACAGGGCAGCGGCGATGGGCTGATCGTCAAGTGTGGCGTAGTACAGTGTGGCCGCGCCGAGCGGGAAGAGGGTGGCGGCTTGCTGGCGGAAATAACTATCAGGGTGCGGCGTGATGCCGCGCTGCCGGGCGACGTGGTGGACAAATTTCAATAAGATATCAATGTTGTGCGGGTCGGTCGAGCGGTGAACGGCAACGCCTTTTTTATGGTAATTGCGGTACACATTACGAACTGGCTGCGCCATATGGGCGATCAGCTGGTCTTGCGGCTGAGTCAAGTCAATGATGTGCGAATGCTCCGGCTGGAGCTTTTGGTAGGTAACCTTTTTCCAGCCGTGAGCTTGGAGATAGGCGGCAAAGTCGAGATTGGTTGGCTCGACGCGCAGGAAGGTGACGTGGTGTTTTTTACCAAGTTGAGTTAAGGAGCTAAGGGACGTCGCTAGCGAATGTTCGTCGTCGGCAGCCGGGCCGTATGGGCAGTATAGGCGGGAATTACCAGTGCTGCGCTCTAAAATAGCCAAGTACTCCCAGCCCGGGCCGCTATCGCGAAAGGTGGTGCGCCCGAGCGATTCTTGAAAGGCTTGCCAGGCGGTTGATTGTAAAAAATGTTGATTCATGTTGTAATCCTCACAACGTTAGATTGCTGTCATTGATAAACTTGGCTGGACTTCCAGGTCGTACGGGTCAGCCGGCGGGTCGATTTGGGCGCGGAAATAACCGAGCGCGGCGATCATGGCGGCGTTGTCGGTGCAGAGCTGGATGGGCGCATACTCAATATCAATAGGCAAGGCTTGGCGCAGCTGGCGGCGTAATTCTTGGTTGGCGGCGACGCCGCCGGCGATGACGACGGAGGCGGGCTGGAAATTGTCGTAGGCTTTTTTAGTCTTATCGACCAGGGTTTTAACGGCGGTGTACTGGAAACTGGCTGCCATATTATGCCTCAATTCGTCGTTTACTAGCGCAGGCAGCTCGTGTGATGGAAAGGTGAAGTCTTTACCAACTTCGCGCTGCACGGTTCTCAGAACGGCTGTCTTAAGCCCAGAGAAGGAAAAATCGTACTCGCCAGCGAGCTTGGCGATAGGCAGGTGAAAGGCGTGCGGATTGCCGAGTTCGGCCGCCTTGGCGATGGCAGGGCCGCCAGGGTAGGGCAGGCCAATGATTTTAGCAACCTTGTCGAACGCCTCGCCAACGGCGTCGTCTTGGGTTTGACCGATGAGCTGGTAGTCACCGTGACCTTGGAACAGGACCAGCTGTGAATGTCCACCGGAGACGATTAACGCCAGGAGGGGGAAGGTGGGTTGATGATGTGGTAAAGACAATACCAAATTGCTGGAATTAACAACGGCTTCCGCACGCCGAGATGCTTTCTCGTCAGATTCTTTGGCGACTGCATTGAGGACGTCGCCAACCTCAGCAATCGTCTTTTCGGAGTACTCTTTACGGGTGGCTTCGCCAGCCCGTGGCGTTCGGCTGACGGGGCTTGACGCGCCCGTCACAGCCTCCTCAAAGACGACTGCTGAGGTTGGCTCGACAGTTTTTGACTTGTCAATAATGTGATGAGATCCTTGTTTCGTAATAAAATTAGCATACACATGCGCCTCGACGTGGTGTATCTTGTAAAGCGGTTTGTCGTGAATGATGGCGAGGGTGCGGGCGGCGAGGGTGCCGATGAGCAGCGAGCCGATCAGGCCGGGCGCGTAGGTGACGGCGATGGCGTCGATGTCGTCCCAGGTGCAATCAGCGTCAGACAGGGCTTTTTTAATGACCGGGTTGATAACTTCCAGGTGGCTGCGGGCAGCGATTTCCGGGATGACGCCGCCGTATTCGGCGTGGATGTCGATCTGGGAATTGACCACATTAGAAAGCAAGCGTTCGCCGTCTTCAACGATCGCCGCCGCTGTTTCATCGCAGCTGGACTCAATTCCCAAAATCCTCATTTGCTTTTATTATAGCAAATATAAGTGGTAAAATAGGGATATGAAGAACAAGTTGGTAAAAATTGCGAGGAAAACGTTACCGAAGGGAGCTTTGAAAAATACGGAGAATGCCTACAGGATTACTCGCACGAAGATGGTTAGTTTGCGGTATGGCAATCCGGCTCGCGGTTTGAGAATCATTGCAGTGACCGGGACGAACGGTAAAACGACGACCGCTTGTTATATTAATGAGATTTTGAAAGAGGCTGGTTTTAAGACGGCGTTGTTTACGACGGCGGTGATTGAAATTGCCGGCCAGGAAAAGCTGAACGATTTGAATGCAACAGTGCCGACGGTGGCGAAGCTGTTTCGTTTTTTCCGGGCAGCGCGGCGTAAAGGCGCGGAATATGTGATTTTAGAGGCGACTAGCCACGCTCTATGGCAGCATAAGTTTGACGGCGTGCCAATTGAGGCGGCGGTGATGACGAATTTGACGCAAGATCATTTGGACTACCATAAAACGATGAAGCAATACGCGGCAGCGAAAGCGAAATTATTTGAGAAAAAACCGAAATATATTGTACTGAACCGCGATGATGCGTGGTTTGATTATTTTAATCAGTTTACAGCGCGCGAGCAAAAGATGACCTACGGTATGAATCCAGAAGCCGAGGCGCACATCACGCACGTCAAATTGTATAAGAAGGGGACGGAGGCGAGTTTGCTGATTGATCATCAAACTCATCTGGAGCTGGCGACAAATCTGCCAGGCGAGTTTAACGTGATGAATATGTCGGCGGCGGTGTCGCTGGCATATCTGTTGGGAATTAAGCTGGAGGATATTCAGGAAGGCGTAGCGAACTTGGAGGTGATTCCGGGACGGTTTGAACGGGTGGATAATAAACTCGGGATTGACATTATCGTGGACTATGCGCACACGCCGGATGCGTTGGAAAAATTGTTAAAGACTACGCAAAAGATTACTAAGGGGCGGCTAATTCTGGTGTTTGGGGCGTGCGGCGACCGCGATCAGTCGAAGCGGCCGATTATGGGAGAATTAGCGGCTAACTTGGCAGACAGGATTTTCCTGACAGATGAGGAAAGTTATAATGAAGATCCGGATGAGATTCGGGCGATGGTTCGTCAGGGGATTGAAAAGACGAAAAAATCTCATAAAATGACGGAAGTGGCCGACCGGAAGCAGGCGATTAGCCAGGCTTTGCAGACGGCAGCGCGCGGCGATACGGTTTTAATTACCGGCATGGGACATGAGCAGTACCGAATTGTTAATGGCAAGCGGATTCCGTGGAATGACAAGGCGGTGGTGGGCGAGATTATTGCCGAGATTGGTCAAGAGAATCGTAAAATTTCGCTTTAATTCGCTGCCAATTTGATGATTGACGAACTAATTTTTGGCTGTCGGCGGAGTTTATAAGGAGAGGCTTGATGGCTTCCTCGAGGTAGATACCGCCCTGCGAGCCTTTGAAAAGAATAGTTGCATCTTTTATGTCGCTGTTTTTTAAGAATTCGCCAGCTTCTGGGGCTGATTGGAAAGATATGACTTTACAGCCGTTTGCCTCGGCGGTTGGCGCTAGGTGGCTTTTTGACAGGTCGCCGACGGTGATAAGTAGGTCTAATTGCTTAGGATCGCATAGCTTGCCAATTTTCTTATGCTCCGATTCGGATATGTCGCCAAGTTCGTTCATATCGCCTAAAACTGCTATTTTATGCTTAGCTTCCAGGTAATAGAGAGTTTTCAGGGAATGTTCCATAGCGATAGGGCTGGCGTTATATGTGTCATCTAGCAATTTACAACCCCGTATGCCGTGCAAGATGTTCATTCTGCCAGAGACAGGTTGGATTTTTGCTAGGGATGCTGCTACTTCTTCAATATCCATGCCGCAGGCCAGTCCCGCTGCCGCTGCGCCGGTGATGGAGCGAATATTATGCTCGCCCAGCATGGAGATAGTAGTCGTGCGGGACGTTTTTCCAGAAAATTGCAAATTTGCTGAGCAGCCGCTACTGGTAAACTTTTTGATTTTTAGGAAAACGTCGGCGGCTTGATCGCCATAGCTAATGCGATTTCCGGCGATGAGAGAATGATATTTTTTATCAATGTCGTGAAGATTAAAGATGGTTTTTTTAGCTGTCTGGCTGATTGACAACTCTTCACGCGCTACCGCATCCATTGTTTTGAAAAATTCCATATGCTCTGGCGCAACAGAGGTGATAATGGCAATATCAGGCTGCATATACTTGGTAAATATTGACATTTCGCCTGGGCGGTCGATGCCGCATTCTTGAATAATAATATCAGGCGCGTCTGGAGTATGAATGCTGGTGCGGGCGGCGACGAAAACTTTTAGCCAAGCCAAGGGAGATTTGGCGTTTTTCGGTCCATCAACGCCGAGGATTTCCAGGGGCGCGCTTAAGGTGGTGTTCAAATTGCCGCGGCTATGGCGGACAGTGAACTTTTCTGCCAAAACAGTGGCGGTCGCCGACTTGACGCTGGTTTTACCGACGCTGCCAACTACGGCGATTAGCTTAACGTTGGGGTGAGATTTAAGATATTTTTTAACATAAGACCCGAGGATTTTTTCTAAGAGATGTTTGAATACGCGCATGAGGATATTATAGCAGAGTGATAGTAATTAAAATTAGCACTCACCCTTGACGAGTGCTAATTTGGTGCGGTACAATGGGTGTATTGTTAACGAAATGGAGGATGATATGGATATACCTATCAAGCCTCTCGGTGACCGCGTGGTAGCGGTGCGCGAGGAGGCGAAGACACAGACGGCTAGCGGATTATATTTGCCGGATAGCTCGAAAGAGAAGCCAGTGGTGGCCGAGGTTAAAGCAGTTGGCGGCGATGTCAAGAATGTAAAAGTGGGCGACAAAATTGTTTATAAGGAATATTCGACCACGGATCTAAAGATTGACGGCACGGAATATTTGATCGTCCGCGAGGAAGATATTTTAGCAACGGTTATTTGAGAAAAGGGGAGTTTTTAGTATGGCAAAAAAAGTTTTTTACGATGACGATGCGCGCGCTCGCGTGTTGGGCGGTGCTGAAGCGCTATATAACGCAGTCAAGGTAACCTACGGGCCAAAGGGCCGCAATGTGGTGATCGCCAAGGGGTTTGGCGGGCCAACGGTGACGCACGATGGCGTAACGGTGGCAGAAGGTATTGAGCTGCCAGAGAATGATGATGAGACGCTGGGTTATAAGGTTGGTGCTGATTTGATCAAGCAGGCGGCTAAGAATCTGAACAAGCAAGCTGGTGATGGTACCACGACGGTGACGGTGCTGACCTATTCGATTTTGAAGGAAGCCAATCGGTTGATCGCAGCGGGACACAACCCAATGGAGCTGCGCAAGGGTATCGAGCAGGCCGGCGCAGAAATTGTCAAAGAGCTAAATAAATTAGCTGAGCCAATTGAGGGCAAGTCTGAGCGCGTGGCGGAAGTGGCAACCATTTCGGCGGGCGACGCGGAAATTGGCAAATTGATCGCTGGTGTCATCGAGAAAGTTGGCAAAGACGGCGTGGTGACGGTCGAAGCAGGCCAAGGTTTGGAGTTGGAGGCCGAGGTCGTTGAAGGCTTTAGCTTGGACAAGGGTTGGGTCAGCCCATTCTTCGTTACCGACACTGGTCGGCAAGAGGCGGTTTACGAAAAGCCGGCGATTTTGATCACCGATAAGAAAATTTCCAGCGTGCAAGAGTTCCTGCCAATGTTGGAGAAATTGGCACAAAGTGGAAAAAAGGACGTGGTGCTAATTGCTGATGAAGTTGAAGGCGAGGCGCTGAGCATTTTGGTACTGAACAAGCTCAAGGGTGTATTTAATACTGTGGCGGTCAAGGCGCCAAGCTTTGGCGATCGCCGCAAGGAGATTTTGCGCGACATTGCGGTGCTGACCGGGGCAACGGTGATTTCTGAGGACCATGGTTTGACGTTTGAGAATGCTGGTCTGGAGGTCTTGGGCTCGGCACGTAAGGTGATTGTTGGTAAAGACGAGACCACCATCATTGAGGGCGCAGGCAAGCCATCTGGTGTTAAGGAGCGAATTACTGAGATTAAATCGCTGTCTGACAATGCCTCCAGCGAATACGAAAAAGAACAATTCGACAAGCGCGCAGCTGCCCTGTCTGGCAAGGTGGCAGTCATCAAAGTCGGCGGCGCGACTGAGACCGAGATTGACGAAAAGAAGTTCCGCGTGGATGACGCCGTGGCAGCTACCAAGGCAGCCTTGGCCGAGGGGATCGTCGCTGGTGGTGGCGTGACGCTGGTAAACTTGGCTGGTGGCCTGAAGGTGACTGGCGCAGACAGCATCGCGGCTGGCCGGCAGATTCTAAAGGATGCCCTAAAGCAGCCATTCCTGCAGATTATGCGTAACGCTGGTTTGAACGCCGACGCGCTCCTGGCGCAAGTTGAAGCGGGCACGGCTGGCTTTGGCGTTAATGTCATGGATCCGGAAGCGGGCCTAGTGGATGTCAAAAAAGCTGGCGTCATCGACCCAGCACGCGTCACCAAGGAAGCGGTGCAGAACGCGGTGTCCATCGCCTCGACTGCAGCAACCATGGGTGCACTGGTCGTCGACGTGCCAGAGCCAGAAGCTCCAGCTGCGCCTGGCGGCATGCCAGGCATGGGGATGATGTAATCTCTAGCGGCTGGTTAAGCGGGCGGGTTTGCAGATTCTGCCAAAGCCGCCCGCGACCGATGAAGATACCCGCCGAGCAGCGGGTATCTTCATTTAATAAACTAAACTTTTATTTGCTGGATTCAGAAAAGTAATCGATTTCTTTAACGATGTCCAACAGTGCTTGGGCGCGGCGAGATTCGTCGACGATGGCAACAGCAGCTTCATGCGCTGGTGCGATCAAATCTCTGTCGTCAGTTGAACGCAGTAGCAATAGATAGGTGTCAAACTTCTCTTCTGGTGATACGTTAAGCTTGTTAATAAGCGGACGCAGTTCGTATAGGGCGGTTTGTTTGATCTCGTCAAGTGTTGAATCAGACGTAGTTGACTGCTGAGGCGCTCCTGGCTGGACAGTTCGCCCTGAACCTGAAGACAAAGATGTTTTCGCTGCATCTTTCGCGGCAGATGTGGCGTTCTGTACTGGATCGGCAGTTTGCACCGGGTCGGCAGCAGGCGCTGGATCTGGCGAGATAGTAGCTGGATTTACAGTTGCTGGCGCTGCGACGCTGCCAGTTTCCTCGAACTGCATATTATTATCCGCCTCTTGAGAAACACCGGCCAACACCTTGGCTAGTTCTTGATCGTCGCTGATTGATTGATTAGTATGAGAACTCATATACCCACCTTTATATTAATTCTGTTTACGCTTATGTTATACTTTAACATGGACAAAGGGAGAAATGCAAGATGTTAGATGATTTGAATGTAATAAAACAACGCGATCCGTCTGATACGCTCGGCGGTATTTTAGATATTTCCAAGCAAGCAGTGTACGAAATAGAGGTAGTTCCTGGCGATAACCAGCGGCGCGAATTTAAGAATGTGGTTTTAGCTGGTATGGGCGGATCGGCTTTGGCGGCGGATATGATTAAAGTCTTAACGGACGGCTGGCTGCATATACCGCTTGTGGTGGTAAAAGGCTATGATCTACCGGGATTTGTCGGCGAGGAGACGCTGGTGATTACTATTAGCCATTCGGGCAATACCGAGGAAACGCTGAGCTGCTATCAGCAGGCATTGAAGGAACAGGCTTGTTTGGCGGCGTTATCAACGGGAGGATTGCTGATTGAGTGCGCTAAGTCTGACCGCGCGGCGTACGTGGAAGTTCCATCAGGCGCGCAGCCTAGAATGTCAACAGTGTATCATTTGCGAGGTTTGTTGAAATTATTACAACATTTTTGGATTATTGACGGTGATCTATACCAGCAGGTCGCGGATAGCGCAGGCTGGCTGCGCAGCGAAGCGGCTGGCTGGGCGGCGGACGTCCCTGAGTCGCATAATTACGCGAAACAGATTGCTAAAATGGTAATCGGTAAAACGCCAGAGTTTTTTGCTGGGGAATTAACCTGGCCGCTGGCATATAAATGGAAAATCAGCTGGAACGAATCGGCGAAGAATTTGGCTTTTTCCAACCAGTATCCAGAGTTTAATCACAATGAGTTTATCGGCTGGTCGTCGCATCCGGTAGAAAAGCCGTTCGCCATTTTTGACCTTCGAAGCAGCTTAGAGCGGCCGAGAATTCGCGAGCGTATGGAATTAAGCGACCGCCTGCTGAGCGGCAAGCGTCCGAAGGCATATGTGGTGGAACTCGCCGGCGAGACGCTGATGAGGCAGTTGCTTTGGGGTTTGGTGCTGGCAGATGCTGCTAGTATTTATACCGCTATATTAAACGGTGTTAATCCTGGCCCAGTAGCGCTGGTTGAGCGGTTGAAGCAAGAATTGAGTTAGCGATTAGCTCAATTCTTAAGCCAGTTGGCTCTATTAAGTGCGGCAGTTTGATCTGCTTCCACTTCGTTGCTCAGAGAATTTGCTGCTCTGGACAGAGGATTTAATACCGAAGCGATTCAATCGGGTCGCGCTTGGTGGCGCGGAAGGCTGGATATAGGCCAGCGATGATGCCGATAAGCAGCGATAGGAAGATCGTTATTACAATAGTTTGCCAATAAATATATGGTGTAAACGATAAATAAGCGCCAACTATATAAGCGCCGCAAAGGCCTAAGACGTAACCGATGATGCCGCCCAGTAGACCGACGATTGCCGATTCAATGACGAACTGATTGATGATGTGCTGACCGGTAGCGCCCACAGCGCGGCGAATTCCTACTTCGCGCCGGCGTTCAGCGACATTAACTAGCATAATATTCATAATACCGACACCGCCAACTATCAGTGATACGCCGCCGATAACAGCCATCACGAATGACAATAAATTGACTAAGTTGCTTTTACTCTCGTTTATTTCATTACCCGTAAGGATGCGGTAATCATTATTGCCGTCGTGGTTTTTATTCAGTATTTTCTCGGCTTCAGAAAGGCCAGATTGTAATTGTTCGCGAGAGTCTGCGGCGACAGCGATTTGCTGAATTTGAGCAGCATTCTGAGTGAATCTTTTTATGACAGACAACGGCATAATGGCGGCATTATTAAAGTCGACATTAAGGTGTTTGGCGGGATGGCTGACGTTTTTTAAGACGCCAGCGACTGTAACTGGCTGTCCGTGGATATTGATGACATTGCCGATAGATTTGTCGGTACCAAATAAGTCGACAGATAATTGCTGTCCGACGATGATGCCGTCAGCCTCGTCGATGAACTGGCCTTCGCTAACTTCCAGGTTGGCGATTGACTTTAATGAGCCGGTACTGCCGACTATCGCGGCTTTCTGGGTGTCGACTTTACCGTCGCGCGCTTTTAGCTCGCTGTGTAAAAAAGCGATGGGCGCTGTCTTAAGATTGGGAATTTTCCCCAAATCGCTTACATCTTGCTCGGTTAGCGTATTGACTGTAGTTGATCCGTCTGCTTCAGTAAAAATGTTCGCGCCAGTTTTTTGTCCGCCGGATCGGATGATGGCGACTGGCTCATTAGTGTTGATGTTCTGCTGTCCGCTAAACAGTTTGGTAACGCTGCTGGCTAACGATAATACCATGGTTATACTGGCGATACCGACAGTGATGCCGATAATCGTCAAAAATGTCCGGCCGCGGTTAGCCTTCAAAGCCTGAGTGGCGTTTTCAAAATGGTTCTTTAATAACATACTCACGATTCTTTTTCCTTTTTCTTATCAGCTTTTTCGGGTTTTTCAATTTTCTCCGCTTTCTCCGCTTTCTCTGGTTTATCGGTCTTCTCGGTCTTTTTAGTCTCTGCTTTAGGGTGTTTGCTTTCTTTATTTTCTTCATCGTCTTTGGCGGTCTTATTTACGGCTTCTTTGCTGGTTTCCTGCTTTTCTTTATGACTTTCGCTTTTATGTTTAGTGTCTTTATCTTTCTTTTCTTTATCATCGTCTGCAATCAATTTTTTGGTAAATTTTTTCCTGCCCAGGTGTTCGTCGGTGTCGATTTTACCGTCCAGCATAGTGATAACGCGGCTGGCGTAACTGGTTAATTCCGGATTATGCGTCACCATAATAATAGTGTTGCCGCGGCGATGAATGTCCGCCAATTCTTCCATGATCAAGTGGCTAGCCTTGCTGTCTAGGTTGCCGGTTGGTTCGTCTGCTAGAATGATCGACGGGCTATTGACTAGCGCCCGGGCGATAGCGACGCGCTGCACTTGGCCGCCGGACAATTGATGCGGCATGTAATATTCGCGTTCGTTCAAATGAAACGTTTTCAATATTCGGCTAGCTTCCTGTAATCGTTTAACTTTGCCGAGGCCTGTGTACGTCAGCGGCAGGGCGACATTGTCGATAACGGTTAGCCGCGGTACTAAATTAAAATTCTGAAAAATAAAACCAATTTGCTTAGAGCGAATCTGGGCGCGCTGGCGCGGCGTCAAAAAATCAACCGGCCGATTATCCAGGTAATATTCGCCGTCAGACGGCTGGTCTAATAGCCCAATCATATTAAGCAGCGTCGTCTTACCGCAGCCGCTTGGACCCATAATGGCGATAAATTCGCCCTTTTTGACGGTTAAATCAACGTTATCCAAGGCGCTAATCTCAGCATCGCCGATACCGAACCGCTTGGTAACATTGGTGAGTTTAATACGTATTGAAGGATCGTTCATCATTGCTTTTTATTATAGACAAAAAGCAGGCGATGTTGCAACCGCCATCTGATCTTCTGTTATAATACTGATAACGGAAGGATGCAGGAGTGGTTGAACTGGCACGCCTGGAAAGTGTGTAGACTCTTCACGGGGTCTCCGGGGTTCGAATCCCCGTCCTTCCGCCAAGAGACAAAGGCAGGGAAAACTGGACGCTAGCCCCTAGTGAGTTTAGTATCAAGAAAATAGCCCACCGAACTGGCTCAAACCGGAATTGGGTGTATTTCAACCCAGGAAACGCGTCATGCGTCTCAACCAGGTTGAGCCAATTCGGCAAGCGATTTTCGGTGGGCGGTTAGCCCTTGCTGCTGTTGTCCTCCTCTCTGGTGATGGTGATGTTGATTCGGGGCCTAGACTCGATCATGTCGAGTCTAGCGGAGTTCAACAGTGTCATAGCGAACGCATACGCTGCCAGCGTCATGCTAGGACCACTTCCGAAGTCGAAGGCGAGATTTGCCACGCCGTAGACAATTGTGACAGCTGCGAGTAGCTGCTTGAGGAAGATTCTAATGCCATTTGGCATCTCTTCTCTCCTTTCTAGAAGGAAGCTCAGCTCAAAGTAAAGGGCGCTCCTCGCCCTAAAAGACTACCTTTGAGCAAAAAGCTAATATATATATATCAATAATTGATTAAAAAGTCAATAGTTTTAGGCAATTTTCTTGAATTTTATGCAAAAATAGGTGGTTTCGGCTAAAATAAAGTGGTGATTTTCTATGCTATAATGATCTGCAGCATGTCAAAGCAGAACACAAAATTAGAATCAATTGCAAAAATCCTAATCATTGATGGTGACGGTAATGTTTTAACTTTGACTTTGAGCGAACACTTAAAATATCCAGAGAGATCATATCAGCCAGACTTGCCGGGTGGAATCGTGGATGCGGGTGAGCCGGAGCATTTGGGGGTGATCCGCGAGGTACAGGAAGAATGCGGAATAGACTTAGATCCAGCAAAAATACAATTAGCGTACGCCGAGACTACATACGATGAGAAAGAGAATAAGTCGGTTACGAAGCTATTATACGTCACGCATTTGGATAATACGCCGGCGGTGAAGTTGAGCTGGGAGCATAGCGATTATAAGTGGGTGTCTGTCGCTGAGCTGCAGAATATTAATATGCGTCCTTTTTTCAATCGGGCAATTCAGTACGTAATCGAACACAAGATAATTTAGTTATAGTAGCGGTTTAGCTTGCTGCAAATTCACTCAATAAATAAAACGACCCAGTAACAACGACGTACATATCAAGCTGCCGGGCCTTTTTGATGGCTTTCGCGAGGGCCTTGTCTGTATTATGTTCAATCTCGACGGCAGATTTCATGAGGTGCTGGATGGTTTCTGGCGGTACGTTGCGGTGGTTTTTGCCGTAATTGGCGCTAAATGTGGTGGCGTAGGTTAGTTGCGTCAGACCGTCAATTATGGCAAGCGATTCTGCCAGCGACGAATGCTTATTTTGCCCGAATGCTACTACGAAGATAGGCTTTTTATCCGGATACAATTTTCGTAATGAATCAGCCAAGGCGCAGATTTTCTGCGGATTATGCGCAACATCAAATATGACGTTAATTCCATCAGTAATGCGTTTTTCCAATCGTCCGGGGATAGTGATGTGTGTAGATTTTTCCAGAACTTCTTTTGGCAGGGACGGCTTTTCATCCAATGACAGCCGCTTTTCAACGGCGCGGTACGCCAATGTCCAATTCCGCTGCTGAAAATCCGGCAGTATTTTCAGAAAATCGTCAATAATTGGCGAAGCAATTGAGAACTGTGAGTGCTGTGACTCTGCATATTGCCGAATAATCGTTTCAATCTCAGAAGCTTGTCGGTTCATCACGACTGAATCGCTTTGATGGATAATGCCAGCTTTTTCTTGGGCGATTTCTGTCAGAGTATTGCCTAATAATTCCGTATGGTCTAGTCCGATATCAGTGATGACGCGTACAGTTGGCGAACGGAAAATCACGTTGGTTGTATCTAGCCGACCGCCAATCCCAACCTCAATTATGATATAATCAACACCTATTTCCTTAAATAGCCAAAAACTAAAAATCGTCAAAAATTCAAAATACGATAGATGCAGGTTGTGTACTACGTAAAGATTGGCAAACGCTTGAAAATAATGCAAATATTCTTGTTCAGGCAGCGGCTGTCCGTTGATTAGCGAACGTTCGGCGACGCTGGCAATATGCGGCGACACTAATGTGCCGGTAGTATAGCCAGCCCGGTTCAGTAAACTGGTAGCATAATAAGCAGTCGAATCCTTGCCGGAGGTGCCGGCGATGTGGATGGCGGGAATTTGACTTTGCGGACTACCAAGGGTTTCTAAAATATGCGCCACACATACCAGCCGATTATGTTTTTCGGGCGGATGGGCGATTAGTTCGTCTAAAAAATAAGTGACGTCGCGCATTGAGGCAAATTTCATACCGTATCTGATTATAGCAAAAATAGGTTGTAAAATTTACCAAATGTCTTGAAAAACACTATATGTAGCGGCTATAGTTAGTGTTGTACGCTATATATGTAGCGAACCCATAAATAAACAAAAAGGCAAATTATTCTATCAAGCCACCAGATAGGGTACTGGCGGCTGATTTTTAGCAGGGCAAATTAAGGAGGGTACATGCAACAAATCAACGTCATCAAACGCGACGGAACGAAAGAGCCGTTTGATGCCAATAAAATTAATGCGGCGATTTTGAAGGCCTGCGATGGTCTACCAGATCAGGTTTCTAAAGTGGTACAGGTGGCGACCGAGTTGCAGCTGACGCTATTTGACGGGATTACTACTGAGCAGCTGGATGAGGCGGTGATTCAGACGGTTTTACAGAATGTCAAGGATGATCCGGATTATGATAAAATCGCAGCCCGCTTGTTACTGAAGACTATTTATAAGAGTATTTTGGGTGATTATGAGACGGCAGACGAATTAAAGAAATTGCATGCGCGGGAGTTTCCGAAGTTTGTTAAAGCGGCGGTCAAAGATGGTTTGCTTGATGAGCGGATGAGTGACGGTCGGTTTGATCTAAAAAAATTGGGTGAAGCATTACGTCCAGAACGCGACGACCTCAGTAAATACCTCGGTGTAATGACCAATAAAAACCGCTATGCCTTGCGCAAACAAAGCGGCGACCCGCTGGAAACGCCGCAATTTACTCATATGCGTATCGCTATGGGGCTTAGCTATAACGAGCCAGATCCAACTGCGGCAGCGATTGAATTTTATGAACATATGAGCAAGTTAGAATATCTGCCGGGCGGTTCGACACGGGTTAATGCTGGTGGCTCCTTCCCGCAGCTCAGTAACTGCTTTTTACTAAATGTCGACGATGACATGGAGTCAATTGCCAAGAGTGTGCGCGATACGATGTTTATCGCCAAGGGTACTGGCGGCATCGGCATCGGTTTTACTAAGTTGCGGGCAGCCGGTAGCCCAGTTAAGACTACTAATACTGAATCAACTGGCCCAATTCCTTTCATGAAGATGATCGATACGGCGCTGTTTGCGGTTAGCCGTAAGGGCAAGAAAGCCGGTGCAGCCGCCATTTATATGGAGAACTGGCACCTTAATTTTGGGCAATTTATTGATCTGCGTTCTAACTCTGGCGACCCGTATATGCGCACGCGTTTTGCCAACACCGCGGTATTTATCTCTGATGAGTTTATGAAGCGGGTGCAGAAAGATCAAGATTGGTATCTGTTCGACCCAGCGGAAACGCCAGATTTGCCAGAGTTGTATGGTGAAGAATTTTCCGTGCGCTACAAAGAGTACATCAAGTTGGCTGAAGCTGGTAAAATGCGCGTCTTTGAGAAGACATCAGCTCGCCAGCAATTTAAGCAGATTTTGACTAGCCTGCAGGCCACTAGCCACCCATGGTTAACCTGGAAAGATACCATTAATGTGCGGGCGCTGAATAATAATACCGGTACAATTCATCTGAGCAATCTCTGTACAGAAATTACCCTGCCTCAAGACAAGGATAATATCGCCACCTGTAACTTGGCTAGTATCAATCTGTCGGCGTTTTTGCGTGAGGACAAGACGTGGGACTGGGATAGGCTGCAAGAGGCATCACGGGCGGCGATTCGGCAATTGGATAATCTGATTGACATTACTGAAACACCAGTTAAAGAGGCAATGCACGCCAATCAGCAGACGAGAGCTGTCGGCCTGGGCATGATGGGTTTTTCGGACGTGTTGGAAAAACTCGGTTATTGCTATGAATCGAGCGAAGCCTATGAGTTGATTGACCAATTGACCGAGTTTATTAGTTATCACGCCATCGACCAGTCAGCGGACTTGGCGGCCAAGCTAGGCAGCTATCCGACATATAACGGCAGCGGTTGGAGTAAGGGCGTTTTGCCGATTGATACGGTGGCGGAATTGTCGAACAATCGCAAGGTTAAGGTGAAAATTGATATCAAAACCCGTCTAGATTGGGATAAATTACGCAAAAAAGTTAAAAAAGGTATGCGTAATGCCACTTTGATGGCTATCGCACCGACCGCTAACATCGGTCATGTGGCAGGAACGACCCCAGGGATTGATCCGCAGTTTGCTCAGATTTTTAGCCGCTCGACACTGAACGGTAAGTTTTTGGAAGTAAACAATAATTTGGTGCGCGACCTTAAGCAATTGAATTTGTGGGACGAAATTAAAGAAGAGGTTTTTGCTAATCAGGGTGACATTCAAAATATTGATGCCATTCCGCAGAAATTGAAAGATGTCTACAAAACCAGTTTCCAATTGAGCCCGTATGCGTTCATTGAGGTGGCAGCCCGGGCGCAAAAGTGGGTGGATCAGGCGATTAGCCGCAATATGTACCTGGAAACTCGTGATATTGATGAGTATGTGGAGATTTATTCTGAAGCCTGGCGACGCGGTTTGAAAACGACTTACTACTTGCACGTTAAGCCGCGTCATCAATCAGAGCAGACCACGGTGTCGGTGGAAAAATTAGCAGAACAGAAGATTCGAACTGGCGCTAAAACGCGCGGGTTTGGATTTGCTAAAGTTAAAAAAGGAGAATAATATGGCAGATTATCAACATCCTAAACAGGGAATTTTGGGCTCAGGCTTGCGCGATGGGCTCAGCTTGCACCCAATCCGCTACCCGTGGGCGTATGACTTATACAACCAAGCAGTGGCTAACACTTGGTTTCCAAACGAGGTGCAGTTGGTCCAGGATTTGGCAGATTTTGAAAAACTTAGTGACGAGGAAAAGCATGCGCTCAAAACGGTAATTAGCTATCTCAACCCGAACGAGCTATTGATCAACAAATCGCTGGCATTTGGTATTTATCCGTACGTTAACGCCGCTGAAGCGCAGCTGTATCTGTCGAAGCAGATGTGGGAAGAAGCCAACCACTTCATGACCTTTGAGTACATCATCGAGACGTTTCCGTTTGATCGCGAGGAGATTTACGCGGCGGGCTTTGGTAAAAAATCATTGGCCGACAAGGCGGATTTTCAGAACAAGCACCTCGATGTGATGCTTGATCCAAACCTGGATATCTACTCTTTGGAGGGTAAAAAAGATTTTGTCCGCTCACTGGTGGCCTATAACATTGTGCTGGAAGGCATTTGGTTCTACTCGGGCTTTATGGTTGGCATGAGTTTCCGTCAGCGCAATTTACTGCGCAATGTCGGCACGCTGCTAGACTGGATCACCAAGGATGAGAATTTGCACCTGACCTTTGGTATCAACTTACTACTGACCATTTTGGACGAAAACCCAGAACTGCAAACCCAGGAATTCGCTGAGGAAATTCGCGGGCTTATCCTGCAGGCGGTTGAGCTAGAAAAGGAGTACAACAAGGATATGCTGCCAAAGGGAATCCTCGGCTTAAACGCTGATTATGTCAATCAGTACGTTATGCACATGACTGACCGCCGCTTGGTCGAGCTTGGTTTTGAGCCTGAGTACAACGTGGCCAACCCGGCCAAATGGATGGCTACGGCAAATGACACCCTGGAATTGGTCAATTTCTTTGAAAGTACCAACACCAGCTATGAAGTAAACACCACGAAGTAACTGCCATGGACAAAATTACAACAGATATTTTAGACACCGTGGAAGTTGGCGCCTTGGCAACCGTCAATCGTGACAGAACACCATTGATTACGCCACTTCACTTCGTCCGTTATAAAAATAACAACATTATTTGGATTTCTGACCGACAATCTCGTCACGCTGTTAATGCCTATCGCAGCGGTGTTGTCGAATTTGTGGTTTGGAACGATCAAAAGAGTGCTGTCTTTTTGACAACAAAGGTACGAGAACTACCAGAGGAAGAAGAGGCGGCGGCTTTGGAGACCTACGCCAATAAGTTGGGCGACTTTATGCCGCGCGTGGAACATAGACAAATTTACATCATGCCAATCGGTAATCTTGATGAAAAAACTACAACAGGAAGTTGGCGGCACTATGTTGCATAGGCGCTACATATAGCGTATTATAAGCGTAAGCGATACTAAATATATAGAAAGACAGGAACATGAACGCAAGTCAAATTATTTCTGACGACATGACTTTGGAAGAAAAATTGAATGCCATTGACGCGGCGATGAAGGCAGCGCAGGCGGTGGCGGACGAGCAGGCTAAGGCGAGCGGGGGCGTCGCTGCGCCCATTGATCCGGCGAGTCTGACGATTTGTGATGGTTGTGAATAAAACAACAGAGGTGTCAATTTGACGCCTCTTTTGATAGGTTGGAGAAGTGATGACGAAGAAGTATATTTTTGTAACTGGTGGGGTGTTGTCTGGTGTCGGTAAGGGAATCACAGCGGCAAGTATTGGTGCGGTGTTGCAGGCCAAGGGTATCGCCGTGTCGGTACAAAAGTGCGATCCGTATTTGAATGTTGATGCTGGGCTGTTGAATCCGAAAGAGCACGGCGAGTGCTTTGTGACCAAGGATGGCGCCGAGACTGATTTGGATCTGGGCCACTACGAGCGATTTTTGGATTTGGAATTGACGCGGAAAAACACTACGCTGTCGGGTCGATTGCTGCGCGATTTGATCGCCGATGAGCGGGCCGGCAAATTTGGCGGCCAGACGGTACAGATGGTGCCGCATTTAACTAACTCTATTAAGGCGGCTATCCGCGAGGCGGCCGAGGGCGACGTTCACATCGTGGAAATTGGCGGTACGGTCGGCGACTACGAAGGCCTGAGTTTTATCGAGGCGATCCGCGGTTTTGCGCTGGATGCGGGACGAGACAATTGCCTGTTCGTGCACGTGGTATATGTGCCGTTTTTAGAGGCGTCGCACGAGTACAAGACCAAGCCGGCTCAGAATGCGCTGGCGGATCTTCGCGGTTTTGGAATTATGCCGGATGTGGTGGCAGTCCGTACCGAGGGTCATGACAAGCCGCCGCGCAGTATCGGCGAAAAAATTGCTATTTCGTCTGGCGTACGCCAGGAGGGAATTATTATGATGCCAAATGTCGATACGGTATATGAAGTGCCATTGACGGTGCACCGTGATTTGGGCAAGTTATTGGGCGAGTTTACCGACAACGCCACTGAGCCAAATTTACAGCGATGGAAACGTCTGGCTCAGCGCGATACTACTGAATATGCCAAGCGGGTAACCGTCGGTTTGGTGGCTAAATACATAGATAATTCTGATACCTACCTATCGGTGACCGAGGCGCTAAAGTCTGCCGCCTGGGCGAACAAAAGCGAGATTTCTATCAAGTGGATTAATGCCGAGACGGCGAGCGAAGCTGATTTCGCCAGTGTTGACGCTATCGTGGTGCCGGGTGGTTTTGGTACGCGCGGCGTGGAGGGCAAGATCAAGGCGGCTGAGTATTGTATAAAAAACAACAAGCCGTATCTAGGAATTTGCCTGGGTTTGCAGGCGGCGGTGATTGCGGCAGCGCGTTTGGGCGGCGTAGCGAATGCTAACAGTGAAGAGTTTGGTGCTGACCCTGGCGCAAATGTTGTGTACATCATGGACGGCCAGCAGGGCAAGCAGTTGACCGGTGGCACGATGCGCCTTGGCGATTATCCGGCGGTGCTGAAATCTGGTTCGCTTGCTGCTAAAATTTATGGTAAAACAGAGGTAGTTGAGCGGCACCGCCACCGCTACGAAGTGAATCAAGATTTTGTTCAAGCGATTGAGCGCGCCGGTCTAGTGATTTCTGGTACGTCGCCAGACGGACAGCTGGTGGAGTTTGTCGAAGCGCCAGAATGCAGATACTTCGTTGCTACCCAAGCCCACCCTGAGTTCAAATCGCGGCCGTTTCGTCCCCACCCATTGTTTGACGGATTGATTCGGGCTATTTTGGCTGGAGATTCTTAGCCAGATATTCTTATTCCAGTCTGGTTAGGGAATACTGCACTGATGATATATTATGCAGACTATATAAAAGTCATTTTTGCTGCTTTTGACAACTGGGGGGGTGGGTAGTAGAATGAGGCTATCATGACACTATTTTCACGTTCTCCAGCTATACAAGAAATTAATTGGCAAGCTAAAGCCGGGGCGGCCGAAGGACTATATGAGCCTAGTCAGCGGCGATTACGAGTTCCGCTGTCGATGGTGGCAGATATGTTGCTAGGTAACGTTACGGTTGAAGTTGACGGCGAAGAACATCTGCTTACAGCAGCTAAAAAGATTAAAGATACTGAAAAAGATAATGGCGTTGTAGCGGCAACCAGCCATTTAACTGATGTTGACGTCTCGACTATTACTAGTATTATCGCCAAGATGAATAAAATTGTAGTGCCGGTTGCTGAAACTAATATGAGACTCTGGCATCAGAGGTTACCATATGAACTTGTTGGTATGGATAATGTTTACCCAGTAGCTTATAAGAATATGCCAGGTGTTAGCGGTGAAAGTAAATATCCGCTGCGGTTTAATAGCAGCTACTACGACGGGCTGACACAAAGAATGACAGACAGCGGCTTGACGGTTGTGACGGCAGCGCATAACCCGGTGACTGGCTACGGCGTAGAAAATAACGGCGAATTGCCAAACAAGCCAGGCAAATTAGTGCCGCATTTGGCACTGTCAACGGGGCGGGCGATTTTGCCAGCGCTTATGCAGGTTGAAGGACAGCGCCGCAATCCAACCCAGCTTAATGACAATAAAATTCATCCGTCATGGCTGCTTACAGATAAAGAACTGCTGCTAGTGTTTGGCGAGCCAATTACGCCAAGCGACCAGGACGTTGAGAATTATAAGGACGTATTGGGCAGTTTGAGCGGTCCGTCTTCGGAAGCAGCCCGTCAAAAACAGCGGGAGATATTAAACGCTCTTGGCGGGGCGGTGCTGGATTGGATGTATCAGAATTACGATTGGGAATTAGCGTCATAATATTGACAAAATAAAAAGCATATGCTATCATTAAATAGTATATTAAACTAAACATAAAAAGGAATAAAAATGGCTGAAGAAAGCAATATCCGCGAGCTGGATGATAATAGCGTGCTGAGCCGCGACGATATGTCGGCTTTGGACTATGTCTTAAAGCACGTCAAAGGCTCTAGTCCAAGTTCAATGAGTTTGTTGCAGTTGGAAGAAATGAGCGAGGAATAAATTTAGGCCATATCTGTTATACTAAACAGTATGGAACGAGTTATTTCTGAGATTATTACAAAACTTTTTGATCAAGATGTATCAGTGCAATTAACGCGCCCCGACCCGAAGTTCGGCGACTTTGCGACCAATGCGGCGCTGCAATTAGCAAAACCCTTGGGCAAAAATCCGCGTGAGATTGCCGAGGCGATTGCCGAAGAGCTGCGCGGCCGCCAGGAGTTTAGCGAGGTGAGCGTGGCTGGGCCGGGCTTCATCAACATAACATTAAGCGACCAAGCGGTGCTGGAATCGCTGAAAGTGCGGCCAGCGACCAGTCGTGCAGGCCAAACGGTCGTTATTGAAACAAATTGCTCAAATCCGTTTAAGGCTATGCATATTGGCCATGCTTTGAATGTGGTTTTGGCGGACACGATGGCGAATTTGTTGGCGGTGGATGGCGCATCGGTACACCGAGTCAGTTATCATGGCGATGTCGGCACGCACGTCGGCAAGAGTATGTGGGCGATTCTTCGCGAAATTGACGGCGATGTCAGTAAATTAGACGCTATTCCGGCTGATAAGCGCAATGAATTTATGAGCCGTACATATGCTGAAGGGGCGCGGGCAGCTAAAGAATCGCCAGAGGCACGGGCAGAAATCGACGAGCTAGCCAAGCAATCATTTGTGTTGGACGATCCGCTGTACAAGCAGGTGTACGAGATTTGTAAAGCCTGGAGCTTTGATGAAATTGATGCTAATGTGGCGCGGCTGGGTAATGTGCCAATTGAGCGGCGGTATGTCGAGAGTGAAACCGAAGTGCCAGGCAAGGCCTTGATTAAAGCAAAAACCCCAGAGGTCTTTACCAAATCAGACGGTGCGTATATCTTCAAGGGCAGCCAGTACGGAGCGTTTGACAATGTGTTCATCGGTTCGCACGGCAACGGATTATATGGTGCGCACGACATGGGGCTAATTCAGCTGAAGCGCCAAGACTATCCAAACCTGGACTTATCGATTACCGTTAATGGCGAAGAGCAGGCGGCGTATTTCCGCGGGGTGATTGCCGCTAGTGAACTCGCAATTCCAGAGCTGAAAGGGAAGTTGTTTAATTATGCGACTGGCCTGGTCAAGCTAACGACCGGCAAGATGAGCTCGCGTACCGGTGAGGTAATCACTATCGATTGGCTGTTTAACGAGTTCAAGAAAGCCATCACCCAAGCTGGCGGCGAGCCGACCGACGAAGTAGTGGCGGGCGCGCTGCGCTATCAATTCCTGAAGGTAAAAATCGGCAGCGATGTGGTATTCGACATTAATGACGCGGTCAGTCTAACGGGTAACACCGGTAGCTACCTACAATACGCGCACGCTCGGGCGCGGGGTATTTTGGCAAAATCTGAACAAGCAGCCACGTTCCCAGCGGAATTATTCGACGAAGATCGGCTGCTCGTCAGGAAAATGAGCGAATACGCTGAGGCGGTTAACCGTGCTACCGAAAGCTTAGAGCCGCATCATGTCTGCGCCTACCTGTTTGAATTGGCGCAAGAATTCAACCGCTACTACGAGAAAAACCAAGTTGTTGGCAGTGATAAAGAAGTGCATCGCGTCGGTTTGGTGGCGGTGTACGCTGATATTTTGAAGGCGGGGCTGATAATTTTGGGAATTACGGCGCCGGAGCGCTTGTAAAATTTTTGCAAAATGATTTATTAGGCAGTAGGTTTGGCGCGTTAATTTAAAGTTTGCAACAGCCTGATGCTATTATGGTACAATCTACATGAATACTGTTGCTGAAAGGAGTTTTTATGGTAACAAAATCTACTGAGTCGAAAAAGTTGACCGCCAAGAATGTTAAAACGGCAAAAGCTACTGCCGATAAACCAGCTAAAAAGTCAGTTGCCAGCAGTGCCAAGGCTGTCGTGAAGGCGGTGTCTGCTAAGGATAAAAAGGTCGTGCGCGAGGCAATCAAAGATAGCCATATGGGTGGATTTGTTAATTTTATTCGCGAACAAGGCGTGGTTGGCTTGGCGGTTGGTTTGGCAATTGGTACGGCAGCTGGCGATACAGTCAAGAAACTGGTGACGGCGTTTATTGACCCGTTGGTGCAGTTGATTGTTGGCTCACAGCAAGGACTTCAAGCGGCATCATTTACGGTGGAAATTGCCGGGCGTAAGGGTGAATTTCTGTATGGGGCGTTTATTAGCTCGTTGATTACATTGCTGGCGGTAGCTTTTGTGGTTTATGCAATTGTTCACCTGTTTAAACTTGATAAATTAGACAAGAAAAAAGATTAACGTTTTTGAGGCTCGGTCGTGGCTTGACGGAACGGCGGTTATTGCGGCGACTTGCCTCGGCGGTATTAAAAATGCTAACTAATCAGCGTACCGACTGTTTCGCCGCGGGCGGCTCGGGCGATATTGCCGTCGGTGAGGAGGTCGCAGATGATAACTGGGATATGTTCGTCCATAGCCAGGCCGATGGCGGCTTTATCCATGACGGTGATGTCAGGGTTGGTCAGCGCTTCGTGATAGCTGAGCTTGTCAAATTTAATAGCATCAGGGAATTTGGCAGGATCTTTATCGTACACGCCGTCAACTTTCGTTGTTTTAATCACAACATCACATTGCATTTCTAGGGCGAGATTTAGAGCGGCAGTGTCGGTGGTTAGGAACGGCCGGCCAGTACCGCAGGCAACGATGACCACCCGGCCTTTTTGAATGTGGCTGAGCGCCCG
Organism: uncultured Candidatus Saccharibacteria bacterium; assembly: GCA_963548945.1. Taxonomy (GTDB): domain Bacteria; phylum Patescibacteriota; class Saccharimonadia; order Saccharimonadales; family Saccharimonadaceae; genus Nanosynbacter. The sequence goes on from CAUUVR010000002.1 coordinate 56,891, forward strand.
GCGGAAAGTGTAGTGATCGATAAATTGATTGATTTCTACAGTGGACAGGGCGCGAGTTGGCAAGCCAGCGTCGTTGAAGACATCAGCCAGAGCAATGGCGTTCATCAGGGTAGAGAGCATACCGATATTATGGGCCGAGACGGGTTGAATGCCGTGACCGATGATTTGGTTGCCGCGGACGTAATTGCCGCCGCCAACCATGATGACGATTTCAGCGCCACTACTTAAGGCTGGTTTGATTTGTTCGGCGATCCAACGGGCGCGAGCGGGATCAAAACCGCTGGCGAACTCGCTCTGAAGTTGCTCGCCGGATAGTTTGAGGAGAATGCGTTTGGTCATGGTTTTAGTGTAGCACGCTGCAAGGAAGTGGTAAAATAGAAATATGAAAGCCAGTTTTAAGCCGAAAAAGATTTTATGGATGGATTTAGAGATGACCGGTCTGGATCCGGTGCGCGATGAGATTTTGGAGGTGGCGGCGATTGTCACGGATTGGGATTTTACGGAAATTGCGACGTATGAAGGAGTTGTGCGGCATGATCCGGAGAAATTGGGTAAACTGCTGGATAGAAATGCTAGCTTTTGGAATGAGCATCCGGAGGCGCGGCGCGGTTTGGAAGAGCAGAATGCCTCGGGCAAGCCACTGGCCGAAGTGGAGCGTGAATTGCTGGCATTTTGCGATGAACATTTTGCGGATGAGCCACGGATTTTATTGGGCGGTAATTCAATTCATCAGGATCGGCGGTTTATTGATCAGTGGTGGCCTATGTTGTCAAAAAGACTACATTATCGGATGCTGGATGTCAGTGCTTGGAAAGTGGTTTTTGAGGGCAAATATGGCAAGAAATTTGCCAAGCCAGAGGATCATCGGGCGCTGGAGGACATTCGCGGCAGTATTATGGAATTACAATATTATTTGAAAAAAGTGAAGCGTTAGACCTATTAGCCGGCATATTCATGGTCGCTGAGTTATTTGACAAGAGTGTACTTATCTGATAATCTCCTGGTAAAAGGAGTTGACGAAAATGTGTGCAATGAGTTCTGAGTTACATCAATATATGACCGGGCTAACGAATGAGATTTCGCGCGGTCATTTTTATGAGGCTGTGCGGCTTGGTGAGAAAGCGCTGGTAATGGAGGAGTTACATGGCGAGGGTAACAAGTCGCTGCTAGGAGAGGTATATCGCAACATGGCCGCTGCAAGTGATCGTTTGGGTCAAAATGATACGGCGCTTAAATATATCAATCAGGCATATGATATTCATTATGCGGCAGCTAACGAGAATCCCGGGGCTGAAACGCTACGAGAGCGATTAGCGACGGCGTCGTATGTTGGTGTGTTTGCGTTAAAGGCGTATTTATTGGCAGATGGTCGTCGGGATGAAGCGTTGGCAGACAAGGCGCGGTTCATGACGCGGCAGGCTGCGCTGGACATGGCAAAAGTAAATCAGCTCTCTGAAGATGAGAACGCTGACCAGTACGAGATAAATATGGCATCCCGCTGGGGTATGATTGAAAGTCTAGTGGGCGATAAGCAGCGAGGTTTGGCGTTGGCAGGTCGGGCAATTCGGTTGGCGTGGCAATCAGAGCGGGATCAACAAAAGGGCTTAACGGGGCGAGATATTCTCAGGGCGCGAACACGAGCGGCGCTTCGCGGTATGGCGGCTGTGGCGGTGAATGCCGCGAGTCGATTTGGCGCGACGCGGGACATTGCTGAGAAAATTGCTCTTAAGACATTGTGATTGTATAATTAGGTTATGACCCATAAACAATTTGAAGAGTTTATTCTAAGTTTGCCCGGTATGTGGCTGGATTATCCATTTGGCGAGGATGTTGCCGTGTATAAGTTTGGTCGGGATAATGACGGCGCAGGGAAGATGGTAGCACTAGTGGCGGAGGGCTCGAAGCCCTTGCGGGTGAGTCTGAAGTGCGACCCGTTGCTGGCTGAGAATCTCCGCGAGAAGTACGAGACGGTGTTGCCGGGGTATCATCTGAATAAGAAGCATTGGAATACTATTATTTGTTCAGGACAATTGAGCGATGAAGAAATTTTTGATTTGGCGCGGCTAAGTTATCGGCTGGTGGCGGAAAACACTAATTAGTTTTTAAAAACTCTTCTAGTTGTTTTTGAATATTTTTTAGATCAGCGACTGTTTTTACTAGGTATTCTTTGGTTGATTTGGATCTAGTACTTTTTTGCAGTTTTTGCATCATCACAAGCGTATCAGTAATTTGTACGTTCATTTCATGCGCGTATATGGAGTCGAGTTGTGCATTTAAAGCGGCGTCTTCAAGTTTTTTATCCATTTTTTCCGAGGACTCCATTTTGGCGATTTCTTTTTTCTGTTTTTTATAATCAATACCGGAATTTTGGAGTGGTTCAGTCAGGCCAGCTTCGGCGCTAGTTAAAACAGAGACGAACGAAATATTGATGGCTTGCATGGTACTGGTTTGTAGTTTTTTATCGTATTTCTGAGAGATAGTTAGAAGCTTATTTACGCGGGCAGCAACTTGAATTGGCGAGGCGCTGGATGAGCCCTGCGACATTATAAAAATGGCTACCAAGCTGATGATGCCGAATAAGCCGATAATAGCAAGAATGAGCTTGGTCTTTTGATCAAAACCCTGGGCTGGCGGCGGGGTAGCTATTTGATTAAGGTAATCTATCCCCGATGGCTGGGGGTTAACAGAATTGTTCAAATTATCTGGATACATGTATCTATTTAAGCACAAACGATAACAGAGGTAAAGAGTGATATAATAAAAACCATGAATGATGCCAAGGAAGAGGTGCGGGCGCGGCTGAATATTGAGGATGTGATTAGTGAATATGTTCAGCTGAAGCGGGCGGGTCGTAATCTGAAAGGACTGAGTCCATTCACTGATGAGCGGACGCCAAGTTTTATGGTGAGCCCGGAAAAACAGATTTGGCATGATTTTTCGTCAGGCAAGGGCGGCGATATTTTTACGTTTGTGATGCTGGTGGAGGGAATGGATTTTCGCCAGGCGTTGGAGCATTTGGCGCGCAAGGCGGGCGTGGATTTGAGTTTGTTTTCCCGCGGTGATGGACGAACGGCCAAGCGGCGGGCCCGGGCAAGGGAAGCGCTAAAATTAGCAGCAAATTTTTATCAGCAAAATTTGGTGAAAAATTCGGCGGCACTAGAATACGCGGTGAAAAAACGGCGGCTGAATCGGCAGACGATCGGTGATTTTATCATCGGCTATGCGCCGGATCAGAGTGATGCGCTGACGAAAGCGTTGGAGAAGCGGGGGTTTTCGCGCCGGGAGCTGGCTGACGCGGGGCTGGTGAATCGGTTTGGCGGTGACCTATTTCGGGGGCGGATGATGGTGGCCTTGAGTGACGGCAGCGGCGAGGTGGTTGGCTTTACGGGGCGAATTATTCGTGATGATCCGCGCGCGCCAAAGTATCTGAACACGCCGCAGACCCTGCTATTTGATAAATCGCGCCACATTTTTGGGCTGTATCAGGCGAAAGAGGCGATTCGTAAGAGTGATGCGGCGGTGATTGTCGAGGGGAATTTGGATGTGGTTAGCAGCCACCAAGCCGGCGTCAAAAATGTGGTGGCGACGGCAGGGACGGCGATGACGCTGCAGCATTTGAAGGCGCTGAGCCGGCTGGCGGGACGGATTCGCCTGGCATTTGACGGCGACCGGGCGGGCGTGAGCGCAACGGAGCGGGCGATCAATTTGGCGCAGGAAATTGGCGTGGAATTGGCGGTGGTGAGTTTGCCGGATGGCGTGAAAGATCCGGATGAATTGATCCAAAAAGACCCAGTCTTGTGGCAAGCGGCGGTTGAGCGGGCGCAGCCGGCGGTGGACTGGGTGATCGCTCGGCACGCCGAAATGGAAGATTTGGCGACGGCTGAGGGCAAGCGGCGATTTTCAACAACTGCGCTGAGAATTGTGCGCGGCTTGAAAGATCCGGTGGAGCAAGAGCATTACTTGGCGGTGATTTCTAAAAAAACTGGCGCCTCGATTACTGCCTTGAAGGCGAAGCTGGCGGGCGAAAGAACGGTAAATCAGCAGCTAAGAAAAACTAAAATTGACAAGGAGAAACCGCACCCTGTTCAAGATGAAACTGAGGATATGCTGGCAGGGCTGGCGGCAAGCGAAAAAACACTGCGGCGCTGGCTGGCGGCGATTTCCGGCGAGATGCTTGAAAGTGATAATGCGCGGCAGCTAATTGGCTATTTACGGGAAAATTTAGATATTGACCTAAGTAATATTCCTAAAGCCTTGCAAAAAATTGATCAGTATGTGAAAATAGTACAGTTGAAAAGTGAAAGTCGTTATGCCAATTGGGAGCAGAAAAGCTTGGATGAAGAAATGGCTCGGCTAGTCAGGCAAATAACAATAAAACATCGCGAAAACCAAAAGAATCAATTATTAACCCAGCTGCGGGAAGCTGAGGCGGCGGGCGACGAGGTTTTGTCCCAGCGTTTGTGCCAGAATCTGAACCAGCTGATTAAGGAGAAAATGTGAGCGACGATATAGCGACTAAACCGGTAAATACGAATGACGATGCGGATTTTGATCCGACGGCTATGGATGAGGAAGAATCGGAAGATCTGGACTCTTTGACAACTGGTCAATATTTGGATGATGTGTCGGACGATTCGGTGCGGCTGTATCTAAGGGAAATTGGTAAAATTCCGCTGCTAAGCGCCGAAGAAGAAATGGAGCTGGCGCGCCGGATTATTAAAGGCGACAAGAAGGCCAAGGATAAGATGGCCGAGGCGAACATGCGTTTGGTGGTGTCGATTGCCAAGCGGTATTCGGGGCGCGGTTTGGATTTCCTAGATTTGATTCAGGAAGGAAATACTGGTCTTTTACGGGCGGTCGAGAAGTTTGATCCGGACAAGGGTTTCAAATTCTCAACCTATGCGACGTGGTGGATTCGACAGGCAATTACCCGGGCGATTGCCGACCAGGCGCGGACGATTCGTATTCCAGTTCACATGGTGGAAACCATCAATAAATTGCTGCGCACGCAGCGGCGAATGACGCAGGAATTGAACCGCGAGCCAACGATTGAGGAATTGTCCAAAGAATTGGACATGGAGCCGGAGAAAATTGAATATGTCATTAAAATTAAGCAAGACATTTCTTCCTTGGATGCCAGCGTGGGGCGCGACGGCGAAGATGACGAGTCGGCTCTTCAAGATTTTATCGTTGACGAGGACACAGTTTCACCGGAAGATTCTGCTACAAGCCAGCTATTAAAAGAGCAGGTTCAGGATATGTTATCAAGCTTGAGCGACCGCGAGCAGAAAATTGTGCGCATGCGGTTTGGGCTAGATAATGGCAAGAATCACACGCTGGAAGAAGTTGGTCAGGAATTTGCGGTGACGCGCGAACGGATCCGGCAAATTGAAGCCAAAGCTCTGGCGAAGCTCAGGAAGCATAAAGATGCTAAAAAACTTTACGAATATTTGGACTAATTAGCACTGTTCGGGTGATTTACAAAAATGGGCGTCGCGGGTAACGGCGTCTATTTTTTGGTGTAGTTGGGTCAGGTCGCTGTCGTTAATGATGAAATAATCGGCGATGGCAATTGGTCCGCCTTTTTCCAGATTTTCAATTTCCGACCAATCGCGCTGGTCAACTTCCCGTGGCTGCATCGGCCGCTCCGGGCGTTTTACCATTCGCTGATAACGGAGATGCTTCGGCGTAACGATGGCTATGACAACGACTTGACCGGGAAATTCGTGCTTGAGGATTTTATACTCGCTCCAAGTGTATAAGCCATCCAGGACAATTTTATTTTGTCCGGCATTGATCAAATCGCGAATGTTCTTAATTACGCGCTTGATAACGAAATCTTTGCCTTCGCGCTGGCGGATTTCTTCGCGGAATTTTTGCTGATTGTCCCAGGTTGGTTCAATACCAGCTTCTTCCATGGCTTTGTAGATAACGCCGCCAAAATAAATTTTAGGGAAGCCCTTTTTTGTTAAATATTCGACCGCCGAACTTTTGCCGCTGCCAGCCAGACCGACAAGGGCGATGATTTTTGCGTGTGGTTGTGTCATGTTGCTAGTATAGCAAATTTGCTATACTGAGTATATGAAGCGTTTGGCGGTCATCGACGGAAAATCAGTGTTTTACCGAGGGTATTATGCCATGCCGGGGCTGAGTACGGCGGACGGTACGCCGACCGGCGGGGTGTATGGATTTGTAAGTTTGGCGATTGAGCTGATCAAGAAATTGGAGCCGGATTACGTTGCGGTGGCCTGGGACAAGCGCGGCACCAACATCCGTAAGCGGCGAGAATTATATCCAGAATACAAGGCGGGTCGCAAACCGGCGCCTGATGATTTTTATCAGCAAATTCCGATTTTGATGGAACTTTTGAATGCGTTTGGCTGGCCGCTGTATGAACTGGATGATTATGAGGCGGACGATATCATGGGCGCGTTTGCCAGGCAAGCGGAAGCGCGCGGCGTGCAGACCTGTCTGTTGACGTCGGATTTGGATGCGCTGCAATTGGTGTCGCCGCTGACCAAAGTCTACGCCATGAAAAATGGCCTGAGGAACATCGAGGAATTTACGGCGGAATATTTTGAACAAAAATATGGTATTCGGACGGATCAGTTCTTGGATTTGAAGGCGCTAAAAGGTGATTCGAGCGACAATTTGCCAGGTGTGCCGGGTGTTGGTGAAAAGACGGCGGTCAAATTATTACAAGCATATGACACACTGGACGGAGTGTATGCACATCTGGATGAGCAAAAAGGCGCTCTACGGACAAAGCTAGAGAGCGGCCGTGAGTCGGCGTATTTGACCAAGCAAGTGGCAGAAATCTGGACGGACGCGCCGGTGGAATTGGACTGGGAGGTGGCGGATGTTAACGACTGCGACTTTGCTCGGGTGGCGGAAATTTTGCGGAAATTGGAGTTTCATTCGCTGATCGGGCGGCTGCCAAAGACGATGCAGGCGGCGGATGAGGCAGTGGAGACGGCGGAGTTAGAGCTGCCACGTGTCGAAGACTTGCCGACTGAACCATTGTTTGAAACGGAAAATAGTATCTATATTGATCCATCGGAGCCGGACACGGTCTGTATTAATTCCAAGCCTGGTGTTGTGTGGCGGGCCAAGATTAGTGAGATTGGTCAACATGTTTGGCAATTGTTGGCGCAGGGTGTGGTGATCGCGGCGGACGTCAAGGAGCTATATCACGCGCTGGATGCTCACGGTGTGACGGTGCGGTTTCATGAGGTCTGGGATGTTGGTCAGGCGGCGTTTTTGATCGATCCGCTGAGGCGTGACCGTAGTTTGATGGCGCTGGCGGGCGATTTTTCTGAGGATAATTCGCCAGAGCGGCAGCTGGCACGACTACGCCAGATTTACCGCCAGCAGCAGGATTATACGGCGACGCATCAGCAAGTTGCTCGGGTGCTCCGTGAGTTTGATTTTCCGGTAATTTGGCCGCTGTTTCAGATGGAAAAGCGCGGCATGAAGTTGGACACGGCACTCCTTGAACACATGGGTAAGGAGCTGGCGACGGAAGTCAGTCAGCTTGAACAACAAATGTATGCGATGGCTGGGTGCGAATTCAACGCCGCTAGTCCGGCGCAGCTGTCAGAGGTGTTATTTACCAAGTTGCAGCTGCCGACGACCGGTATCAAAAAGGGTAAAACGGGCTATTCGACAGGGCAGAAAGAGTTGGATAAACTGCGCGGGCGACACCCAATCATTGAGCTGATTGAACGGTACCGGGAGCTGAGTAAATTGATCAGTACCTACATTGAAGCGCTGCCAAAGTTGGTGGCCGAGGACGGCCGGATTCACACCACGTTTAACCAAGACGTCACTAGCACCGGGCGGCTGAGCAGTACCAATCCGAACCTGCAGAATATTCCGGTGCGCACGGAACTAGGTCGGAAAATTCGCCAAGCGTTTGTGCCGAGTGAGGGCAAGGTGTTTGTTGGTGCGGATTATTCGCAATTTGAACTGCGGCTGGCGGCGGTGCTGGCGGGCGATGAGCAGTTGATTAACGATTTTAATAGCGACGTTGATATTCATACGAAGACAGCGGCCGAGACCTACGGCGTGCCGATGGAGCAGGTGACAAAAGCACAACGGCGTGCGGCCAAGGTGATCAACTTTGGCGTATTGTATGGTATGAGTCCGCATGGGCTGGCGGCAGCTACCGGTATGACGTTTACTGAGGCGAAACGGTTTATTGAACACTATTTTGCGGTGCGCCAGCCAATCCGCCAGTATCTGGATACAATTTTAGTTCAAGCGCGCGAACAAGGTTTTGTTGAGACCTATTTTGGCCGGCGGCGACCAACACCCGACGTTAAGTCGAGCAACTTTATGGTACGTTCAGCGGCCGAGCGGGCGGCGATGAACATGCCGATTCAGGGAACGGAAGCGGATTTGATGAAGCTGGCGATGATTCGGCTGGAGGATAAATTGGCTGGGCTGGCTAAGCCTGTCCTGCAGGTTCACGACTCAATTTTAGTGGAATGTGCGCCGGAAGATGCCGAGCGGGTCGGCGAAATGATGCGTGCGGAAATGGAAGGCGTTTGCCCAGATTTGCCGATTAAATTAAAAGTTGATGTCGGCGTGGGTACACACTGGGACGAAGTATAAAAATATGGTATAATCACCCCATGAAATATGCTCAACCACGAAACTCAATCTCTCGCTTCATCCCGATTCTACTGGTTATTATCATTACTATTGTGGCGGTTGCGGCGGTTATCGCTATCGGCCGGGCGCTGTTTGGCGATGGCGGATCACCTAATAATCCCCAGCCAAATCCAAACATTGAGAATGCAAAAACCGCTTTATTATCAACCGATGTTGACCGATCGGTGCGCTTGACGGTGCGCGGTCCAATTGTGGCGAACGAGAATTTTCGTTCGTATAGCATTACTATCACGCCGGATTCGCGCGAGATGATAACGTATGAGGGTTATTTGGATAATCAAATTGACCGGAAAAGGTTAGATAATAATACGAAAGCTTATACGGAACTGGTTTATGCGCTGGATAAACGTAAAATGATGGACGGTAAGGATTTGACTGACGAGCAAAATGATTTGCGCGGTATCTGTGCCAGCGGCAAGATTTATAAATTTGAAACCATAAAAAATAATTCGGTTGTCAAGAGCTTATGGACGTCAGATTGCAGCGGATCCAAGGGCTCGGCGCAGGCAAATGTTAATGAAATTTTGGACATGTTTCTGAAGCAAATCCCCGATGGTAAAAAAATGGCAAGCGGCATTGGTTTAGGCCAAGACGAATCGCCGTTTAGGCTTTAATAATTATGCCGGAACTTCCCGAAGTCGAAACGGTTCGCCGCGGGTTGGCGGAGTTACTGCCGGGCCGAGTGGTGGCGCGAGTGGCAGTGTTTGACTCGCCAAAAAGCTTTCCGAATGCGCCGGCTGACGTTGAACAATTTTTGTACGGCGCGCGGGTGACGGCGGTGCGACGGCGGGCAAAGGTACTGATGATTGATTTGGATACGCAGTATTCGTTGGTGATACATCTGAAGATGACGGGGCAGCTAGTTTTTCGCCAAAGCTCTCGTCATACCGCTCGCGAGATCGACGACTTTGCTGGCGGGCATCCGAATGACAGTTTGATTGGCGAGCTGCCAGATCGGTCGACGCGGGTGCAGATTGATTTTGTGGACGGGTCGCGGCTGTTCTTTAACGATCAGCGCAAATTTGGCTGGGTGAAATTGTTGCCGACTGATGAGGTGAAAAACCTGCCGTTCATGCAAAAAGTTGGGCCGGAGCCGCTTGATCCTCAGACGCGCGCCGAGGATTTCATTCAGCGGATTCGCCACCGTCAAAACTCGATGATCAAGCCAGCTTTCCTTGACCAAGCGGTGATTGCTGGGGTTGGTAATATTTATGCGGACGAGGCGCTGTGGGCGGCACAGCTACATCCGCAAACGCGGGTAAAAAATATCAGCGATCAGCAACTGAATACATTATTTAATGAGTTGCGGCAAATCTTGCAGATCAGCATCGATCAAGGCGGCTCAACCGATAAAAATTACGTTGATGCCGAGGGTCGAAAGGGGAATTATCTGACATTTGCTCATGTGTTTCGCCGCGAAGGCCAAGCTTGCCACCGCCACTCCGACCAAGAAATCATCAAGCTAAAAGTCGGCGGCCGCGGCACGCATATTTGTCCAATCTGTCAAAAACCGCCAAAACTTGACAAATAACGGTTTATAGTGTATATTGCAGGATATGGCAGGATTAGAACAACCGCGCGGTGGATTCGACCAACCTGATGATCTGGATCGGGAATGGGCTGCGTTTGCTGCTTGCTTGGACGGACAACTGGCCGCCATCCCTGGTAGCGCGGATGATGTAGACAGTGAGCTGTTTGAATTAGTAAATAGAGGAGAGCGTGTTTCTGCGCAAGAAAACAAGCTTCATGTAAGAATTAGTGGCATGTTGAAAAGATATGGGGTAGATACTATTGTTTGCTTTCCAGAAGGTAACCAGGAAGAGGGGCTTGAAAAAAGAGAAATCGCTCGTCGGGGCTATATACAAGCAGTAGAAGATGGTGACCTAAGCAGAGTGGATTTACAGTCCATTGAGCCTTTATTTGAAGCGTATAGTAATAAACCAGAGACTCTTGAACGATTAGTTCGTGAGAATCTTGAGATGCAATCGTCACTCTGGGTTACTAGGCGTACTTCTGCTGAGATTTTTGCTATAACTATGGCTTCTATGGAGTTAGGGAAGCGGTTACTTTCAGATAATTCGGGTAATTCTGAGGGTGAGATTGATTTATCAAGGAAGATAAATGATATTGCTAGACATTTGTTGGATCTTGACGAAGATACTAGATCGTCTTGGTTTAGTTTTCTGAATAAAGCGTTCGGCGGTAAAGATGTTTCGTCCGAGCAAGTAGAGCAGGCGATGAACAACCTGGCTGCTGTTAAAAAGGCAAAATCGACGTCGAATAAAGGCATGGTTGTCATTAAACAGATAATTGAGGAAACTGGTGGAAAGCTTGATGCTGTTGACGGAGTGCTTATCGCAAGCTATGTGCAAGAGATATGGATAAAAAAGATTAAAGGTGATAATGGGGAGATGATGTGCCGTATCGCTGATTTGAGTAAGAGAACCGGATTGTCTTCTGGCCAAATAGAACGTATAGTAGACCAGTTTGATAATGTAATTCGAAATACTGATAATGATGAAAAGGAGAGTAGTACAGATGAGTAAAGATCCTTCTGATCAAATAATTGATGACAGGGAAGCTGGCAGGTCGAGCGGCGTAGGCGATAATCCGTGGAATAAACTGGCTGGTGAATTTGGCGGTGAAGATTCCCTGAGTGTTTGTTGCCGATGAAGAGGCGGAGTCTCTGTTGGATGTAGAGCAGTTTGTATATACTCCGGGCGGCATAAAACCCAACCCAACAGAGGAAGAAAAAGCGTCAGGTACGGTTTTTGAGCAGTACAAAAGCCCAGATACACTGTGGATATTTCGTAAAGAATCTGTTAAATCCGAATAAATGCTGCGCTGCTCTCAGAAATAATTGCTGTTAATTCTCCTGAGACTAGTGAAACTAAGGTAGTACCAACCATCAAAAACCAGACAAAACCCGTCTCCTATCATGAGGCGGGTTTGATTAATATGCGGTATAATTACTGATAAATGTTATACGTATTATGCGGTGAAAATGAGTTTGATAAGCGTCAAAAGCTGGCGGCATTGATTGCTGGCGGTGCTGCGCCGGAACGTTATGACGGCGAGCAGCTGGACGCGGCAAGTTTGCGCGATATTATGCAAGGGCAATCTTTGTTTACACTGGAGCGTACAGTAATTATTTCGCGGCTGAGCGATAACGCCGCACTGTGGGCGGAATTGCCCGAAATTGCTGTTAGCGGCAGTACTGAGGTGGTTTTGCTAGAGAATAAGTTGGATAAGCGCACGAAAACATACAAATGGCTGCGGAAAAATGCCGAAATTTACGAATTTACACCGCTGAGTGACCGGCAAAAACCGCAGCTGGCGAAGTGGTGCGTCGACGAGGCGAGTAAACGGGGTTACGCGCTGAGTGCGGTGCAGGCGGAAACATTGATTGATCGTCTGGGTTATGATCAGCTGCGTCTGAGTAATTTTATTGAACAATTGTCTTTTGCCAGGGAAATTACCGATGATTTGCTTGATAAACTAGTACCTTTGGCGAAAACGGAAAGTGCTTTTGAACTGTTTACAGCAGCGCTGGCTGGAGATTCTAGCCGCATTCATGAAATTATCGCGTATTTGGAGGCTGAGGGAGATGCAGAAAGCGCATACCAAACGATGGGATTATTAGCGTCGCAGACGGTCAATTTGAATGCTTTGGTATTGTCTGGTAATGATACTGGATCTGTCGCAGCGGATTTTTCAACCAGTCCGTATGTTTTACGGAAATTATCTTCTTACGCTAATAAAATCAATTTCAGCCAGCTGGCGGTAGTAAACAAAGCGCTGTTCTATGCGGACTTACAAATGAAAACAACCAGCGCCTCGCCGTGGCTGCTGATAGAGACGGCGCTGACTGGGGTTGTTTTGGCAAGAAAAACGAGTAAAACTTAACTAAGCTATTTATTATTTAGCCGCTTCCAGCTTTACACCAGCGTTTTTGGCAATTTTACTTAAGGCGCTTTTACGGCGGGCGACAGTATTTTTCTTAAGCAAACCCTTTTTTACAGCGGTATCAAGCTCGCTTTGAGCGCTGGCCAGAGTTTTGGCGCTTGGGTTGGCATGGAAGGCTTTTACAGCGGTTTTAATATCTTTTTTAATGCCTATATTACGTTCGCGGCGTTTGACGGTTTGTTTAGCGCGTTTTATGGCGGATTTTATGATTGGCATGGTACTCCTTAAAAGTTAATTTAATCTCTAATTTTTTATTGCTAATCAGGAGGAATTATACAGAAAATAGCCAAAATTGTAAAGAGGAGGGTAAAACTATTGACTTTACAGTAATGCTTATGGTATAGTGAAAGCAAGTCGTAATTAGATAAAAAAACAAAAAATAGGAAAAAATATGGCTGATGGATCTTCAAAGCAGAGAATAATTGACAGCATCAAGGATGTTACCAATATCTTGGTGACGGTTAGCGCTAATCCGTCGGTTGATGAACTGTCGGCGGCGCTGGCGTTGACGATTTTCTTAAATAAGCTGGGCAAACACGCTACAGCGGTGTTTAGCGGTGAAGTACCGCCAGCGATTTCGTTTTTAAATCCGGATAAGACGTTTGAACAGACGGCGAATAGTTTACGCGATTTTATCATTGCGCTGGATAAAGAAAAAGCTGATCATTTGCGGTATAAAGTGGTTGATGACGCAGTAAAGATTTTTATTACGCCGTACCGCACGACGATTTCCGAGAAGGATTTGGAGTTTTCGCAGGGCGATTATAATGTCGAGCTGGTGGTGGCGCTGAATGTCGAGAATGGCGAGCGTATCGACGCTGCATTGACGGCACACGGTAGAATTTTACATGACGCGATTGTGGTAACTATGACGGCGGGCGGCATTAAAAGCGGTTTAGGATCGGTTGACTGGCATGAGGATAGTGCGAGCGGTGTCAGCGAGATGATGGTTGAGCTGATTAACGATCTGAGGACGCAAAGTGCATCGCTGGACGAGCAGATAGCGACGGCATTGTTAACTGGTATTGTGGCGGTGACAAATAGGTTCAGTAATAACTTGACGTCATCTAGGGTAATGACAGTTGCTGCAAATCTGATGGCAATTGGCGCTAATCAGCAGTTGGTGGCGATGAAGATAGCCGAAAGCGAGGCTAGGGCTGAGCGTCCGCAAGCTATTGAAGAAGCGAAAGACCGGAAAAAACCGGGCGCAGATAAGAAGAGCTCGGAAAGCGAACAGGCTAGAGCTGACGGTGCATTGTCGATTAATCATGAAAAAGAGGGCAGCTTAGACGATGTTTCACATCAGACTATCCAAGAAAAACGGCATGAAGCAGCGCAATCGGCGCAAACTAAGCTAGCTCATATTGAGATGGTGAATAATTCCGCCGCGTCAAGCCAGGCAGATTCGACTGCTAGTAATTATGATAAAGAAGATGACGAGCCAGCCCCAGTAAAACCTCCAGAGATTAAGTTGCCGCCAGTGCAGAGTAGCGTAAAAACTTCGACGCCTGAGCCGATAGGTAGTACGCCGTTGATGGGCGGCACGTTGAATGCAACTACCGAGCAAGCGGCTAAGGATAAAGAAAGAGAATTGCAAAATAATCAGAATAAGACAATTTTGACACACGGCGAGTATATTGGGTCTAATGAGCCGTCATTTGGCGATACGCCGTTAAATGCCGCCATGGGCAAATCTGACGAGCCGCCGAAAATTGATCCGTTTGCAAATAACTCTTCGACGGCTGCTTTGCCTGGTATGGGAGCGTCGGAAACACCTCCAGCTTCTTCTACGGACGAATCAATTATGGATGCGATCGCTAAAGACACAACGCAGTTAACTGGTAAACCAGCAGCGTCGGCTTCACCGGCGGTTAACGACCGCGAATCCGCTTTGGCGGCGGTTGATGCTGCGCTTTCTGCTGCTCCTCCAGCTGCGGTTGCAGCTTCGCCGGTGCAGCCTGTTCCTGTTCAGGGGCCAATGCAGAGCGCAAGCAAATCAGCGACGCCGACATTAGCCGAGCTTGAAGCTGCTGCTCCAGCTTCATCTGCGTCAGCACTGCCGCCAATGCCAGACTTTAGTACGCTGCCGCCAATACCGCCAGCACCGACAGGAACACCGGCTGGTTTGCCGCCAGTTCCGCCGCTGGGCGGCGGTATGCCTTCCGCTCCAGTAGCACCTGAACCTGTCGCCGCGCCGCAGAGTACAAGTTTTAATCCTTCGCAGTTTCAAATTCCAGGTCAGAAGTAGTTGATGGATGAAATATTGCTGATTGATAAGCCGGCGGGTATGACTAGTTTTGGCGTAGTGGCGCGCTTGCGCCGTGTCTTGTCCAAGCAGGAAGGTAAGAAAGTAAAAGTCGGACATACTGGAACATTAGATCCGTTTGCAACTGGATTAATGATTATAGTTACGGGTCAGATGTGCCGCCGGGCTATGGCGTTTACTAAGTTGGACAAGTGGTATGAAGCGGAAATTATCCTTGGCACAGAATCGACGACTGGCGATCCGGAGGGGGAGCTATCCAGGATATCTGATAAAAAACCAGACAAAGGCGAGATTAAACAAGTTCTTAAAAAGTTTACGGGTAAAATAGAGCAGACACCGCCGGCGTTCAGCGCTGTAAAAGTTAATGGCCGCCGGGCATATCAATTGGCGCGGGCGGGTAAAGAGGTTGATATCCCCAAGCGGACAATAACTATTTATGCTTTAGAATTGTTAGGATATGACTATCCAGTCTTGAAGTTACGGGCGCATGTTTCCAGTGGTACATATATACGCAGCTTGGTGGCGGATATTGGCAAAGAGTTAAAAACTGGCGCTTACTGCCAGAATTTACGGCGAATTAAAATCGCTGATTATGACGTGAAAAATGCTAAGGTGCTGGCGGATTTTGGAATTCTGTCGTGAAGTGGTATTATCAGGATATGGGCAAGCATAAGGGTTTTACGATAGTTGAAATATTAGTCGTCGTTACAGTTATTGCTATTCTGGCGACGATTTCGGTAGTTTCTTATACGGGCATGACCGAACGTGCCAGGGATTCTAAGATTCGTTCTGTTGTGAAGACAGCGGGTGATGCTCTGCAGCTGTACGAAACGAAAAATAATAGCTTGCCATCAGGACAAGGGAAATTTAACCAGGCAAATAGCGTAGATTCTTTGGCGCCGCAGTATCTTCAGCGCGGATATAGGGATGATGCTATAAGTAAGAACGCCTCTAATAAGGATGATATTTTTCTTTGGTATCAATGCAAGGATGGAAGCGGCGCAGTAACTGGCGTGGCAGTTTTTGCCTCGCTGAACAGTCCTACTAGCGACGAAGCATCTCGAGTTGCTACGATAAAGGCTGATTGTCATATCGCTGCCAGTGTTCCTACTTCCGGTAATCCTGAGTATAATTACGCGCAGGTGTTCTAGGTTGCGTTTACAGGTTAGGCTTGGTATAATGACAGGGCTATGATTAGCAAAGATAATAAAGCGAAAGCAATTGCTTTGACTCAGGTCAATAAAAACGACGTCGGTAGTCCGCAGGCTCAAGTGTCGGTTTTAACGGCTCGTATCAAAGAGGTCACGGAGCATTTGAAGGCGAATAAACACGACTTCATGGCGCGCCGCGGCTTAGTCCAAATGGTTGGTAAGCGTAAGCGTTTGCTAAAATATTTGGAGCGGACTGATTTTGAGAGCTACAAAGCAGTTGTTGCCAAGTTAGGTTTGCGTAAATAATTCCTATTTAGCAAACTAGACTGCTTAAACCCCTTTGTTAGAAGGGGTTTTTGATTTATGGCTAACGTTTGGTTTGGCGATGATTACTTCGCGACCGTCGTTGGCACCGCCTAAAGTGCAGGAATAGAGGGTTAGTTGCGGTTGGGCGGTTCGTTGCTCGATTTCTACTGCTTCCGGCTTAACGCTGCGTTTTTCGCTGATAAGGTACTCGTAGCGCTTGCCGTTATAATCAACGATGATTTTATCGCCGATATCCAGCCGGTTGATATTATAAAATGGTGACTTTCTGAGTGTTTGCTGCGGGGTCATACCCATAATAAAACGGTGTGCGGATAGAACAAAATTGCCGCCGTCCTTCGGGTTGCCGTTCTCTGGCTTGCGCCACCAAGCACCATGTTCCATAACGCTGGCGGGTCCGGCAAGGTATGGCAAATTAATGTCAATTTTAGGGATATAAAGGCGATTTTCGGTGATGGTTTGAGTTTGTGCCAGGCGTTTTGTCGTAGAGTTGTTAGCTGTATCGATAAATTGCGACTGAAAAAGCGGTGTTAATATCGTAAATAGCATATATCCACCCGCCAAAATCATAGACAGGGCTATGATGGCAGTAAGCAGACTTTTGGATTTGCGGGATTTCTTAGTATCGTTCAGCTTTAGAGACATAGATAAAGTATAACATGATTGATGGAGGATGATTTTTCTGGCGGTTCAAGGGTTTGAGAGTTTTATATTTTGGCATGAAATTTGTTATAATAGAGACAGTTATTGTTAACGCGGAAGTGATAGAGACGAGAATTTGCGGCGCGCGGCTTTGAATCGCCAAGCCTAGCCAAGACGATTTTTCATCCCTGTTACTTGCCGCGAAGAAAGGAGCTCTTTTATGAGTATTATTAACCCGAGCGGCAAGGAGATTTTTAGCGTTACCACCGAGCTGTGCGGCCGACCGCTGACGCTGGAGGTCAATCGCGTTGGTTTTCGGACGACTGGTAGTGTGCTGGTTCGCTACGGCGATACGGTGGTCTTGGGCAGTGCCCAGGTGGGCAGCCGGCCGGTGCAGCTGGATTATTTCCCGCTGTCGATTGATTATGAAGAGCGGTTTTATGCTGCCGGTAAAATTTCTGGTTCGCGGTTTATCAAGCGTGAAGGTCGGCCGAGTGACGAGGCGGTGCTGATCGGCCGGTTGATCGACCGTCCGATTCGGCCACTGTTTCCAAAGGGCTACCGCCAAGAAGTGCAGGTGGTGGCGACGGTGCTGAGCATGGATCCGGATTTCCGTCCGGACGTGGTGGCGATGATTGCGGCTTCAAGCGCCTTGATGCTGACTGGGACGCCGTTTGACGGACCGGTAGCGGGCTTGCGGGTAGGCCGGGTGAACGGCGAGTTTAAGGCCTTTCTGACGCCGGAGGAACGTGAGCGATCTGATTTGGATCTGGTGGTGGCTGGGATTGAAAGTGGCATCACCATGGTGGAGGCCGGCGCCAAGGAGGTATCAGAAGAGGTGATCGTCGATGCGATGGCCTGGGCACACCAGATGATGCAGCCGGCTATTCAGTTGCAGCGTGAGCTAGCTGCCAAAGTTGCGCCAACTCCGCAAGAATATGAATTAGTTTTACCCGACGAAGCAATTCAGCAGACGGCTGACGAGTGGGTTGACGGTAAGTTAGGCGAGAAAATCCGCCGGCCGTATCCAGAGCGCAACGAAGTGGTCAATGAGATTCGCTGGGCATTTCACGAAGCGATGGCCGAAAAGCTGGGTTTGAGTGCTGAGGAATATAGCGAGGTGCGCGACGAGTACGATGAAGCATTTACCTTGGCGTTGCATAAAGATGTTCGCCGCGGTATCGTCGAGGATAATATGCGTCCAGATGGCCGCAAACTAACTGAAATTCGCCCATTAAGTTCAGAAGTTGGTTTGCTGCCGCGAGCGCACGGCTCGAGTTTGTTTACCCGCGGCGTGACGCAGGGTATGAATATCGTGACCTTGGCGCCGCTGAGTTACGCGCAGCTGGTTGATACTATGGAGGTTAATGATGGCGAGCGGCGCTACATGCATCATTACAATGCGCCGGGCTATACGGTTGGCGAGGTTAAGCGGATGGGCAGCCCGGGGCGGCGCGAAATTGGCCACGGATATCTCGCGGAGCGCGCCTTGACGCCGGTGCTGCCGAGTGAAGAAGACTTCCCATATGCCATTCGCAGCGTTACCGAAATCATGAGCCAAAACGGTTCGACGTCGATGGCGGCGACCTGTTCGAGTTGTCTGGCGTTGATGGATGCTGGTGTGCCTCTCTCGGCACCGGTTAGCGGCATTGCCATGGGTCTCATGATGGACGGTGATACGCCGTACGTACTGAGCGACATTGCCGATGCCGAGGACTTTGCCGGTGACATGGATTTCAAGGTGACTGGTACAGCCAAGGGCATCACGGCGCTGCAGATGGATATGAAAGTGCATGGTTTGCCAGTGGCGGTGCTGCGCCAAGCGATTGAACAGAGTAAGGCTGGCCGGGCATTTATCCTTGACCATATGCTAAGTATTTTGCCAGCGCCGCGGGAGACACTCAGCCCGTACGCGCCGCGGATCGAAAAGCTAAAGATTGATCCGGATAAAATCGGCGCGGTCATCGGCAAGGGCGGCGAGGTGATTAACAAGATTACCAGCGAGACTGGTGCCGAGGTTGACATTAAGGAAGACGGCTTGATTACCATCGCCAGTCCGAACGGCGAATCAATTGAGAAGGCGCTTACTTGGATTAAGAGTTTGGTTGAAGAGCCAGAAGTTGGCAAAATCTATGAGGGCAAGGTGGTCAGTATCAAAGATTTCGGAGCGTTCGTGAATATTCTGCCGGGAGTTGACGGGATGGTGCATATCTCGAAGCTGGCCGATCACCGCGTGGCTAAGGTGACTGATGTGGTCAAGGAAGGGCAAACCGTTCGCGTGAAAATTACCGGCATCGATGAGCGCGGTAAGATTAACTTGACGATGATCGGGTTGTAAATGGTATACTAAAAGGAAGTTAACGAGGAGGAGTATGGATAATAGTAATAACCAGCAGAAACAAGCGCCAGTTCAACCAGCGCCGCAACCAATGCCTGGCCCTCAGCCACCAGTGCCTGGTCAGGCGCCAGCACAGCCCGGTATGTCGCCGTATCAAATGCCGCCAAAGAAAAAAATGAGCAAAGGTGCTCTGTGGGGAATTATCGGTGGTTCAATCGGCCTGGTGGTAGTTGTCGTAGCAGTAATTTTGGCTATTGTCTTTTTAGGTGGTCCAAGCAAGGAAGATTATAAAGATTTGGTGTCGATGATTAACGGCTTTGACCACTCGGATATATCTGACAATAACAATTCGGATCCTGACGGCTATAAAAAGAGCGTTAATAAGGCTATAGAAAAAGTTGATGAGTACCATAAAAAAATGGATTCGCACAAAGCACTTAAAGATAAAGACCTAAGAGCTGCTTACGATAAATATATCAGCGAATGGAATAAGAGCAAGAAACAGTTAGTAGAATCTGCCGAAAGTATAAGCTCCTATAGAAAGTATACAAAAGTTTGCAAAGCTTATATAAGCGTGAGCTACACAACGAAGACTGGCGACGAAGTGGCAAAAGAATTTGATGAAAAAGCGAAAGACTGTATTAAAACGTTGAAAGATATGGAAAAATCCGGTAATTCAAAGGTGTCAGAATTTGCTAAAAGTATGTCAGAATACTATTCGGCGCTGAAGAAATATTATGTAGATGTAGCTAAAAGATACAGCAGTAAAGATACTTCATCGGCTTATCCGACATATCCGAAATATCCAAGCACGTCGTCGCTTATTTCATCCATGTCAAAAAGTACTGACATGAAAGCGCTGGATGATGCATATAAAGACTTTAAGAATATCTTAGAGGAAAAAGCTAATAAATAGTAATAGTCATTTAGCATAATCATTAAAAACGCCTCGCCAGACGGGGCGTTTTTTGGTATACTTTTGGTATAAAAAAGAAAAAAGGAGAATTCATGAACGAACAACCGCAACCGCCTCAAGTGCCATATCAGCCGGCGCCACCTCAAGGTCCGCCAACCCCACCTCAGCAGTATGGGCAGCCGCAGCAGCAATTGATGCCGCCGCAGCCAATGCCTGGTCCTCAGCCGCCGATGCCTGGTCAAGCACCAATGCAGCCGATGATGCAGCAGCCAATGCCGCCATATCAAATGCCGCCAAAAGGAGTGAATAAGGGTCTATTATGGGGGGTTATCGGCGGAGTTGTTGGACTTATTCTGATTATCGTAGCGATAGTCGTGTCCTTAATTATGTTCTCTGGTCCATCAGAAAATGATTATATGGAAGCGCAGAAAGTGCTAGATGAAGCACACCCCGCCTACTCAGATATTTCGGACAAAATATATGCTTTGTTTTCGTCGAGCGGAAAAGGAACAAGCAATTCGAGTGCTGTCGATTCGCTGAAAAAATCAAAACAGACGTTGGATGAAAAATTTGACAAACTTAGCAAGATGAAAGCGATTACCGGTGATAAAAAGGTAAAAGAAAAATGGGATAAATTAAACGCCAAGCGTGATAAGTTCAATAAAATGATTGATTTTTCAATTGAACTGAGTGAAAAAGTGTTGCCGACATATTTTAAGGTGTTACAGATTGATAGCTATTCAACGGTTTCAGATATCAATAGAATGATCACCGACATTGAGAATATTTCTATCAGCGATACCGATACGAAGCAAATGATGACAGAAGCGGCAAGTTATTTGAGAGCAGTAAGAGATTACGCGAATGCTAAAAGTTCAAGCAGCTACTCTTACGATTCAAATGCCTACGATAAATACATGGATGCTGCCGATAGGTTTGAAGCGGCGCATAAAAAATGGACCAATTCGGTCGACAAGCGGACTGATGAGGCGCAGATCAAGAATGAGGTAAACGATTTGATTGAAGAGTTATCGCATAAGGGTAAAGATTCGTAAGAGGAAAACATGGCCGCCTCGCTTCAATTAGGGGCGGCTTTTATTGAGTTATGGATAAGCAAGCTGAATTAGACGCCTTGGCGGCGGAAATCATAGAAGCTGGGATTTGTTCGGAATTGGCGAGCCAAGCAACACAGCTGGTGATGGGCGATGGCAATGTTGATGCTGATATCGTATTTATCGGCGAAGCACCAGGTAAGAACGAAGATTTACAGGGTAAACCGTTCGTTGGCGCGGCGGGGAAGTTTCTCGACGAGATGTTGGCGGCAGCTGGTTTGCAGCGCCCAGACGTTTATATTACCAACATTGTGAAGTACCGGCCGCCAAATAACCGCGACCCGCTGCCAGAAGAAAAGCACCAGTTTTGGCCGTATTTGATGCGGCAATTGGAAATTATCCAGCCAAAAGCAGTGCTGACATTGGGGCGGCACAGCGGCGGCGGTTTTATCCCTGGATTAAGGATTAGCCAAGACCACGGCCGGCCGCGGCGAGTGCGCTTGCATGAGTTAGAGTTTGTAGTAATCCCGCTGTATCATCCAGCAGCGGCGCTGTACAATGGCAGCATGCGTCAGACGCTGATTGATGATTTTATGCGGGCGGCGGCGTTTGTGCAGCAGAATAATCCTGAATCGTAAGATTGACACACTGGCAACCTATAGATATCTGCTCAAAAGCCAGGGCTTATTCCCAATTCGTTTATCAAGCTCTTGCCAAAACTAAGCAACCGTAGTATAGTGGATAATCGATATCCACTATATCTAATTTACGGAAGGACTAATATGAAACTATCAGGAGCTGTTGAACAAGCCTGCTGTATTATGGCGATTTTAGCTGATCCGCAGCGAAAAGCGCCGATGACCAATGACGCTTTGGCGGAAAAGATGGCAGTTTCGCCGACGTACCTGAAGAAAATTAGCCGCAAGCTGGTGGTAGCACGGTTGATTACCTCGACGCAGGGCGCGGGCGGCGGCTTCATTTTGGCGCGAGAAATGAGCCAAGTGACGCTGCACGATGTGGTGCTGGCGATCGAGGGCGAAGCGCCGTTTTTCCAGCCTCAAGGAATTGTCGAGCGGGTATTTGCGTCGCGGCCTCGCCAGGTGGAAATTGGCATGAATATGATTGAAAAAGTCTTTTCCGAGGCGCAAGAGAAGTGGAGCGAGTATCTAAAAACGGTAACGTTAGCAGACGTTGTCAAGGAGGTAATGCATGGTTGAAAAATTAAAGCGGCTGTCAAATAGACGCCGCGTTAATATGGTGCGAGCTGAATGGCGGCACCTCTGTAAAAACAAAATATTACTGCTGTCGATGGCGGTTATTTCGTTTATTCCGATTATGTACAGCGGTTTTTTCTTGGGCTCAATTTGGGATCCATATGGGCAGGTGAAGAATCTGCCAGTGGCGTTTGTTAATGAGGATAAGGGCGCGCAGCTGAACGGTCAAGTGTTAAATATCGGGCAATCGGTTGAACAAAAACTCAAGAATAATCATGATTTGGGCTGGGAATTTGTGAATAAACAGCAAGCTGATGATAGAGTCAATAGCGGACACTTCTATGCGGTGGTGACTGTTCCGACAGATTTTTCGGCAAAAGCGGCGTCGATTACTGCTGCTCAACCGCAACAAGCAGTGATTCATTATACGACCACGCCAGCCAAGAACTATATCGGTTCGCTGGTCAGTAATCAAGCGGCTGAGAAAGTCAAAGCTTCGGTGGCCGAGCAAATTACTCAGGCGTATGCTAAAGGCGTTCTGGAGAATGTAGATAAACTTGGCGATGGTCTGGAAACGGCGGCTGGCGGTGCGGCTAAATTGCATGGCGGTTTGACGCAGCTGCAAGCGGGCGCGCAAACTTACACTGGCGGTGTTAAACAATTGGCGGTAAATCAGCGGGCGATGGCTAATGGATTAGCGCGGCTCGGCGATGGATCGCGCCAATTGCAGGCAGGTTTGGGACAATTGTCGAACGGTTTGCCAAGCGAATCGCAAGTTGCGCAGTTAACAAACGATATGAAACAGTTGCAGGCAGGCCTTAATCAATTAAATGCTAGCGTTCATAATCCATCGCCAATGCTCGTCAGCCAGCAGAATAAGGTGCAGAGTGAAGCGCAAATTTTGGCGCAAACAATGCAAACTGCAGCAGCAGATTTGACGGCAGCAGGCGGGACGCTACAAACATTAGGACATGATGCGGTAGCTTCTGGCGGTTCGACAACCATAACTTTACCGCAAATTAGCCAGCTTTCCCGGGCACTTAATAAAACGCAAACGATTAGCGTTCAAGCAGCCGCACTGCTTAAAGATTTGCAGATACTTACTCAAAGTCTGTCAACGCAGCAAGCGCAATTGCAAACTGGCGTTTCTACGCTAAACAACGGCGTTAATCAGTTGGCGCCGAATGCAACTGCTGCTCTTAATGGCTATAACAGCGTAAGAGCAGTGAATAATCAGTTGCTGGCTGGCTCGTCATCGCTGGCGAATGGTCTGGCGCAGGCGCAAACTGGCAGCCAACAGCTAGCGAATGGCGCGCGGCTGTTAGATAATCGCTCTGGTGTACTGACGAATGGAGTGTCGCAATTAGCGGACGGCGCAGATACTTTGGCTACGAAGCTAGCAGATGCTTCCCGGCAAATCAAAATACAACCAACTGGCGCAGCCACTCAGCAGCGGATGGCGAATCCGGTGAAGTCGGAAACGACCAAACAGGGCGACGTGCCGAATTACGGCTATGCGCTAGCGCCGTACGTGTTGTCGCTGAGCTTGTTTGTCGGGGCGATTGCTCTGAATATTATTTATCCAATCCGCAAAACTTTTGCCGAGCAAGAAAACGCTTTTCGCTGGTGGCTGGCTAAAGCTTCGGTTACTGGCGTAGCGGCTTTCGTTCAGGCAACCATCTTGATGCTGATTATGGTTTACTGCCTGGGTCTAGTGCCAGATCATCCGGTGAATTTCATCGGGGCGATTTATTTGACGTCGTTTGTCTATATGTCGATCGTATCGCTTCTGGTAATTGTGCTGGATAATCCAGGACGCTTCTTGGCGATGGTGCTATTGGTGTTGCAGCTGGGGTCGAGCGAGGGAACATTCCCGATTCAAACTGCCAACAACTTCTTCCAAGCAGTCAATCCGCTAGTGCCGATGACTTATTCTATTCGGGCGCTGCGCCAGGCTATTTCGGGAGGTTTAGGCAGTTCGTTCTATAGCGATAGCATGTGGGTGCTAGCTGGATTCTTGCTGGCGGCTAATCTGCTGATGATCGGCTTCTTCATCTACCGCGGCAAGCGAAAATTCGCTCATACTTCGGTGGATGGCGACGATTAATCCTCTTTGAAGCTTTTAGAAAATGCCAGCGTCTTTGGGAAAACGGCGCTGGCATTTTGGTTGGCGTAGGGTTATTTTTGACAAAATACGGGCAGTTTGCTAAAATAAAGCTACTAACGAGAGGGATTTCTAGCGAGTAAAAGCACCTCTCTACCTGGTTTTTAGATTATTGTAATAAAAAAGGAGTATAACAATATGGGTCAGCGGCGACTGGCAACACCGCAGAAGGATGATGCTAAAAAGCGTCCTCAGTCGAAAAAAAGTAACAATGCAGTATTAAATAGTACCACTACTCGTAAAGGCGAGGTCTTTCGAGCGCAGCGACGAACGAGCGAGAATGTCAATCTCAGGGCGTCGCAGCACGTGATTGATATTCCGGTCAATAAGTCTGTCTATAATGGCTATGGCGGCGAGCAATTTAGCGCCAAAATGCAGCCAAAACGCACTCGCGGCGGCAAACCGAAGTTGAGTATTATCCCAATCGGCGGTGTCGGCGAAATGGGCATCGGTAAAAACATGAACGCCATTGAGTATGATGATGAGATTATCGTCGTAGATATGGGCTTCCTGTTTCCAGGTAGCGATTATCCAGGTATTAATTACATCACGCCAGACATCACATGGCTAGAGGAGAACAAACATAAGATTAAGGCGCATGTGTTCACTCACGGACACCTGGATCACATCGGCTCCTTCCGGCACTTTATTCACCGAATTCCAGCGCCGGTGTATGGGTCAAAGTTTACTATCGGCATGCTAGATAAGTCGATGGCTGACGCGGATACTGATTTCCAGCCAGATTTTCGAGTGATGGACCCATTGAGCCATGAAATTGTTCAAGTGTCGAAGCACTTCTCTGTGGAGTTAGTGCGAGTTAATCACTCAATTCCAGATTCAACGGCGGTGATTATTCGAACCCCGCTGGGTGTGATTATTGACTCTGGCGACTGGCGATTTGAGGAAAGTCCGGTTGACGGTCAGAAATTTGACCTCAAGCGGATGACTGAAGTGGCGTCCAAAGAAGGCGTCTTGATGTTCATGAACGAATCGACCAACTGTGAATCGGCCGGTACGCATACTCACACCGAGTTTGATATTCAATATTCCATCGGCCAGGTGATGGATAAATTCAGTAACAGCCGAGTGATTTTAAGCTGTTTCTCATCGCAGGTGCATCGCTTGCAATTGATTTTGGAAGAAGCGCACAAGCACGGGCGTAAGGTGGCGTTTGCTGGCTTTTCGATGATTCAGAACTTGGAAGTGGCGCTGCGTTCAGGAACTATCAAGATCCCCAAAGATACCGTCATGAAGATGGAAGATATTATCAAGCTACCGGATAGCCAAATCACCGTGGTTTGTACTGGTTCGCAGGGTGAGTTTAATGCCGTGCTGAGCCGTATGGCGACTGGTGCGCATAAGTACATGAAGATTAAAGGTTCTGACGTAGTGGTGTTTAGCTCTAATCCGATTCCGGGCAATGAGAAAAACGTGGTGCGAACGGTTGATGGCTTAATGCGCGAGGGTTCTGATGTGATTCAGAACGGCAAGACGCACTTAACGGGGATTGGGCCGCTGCACTTGTCGGGACATGGTTATTACGATGATCACGTCAAGTTGATCAACGCCTTGAACCCAACATACTACATGCCAATTCACGGCGAATTCCACATGCTGGTGCACAATGCGCGGCTGGCAGAAAAAGAGTGTGGCATTCCTAGGAAGAATATCTTTGTGTGCGACGCCGGCGATATCATTGAAATTGATATTGAGCGGCAAGCTAAGAAAGCCGGTCGGATTCAGGCTGGTGGCGTGATGTATGACGACACGGGTGCTATTGTGTCTGAGGTGGTACTGAAAGACCGCATTCATATGTCTCAAGAGGGAATGTTTGTGGTGGTATTGACGGTGCAACGCGGTACGGGTCGATTATTGACTAGCCCGGACATTATTTCCCGCGGTTTCATCTACCTGCGCGATTCTGAGGAATTGATGAACATGATTCGCCAGTACTTGAAACAGAAGGCAGCACGTAGTTTTGCTGGCAAGTACGACCTTGATGTGGTAAAGAAAGAAATTAAGGATGAAATTACCCATATATTATATGATCAGACCAGGCGGACGCCGATCGTTATCCCGGTAATTAACGAAGTTGGCGGTTTGAAAACGGTAAAATCGACTGCTGCTTCGAGTACTTCTACTGCAAAGACACCGGTGCGCAGCAAAAAACCTGCCGCCGCTTCAGCGGAAGAGCCAAAAATGACTCTGCCAACTATGCCGCGCCGCCGCTTCCCACGCCGCCAGGTGCCAGACACCGAGGCGAATGATACCAAGGCCCGGGAACGACATGACGTGCGGGCATATTAACGTGTATAATAAATAAGTATGGCAAAGAAACGAAAGGCAGCTAAAAAGGCAGCTCCTACCAAACCGCAGCATAGCTTGCCGGCGGGTTTTTGGTCGCAAGTCGGCGCGGTGTTGCTGATTCTGTTTTCTTTGCTGCTGGTAGTGGCGTGGTTTGGTGTTGGTGGTCCGGTGCTTAAATGGATTGATACAGTGTCGCTGCAGGCTGTCGGCTATACGATGTATGCTTTGCCGATTTTGCTAATCTATTTGGCGGTGGAAACCTTTCGAGCGGAGGGTAATCAGCTGCCGCTAGCTGTTAAGTTTGCGGCGGTTCTGGAGATTGTTTGGTTTTCTGGTTTGTTCGGTTTGCTAAAAACCGCGTCGCGTCCAGAGTCTGGCGGTTTCGTCGGCGATTCAATTAATATGGGTGTTCTACAAATGGTTGATTCGGCAATTGCAGCCATAATTTATTTAGTCTTAATTTTTATTACTGTGCTGTTTATTACTCAAACGTCGCCATTTACGGTATTCAGTAGAGTTTGGGAAATGATAAAAACCGACAGATCTGAAAACGATAAGAACCGCTCGGTAATGAAACAGGCGGCAAAGCGCGACTCTGGCGATAAATTGGGCGATATTAAGTTGAATGCTGGCGTGCCGATTATTGACGCTGCTAAAGAGAAGAAAAGTTTGCTAAAAAGCAGTAAAAAGCAGCCGCTGCATCCAGAAAAGGCGGAAGAGCAAACTGCGTTGGTGGCAACTCGGGATCCAAACTGGCAGCCGCCAAGTTTGGAATTGTTGGAGAGGAACGAAAGCGGGGCCGATGCCGGTGATACGCGCCAAAACGCGCAAATTATTCACGATACGCTGTCGGAGTTTAATATTGATGCGGAAATGGGCGATATTAATGTCGGGCCAAAGGTGACGCAGTACACCTTAAGACCGCCAAGCGGCGTGAAGTTAACGCGAATTACGGCGCTGGAGACCAATATTGCGCTTAATTTGGCAGCGCAGAGTTTGCGTATCGAAGCGCCGATACCAGGGCAAAAAGCAGTTGGTATAGAGGTGCCAAATCGTAAAGCTGCTGACGTGCGCTTATACGGCACGCTCAATTCTAAACAATGGAAGTCTGCCCGCGAACAGCTTAGCTTTGCTATTGGCAAGGATATTTCCGGACAGGTGGTGGTTGGTGAGCTGGGAAAGATGCCGCACTTGTTGATTGCCGGACAGACTGGTTCTGGTAAGTCGGTGATGATTAATACGCTGTTATCTAGTTTGCTTTACCGTAATAGTCCGAGCGACATGAAACTGATTTTGGTTGACCCGAAGCAAGTAGAAATGGCACCGTATGAGGATATTCCGCATTTGCTTACGCCTGTTATTACCGAGCCGGAGAAGACGATTTCGGCTCTGAAATGGGCGGTTAACGAAATGGAGCGGCGATATAAATTGTTGGCGGCAGAGAAAATTCGCAATATTCGGGATTATAATAAAAAGTTGCAGTCGCGTGCTAAAAAGATTGCCATCGCTGACGAAAACGGCAATGTCCAGCAGCATGAGGACGGTTCGATGCCGTACATCGTGATCGTGGTGGATGAAATGGCGGATTTGATGATGATTGCCAAGCGCGATGTTGAAGCGCTAATCGTGCGGTTGGCGCAGAAGGCTCGTGCGGTTGGTATTCATCTGGTGCTGGCGACGCAACGCCCGAGCGTTGATGTGATCACTGGTTTGATTAAAGCAAATGTGCCAGCGCGTATTTCGTTTACGGTCGCTAGCCAGGTGGATAGTATGACGATTTTAGACCAAGCGGGCGCCGAAAAGCTGCTGGGCCAGGGTGATATGCTATTCTATACGCCAAGCATGAGTAAGCCGAAGCGTATCCAGGGCGCGTGGGTAACTGATGATGAAGTGAATAAAATAACTGATCATTTGCGAATGCAGATGGCGCCGCAATATAACGATGAGGTGGTGGCGCAGCCGGTACAATTGAACGGCAAGGGTGGTGTGATAATGGATTTCTCTGAGGGCGGCGATGATAAATTTAAGGATGCGGTACGCGTGGTGGTTGAGCGGCGTAAGGCTTCGACAAGCATGTTGCAGACGCGTTTGGGGATTGGTTACCAGCGGGCGGCGCGGATTATTGAGGAAATGGAGGAGCGGGGTATTATTAGTGCAGCGAACGGCTCAAAGCCGCGCGATGTTCTGATATCCAGCGTCGATGAGTTGGATATATAATCCTGGCGTTTTCTGTGATAGTAGACATTTGCTTAATAATTGTTTAACAACTGGATTTATATTCGCCGAGTATTGTGACATTATGTCCAGTACTTCTGACCTCATCTATAGCTTGATGAAGTCGGTTTCCTGCCGCATCAACTGTTAGGAAAAATTTATATTTCCAAGGTTGTCCAGCGATAGGTTGAGAATGAATGCTGGCTAGATTTATATTCTGGCGGGCAAAAATTTGGAGAACCTCGGCCAAACTGCCAGCGTGATGGGCGGTAGTTACGACCAGGCTGGCGCGGTTAGGGTTTTTCGGTGACATGTTCGGATCAAGGACAAGGAAACGGGTTAGGTTATCATCGGAATCCTGGATGTTTGTTCGGAGAATTGGCAAGTTATATAAGTCCGCCGCCGCCGCGCTGGCAATTGCCGCAATTTGCGGATTTTGCTGCTGTTTGACAAATTCGACAGCGCCAGCAGTGTCAAAGAATTCAATCTGAGAAGCGTGCGGTAGAAAATCTTGCAGGAATTTTTGGCATTGGGATAGGGCGACCGGATGTGAATATACTTTTGTAATGCCGGGTAGTGCCGCACCTGGCAAAGTAATCAAATTTTGGCTAATGCGTAGCGTAACTTCACTGGTAATAGGGGCTGTACAATCTTCAATTTGCCGGTATGATTCGTTGATGGTGCCGTGAATGGTGTTTTCGACGGCTACAATGATGGCGTCGGCCTTGCCTTCGCGATAAGTTCTAAAAACATCGCCGAAGGTATCGCAAGGTACAATTTCAATATCTGAGCCGTATTGTTTATGGGCGGCCTGTTCATGAAACGAGCCAGCTTGTCCTTGGATGGCGATACGCATGCTAGTATCATAGTACACTCTTTGGCTGGCGGCAATGGCTACATTAATGTGCGGTATTGCAAATGCGGAACATTATTGTCTTACTATTGACAATTATAATAAAGTAATGCTAATATTGACAGGACAAAATTAGAGCAATAAGAGTTAAAAGAGGAATTTACGTGCCGCGACCAAAGCAAAAATCGCCCGAGCAATTTATCGCTTCATCGCCAATTGGCGAAAAGCTAATAGGGAAGGTATTTGAAAGAAACCTCGCCTCTGGCGAAAAGTTAATTGGGGGAGTATTTGAAAGAAACCTCGCCTCTGGCGCGCTACGCCTTATTGAAATAAACGGCGAGCCGCAGAAACCTAGTGAATTAGGTAACAAAGAGGTAAAAATTAAAGAAACGCTAGAAAGCGGCTATTTCGGCATTATAAAACCTGAATCAAATCAATTATTTATTGATGCAGAAATTGAGGGTCTGCTGATTCGCCGAGATGAAGTGCCGGAGTCGTATTTTGAATTGCAAAGACGGATTGCGCGCGAACGCGGTTGTGGCGACCGCGAACTCACTGACAAGCAAAAAGAAGAAGATATTAAAAGGCTGCGAACGGATCAAGAGGAAAGTTTAATGAAATGGTCTGATTATTTGCGCAGTGAAGAGAATGGGCATGCTTACCCTGGCTGGTTTAAGGTGTATGTTTGGGAATCGCTTAAAAAGATGGGTGAATTTGACGATAAGGGGATTGGTTTCAAGAAACGTACTAAATCTACCGTGGCGCCGTGGCCAGAATTGAACGCTGAGGCGTTATCATATGTATATGACAATGTAAGCAAAGGCGTTATTCAAGGTGAAGACATTGAAGATAAGCAAATGGTAGAGCTACTGAACAGGGGAAACTTCGCAGCTATGTATGCATATGCTATATACAGCACCGAAGTTGGCGGTTTAACGCCGGAACTGCGTGAGATTACTGATGGCTCCTGGGTAAAATATGACCGGATTGAAGGAGAGTATCGTCCAAATTATAGTTACCGCCGTACTCAAAAGGGATGTGAGGCTACAGACAAAAGTCTTGTAGATAGCGACACTGCCATGCGGCTCGCTGAATCGCTACAGGGAAAAGGCACAAGGTTGTGTACGGCTGGCACGAATACTGCGGCGTATCAGCTATCAAAAGGAGACTTTTATGTCTATTACACGCGGGATGACGACGGTAACGATACAATGCCGCGCGTTGCGATTCGCATGGAAGGCAATCAGGTTGCCGAAGTTCGCGGTATTGCACCCAGGCAAAACGTAGAAGATAACTTATTGGATGTTGTCGCAGAAAAGCTTAACACGCTGCCTGGCGGTAGCGAATATTTTAAGAAAGTCGAACAAATGCGACGGCTAACAGAGATTGATAATCGTGTTAAGGCTGGCGGCGAGTTAACAGCGGAAGATCTTGAATTTTTATGGTTTGGCGAAAGGATTAGAGGGTTTGGTCTAGGTGACGATGACCGCGTTGATAAGCTTTTAGAAAATAGGTATCGTGGAGATGATTTTGATTTTGTGCTTAGGTCTGCTGACGATGTTGACGAATTGGCTGGCAGGATGAATATTAAAGAACTTTTCCCAGAGGAAATTCGTAAGCTTCTTGAGCTTGGGGTAAATGTAGATAATCTTGTATCTCATATGAACGACGTTCAACTTTTTGATAATCTTAAGCAAGTTATACCGGCTGGGGCTAACATGGATGTGATTGCTTCTCGTTTTATCGAGCATCCAGAGTTTTTCTTAGCACGTCTTAGTGGCTTTATTGCTGTAGGATTTAGGATTGATGATGCTGTAATAGCTGAGCTTCTTTCGCAGGCTAATTCAACTTTGTTAGAAAGGCTTGTTTATAAAGCAAGCTATTTTGGATACGAACCGCACCCGATGGTTGTAGACTACTTCCGCCGCTAGAAACGGTACTCTGATTTTTGTTGGATTCTTTCTGGGTGGGATTTTCTCTGGTAAACAGCACTATTTTAGTGTATAATTACTATTGTATATTAACCTAAGGTTGCGTGAGACAACGTAACCATCCGTACGGATTCCAAAGGAGGAAATATGAACGAGTACGAGCTGACTGTTCTTATTCATCCGGATTTAGAGTCTACTTTAGATTCGGCGCTGGATAAGGTTCGCGGCTTAATCACCAGTAATGGCGGTGAAATTGTCAAAGAAGATAACTGGGGTAAGAAAAAGCTGGCTTACCAGATAAAGCGGGAAGATTTTGCAATCTATGTTTACTTTGATGTTAAGCTGCCAAGCGATGCGCCGCTTAAAATATCAAATATTTTGAACATTACTGATGAAGTTTTGCGCTATTTGTTAGTTAAAGTTGATGAAAAAACCCGTAAAGCTTTAAGCGAGCAAAAAGAGCAGGCAGAAAAAGCTGCCGCCGAGGAAGTGTTAGATAAAGATTAGCCGTTTATTTTATTAACTAAAAAGAGAGGGTAAAATTATGGCAAGAAGTATCAACCAAGTTATTCTGCTCGGCAGGCTAACGCGCGATCCGGAGCAGCGGACAACTGCTTCCGGTAAGAATGTCGTCAGCTTTAGTATCGCAGTGAGCCGAGCGACTCAGGATGATCAAGCAGATTTTTTCAATGTGACTGCATGGGAAAAATTGGGTGATTTGGTTATGCAATACCTGAATAAAGGACGCCGCGTACTTGTTCAGGGGCGCTTGCGCCAGGATAGCTGGGAAGATAAGGATACTGGCAAACGCCAGAGTAGGATTGAGGTTGTGGCGACGGACGTAACATTTTTGGACGGTCTGGCTAATGATAACAGTTCTTCTGCAGCTTCTGCGGCACCGAAAAACAGCAAAAGAGAGGAAGCGGTAACGGAAATCGACGATAAACCGATTGATTTGAGCGAGATTCCTTTCTAGTATAATAAGGAGTTTATATGGCAAAAGTAAAGAAAAGTACGCCGGTAGTTTTTGACTATAAAGATGTCAAGACTTTAATGCGGTACATTAACGCTTATGGGCAGATTGAGCCAATTGGCAAAACTGGACTAAGCGAAAAACAGCAGCGAAATTTGGCAGTAGCGATCAAGCGCGCCCGCCATCTTGGCTTGTTGCCATTTGTTGCCAACAATTAATAGTAAATTAAGGTAATATCTCGCTGCTGTTCTATTTTGGCAGCGGGATATTTTGTTAGGAAGGTAAAATGTATCAACCAACAGATTTGAAAAAAGGTACGGTGTGCCAGATTGATGGTAAGCCGTATAGAGTAGTAGAGTATAGCCAAAAAGTAATGGGCCGCGGCGGATCGATTGTAAATGTTAAGCTGAAGAATTTGATTGACGGTAGCGTAATACCTAAAACATTCAAAGGGCAAGAACGAATTGAAATGGCGGAAGTGAGTAATAAAACGGTTCAGTACCTGTATAATGATGGCAGTAATTTCTTTTTTATGGATCCAGAAAGCTTTGAGCAGTTTGAATTGCCGGCAGATATTGTGGACAATGCCAGCAACTTTTTGAAGGAAGGCGATGAGCTTACTTTACAGTTTTTTGACGGCAAAGTTATTAATGTAGAATTGCCAAAAAACTTATATTTGAAAGTTACGTATACGGAAGATGTCGTTAAAGGCGATACGACTTCGTCGGTTATGAAGGATGCAACTATGGAAACAGGATTGATAGTAAAAGTTCCAGCGTTCATTAAGCAGGGAGATATTATTAGCGTCGATACCTCAACTGGTGAATATCGCGAACGTAAAAAATAATTATAAGCTAGCACGAATTTAGTAAAAAGTGCCGTAAAGCAGCAAGCTTGGACGGTGCTTTTTTATTGCGTGGTGTTTGCGATAAAATTGAGCCGTTTCAAACGTAAAATGATAGATTGTCGGGATTATTGTCTTGTTGAGACGGCGCAACTAGGCGTGAAAAAACGACAAACATAGTTGTGTTGAGCAAAATAAGTGTTCAGTTTGGCTTTTATTTGTTTTTGATGAAGATGAGTTTATTTGGCGAGGTGAAAATGGGAAATACGATAATATTACGTTGTTATTTATACAACCATATGTAAAAAGCACAACAAAAACTTTAATTAGACGATAAAAATACAACATTGTATAAAATACAAAGAAACTATCCTACACTCGCTAATATTTAGCAAGTACATACGAATAAAGTAGCTGGCGAGATAAAGCAGATATGTTAAAGATATTAGCAAAAGGGCATTGTAAAATAATCAACGATGTGTATATAACTACGTTGTTAAAAAAGCCACGTTACAATTGATGCCATATTTACATCAATTGTAGTAAAAATAACCTCATGGATTTTTGCTAGCTAGTTGACTGCCAGTTTATGGGTTGCGCGGTATTTTCGGCGATCACCCGTGACATTGAGCGGATTATGTATCCATAGTAGAATTGAGGAATGAAGCAACGGTTAGATAAATTGATGCTGGCGCGCGGATTGGTAGGTTCGCGTTCGAAAGCCGAGAATTGGATTCGGTTGGGGCGTGTGCGTGTTGGCGGGCGGGCAGCAGTCAAGCCGGGGTTATTTGTTGATGAATCAGCGCCGATTGAATTAGCAGCATTAGAGCGTTACGTATCGCGGGCCGGACTGAAATTAGCGGGCGCAGCGAAAGCTTTTAATTTGGACTTTCACAATAAGACAGTATTGGATATTGGCAGCAGCACTGGCGGCTTTACCGATTTTGCGTTGCAGCACGGCGCGAAGAAAATATACGCCGTGGATGTCGGCACCGATCAGCTGCACCCGAGCTTACGCGGCAATAAACGAATTGAGTTGTATGAAAAAACTGACATTCGGGATTTTGTGCCAAGCGAAACTCCGGATATGGTAGTGATTGATGTATCGTTTATTAGCTTGCGGCAAATTTTGCCGCACGTTGCGAAAATCGTTGATAAAAATACAACGATAGTAGCAATGGTTAAACCGCAGTTTGAGGCGCAACGCCAACAGCTGACTCGCGGCGGTGTCGTCAAGAATGACGGCGTGCGGCGGGCAATCTTGCGCGAATTCGAGCAGTGGGTGCGTGCTAATTTTATAATTATTGATAAAGCAGACAGCGAAGTGAAAGGCGCGCACGGCAACTTGGAGCGGTTTTATATATTGAGAAAAGCTTGACCTAAGCTATATCAAATCTAAGCGATTAAATGCTAAATTATTTACTAACGTTAAATCTAAATTCAACTACATCATCTGGCTGCATGACGTAAGTTTTACCTTCGGTACGGATTTTGCCGGCGGCGCGAGCGTTAGCCTCTGAGCCGGCAGCGACTAAATCGCCGTAATTAACAACTTGGGCGGCGATAAAGCCCTTTTCGAAATCGGTGTGAATGACGCCGGCGGCTTGCGGAGCGGTCCAGCCCTGGTGGATCGTCCAGGCGCGGACTTCTTTCGGTCCGGCAGTTAAGTAACTTTGCAGTCCGAGTAGATCGTAGGCGGCGCGAATCATTTGCGTTAGTCCGGCTTCTGGCACGTCGTAACTTTGTAAGAGTTCAAGCGTGTCGCTGGGGTTAAGGCCTTTAATCTCGTCTTCAAGCTTGGCGCAGATGAATAGGCTGCGAGAGTGTGGCACGAGATTGCGCAGGCTCTGCTTCTTGTCTTCGCTAGCCAGGGTTTCTTCATTGACGTTGAACACATAAATTACTGGCTTGGCGGTCAAAAGGTGTAAATCAGCGATATCGTCAGGATCAACGCCGGAAATTTCGTTAATTGGCGTGCCAGCGCGCAGTTTTTCAGCAAGCACTTCTAAACGATTTTTGATAGTGCTAGCTTTGGGGTTGGCTTTGGCCTCTTTGGCAAGGCGAGTCAGGCGAGTTTCTAGCGTTTGCAAATCAGCCAGAATTAGTTCGGTATTGATAGTATCGATATCGCGTTTTGGATCGATAATATTCTCGACATGAACGATATCGTCGCTTTCAAAAGCGCGGACGATGTGGACAATGGCATCGCATTGGCGGATGTTGGCTAAGAATTTATTGCCTAAGCCTTCGCCTTTGGAAGCGCCGGCGACCAGCCCGGCAATATCGACAAAAGTCACGGTAGCTGGGGTAATTTTCTCGGCGTGGTACATTTTGGCGAGGACGTTTAGGCGCTCATCGGTTACCGGCACGATACCGGTGTTTGGCTCGATAGTGGCAAAAGGATAATTGGCCGCCAAAATATTATTATTAGTTAAAGCATTAAAAAGCGTGGATTTGCCAACATTCGGCAAACCGACAATTCCGATAGATAAACTCATGATAGCTATTATAGCAAAATACTTGCGATTTATAGATGACTGGGTTACCATAAGTATTATGAAGAATAAGGCGATAATATTTATAAGCATACCAGCCATTGTAATGTTTATCTGTGTTGGACTTATTCTATCGGGTTATTTGTATGTTGGTATAAAAAACCCGTCTCAGGGGGTTGTTTTGTCCAGTGCTCAGTCGGCTTGCGGGCAAAGCAGGGTTGATGAGTTTAAAAAGATCATCAATTCAAGCAGCGGATACGACCAAAAGTCGTTTGACGGCATTGTCAGTGATATAAAATCAAAAGCAGGCTATGATAAGAATCCGGTTTGTAATTATATAGTCTTGTATCAGGCAAGTCTGGGCGATGATAAAAATCAGATAAAACAACTGAAAGAAACATTTGAAAAATCTATTGATGAATCTAACGATACAGGTCTGTTATATAAAATTGGAGCCACAAGTAATAATATAGATAAATTGACGGATAAAAGCAGTATAGGTAGAGGATAAAGTGAAACGAACACACCTGTTTGTATTAACTAGCGGTATCCTTTTTACTGCAGTTGCTGGGGTGTTCGGCGGTAATAACACAGCGTCTGCCATAGAGGAACGATATTGCCGCGGTTTTTATGGTCCTATTTCTGCTATAAATCAACAAAGATGTATTAATGCCAGAAATTCTGGCGAAGCTCATTCTTCTTATGCTATTTGTAGCGATTATAGTACAGCGTCAACTTGCGGTGCCTTTTGGGCTGGTTATCCGGGGACTAATTATTTTAGCGACCACATACCTGATATAGATCCGAATCAGAATACTGTTGATTTAGAGTTAAGAGGCTCAGCATCTCCAGGTCCACACTCGCAAAGAGGGCTTATATATGCTAAAAATATTCAAATTCAAATTAACGGCAGGTATATTGCTAACAACCTTTGGCTATACCGGGGAGATATAGGTAATATAGGTGGTTATAACTGGACAACTGACCAAGCAAACCACCCCGGACAAAGCGCTAGAAGATTCAAGTTGGATATAAGCAGCGTTCCTGCGGGCGGTGCTAAGACGTTCATTATACGAATGTATAGACAATTTACGTATTATACCAGAGAGCGCTATAACGAGTGCGTGAACCGTTACGGATCATTTGATGTTAATTCTTGCCCGTCTAATGATGATGGGTCTGCTGCATGGCAGGATGTAGCTGTCACGATTAGAAAAAAACCTGGTTTGTGGACGATTGATGGGCAATCTCATATTACTAAAGACGATGGCGCTACTTGGCGTCAGGGTTCTAATGCCTTAACTGCAAAGCCAGGAGATATTATCAGTTGGCGCCATGGGTTAAAGAATACTACGGCAGATATGAATGAGAGTGTTAATACAGGCGTTGAACAGGAGAAAAGATGGCCTAATGACAGCCAGATTGGCGGGAGCTATTTCTCCAGAATAGATAAGAACAAGTCTAGAGGCGTAAATAATGGCAAGTGGTTCTATATGCGAGATAAAACTAGCGGCGATATGTTTACACATAAAGTAACTCAGGATGATTTGGGTAAGAAAATATGCCAGAGAGTGTCTTGGTATAAAGAAGCGTGGAATAAGCCGAACTGGGGCCACGCCCAGTCTGGTTATGCTTGTGCAAATGTTCTTTATGATTATAATTTAGTACCGTCTGTGGGTGTTGATTCAGAAAAGATGGATGAAGAAACAAAGGCGATTAGCGGTATTAGGGCGAGCGTTCAGAATAGTGGTCCAACAAAAGCAGATACTAATACTAAAAAATATGCAGTAGCCCGCTATGTGATAAAAGCAGAGTCTTCGCATGTTGGAGTCCCGTCTTCAGGAGACGGTGTTAGCCGGCCGGTGAATAATGGCAATGATGTCTGCGCGATTGTTCAGAGCATAGCTGGCGGTAGGTTTAATCCTAATAGCTGTAAGAGCTTGAGCTTGTCGAGTAATAATGAACAGCTGGCATCTGGCGCGATGACTGAATTCTTAGGAAGCACTTCTGATGATGTGTCTGATTTGGTTTTGCAAAGCGGTGATAAAGTATGCTACGTGTCGATGGTTAGCTCATATAATAGAACTGTCGGGGAAAACATTTTCCGGTACTCAAATTCAAAGTGTGTGTTTGTCAGCAAAAAACCTAAAGTCCAGATTTGGGGCGGTGATGCTAGAACAAACAAGGAAGCAATTACAAGTATTACCGTGCAGAAAAATACGAGATTGGAGACGGAGCATGTGATTGATGCGTCAGTTTTACAATCCTCTGGTTTATGGAAGACTGGTATTGATAACAACAATAATACTTTGAAGGATGATTCTAAAGATCCTCACTGGTCTATTATATGCTCTCAGGATTATAAGGGTGGCAGCGGTAATCAAAAAGCATATAACCAAAGCAATAGTCCTGCCTGGCTGCCAGCTTGTAAAGGCGATGCTAGCGGTCTAAAAACGGAATATCAGGCGAGAGTAATTATGCAGCGCGGTAATATGGTCGGTAATTTTACGTGTCCATCGTCTCCTCCGCCAGCCAGATATTTTGGTATTTTGGGCGACGTGCCAACATCCAACGGCAGTGGTTGCAATAGGGGACCTTGGCTAAGGACTTCGGGAGGGGCTCGGTGGATAGGCCTGAACATATATGGACAGCACACCAATGTGAGCAATTGGCCTGATCCATCGTCAGACTATAGCTTAGTTGGCGATAGAGTTTTAGATTATGGCAATATGTATGTATTTCGCTTAAAAAATATTAAATTAGGCGAGCTAAAAGACGCAAAGAATTTAACTTTGAAATTTTCTGGCGCAGTAGATAATCTAATCAGAGTCAAGATTAATGGTTACGAAATGGATGTCAATGCTAAAGCATGTCAGACGTGTTCGTATGTAAAATACAAGAACACGCCTTGGGCGGTGCCAGGGTGGAATGAATATTCACAATTTAATGCAGATATGAAGCCAGGAACAGTATTAAAAAGCGAAGGCAATGTTATTGATTTTTACATTAAGTCTGACTGGACGCATATGGGCTTATTGATCGATAATATAGCTATGACATATACTATGGATCGCACGTATCAGAGTACGTATGGATCATGGGGCGAGTATGGAATTGCCGCAAAAGACAAGGTTATTTCATCTTCTGGGGCTGGATTATCTTCTGGGTATGCTGGCAGGGATGGCGTTAGTTCAGCAGGCTATAACAAGTTAACGTTTGCGAATACGCCAACGTTTGGTAATTTTACGAAAAATTCTCTATTTTTAGGCGGTTTTACTACTCCGTCGGTGCGCGGCAATAGAGGACGTATCTCTGGCTCGGTGGATGTTAATAGCTTATCAACCGGGGAGTACATGGCTGGCAATGTCACGTTGTCTGGAACAACGCTGGGTGCTGGGAAAAGTGTCGTGATTAGGTCTAGCGGTACCGTAAAAATCTCTGGCAATTTATTGTATGAAGCGACGAGCGATACAACTCGCCTGCCGCAGCTAATTATCTATGCTGAAAACATAATCATAGAGCCGGATGTTTCAGAAGTGAATGCGTGGCTGATAACTCGCGACAAAGGTTATGTTAGTACATGCGGCAGTATAGTAAATATGACGTCGTGGTTGAGCGGGTTGTCATCCAGCCAGTGCGATAAGCAGTTGCAGGTAAATGGTCCAATTATGGCGGGCAGTTTGTTTTTACGGCGTACATATGGCGGTCGTCATTCCAGTCCTGCTAGAAATGATGATAATATGCATCCGGGTACGCCAGCTGAGGTTTTGAACCTGCGAGCCGATGCTTATATTTGGGCCTATAACAATTATCGTGGTTCTGGCGCGATTCGTACGATGAACGTCAAAGAATTACCACCAAGATATTAAAAATTGTTTGCAAATTAAACCGCTAATGTATATAATTAGAATCGGTTATGAAATTAGCAAAAGGGTTGGGCGACTTCTTCGGACTAGACATCGGCACAAATGCAGTGCGAGTGGTTCAGCTGTCGCGTTCTGGTACGGGCTGGAATCTGGCTCATTACGGCTATACGCCTGTTGATGCAAAGCTTGTTGGCGGTGATTCGCCAGAGTCAAAGCGCCGCTTAGGCGAGGCTATCACGACTGCCGTTGGGCAGGCTGGTATAAAAACGTCTAATGTAGCGGTAGGTTTGCCTTCGAGTAAAACATTTTCTACCGTAATTGATGTGCCGAAAGTTCCAGATCAGGAACTGAAAGCGATGATGAAGTATCAGATTGATCAATATATACCAATGTCGCTTGACGAGGCGGAGGTTGATTGGGCGCTGCTTGGCGATAGCTTGCGGGAGACGGATAAATACGAGATTTTACTGACTAGTGCGGCTAAGACGTATGCCGAGGAGAGGCTAGAATTAGTAGAGGGATTGGGTTTTAATGTCATAGCAGAAGAGCCGGATCCGATTGCCATGGTTCGATCTTTAGCTCCGTCAGATATTCAGGATGCCCGGTTGATACTTGACATGGGGGAAAGCTCAACTGATTTGGCGGTGGTTTATGGCGGCGTGCCGCGGCTCATTCGTACAATTCCAACAGGGCTATCGTCGCTGGTGCGTGCCGCTGTTCAAAATCTAAGCATTCAGGATGATCAAGCACGGCAGTTTATCTTAAAGTTTGGGTTGGCAGCTGATAGATTAGACGGTCAAGTGCTGCGAGCAATAGATCCAACTTTAGACAATTTTGCTTCTGAGTTGGTGAAATCGGTGAAATTCTTCCAAACCAGATATCCAAATATTTCAGTGCCGGGAATCTTATTATCAGGTTTCGGATCAGCTATTCCGCAACTTGATAATTATGTAACGACGAAATCTGGTATCCAGTCTGCAGTAGCAGATCCATGGCAGAAAGTTCAAGTGTCGCAAGCAGATCAGCAGCAGCTAGCGCCGATAGCATCGGAGTTTGCAACAGCTGTCGGATTGGCCCAAAGGAGTAATTCGTCATGATTGAGATAAATCTTATACCAAGCGTTAAGAGAGATTTGCTGCGCGCGCGGTCAATTCGTAATCGTGTTGTATCGGTGTCGTTTTTGGTTGGCAGCGCTTCAGTGGCGGCAGTCGTTGCGCTGGCGGTAATATTTGGCGGGCAGATTGCAGCGGAGGCTGTGCAAAACGGCAGCATAAAAGATAAAGGTAATAAATTGTCGTCTATTACGGACTTGAATAAAGTTGTAACAATCCAAAATCAATTAAGTAAAATTACCTCGCAGCACGATTCTAAGAAAATAAACTCCCGGGTGTTTGATGTGGTTTCCGCTGTGAATCCGCCTGCGCCTAATGACATCAGCTTTTCGACGGTCAAACTAGACCCTGAAGCGAAGACGATTACTCTGGAAGGGACGGCAGCGAATGGATATAGTGCTTTGGAAACTCTGAAGAAGACCATATTGAAAACAAAAATTAAGGTTATTGGCGGTAAGTCGTCGGAGGTTTCTTTGGCAGATAGTGTCCAAGATGGCAATACTAGTTTCGGCGAAAATTCTGAAGGAAAGAAGGTCTTACAGTTCTCATTCTCATTTAATTATCCGGATGAGCTTTTAGGAGTTTCTCGCGATGGTAGCGTCTCTATCGTAACCCCAACGTCCAAGGTTGATGTGACTGATTCGCGCCAGAGTATTCCAGATAGTTTGTTTAAGAAAGAGGCGACAAAAAAATCTTCAGACAAGGAGAATAAATAGCGTATGCCAGCCAATAATAAAGATGTAGCAGTCCGCAAGCGGCAGCAAATTGATTCTTCAAGAAAAACGATGTTTGTGTTCGTTGCTGGTGCGGCATTTTTGGCGGGAATTGCTTTAGTTATTAGTATCTTTTTGATTCAGCAAATTGTATTTCATTCAAAAGTTATTATTGAGAAGCAGAGTACAATTTTCAGATTAGATAAGAATTTGGAGTCGGTAGATGAGTTAAAGAAGAATGTGCGCGTGCTAGAGACAAATTCAGCTCTTAATTCTGTGAAGGCTAATAGCGAGAATAGCGCCCTACAAACGGTTTTGGACGCCTTGCCGGATAACCCTAATGCCGATGCCTTTGGAGCTTCAATTAAGAATAAATTTGTTGACACTGTTGAGGGCTTGACGCTGGATAATTTATCGGTGACGTCGCCGAATAGCCGGGGGGAGGAGTCAGAAGATAACAATTCTGAGTCAGCAGATTCGCCAAATACGTTACATTTTTCATTAGAGGTTAGCGGGCCGGCTGATAAATTACGGGAATTATTAACGAAGTTTGAGCGGTCAATCCGCGTTATTGAGCTCAAATCATTTGAAATTCATACTAGCGAGGACAAGTTGAGCCTGACGATCCAGGGAGTTGCCTATTATGAGCCTGCGCAAAAAATACATTTAGAAAAGAAGGTGGTAAAGCCATGAAAAAAACAGATATTGCTATGATTGTTTTAATAGCCGGACTAGGTGTTGGCATCGGCTATTTGGCGGCGTCTAATATATCGTTTTTGAAAGTTCCGGAAAAAGGCGTTGAAGTCCAAACTATACGGGAGATATCTTCAGACGTAGAGAAGCCGAGCCAAGCTGTCTTTAATAGTAATGCGATAAATCCAACTGTCGAGGTGTTTGTGGGTCAGAATGCTGCCAATTAGGGAGGGGACGTAGCGTATGGCCTTACTTACGGATGATATTCAGGACAAGTTGATAAAGCTGCTTGTTGATGAGGGGTTGATTGAAAAACCGGTAATTGATGCTGCTGTGAAACGGGCAGCCGACGTAAATAAGCCGTTGTTTAGCCTGTTGGCTGACGAGGGAATTTTAGACAATGAATTATTAGTTCATGCCGTGGCGCAGGTGTCTGGCGTGCCATATGTGAACCTGGAAAACAGCATGATCAGCCAGGATATTTTGTCG
Source organism: uncultured Candidatus Saccharibacteria bacterium (assembly GCA_963548945.1). Taxonomy (GTDB): domain Bacteria; phylum Patescibacteriota; class Saccharimonadia; order Saccharimonadales; family Saccharimonadaceae; genus Nanosynbacter. The sequence goes on from CAUUVR010000002.1 coordinate 100,090, forward strand.
TTGTTGCCGTCTGATATTGCTGAACGATTTATGGCGGTGCCGCTGGCTGAGGTGCAAAACCGCTTGGCAGTGGCGATGATTGATGCCAATAACGTCCAAGCTGTTGACTACTTGTCAAATCGGATTCAGCGTCCGCTTAAGGTATTTATGGCCTCGGAAGAGAGCGTCCGCCATGTATTAGACCAGTACAAGACTGACTTATCAACTGTTAATATGGCGGCGCAGGCATCACAGGAAGAGATGCGGTCAGAGACGAGCGATATTAAGACTATTGTTCAGGATTCGCCGATTTCTCGGGCATTGTCGACGATCTTGGAATACGCTGTTAAAAGCCATGCTTCCGACGTTCATATTGAACCGCTAGAAAAAGCTTTGAAGATTCGCTGCCGCGTGGACGGCGTACTACGCGAGATTATGCAGCTGCCGAAGAGTATTGAGCCGGCGCTGGTTAGCCGTATAAAGATCTTATCTAATCTGAAAATTGATGAACATCGCATTCCGCAAGACGGCCAGTTCGCGGTTAGCGTGGCTGGAAAAGAAGTTGACCTGCGTATTGCAATTTCGCCGGTCGTTTGGGGCGAGCAGGTAGTGATTCGCTTATTGGATAAGACTGGCAATTCGTTTAACTTGGAAGATATGGGTTATGCCGGGCGTGCTTTAAGGGCTATTCGCAAGGGAATTAAGCGTCCAAACGGCATGATCTTAACGTCGGGACCGACCGGTTCGGGAAAATCGACCAGCCTTTATGCGTTAATTAAAGAGATTAAAGACGATACGGTTAATATCGTGACGCTGGAAGATCCGGTTGAATATAAAATTGATGGCGTTAACCAGATTCAAGTCAATGCAGAGGTTGGCTTGACGTTTGCGTCAGGATTAAGGTCAATTCTACGCCAAGATCCGGATATTGTAATGGTCGGCGAGATCCGCGATGGTGAAACCGCTAATTTGGCAGTTCAGGCTGCGCTAACAGGGCATTTGGTATTTTCGACGCTTCATACCAATTCGGCTTCTGGTGTTCTACCGAGGCTATTAGATATGGGAATTGAGCCGTTTTTAATTGCTAGTACGGTGAATACTATTATTGGCCAGCGCCTAGTGCGGCGAGTTGCTAAACGCCGCGATCTGTATCAGTCGTCGCCATTAGAGACGCAAACCATTCAGAGTACGGTCGGACATTTGTTGCCGCAGACCAGAGAGCAGGTGGCTTCATTCTCTCAAGATTTAGGCTATGACAGCTTGCCGTTAGCAAACCAAAGCTCGTTTATATTAGCAAAAGGCCGGGATGCGCCGCAAACGCCGCATGGTTATTCTGGCCGGGCTGGTTTGTATGAAGTGATGGACGTAACGGAGGAAATTCAGAATTTAATCGTTAGGCGGGCAACGACTGCTGAAATCCAAAAAGCAGCAATTCAGCAGGGAATGATTACGATGCGCCAGGACGGATATCTAAAAGCGTTAAACGGTATAACAACATTAGAAGAAGTAAATAGAGTAGCGGCGGACACCGCATAAAAGGAGGAAATATGAATAATCAAGAATTACGAATTGAGATTTTACTAGAAGAAGTGGTAAAGAAGCGGGCTTCAGACCTTCATATTCAGGTTGGCTTGCCGCCGATGCTAAGGATTGACGGGTCGCTAATGCCGGCTGCGGGAACCCAGCCGTTGGACGAGCCTGCGGTAGAACGGCTGGTGTTTCAGATTCTTGACGAAGATCAGCGCCAGATTTTGCTAAAAGATAAGGAATTTGACTTTTCGTTTGCCTTCGGTACGTTAGGGCGATTCCGAGTGAACGCCTTTCATGAACGCGGCAATTTGGCAGCGGCTTTGCGTTTGATTCCAAACGAGATTAAGTCGGCAACTGAGCTGGGTATGCCGCCGGTCGTTAATACCTTTGCGGACTTTCCGCGTGGTTTGGTACTGGTGACTGGGCCGACTGGCTCGGGTAAGTCGACAACTTTGGCGGCGCTGGTTGATAAGATTAACTCTGAAAAATCGCAGCATATCATTACTATTGAAGACCCGATTGAGTTTACGCACAAGTCGAAAAAATCGGTAGTGGTGCAGCGCGAGGTTCACTATGACACCTATTCTTTCTCGGCGGCGCTGCGCTCCAGCCTTCGCCAAGACCCGGACGTGGTGCTGATCGGCGAGATGCGCGACCTCGAGACGATTTCGGCGGCGATTACCATTGCTGAGACCGGACACCTGGTGTTCGCGACATTGCACACCAACTCGGCGGCACAATCGGTTGATCGTATGATTGACGTTTTTCCACCGCATCAGCAGCCGCAGATTCGGGCGCAGCTTAGTAATATCCTGATGGCAATTTGTTCACAGCGATTAGTGCCGTCAATCGGCGGCGGACGGGTTGTGGCAGCGGAAGTGTTGATCGCCAACCCGGCAGTTCGTAATATTATTCGCGAAGGTAAATCGCATCAGTTAGACGCGGTGATTCAGACTGGTGCCGATCAAGGAATGCAAACGATGGACAGAACTTTGGTCAATTTGGTGCAAAACGGTACAATTACGTATGACAGCGCTCGTGAGTTTGCGGTCGATTTAACGGAGTTTGAGCGTTTGATGAGGGGGTAATATATGAAAAAATATACGTATGAAGCCAGAGATAGCGCTAATAATAAAATAGTCAAATCAACTGTTCAGGCAGAAAGCGAGAATGCTGCTGCCAAGTTGCTTACCGAACAGGGTTTTGCGCCGTTAAAAATTGAGTTACAGGACGAAAAAGCGGGTTTTTTCGCGCGCTGGTCGAATAGAATTACCAGTAAAGATAAAATCATTTTTACGCGCCAGCTGGCGACGCTGATTGGCGCTGGTTTGCCGCTGGCTCAGAGCTTAAATACTGTTCAGGAGCAAACGGCTAACAAAAAAATGCGGGAAATTGCTCAGGAGGTTCTGTCTGATGTTGAAGGCGGGAAATCGCTGTCTGATGCTTTTGGTAAGCATCCGGAAGTTTTTGATAAGGTTTATATTGCGCTGGTTTCGGCAGGCGAAGCTTCGGGAACGATGGATGAGGCATTGAAGCGTTTGTCTGCTCAGCAGGAAAAAGATGCTGCTATGATAAGTAAAATTCGCGGTGCGATGACCTATCCGATTATTGTTTTAATAGTTATTATTATGGTGGTGGCTTTTATGCTCCTAACGGTGGTGCCGCAAGTTGAACAGTTGTATGACGATTTGAATAAAGATTTGCCGCTGCCAACGCTAATTATGGTTGGAACGGCTAATTTCTTTACTAGTTTTTGGTGGATACTTTTACTGATTGGCGGCGTGGGAATTTACTTTTTAGTTCAGTATCTGAAAACTGAACCTGGCATCAAGGCTAAGGATACGCTTAAGCTCAATATGCCGCTTTTCAAGGGAATGTTTCGCAAGCTGTATATGGCGCGGTTTACGCGGACAGGGCAGACATTATTAAGTACCGGTGTGCCAATGCTGGATATGCTAAAAATTACCAGCGACGCAGTTAATAATGTGGTGATTAAACAGAGTATCCATCATGCAGCGGATAAAGTGAAGGGCGGCAAGGCGCTTTCTACTGCCTTGAAAAATGAGGATTATTTCTTGGTTATGGTGCCGCAAATGATTAAAATTGGCGAACAGTCAGGTAAAATTGATGAAATGATGGGTAAGACTGCTCAGGTGTATGAGAACGAATTAGACGAAGAAATCCGTGCAATTTCAACGGCGATTGAGCCGATCTTAATGGTATTCTTAGCCTTGGTGGCGGCTCTTATGGTTGGGGCGATTCTATTTCCTATTTACAGCCTGGTCAATAACATACATATATAGACAAATTTGGCTTTTATGTGTATCATAAACGTAAGCGTTAAGCGTAAATTAATAAAAAAGATCATAGAAAGGTGGAAATTTTCATGATCACTCAACAGAACAAAAAAGGATTTACTATCATTGAGGTTGTTTTAGTCTTAGCGATTGCCGGACTTATCTTTTTGATGGTGTTTGTGGCACTGCCGGCTTTGCAGCGCGGTCAGCGCGATAGCCAGCGACGCAGTGATATTTCGCGTTTTATGTCGCAAGTTAACAGCTATCAAACGAATAATGGCGGTCGGGTGCCAGCTGCCAATCCAGATGATATGAAGAGATTCTTGAATAATTATATGAAACGGAGTTCCGGCGAATTTGTCGATCCGCAGTCTGGTAATAACTATACGGTAGGGTTTAGCGGAAATCCTTCTACGTCGCATATAATATATGCTACCCAGATGAAGTGTAACGGCGAGGAGTTTACTTCAGCAGGATCGAAGAAGCGCGCCGTAGCTGTTCGTATCAAATTGGAGGGTAGCGGTATTTATTGCCAGGATAATCAATAATCAGGAATAGCGAAAGCCGATTTATATAATAAGCAGCTCCAGTTTACGGGGCTGTTATTTTTTGTTACCATACTAGTTATGGTAATGTTGATTTTGATTGGAATATTGGGTGCGGCGTTCGGCAGTTTTGCTGGCGCGCAGGTTTGGCGTTTACGGGCTCGCCAGCTTGTCGAAGATAAAAAGGCTGGCGAAAAAGTTAGTGCAAAGGAGTTAAAAAAACTATCCCCGTTGATTAAGAAAACATCTAAAGACCGGTCGCGCTGCTTGTCTTGCGGTCATATACTGGCGTGGTACGACTTAATTCCGCTGGTTAGTTGGCTATTGCTACGCGGCAAATGCCGTTATTGTAAAAAATTTATCGGCTGGACGGAGTTTTTGTTAGAGGTTGGCATGACTGCACTGTTTGCTCTGTCGGTCTTCCTGTGGCCGATGCCGCTTACTGGTTTTTGGCAAATTATGATGCTGGTTTTATGGCTGGCGGCGCTGGTGTTGCTGGCAATTTTGTTTGTTTACGACCTGAGATGGCTATTGCTGCCAGATATTGTTAATATTCCGTTTATTGTTTTAGGCGCAGTTTTCGCTAGCGTAAAATTATACCTATCGTCTGATTTTACTAGTACGCTGACTTCTCTTCTAGGCGCGGTTTTCGTACTGAGCGGTATTTATCTGCTGTTGTATCTGTTTTCAAAAGCGCGTTATGGCGAGGATAAAACGTGGGTCGGTTTTGGCGATGTTAAGCTCGGCTTGGGGTTGTCGTTGTTTTTAGGAAACTGGCTGCTGGCATTTGCGGCACTATTTGCTGCCAATCTTATCGGCACAATTTTAGTACTTCCATCAATGTTAACAGGTAAACTTCGCGGCAATTCCAGGATATCTTTTGGTCCATTGTTGATCGCTGGATTTTTGATAGTCTGGCTGTTTTCTGAAAGTATTTTGAATTGGTATCAATTTATTCTTTAGCAAACCGCCTATGCTATAATTAGAGTAAGTTATGAAACGCCAAGACGGATTTACAATTATCGAAGTGACGCTGTTTTTGGCTGTCTCTGGATTCTTTGCGATTTCTCTGCTGGTTGGTGCTAGCACTGCTGTTCAGCGCCAGCAGTACCGCGATTCTGTGCAATCTTTTGCTAATTATTTGCGCTCCCAATATTCGCAAGTTATTAATGTAGAAAATGACCGCAATTTTGGCAAGTGCCCGATTGGCGGCGGCGATACGAATCGAGGGCAATCCGAATGTGTAATTTTGGGTAGATATATTGAAACAGTTGCTGATGGCGATCATGCCGGTGACAGATATCGATCTTATCCAGTTTATGGACTTTACTCTAAAGCGGGCTCGTCCTGGAAGTATGCGCTTGGCGAATCTGCCTCTTATCAAGTGAATTGGGGTGCTAAAACTAAATTGGCGAACTCTAATACTAATATTTCGGTGCTTATGTACCGTGATCCAGAATCTGGCGGCTTGCAAGTAAAATTATTCAACAGCCGTTTTTCTAATACTAATATATCCAAGGCATTTTCAGACAGCACTGTCTCTGATAATGAGATTTGTGTTTATGATGATGGCTGGATGTCGGGTGAGCGTCTTTCGGTATTTTTGCCGCGGCGTGCCGGATCTGCCGATGCTATAACTGTTGGTAATGCTAGAGGTTGCAGCAATGGGTAGGCGCATGTTTAATCGCGGAGATACGATTGTCGAGGTGGTTTTCGCTGTGACAATATTTAGCATGGTGGCTGTTGGGGCGATTTCAATTATGAATAAGGGCGTGGCAATTGCACAGCAATCGCTAGAAATTACTCTAGTGCGCCAGCAAATCGACTCGCAAGCAGAAATGCTGCGCTATGTTCATGATAAAACAGGCAGTAATGATGCAACTTATGTTTCACTGTGGAAAAACATTTTACGCGAAAATCTGAAAGGATCCGGCGAAGTGCAGCAGGTCGTTGGTAGTAATGGCGGTTCTTGCGGCGATGTGCGCAATAGCTTCTTCTTGCGTCCCAGCGGGAAAAATATTGTAAAAGGCGACGCTAGTCATTATGAAAATCCAGAAACTTACGCCAAGGTTGAAGGCACCAAGCCGTACGGGATATCTATTCAATTAACAAAGGGAAGCAGGCATTATGACGCGTATATTCAAGCCTGCTGGTATGGTCCTAGTGGTGCAGCGCCAACGACTATGGGGACGATTGTGAGGTTGTATGACAACGATGCATAGTTATGATAAGAAAGGGTTTACGCTCGTCGAGCTGATGCTGGCGATGGTGTTTGTGTCGGTGTTGCTTCTGGCAATTGCTCTCACAGCAATTCAGTCGGGGAGGTTATATAACAGGGGTACGATTCTAAGAAGTATCAATCAAGCGGGCCGCGATATTAGCGACAATCTTCGCCGCGATTTCCTTCAGGCTAATTCGCAGAAAATTAATTTGGGTGCTGATTCGGTAGATATGTCGGGAAGTGTTATTGAACATAAGTCTGCTTCCGGAAAAACTGGCGGTCGGATTTGTCTAGGTTATTATTCTTATGTCTGGAATGATGCTGTGGATAATGCAGCTTCCCGGCCGGATTTGGTGAAGTATGATTCTGGCGAAGCGATTAACTTTGTGCGCGTAGCTGACTCTGGCGGTAATCTATGCAGAAAAACTGAATCATCTGCCAGCAAATATCCGTACGTGATAAAAAAGAGCGACTCTACAGAATTATTAAAAGGATTAGGAGAGGATACTCTAGGCGTTCATTCGTTTGAGGTTAATAAAATTACCTCTGGAGATGATGCCGAGGAGTTGTATAAAATAAGTTTGACGATCGGCACGAATAGGATAGGGGAGATAAATACAGTTAATCAACAATGCAAGCCGCCGTCTGACGATGAAGAAAATATACAATTTTGTGCAATAAATAAGTTTGAAACGATTGCGAGGACAAATGGCTAATACATATAAACAGCGCGGTGCGGCGTCGCTATTTGCGGTGATTTTTGCAACATTATTATTGACCGTGCTGACAGTTGGTTTTATTAAGTTAATGATCCTTGATCAGCAGCAGGCGACAAACAATAATTTATCGCAAGGCGCTTACGACGCTGCTTTGGCGGGCGTTGAGGATGCCAAACGGGTGGTGCGTGCTGCTCAAACTGGGAATACTGCTGCTACACAGGCATTGGTCAATTTTGGAGACACTTGTAATGTTATCAGAAGGTCTGGCGTAGTGAATGGAGCTTCTGACACGGAAACTATTGTTAAATCTGGAACTTTATCTACTGGCCAGGTGTTCGATCAGGCTTATACCTGCGTAAAAATATCCATGAACACTAAGGATTTCATATATAAAGCCGTCGAGGATAAGTCGCAAGTTATACCCTTAAGGGCTACTGGTGATTTTGATACGGTGGTAATCGAGTGGTATAAAAGGGATGACGAGGGTAATTCTGGGGAAGACGCCACTTCTCCGGCGAACGAGAGTAGTATGACTGGTCTTTTATATAACAAAAGTACGTGGGGAGCTAGTACCCCGTCGCTTATGCGCGCCCAAATAATTAATCCCGGCGAATCATTTAATTTAGAACAATTAGACAAGACTGGCTCGACGATGTTCTTGCGCCCGTATGTACCGAGAAGCGATATTCCTAGCGCATCGCTGGAAAATGGTACGTCATTAACGGCCTCAGCTCATCCGCGAGCAACTGACGGACACGCTCACGATAATGATGTAAGTATAACTACTTGCAGTAAAAGCTTCCGATTTTCTGGCACGTACGCTTGTAAGGCTTCTATAAATGTCGGTACTATAACCAGAAGCGCCAGCGCAAATGCATTTTTGCGGTTAAATTCAATATATAAGGGGGCTAGCGTTAAAGTTTCCTTAAAAAACGGGCATTCAATAGTGTCATTTGACGGCGTGCAGCCAGCAGTCGATTCAACTGGACGAGCAAGCAATTTGTTCAGGCGGGTTGAGGCGAGGCTGCAAATTGGCGATGATTTTGCTTATCCAGATAACGCCATAGAGCTGCTTAATAGCCTCTGCAAAGATTTTTCGGTAACTGATTCAGGGCATTCTTACGGAGAATGTAAACCTTATTAAATCTAGTCAGTATCGCTATGAAACCGCTCGTGGATATCTTTAAGGTGCTGGTCGGTGACATGGGTGTAAACTTGTGTAGTAGATATATTGCTGTGTCCCAGTAGCGACTGAACGGATCGCAAATCTGCGCCATTCATCAGCAGATCAGTGGCAAAACTATGACGCATGGTGTGCGGGCTGACGTGTTTTGTGATGCCGGCTAACCGAGCATATTGGCTAATCATTCGCTGAATACTGCGGGCGCTTAACCGCCTATAGTCTCCCGATAGATTTGGCGCGGCATTTCTTCGGCTATAGCTTAAGAATAGGGCTGGTAAACTATCTGTCCTGACATCCAAATACGATGAAACATGTTCGGCGGCGCTCTTTGAAATAAAAACCGGACGATCTTTTTGGCCTTTTCCGCGCACCATAAACTCGCGCCGTGATAAGTTTATATGGTCGCGATTCAAATTCACCAGCTCCGAGACTCGCAAACCGCTGGAAAATAATAACTCAACGATTGCTCGATCGCGCAGACCGGCTTCGGTGTCGGTTGGTATCTGATTTATCATTCGTACAACTTCGTCATATTGTAAAAACGTAACTTGTTTTCTGATGGTTTTAGGTAAGATGATTTTATCGGCAGCCAAAGATGTAATATTCCGGCGTGATAAATAAGTTAAAAACCCGCGCAGAGCAATTAAATGGTAGCTTTGGGTGATTAAAGACAACTCTTCATTTGTCGTTTCATTTTTGTATCTATTGAGCCAAAGCCTGTATCGGCGAATTACTTCTGATGTAATTTTATCAACAGTAATATCACCAGCAAAATCTATGAAGCGCTCTAAATATAATTGATAATTAGCAATTGTTTTTGGACTGCGGCCGCCTTCAACTTCTAAATGCTCTAAGAAATCGGTTAACGCTTCTGATATAAACATATGCTTATTGTACTTGCCTCTGTAAAGTTTATCAAATTAGCGAATTTCTGATATTATATAGCATAACAAGTTAACAGAGGAGATGTCATATGGCGGATAATAAGAAAAAGTATTGCGGTGTTGAGAGAACGCTTGTCGTTTTCAAGCCCGATGCGGTGCAGCGGGGGATTGTCGGCGAGATTTTGCAAAGATTTGAACGCGTTGGATTAAAAATGGTTGGAATTAAGATGGCAGCGCCAGACCGGGAGCATTACTATCATCATTATGAAGATATCGGCAAGATGGTGACTCGCCGCGGCGAAGATACATTTAACGTCACGCTTGATTTTATGATGAACGGTCCGGTAGTCGCTGTGGTATTTGAGGGCGTTGAGGCGGTGGAATTAGTGCGTAAAATTGTTGGTCCTACTGAACCAAAGGCGGCTGATATGGGAACGATTCGCGGCGATTATTCGCACATGAGTTTTGGGTATGCGGATGAGTGCCAAAAGGGCGTACCAAATTTGATTCACGCGTCTGGCGATCCAGAGGAAGCTGCCCAAGAAATTGCCCATTGGTTCGATAAAGAAGAGCTGATGGATTACCATATGCTAAACGAGAAGTTTACGCGCTAGGCTGGTCTTTCCTGAGGGCTGCCGTGGTATAATTAGTATATGCCTCGGTAGCTCAACTGGATAGAGCAGATCCGTCCTAAGGATAAGGTTGCAGGTTCGACTCCTGCCCGGGGTACCATAGATATGACAGAGGGTACGGTTGAAAAGCAGTTTGATGGCCAGCGAGATGGAGAGCGGCTATTGTTTGTATTTCGCCGCCATATTATTGCTATGAGAAAGGGTTTTTACCTGCTTTTAGTTCCCATGGCAATTGGGGCGCTGCCGTTTCTTATTTGGCAAGATAACCTTAATTTATTATGGGTGTTTGTAGGTAGTTTCGTGTTTGGTTTGATCATGTTTTTATACCATTTTTTAATGTGGTTTTATACATACTATATTGTGACCGATCAGCGGATTCGCCAAATTACGCAGCACGGTTTTTTCGGCAAGGACGTTATTGAGTTACGCCTGTCAAAAATACAAAATATCAGCTATAATGTGCCGGGGTTTAGCGGCGAAGTATTTAAGTTTGGTACAATAGTCATTCAGACGTTTGTAGGCGATTTAGTAATAAAAAATGTCGAACATCCAGATGAAATCTATAATAAACTGCAAGACGCGGTTGAGCTGTCGGCTAAGAAAGAGGGGGACGATAATGAAGAAGTTATTGAAGTGGAATAAGACTAAAAAAGAGCTGCCATCGCGTATTACTAATGACACCGTGGCGCAGCACCGCGAGAAAGTATTGGCAGCAGGACGCAAACACAAGTACCCGATACAATACACGAAACATCGGCTTATTTGGATTACATCGTTTGTCAGTTTAGCGGTTTTGGCGGTTTTTGTTACTTTAGGATGGTTGCAGTTGTATGTCTGGAAAGATACGGGAGACATTTCGTATCGGCTTGTTAAGATATTTCCGCTGCCGGTGGCAAATATTGACGGCGAAGATGCTTTATACAGAGATTATTTGTTGTATCATCGCAGTACATTAACTATTTTGAACAATCAAGGTCAGTCTGATCAAAAAGACAAAGTTAAGTTTTATCAGAAACAATCCATAGATAAGGCCTTGGACGTTGCTTATGCAAAAAAACTGGCGCGCGAAAACGGAATCTCGGTCGATAAAGATAAGGTTCAGGGCTTAATACAGCGCCAGCGCGAGGCCAGCAAGCTTTCGGAGGCGGCCTATGAATCTGTAGTCAAGGATAATCTTCACTGGACTATGGGCGAGCTAACAACTGCTATGGAGTACACGGTTCTCAAGCAAGAAGTTTCGTTTAAAATTGATAAAAAAGCAGAAGATCTGGTTGAGCAAATCCAGGGAAAAGTGAAATCGGGTAAGAATCTAAAAGATATCGCTCATGAATTTGGCGATAAAATCCAGCCGGTATTTGATCTTTCTATCTCTAAAGATAACTCTGATGGCGGTTTAACCGAGGCTGCCTTAAAATCGCCGAAAGGAAAAATTACTGGACCTGTTAAGACATTGTCTGGCGATGGTTATTACTTTATCGTTTTGAATGCTGTCGATGGCAATAATGCGAACTATTCTTACATTAAAGTCCCCTTGACGGTATTCAATAAACAGCTAGATAGTATTAAAAAAAGCAACAAAGTAAAATACTATATATCTGTTGATAAATAGCTGTCCAGGTTGAAAAAAACCCTCCTTTTGGTATAATCTTCCTAGGAGTGTGCCGCTGTAGCTCAGTTGGTAGAGCGGCGCTTTCGTAAAGCGTAGGTCACCAGTTCAAATCTGGTCAGCGGCTCCATATTTATGAACGATACTATAAAAAAATCCTTACGAACTATTGCTGCAGACAGAGGACTAACTGGCTTGATTGTTATTAATCTGATTGCAGTTGTTGTCATTGCTGTCTTTCTAGTGGTAGCAATTAAGCCTAACGAATCTCAGGTAATTACCAGGTATACGGCGTATGGTGTTGCTAATTTTTACAGAAGTTATTGGTATGATTTATTTAGTTATGCTGTTTTAGCGATAATCATGGCTGTTGGTCATTCAGTGCTGGGCGTGAAGCTTGCGCTTGCTAAGAGGCGTGATCTAGCGATGTTTGTGCTGTGCTTGACGCTTGGATTGCTAATAATATTGGTAATTTTTGCCTGGTCGATAATTAAGATTGCTTCTTTGGGGTAGTGATGGATTTAGAAATTCCTCTTGGAAAACGAACTAAAAAGTATCGGTTTTTTGAAATATTACCTGGTTTTTTTAGCTACGGGGCAATTATTTTATTGATAGTTTTATCGATTTTTAATCCTCTTTTAGCCTCAATTTACCTTTTGATAATCATTTTATCTACTTTAGTAAGGTCTATCGGTATTTGCTATCGAGTGGTTGGCGGACGCAGTATGATGGAGAAGGCCTCAAATACAGACTGGAACAAGCTCTTGGCGGATTTGGATAACCCCAAGGCAGCCTATGATAAATTAAAAAAATCTAATCGTAAAATTAAGAACATTTTTTATAAGCGGCATATGGAAAATCTGCGATTGATGTCTACTGCCAAGGATGGTTTTTTCCCAAAAGATTCAGATCTGTATAATGCCTTGATTATGCCTGCGTATAATGAGAGCATTGAGGTTATTGAGCCAGCTTTAAAGTCGGTTGTTGATACGACTTACGATAAAAAACACCTAATTATTGTGTTTGCTTACGAAGAGCGTGGTGGAGCTGAGATTGAGGAAACTGCCAAAACTCTTCGGGATAAATATGGCAAATATTTTCATTCTTTCCATATCGTCAAGCATCCTAAAGATTTGCCTAATGAAGTTATCGGTAAGGGTGGAAATATAACTTATGCAGGAAAATGGCTGAAAAAATATCTGGAAGAGCAGAAGATAGCTTTTTCTAACGTGATAGTAACAACCATGGATTGCGATAATAAGCCGCATAAATACTATTTCGACTATTTAACCTATGAATACATTGTCCATGAAAATCGAAAGCACTTGTCTTATCAACCGATATCCTTGTTTACTAACAATATTTGGGATGTGCCAGCGCCGATGCGCGTGCTAGCAACGGGCAACTCTTTCTGGAATATTATTAGTTCTATGCGGCCGTATTCGCTGCGTAATTTTGCTTCTCATGCCCAGCCGATGGATGCACTGGTTGAAATGAACTTTTGGAGTACACGTACGATTGTCGAAGACGGGCATCAGTACTGGCGCAGTTATTTTCACTTTAAGGGCGATTACGCAGTATTGCCTATGTACGTCCCGATTTATCAAGACGCAGTTTTAGGCAATACTTATATAAAGACGCTAAAGGCGCAATTTATTCAGCTGCGGCGTTGGTCATATGGTTCTTCTGATGTAGCGTATGTTGGTAATATTGTTTTTAGCCGCAATCGCGGCGCGCCATTCTGGCCAAGCTTTACGCGGTTTATTAGACTACTGGAAGGGCATGTAACCTTAGCTAGCGTCTCAGTTATGGTAGCTTTCGGCGGTTGGATGCCGCTGCTGCTCAATAAGGAAGCGGCCAGGAGTGTGGTCGCTCATCAATTGCCAGATACAGTTAGTTTTTTGCAGCAGATTGCTATGATAGGTCTTGTAGTTTCGATATTTACCTCTTTTAGGTTTTTACCGCCGCGTCCAGAGCGTTATAAACGCCGCCGGAATATATTAATGCTACTACAGTGGGTGTTGATGCCTGTTACGTCAATTCTTTATAGCTCAATGTCGGCCTATAATGCTCATACGCATTTAATTCTCGGCAAGTATTTAGACAAGTTTGATGTGACAGAGAAGACTACGATTGATATGAACGATCAAGAGCGTCAGAATAAGAAGAAGTCGCCTCGTATTTTTAAAGGCAGACGAAAAAAATAATCGTAACTTTGTATTGTAATTATTTCTTAGAACGAGAATTTTTCTGCAGTCTTGCGCGTACCTTTGCGATTCTCTCATTATATTCGAAATATAAAACCGTCTTATCAAGCAGGGGGCTCCGTGACCGTTGCGGAAGTTGCTTGGATACTTGCGTCGAAGAAAGATTACTCATACTGTTTATGCTAACATATATAAGTAAAAAAGTCAAATATAAAACACAAAAACCTGAATTGGTGGGCAATAGAGGATTCGAACCTCTCACCTCTTCAACGTCAATGAAGCGCTCTAGCCAAATGAGCTAATCGCCCGCTCTCTTGATTCTATCAGAGAAAGAGGTTGATTACAAGACATGGTATAATATGACGTATGAGTACAGATGAATTACACGAGATGCGGCATAGCTTAGCGCATATTATGGCGCAAGCCGTTCAACATTTATGGCCTCAGGCTAAGTTTGGTGTCGGTCCAGCCATTGATGATGGATTTTATTATGATATTGACCTCGGCGGTGCGACAATCTCTGAAGATGATTTCCCAAAGATAGAAAAAGAGATGAAAAAAATTATCGCTGCTAATTATCCGTTTGAACGCCGCGACGTGCCGATTGAGGATGCCATTGCCTGGGCAGAAAGTAATCATCAAGTATTTAAACTTGAATTACTAAACGACCTCAAGCGGTCTGGTACGACCGTCGCTAAGGAATTGATTGGCGAGGATTTAGGATCAGTAACTGATAGAGATAGTAAACTTAAAACAGTATCTCTCTATTCTCAGGGTGATTATACCGACCTATGCCGGGGCGGACATGCCGATAGTACGGGCAAGGTTGGTGCGTTCAAGCTAATGCGGGTGGCTGGGGCGTACTGGCGCGGCGATGAAAAACGCCAACAAATGCAACGATTATACGGCGTAGCTTTCGCGACCCATAAAGAGCTGGATGATTATCTTAAAAATCTGGAGCTAGCTAAGCAGCGCGATCATCGAAAGCTGGGTAAGGAGCTTGATTTATACACAACTTCGCCGCTGGTGGGCGTCGGCTTGCCGCTGTTTACGCCGCGGGGTACGATTTTGCGCGATGTAGTGGCTCAATATTCAAACCAGCTACGGCAGAAATTTGGCTTTGAAAAGGTCTGGACGCCGCACATCACCAAGAAAGACTTATACGAAACTTCTGGTCACTGGGCAAAGTTTGGCGAAGAACTATTCCTGGTTAAAAGCCAAGAAACGAGCGATGAAATGGCGCTCAAGCCGATGAATTGCCCGCACCATACACAGATTTTTGCTTCGCGGCCGCGGAGCTATCGCGACATGCCAGTGCGCTATCTGGAGACTACGACTGATTACCGCGATGAAAAAACTGGCGAACTTGGTGGCTTAAATCGCGTGCGTTCGCTAACTCAAGACGATAGTCATGTGTTTTGCCGTCCGGATCAAATTGAGAATGAGATTAACAATTTATTGTTGGCTGCTCGCGAGCTGTACGGTACGATTGATATGAAACTAAGAGTCCGGCTGAGTTATCGTGATAATTCTGATGCATATTTGGGTGAACGCTCATTATGGAATTCTGCGCAAAATCAGTTGAAATCGGCAGTCGAAAAAGTCGGCTTGGATTACTTTGAACAAGAAGGAGAGGCTGCTTTTTACGGGCCAAAAATCGACTTTATGGCGACTGATGCAATTGGTCGTGAACACCAAGTTGCAACTGTGCAGCTAGACTTTGTGCAGCCGCAACGGTTTGGTTTAGAATATACAGAAAGTGATGGTAAATTTACAACACCTGTGATGATCCATTGTGCCTTGCTGGGGTCAATCGAGCGCTTTTTAAGTGTTTTTATTGAACATACTGGTGGTTGGTTTCCGTTCTGGGCGGCTCCAGAGCAAGTGCGAATTTTAACGATTAACGACACGGTTCTTGATTATGTTGCAGAAATAACAACAATTCTATCAGAGGTAACGTTAATGAAACCTATAAAATACAACGATGTAAGATTCACTACAGATATCCGTAATGAGTCGATCGGTAAGAAAATCCGTGAAGCAACTGTTGTAAAGATTCCAACACAAATTATTGTTGGTCCAAAAGATAAAACAGCACGCGTCGTCAGTATTCGTACTCGCGCCGGCGAAGAGCAAATCTCAATTGATCAACTAGCCAACTATATTAAAGGCGTTCAATGATGAGAAAATTAACCATTGCTGTTGACTGCGATGATACGTTATTTCCAACGGCAAAATATTTTATAGACTCCTATAATAAGAAGTTTAATGCAAGTGTTGATTTTGAACATCAGCACGAACCTGATTATGATGGATGGGGTGTCGGTGATGCCGAATTGTTGCGGCGATTAGGAATGTTGCAAGACGCCGAAGAGTACCGTCAAATAGAAATGTACGATGATGCAGTCCGTGCACTAAACAATCTAATTGCAGAAGGACACAGGCTGGTAGTTGTAACCGCTCGAAAAGAACATGAGAGACCTATAACAGAATTGATGATTGAACGGGATGCGCCTGGAATATTTGATACGATTGAGTTTGTTGGCTGGTACGGTTCAAAACATGAAACTCTAAGGAAAATAGAAGCCGATGTTCTGGTTGATGATTCTATGCGTCATTTGAATAAGGCATTAGAGGAAGGTGTATTGAATCCGGGCTGCGCTTTGTTATTTGGCGATTTTCCGTGGAGCAGGACTGTAAGTGATGCTGGCAGCGGTATTGCTCGCTGTGCTGATTGGATAGAGGTGGAACAGGGAATTGAGCGAGTTGCCAATAGCTAGTCTGCGCGATAAAGTTTATGAATTAATGGCGCAGTTGCCTGAGGATAAAGTAACAACCTACGGTGATTTAGCGGCTATGGCGGGGTATCCGTATGCGGCGCGGCAAGTTGGGCAGATTGCTCATGGCGGGCCAATTAGCTTGCCATGGCATCGTCTGGTAAACGCAAAGGGCGGTTTAGCGACAGGATTTCCTGATGGACAGGAATCTCAGCGGCAGCTTCTTAAACAAGACGGTATCATGTGCGATGAGGCGTATCGGGTGATTGATTTTGATGAGCGGCGATGGAGGCCTAAGCTGTGAGAGATCCTTTGCCGTTGATAGTGATTGTTGGACCGACAGCAAGTGGAAAAACTGGACTTAGTATTAAGCTTGCAAAAAAGTTTAATGGTGAAATTATCTCAGCTGACTCGCGCGCGATTTATCGCGGTCTGGATATTGGTACGGCTAAACCGTCTATTGAAGAGAGACAGGGTGTCAAGCATTGGGGGATAGATTTAGTAAATCCGGGAGAGTATTATACGGCAGCAGACTTTAAGAGATATGCCGACACAAAGATTAACGACATCAGGTCAAGGGGGTGTTTGCCGATTCTGGTTGGCGGCTCTGGTCTTTACATTGATGCAATATTGTTCAACTTTGAATTTGGAAATTTGCCAATTGTTGAGAAAAGGACAACGCTTCAACAAATGGACATTTTGGCTTTAAAAAAATATTGTATAAAACACAACATAAAATTACCAGGCAATATTCAAAATAAAAGACGTCTAATTAGGACAATCGAAAGGGGTGGCATAAGAGGAGAGAGAAGTAAATGTCCACCTAATAATACTGTTGTGGTTGGTATAACAACGTTGAAAAAAACACTACATGAACGAATTACTAAAAGAGCTGAATGTATGATAAAAAACAACGTTGTGAATGAAGCTACAGCGACAGCTGATAAATTTGGCTGGAACAATGAGGCTATGACAGGCAATATTTATTCAATAATTAAAAAGCATAAAAAATGTGTACTAAATGAAAAGGAAATGCTGCAAGAATTTATAAAGAGCGACATGCGCTTGGTGAAAAAACAAATGACTTGGTTTAGAAAAAATCCGTTTATTGTTTGGGGCGATCTTGCCAGCTGCGAACATTACTTAGAGCAAATTTTAGAGGGCGGGCAACTGGAGAGCAAGTAAAGTTTATGGTACAATTATAGAACGATGATTGATTCGTTATTCGGCTCAAAAACGAGAGTAAAGTTATTACACCTATTTCTGAACAATCCAGAAAAATCGTTTTACGTGCGGGAAATTACCAGGCTTATTGACGAGCAAATAAATTCCGTTCGCCGGGAGTTAGCTAATATGGTTTCTGTTGGTATCGTGCAGTCGGATAATATAGACAATAAACTTTATTATAGTACTAACATAGGTTATAGGTATTTGGAACCTTTAAGCGTCATTTTTTCTGATAAAAGAAACCTGCAGGGCAATGATTCTAGCAAGGTTTGGGCGAAGACTTTGTCTAGAATGTCTAATATTAAAGTTATAATATCTGCTGGAAAACTGGTCGGCGACGCTGACGGTAAAATAGATTTGCTGTTAGTGGGCGATATATCAGCGGCAGATGCTGGTAGTCTGGTTAAGAAAATAGAGAAGGCAGAGAATAATGAGTTAAATTATTCAGTAATGTCGTACGAGGATTTTTACTATCGGTTGAGTGTTAGAGATCGGTTTATAATGGATATCATTGAAGGCAAACATTCGGTATTGATTGATACGGAAAATATATTGAGAAAGGAGTAAGGATGTTTGATATAGAATATAAGGGCGCAAATGCTATAGTATTCGCTACAAAGAAAGTGCGGGTAGTTTTTGATCCAAATTTAGCAGTTGTCGGCGCTAAGAATGTTTCGGTTAAAGATAGTGTTGAAGTAGCTACGGAAGATAGATTTGCAGTTACTGACCCTGCGCCAAGATTATTGCTCAATGGTCCTGGCGAGTATGAGGTTGGCGATGTAGCAATTTCTGGTATTCCTGCTCGGCGTCATATTGATACTGATGCTGATGGTAAAAAATCTACGATATATAAGATATCTGTCGGCGACGTAAGAGGGGTGGTGATTGGCAATATTCAGCCAAAACTTAGCGATGATCAGCTTGAAGATATTGGTGTGGTTGATTTTGCAATTATACCGGTAGGCGGTAGCGGCTATACATTAGATGCCGTGAGCGCTTCTTCTATGGTTCGGCAACTAGACCCAAAGGTGGTTATTCCAGTTCATTATGCAGACTCATCTATAAATTATGAGGTTCCTCAGGCTGGTGTAGAAGATTTTATGAAAGAATTGAATGCAAACGTTGTGGAAGCTGGTCTAAAATGGAGATTAAAGAAGCCTGCTGATTTGCCTGATAGCTTAACTGTTGTTCAAATATCGAAAACATAGACGTAAGTAATTAGGGCTAGTAAAAACCCTGTCTATCGCGACAGGGTTTTATAGTTAAGCAGCCTTTGCAGCTGGCGGTTGCAGCAATCCTTTTTTCTTCAGTGTCCGTATTGCTTTTGTGCTTAAAATCATAGTAATTTTCTGACCGTTTACAACAAAAGTCTTTTTCTGAAGATTTGGCTTAAAGACGCGCTTAGTGCGGCGCAAAGAAAAGCTAACGTTGTGTCCGTATTGCTTGCCTTTGCCTGTCAATTCACATCGTGATGCCATTTTCACTCTCTCTTTAAGGTTAATATCTAATCTCTAGTATTGTAGAGGTATTTCTTTAATTAGTCAAGATCCAGCTATGTAAAAAATAAAGTCTTTCCCGTACAATTCGTAGTTTGGATGCCTTTGGACTTTATGGCTGTGGGAAGCTACAATAGAACAGGATGGTCTTGTTAACGACTTCACTAGAACATATCAAAGGCGTCGGCCCCAAAACTACCCAGGCGCTGTCGGCAGCGGGTCTAGAGACGGTAGCGGACGCCTTGGATTTTTTGCCGCGGGCGTATGATGATTATTCGGCGGCGGTCAACATCGCCGATCTTCAGCCGGGCAAAGTGACGGTGCGGGCGCGCTGCGAATCGATTTCCACGCGCATTGTTCGCCGGGGCTTAAGGATCACCACGGCGGTACTGGCGGATGATTCTGGTAAGGTCAAAGCCGTTTGGTTCAATCAGCCGTACCGCGAATTGCAGCTGAGATCCGACGCCGAGTTCATGTTTTCCGGTCAGTTTGGCATGCAATATAACAGCTATCAGATTAGCAATCCCTCTGTCGAACTCGCTAAGCAAACCGATACGTCCGACGCCCAACCCACCTCAGGCATCCATCCGATCTACAAATCCATCAAAAATCTCCGCCCAAAAACTGTGCAGGATTTGCTGAAGAATTTGTGCCCCATCATGGAATTTTTGCCCGAAACGCTGCCGGAGCACATTGTCCAGAGGCAATCATTAGTCAGCCGTGCGGAAGCTGTCAAGTTCCTCCATGCGCCGAAAAATTATCAGGAAATTGCCCGCGGTCGTGAGCGGCTGGCGTTTGAAGAATTGTTTGAAATGATCTTGGCGGCGCAGCTGAATAAGCAGGAGCAAACCAAGTTGACTGGCTGGCGCATTCCGTTCAATCAGCCGGTTGTCAAGCAGTTTGTTGAGCAGCTGCCGTTTCCCTTGACCAACGCGCAGCGCCGCGCCGCCTGGCAGATTTTGCAAGATTTGGAGTCTGAGCATCCGATGAACCGCTTGCTACAGGGCGACGTTGGCTCGGGTAAAACGGTGGTCGCTGGGTTGGTGGCGGCGGAGGTGGCGCAGGCTGGCTTTCAGACGGCCATCATGGCACCGACGGAGATTTTGGCGACTCAGCACGCCAAAACGCTGAATGAGCTGTTATTGCCGTTTGGCGTGTCGGTAGCACTGCTAACGGGACATGTCAAGGGCGCTCAGCGGCGGCAACTGCTGGACAATTTAGCGAGCGGTAATATCAACGTGGTGGTTGGTACGCACGCGCTTATTCAGGAAAAAGTGGCGTATCACAAGCTGGGGTTTGTGGTGATTGACGAGCAGCATCGATTTGGTGTCAAGCAGCGGCAGGCGTTGCTGCAGAAAGCAGACTATATGCCACACCTGCTCAGCATGACCGCTACGCCGATTCCGCGGAGCTTGGCGCTGACGTTGTACGGTGAACTGGACATCTCGATTTTGGACGAGCTACCAGCTGGGCGCCAACCGATTGCAACAAAAATTTGGTCGCCAGCCTCGGCACCAAAACTCTACGAAACTATCGATGCAGAAATTGCCAAAGGTCGCCAAGCCTACGTCATCTGCCCACTGATCGACGACAATCCTGATAATGACAAAAAGTCGGTTGAGGCGGAATATCACAAATTGGCAAAAACGATGTTTCGTCATCGCCATGCCGGATTATTACACGGTAAGCTGCCGCTGGAGGAAAAAGCGGCGGTTATGCAGCAGTTTGCGGACGGCGACATTGACATGTTGGTGAGTACCACGGTGGTGGAAGTCGGCGTTAATGTGCCGAACGCTACGGTCATGCTCATCGAAAATGCCGATCATTTTGGACTCAGCCAGCTCCATCAGCTGCGCGGTCGGGTTGGGCGCGGCCAGTACCAGAGCTTTTGTCATCTGATGATGTCGGGTCATGATAAGCCGAGCCAGCGCCTCAGGGAAATTGAGAAGTCTCAAGACGGCTTTTACCTGGCGGAAGTTGACTTGAAACTGCGCGGTCCTGGCGAGATTTACGGGCGAGCGCAGCATGGCGCACTGAACCTAAAAATTGCCTCGCTGAGCGATACGCCGCTGATTGCCCGTGCGCAAGCGGAGGCTGAGCGCTTTGTCAAAGAGGGGCAGGATTTGCTACAATATAACCATCTGGCGCGTGCCGTCAGTCGCTATCAGCGATTAACCATTTTGAATTAATATGTATGCAGGAACAACAATTAGAGATGGCTCTGGCCGGTTTATCGGTGTTCATCAAAAGATAGATCGAGTGGCCAGGCGACATCTGACGCCAATGCTGCCTGATTGGTGTGAGTTTCCTGATATTAAAGATATTCTGCACTTTGAAGGCAAAAACGGTCCTGACGGCGTCAAGCGTAAAAGTCCAGCCGTTGACGAGCCGTGGCATTTCATCAATCCAGACGATCCGAACGACACGGCGCTTTTGGAGATGATTGACCAGCATATTGATAACCTAGCGAAGGCGCTGCAGAAACGTAATTCTGAACGAGCCGCCTTTGAAGCCGCGTGGATGGCGCACGCTATCACCGATGGTCTGACGCCGGCGCATCATTTCCCGCTGGAACAGGCAATGGAGGAGTTGCGCGGCGGTGAAGGGCTGGAGACGCGAACCTCAATTCTCAAGAAAAATGTCATGAAGGGTGACACGGGGATTGAGCTCGTCAAAAATAATTGGAAGTTTTGGGGTGCTAAAGGCATGATGACCATGCATGTGGCGTTTGAAGCGGGCGTGGCAAGTGTGGTGGCTTATCCGCGCTTTAAGGATGCCGTGCCAAGCGAGGCTGAAATTTTACAGGTAAAGCAGCGGGGCTATCGGCAATACTATCTGGAGCAAGTTCACGCCGTGGCGGCCATGAAAATGTATGACAACTTTGGTAAAAATGGCTGGACGACGGATCTGGCGTGGCAAACCAACCATGAGTTGATGCCAATCATCATCAAAGCCGTCATGTTGGGCTGGCTAGCGTCGATTTGGAAACTTGAGGCCAAACGGTGAGAGTACGCATCATCGCTGGGGAATTTGGTGGACGATTTATCCAGGCGCCGCCAGGTTCAACGACGCATCCCATGGGCGAACGAGTCCGTTCGGCAATGTTCAACTCACTGGGTGAAACAGTCCGCGGTGCGCGGGTTCTGGATGCCTTTGCTGGTTCCGGCGCTATTGGTTTGGAATGTTTAAGTCGTGGCGCCGAGTTAGCGGTTTTCGTGGAGCGCAACCGAGTTGCTCAGCGTGTTATTGTCGAAAATATAGACCGTTTGGGTGTCGATGAAAAATCTATTGTAATAAAAACAACGATATCGAATTGGCTGGAAAGCATGAGCATAACAGAGAAGTTTGACATCATCTTTGCTGATCCGCCATACCATAACCCTCAGTTTTCCACAGTTTCACGACTGATGGGGCTTCTCAAACCAGGCGGATGTATGATATTATCACACCCAGGAATAGGTGAGGTGCCAATTCAAAACGGAATTGTTGTGGTGGACAATCGTAGTTATGGGGAGGCGCACCTCACCCGGTTCCGTCGAGAGAGATAGGTCTATTAAACAAGCACAGCCCGTAGGGTTGTGTTTTTTATTTTAAGTAAAAATTTCTTGGCATACTTGTTTTATGGGGCTAATTCACGAAGCTTAATACCGATAAAGACGCAGATTAGTCATGATATAATGCTATTATGATGTCCATCATGAGTATCATAATGATTTTTGTTGTAATTCTCTTGTCTATGACGGTTCATGAGGCTATGCATGCTTTTATGGGATACTTTCTGGGCGATAATACTGCAAAAATTGAAGGACGACTGACCCTTAATCCATTAAAGCACATTGACCCATTTATGACTATTCTTCTGCCGTTAACCATGGCGCTGCTGGGTGGGCCAGTGTTTGGCGGCGCAAAACCAGTGCCGTTTAACCCTAATAGAGTCCGCTATGGCGAATGGGGGGCTGCTATGGTTGCATTGGCAGGGCCTTTGACTAATTTTTTTATAGCTTTTCTTGCTTTTGGTATTGGTGCTTTGATGGGTGTTGTTAGTAACGGCGGGTTGGTCGCGTCATCGTTTCTTGGATCGGTGATAGCAATGACAGTATCCGTTAATCTGGGCTTTTTCGTGTTTAACATGCTGCCTGTACCACCGTTAGACGGTTCTCGCTTGTTATATGCTTTAGCGCCGGAAAGTGCTAGGCGACTGATGGAGCAAATTGAACAATACGGCACATTGGTAGTTTTTTTACTTGTTGTGCTATTCTCTAGTGCAATTGGCCGAGTAATGAGCGCTTGTATCAGTACTATACTAGATGTATTTATGATGATTTTTAGTGTATAATAGAGATAGCCCTAAGTTGCCTGCGGGTACGTATGATTTTCCTAACATCATATGATAGGGAGCTTTAATGATTTATTATCGTGGTAATAAGTTGCGAGCACCCACCTTGCTTTTAAGCGGGGAATATCAAGTATTTGCAGGGTCTTAGGGTTTTTGTTTGGGATTATATGAAAGTTTAATGTATAATGAAGCGGTAGTCTGCTGAGCGGTCGCTTGGCGCGTGCTGCGCTAAGAGGAAAGTCCGGGCAGCGAAGGATACGGCAGTCGCTAACGGCGACCGGGGGCAACCCTAGGGAAAGTGCCACAGAAACGAAACTACCTTAGTGCTTAATTAAATACTAAGGAAAAGGTGAAACGAGCGAGGTAAGAGCTCGCAGTTGTCTGCGGTGACGCAGGCAAGAGGTAAACCCTGCTGGCTGCAAGGAGATTTACATTAAAAGCGATCCGCTTGTAAATCGATAACCGCTTGATTTGCTTGGCAACAGGCAAACTAGATAGATGATCGTTCTCGACAAAACCCGGCTTATAGGCAGGCTGCAATGTAAAACAACCCTGATTACTAGGTAGTCAGGGTTGTTTTATTGGTGTAATTGGTGTATTTGGGTAATTACGAAGCTGCTTTTACAACATCTGCGAAAGCTTTTGGCTCGTTTACTGCCAGTTCTGTTAATATTTTCCGATCAAGCGCGATATTGTTCGCTTTCAATCCTGCAATTAGCTTGCCGTATGTTGTGCCTTCCTGGCGAGCAGCGGCGTTAATACGGGTGATCCATAAGCTGCGCAAATCGCGTTTTTTATTGCGGCGATCGCGGTAAGCGTACTGTAAAGCCCGGATGACGCCTTGCTTTGCCAGGCGGAAGCTGCGGGTTCTATTGTGCCGCATACCCTTAGCTAATTTGAGCGTCTTTTTATGTTTTGCGCGGGCAGCGACTCCTCGTTTTACTCTCATGATGTCATTAAGCTCCTATCGCTCGGCGGACATTCTTTGCCATTGAGCCAGTTACTTTTGCTGTTGTATTGATAGCGCGCTTTCGACTTTTTGACTTTTTAGCCAGAAAGTGACCGCCAAACGCGCGTTGGCGAGTCAATTTGCCGGTGCTGGTCAGCTTAATGCGCTTCGCAGTACCTTTGTGGGTCTTTAGTTTCGGCATTATTTACTCCTTATTACTACGCTCAGATTGCGACCAGCCATCTGAGGTTTTTGCTCTAATATTGCTTCTTCTTCGAGATGTCCCATGATTTTGTTGATCAACTCATAGCCTATCTCTTTGTGTGCCATCTCGCGACCTTTGTAAACAACCTGTATGCGCACTTTATGTCCGCCTTCCAGGAATTTACGAATCTTCTTTAGCTTGACTTCCAGATCGCCAGCGCCAATCTTTAGTCCAAAGCGCATTTGTTTCAAGTCGCCAGATTTTGCCGAACGCCGATTTCTTTGCTGATCCTTCATCTTTTGATACTGGTATTTACCCCAGTCGATGACCTTAGCAACAGGCGGATTGGCATTTGGTGAAATTTCAACAAGGTCTAGTCCAGCTTCCTCGGCTGCACGAAGCGCGTCGCGAAGCGGCATAATTCCGAGCTGTTCGCCATCTGAGCCGACGACCCGCAGTTCTCGGGCACGGATTTCTCCGTTGATACGAATTGATTTAGTGATCTTCAGCTCTCCTTTGAAGCAATTTTTAGATTAATTCCACTGGTCATTGTAACAGAGATGGAGAGCCTTTTCAATATGTCTTATTCAATTCGCAGCGATTTGGCGATACTGAAGACTTTCGGCGACATGGGGGACTTCAATAGTGCGGCTGCCTTCCAGGTCGGCAATGGTTCTAGCGACCTTGATAGTTTTGAAATAGCTGCGGGCGCTCAAGTCTAGTTTTTTACTTGCCGAAATAAGGAAAGATTGAGCTTTATTTGATAGTGATGTATATTTATCAACATCAGTGTTATTTATATTGCTGTTGTAACTAGTGCTACAATTATAACGGAGGTGTTGAAGGTTATGTGCTTTATTTATTAAAGACTGAATATTGGTATGTTGTGATTTTAACGACAGGTTTTTTATCGCTAATTGCTCATGAGGAACTCTGGATACAGACACAGTAAGATCAATTCTATCCAGTAGTGGTCCGGATAGTTTTTTCTGGTAGTTTAGTATTTGGGACTGAGAGCAGGTGCATTGCTTTTCTGTATCGCCTAAGAATCCGCAGGGACATGGGTTCATTGTGGCGATAAGTATAAAGTCTGCAGGGAATTTAAATTTTCCTTTTGCACGGCTAATGGTTATTTCGCGGTCTTCAAGCGGTTGCCGCAGCGATTCGAGTATTGATCGCGGATACTCCAGGAATTCGTCCAAAAACAGAACGCCGCGATGAGCGAGACTAATCTCTCCGGGCTGTATTCTGGATCCGCCGCCGATGATGGAAGTTCGACTGGCGGTGTGATGCGGCGATCTAAATGGTCGTTCAGTAATGGTATTGTTTGTAATATTACGATCTCCAAGATTGTGCAATTTAGTTACTTCAATAATCTCATCCTGATTGAGGGGCGGTAGTAAATTTTTTAATGCGCGGGCGAGCATAGTCTTACCTGACCCTGGCGGTCCGGAAAGAAGCAGATTATGTCTCCCGGCCACTGCTATTTGGAGTGCTCGTTTAGCTTGCTCTTGTCCGTATATGTGATCAAGGGATATATTGTCTTTTGGTGTTTTTGAGTGGCTAAGCTTAGTTTTGCTGACGGGTTGTATGACCCTTTCTTTTTTTAGATGAAGAAATAACGATTTTAGATTATCTACGGGTATTATTTCTACTCCTGAAACCAGAGCTGCTTGATTGGCATTTTGAGACGGAACATACACGGTATGAATTTCGTGCTTTTTAGCGATTTCAGCCGTGATGATAGCAGACCTGATAGGCCGTAGGCTACCATCCAGAGCCAGCTCGCCAGCAAACAGGGCGCCGTCTAAGTCGTTTTGAGACAACAGTCCGCCTAAGCATAGAATAGTTAAGGCTATTGGCAGGTCAAATTGAGAGCCATCTTTAGGCAGTTCGGCTGGTGCTAGGTTTATGACTATTTTACCTTTTGGAAAATCTAAGGATGAGTTTTTGATAGCGCCGCGCACTCGGTCGCGAGATTCGTCAATTGCTTTATTGCCAAGTCCAACTATTTGCATTCCAGGTAAGCCTCGTGATATGTCTCCTTCAATATCAATCATTTGACCGTGAAATCCGTATGGAGTGGCTGACCGTACTTTACTTACCATGACTTTATTAAACCATACATGCTTAGTCTTTTAAAATAAGCGTGCTATAATAGTGGGGAGATGTGCGGGGCTGATATAGCTTTCGACAATTGGACTTTATCAAGATATTCTGCGAGCCGACGATACGCGTAACGTATGATTTTAGATGCAAGAACATCTTTGAAAGATCGTGTTGCTGCATTCTTTGATTCGTTCAAAGTTGCTCAGCCGGTCGCTATCGCTGCTTAGTTTTTAGCGATCATCCTCGTGTTGTGGCAACAGCCGATGCGTAGGGTGTCATATATGTGTTGCTTGCTGTATGTTCGGAAGCGGCGGACATGCGGGACTTTCTCCGCGTAACGAAATTTGGTTTTTTCGACTCATTTTTTAGCCAAGCGACGTTATAAAATTTTTAAATGAGCCTATGTTCGTAGACGAATATCATGATACCAGTTGGACCCGGGGGCAGTACCCGGCAGCTCCACCATATATGTCAAATCCGGCCAATAGGCTGGTTTTTTATTGTGCAGCTTTCAAAAAAACAACCACCTGCGAGTAGTGGTTGTTTTCAAAAGTGGAGTTTTACGAGTTCTGTTTATTTTTGGCTTCTGTATAATTTTTTTATTCAGAAGCTACCCCTATAATATAGCACAAAAACGCTTATGTCAACAATATTTTTATAAAAAGTCTAGGTAAAAAATACTACATGTAAAATAGCGAACAGGATTCTGGATTAGGGGATGCTGGATGCTATTGGGGCGGCAGGATGTTTTCTCCTTTTAGAAGCATGACGAAGGCCCATAATAACACAAATAATTCGCTTAAGTTACGCGTCGAAGCTATTGACTAAATGGTTTGAGTGTGCTAGTATAAACGTAAGCTTTTACAAAAACAAAAAGCAAAAATACATTAACAATTTTGGTCAGAAGCTTGGCGTCTTTGTGTGTAGTCGCACAAAAGATTTGACGGAAACTCGGCCATAGCATCGGCATAATTCGCAACAATAGTTGCTTGAGTTTGTGATGGTATGGTCGAAGCTTCGCCAACATTTGGTTGGCGTCAAGCGCGTATGGAAGTAGTACCGTACGCATCCAGCTAATCCTTATCATGATGTATTGGTAATGAAAATACTGGATGCGTATGAGGAACACCATACAAGGACGTGCTCCTTTAATAAGGAGCGGTCAACTGCCTTGAGCGGTAATGAAGCATAGCGAAAATGCCCGCGCCCAATAGTTATTTTTAAAGCGGCGGATGGTTGCATTTGCTTTAGCGAAGTTATCGCTCGGGCTCTCTTGGTATAATTGTGAGTATGGGGATAAGAGTAGCTATAATAGTTGGTGCGTCTATGGCGATTATAATCGCGTTGATTTTGAGTGTAACGAGCCCAACTACAGCGGGACCTTTGGGGGTTCTTGCTTTTTTTGCGTGTATGTATTTATTTTCCGTGTGCTTGTTTTATGTGTTTATAGTGTTAGCGCAGAAAATAGCAGCTATATTTTTTGGAAAGAAAAATCAAATACAATCAGTCAATACGTCGGGCAAGAAAAGCTATTACTATTCTACGTTTATTGCTTTAGTGCCACCTATTTACGTAGGTATGCAGTCTGTTGGCGATGCGGGTTTGTTTGAGATGGTTTTACTATTACTATTTGAATTATTGGCATGCTTTTATGTATACAAAAGATATTAGTTCTCCGTATATTTTTAAGCGGTGACATGATACAATAAAAGTATGAATCCAGAATTGCCGCAAGTCAGGCAAAGTATTGAAGCGCCAGTGCAAATGCCGGGCAATGTTGAGCGTGGCTTAGAACAGAATACGCAAAATCCGGAAATTCAAAGAGGTATTGAATCTGGACCCGCTCCTCAGGCGGTGCAGCAACCTCCTGTTATTCCTACAACTTTGCCTGTAGTTACTACTTCTCAGACCGCGCAAGACGACAATACCCAGACAGTGGCTTCAGATGATGATACTCCCTTAACAGCTGCGGACGAAGATCTTATTGAAAAAGAGTGGGTTGAAAAACTAAAGAAGATAATTACATTAACTAGGGATGATCCATACGAGCGCAGCAGGGTGATTGCGCAACTGCAAGCTGATTATTTGAAAAAGAGATATAATAAAGTGTTGGGTCAAAACCAAAATAATGGGTAGGGTTTTATGGGTGCTGGACCTTTAGTTATAAGCTTTATAGTGACTGTTATTATAGCCGTTGGTGTTACGGTAGTTGTGTTTCAGTATCGTAAAATGCTTCGAGAGGCGAAAAATTATGAACGCGGATTGAAGATGGTGCCGTTGCTGATTCACCTGCCGCCGTCTAGCGAAGATATTGATAATTCTAATCGTGACGAGAGAGACCTGACGGAAGAGATATTATCTCAGGCGCAGGTTATGTATAATATTGTATCCAGTACGGCCACTAAGGGATTTAAGAGTAAAGTGTATGGCCAGCGTCATATGTCGTTTGAGGTGGTGGCTCATGGAGGATTGGTGCATTACTATGCTGTGGTGCCTCTCGTTTTAGTTGACGTGATTCGCCAGGCAGTAGCGGCAGCTTATCCGTCGGCTAGGCTTGAAGAAGTGACTGATACAAATATATTTAGTAAAGTCGGCAAAATGAGCGGTACTATTGGTGGCGAGTTTAATTTAAGGAAATCGTTTGTTTATCCGATCGCTACCTATCAGGAATCAAAGCGAGACGCATCGCGAGCTTTATTGAATGCTTTGTCGTCGGCAACTAAGGATGATGGCATTGGCGTTCAGTTCTTGATCCGGCCAGCGCGTGAAGGCTGGTCAAAGTCTTCGGAATCTCATATTGATAATATGAAAAAAAATAAAGGTAAAAAAACTGGTTTGGCGGCTGGCGGCGCAGCGGTTGGGGAAATTATGGAGGCATTGTGGAAGCCGCCGGAGTCAGACAAGGAAAAAGACAGTAAGCCTGAAGACAAGCAGCTCACAGCGCTAGAACAGGCAGAGGTTGATGCAATTAGCGAAAAGGCGCGTTATCCGGCTTATGAGGTTTTGATTCGCGTAGTCATTTCCTCAAACACAGCAGCCAGATCGCAAGCTCTATTAAAAAATATCATTGCCGCATTTTCGCTGTTTGATTCACCGCGAAATAACGGGTTTAAGTTCTCGTTAACGAGAAATGTCGAAGAAATGACCACAGCGTACATTATGCGATTCTTTCCTCAGGAAGTACGCGGTAATATTTTGAATAGCGTAGAAATGGCTACACTGTTTCATTTGCCAGGAGCCGGTGCAATTCCTACATCACAAGTTAAGCGGCAAATGTCAAAACAGGTAGATGGACCGACTGACGTTTTGGATGAAGGGCTGCTGATCGGTTATAACGAATTCCGGGGAACAAGGAAGCCTATTAGAATTGGCACAAAAGACCGCCGACGCCACGTTTATATCATTGGACAGACGGGTGTTGGTAAGTCGGTGTTGCAGGAAAATATGGCTTATCAAGATATGATGGATGGGCGCGGTTTTGCGTTTATTGACCCGCACGGCGATTTGGTTGAATCTTTGTTGGGTAAGGTTCCAAAAGAGCGCGTTGAGGACATTATTTATTTCAATCCATCTGATATGACAAATCCTATTGGTCTCAATATGTTTGAATATGACACGCCGGATCAAAAGGATTTCTTGGTGCAGGAAGCAATAAACATGCTTTATGGTCTTTACGATCCAGGTCATACAGGAATTGTTGGACCGCGTTTGGAACATATCTTTAGAAACTGTGCCTTGCTGTTGATGGCAGATCCGGAGGGCGGAACGTTTATTGATGTGCCGAAATGTTTAGTTGATCCGGAGTTTGTGAAAAGCAAGTTGAAGTATGTCAAGGATCAACAGGTCATCGATTTCTGGACAAAGGAGTTTCCAGCTTCGCAGCGATCAAATGAGGCGGGTGAAGTGGTGGCGTGGGTTGTTTCAAAGTTTGGTCCTTTCATATCAAACGATGCTATGCGCAATATTATTGGTCAAACAAAGTCCGGGTTTAATTTGCGCGATATTATGGATAATAATAAAATTTTGCTAGTTAACCTGTCTAAGGGTAAGATGGGCGAGCTAAACTCAAGGCTGCTGGGTATTATATTTGTGATGAAGTTCCAAGCGGCAGCGATGGCTCGGGCAGATATTCCAGAAGATCAGCGAGTTGATTTTTCTCTGTATGTGGACGAGTTCCAGAACTTTGCAACTGATAGTTTTGAGTCGATTCTGTCTGAGGCGCGAAAATATAAACTGAGTTTGATTATGGGCAACCAGTTTATGACACAGCTAACAGATAAAATCCGCGAGGCGATTATCGGTAACGTTGGTACGGTGATTTCCGGGCGAATCGGTATTACTGACGCAGAATTGATGGTTAAGAAGTTCCAGCCGACATTTGATGTCGATGATTTGGCGAAACTGCCGAATTTTCAGTCTATCACTTCAGTGATGATAAACAACGTGCCGTCAGCTCCGTTTAGCATGAATTGGATTCCGCCGATGGGGCAGGTGAATACGCAGTTGAGAGACGCCTTAGTGAGGTTATCGTCGGCTAAGTACGGAAAGCCGCGAGCAGTAGTGGAGAAAGAGATATTTGATAGGTTGAGAGATAGTAAGCCAAATAAACCTGTAGCACCGCAGGCCAGTCGTCCAGGCGGCGTGCCAGCTTCTGCGGGCGGGGCAAAATCTGGCGGATCGTCGTTTTTGGACGAGTGGTTGGCGAAAAGACAGCAATTGGGCGGAAGACCGGCGGCTTCTTCTCGTCCTGCTTATGTGGGTACTGCCACTAAGCCAGTGGGGGCTGCTACCCCATCTACTACACCTGTCTCTGCGGCTTCCAGTATGAACTCTGCAGCAACAATGCCGCCGCTTTCATCAGCGCCAACTTCTTTATCGTCGTCTACTTCCTCTCCGGTTTCTCCTGCTAGTATTGGTACTATTAATAATAGTCCGCAAGCGATACGCAGTAATGTTTCGCAGTATAATAATGCGTCTGCTTCGACGTCAATACAGCAGCCAATCGCAGCAAGTTCTAATAATGCCGCTGCGAGCAGTCAAGAAAACGACAGTATTAACCTGGCTAAAACTCCTCAAAGTCCGCCAGTCGTTAACAGACTAGATTTACGCGATAACGATGCCGATGATACAGAAGTGTCTATTAAATTAAGGTAATGAATATTAATAGAGTTTGCTGTAGTGTACGATTTTTAGCGCAGGCAGAATGAACAATTACTTTTAATGTTTAAAAGTCTAATATTAGTCGGGTATCAGCTGGTTTATCTTTTTTGTTTGTTAATTAAGCCAACTCGTCCGTACTCAATGATTGCGCCAATACACCATCCGGCTGCGAAAAGTACAATAGTCTCTGAACCGGATAAGACATAGCCGTATTTTTTAGCAATTAGATAAACAATTATTGAAGCGATTGCCCCCAGGGCGCCAGCGATTATTAAATTAGGTCTGGCTATCGTGTTGCCAATGGCGTCGCTTGTTTTTTCAACTGCCGAGTTATGAATAACCTTACTGAAAGCACGCGAAGGTGTGGGTAATTGTTTTTGGACATTATCCAGGGTCTTTTTATAAGAAGCTTCGACGTCGGCTTTCGTCAGGGAAGGCTGATCTTTCTTATTTTCTTTTGATTCCCTGGCTTTCTTTTCCTGCGCCGCTTCGTGCCGGCTGGCTATTTCTAGGGCTTCGTTTCTTATATCTTCTTTACGCTCTGCGGATTTTTCTTTTTCGGCGGCACTCTCAAATCCCTTTTCTATGTTGTCGGTAAATTGTTCTCTTGCCGATTCTAAAATATTGCCAGTATTTTCAACGGTACCTCTTAATTTTTCTACCATTTGTCTCTCCTAAATTGTACCGGCAGACATATCATGCCGGATAATCTTTACTTCTTTACTTAGTTGTCGAGAGCGAGCGTAAAAATATACAACGACAGCTGCTATAATTCCTGCGAATGTCATGTTTGCGCCTGGTCCGGTCTTTGGCAGTTCGGCAACGGTTTTTTCTACAACCTTAGGAGTAGGGCATTCTATTTTCGTGCTAATCGTATTACCGAAGGTATTGTCAATTTTACAGTCGTATGATGTCGGGTTGCTTTTTCCAGAAGCCATCGCTGGCAGGGTGTTTTTAATTTGAATAGTGAAGCTTCTTTTCTGGGTTTCGCCGGGTTTGATTTTTACTGCTGGCCAAGTTAATATTTTTGAATTATTACTACCAGCGCTACCATCTTTATTATCTGAGAGAGTTCCACCGCCAGCGTCGAAAATATCTGCGTACTCTAGGACATCGCTAACATAATCTTTAAATATAAACTCCTCTTCCTTAAGCCCTCCGTTTTTAACAGATAAAGTATAGGTGATTCTATCTCCTGATTTTGCAGCGGTTGAATCGGCATTTGCATTATTTTGCGTTAAATTGACTGCGGTTTTTGACTGAGTAAAAGAGGCTGCACATTTACTGTCGCTGATTAGAAGCGTGGCGTCGCCAGGGCAAGGCTGGCATTTCGGATCGTTCTTTGCCAACTTGGCGTTTTGCGGGCACGGCGGCGTCGAGCAGTTCGGGTATGTGCCGACTTGCCCAGGAGGGCATTTGTGAGGCGGCGGCGTAATTTTCAAGATGAGGTTGCCGCAATTGAGCATGATAGCAAACCAGCCCACTCCTGCTGATTGTCCTACGAATGCTTTATATGTAAAGTTGCCCCATAAATTGTGCGGACGGTAATAAAATGTCCTGGCGCTTCCTTGAGAAGTCTTAACAACGTAAGAACCTTCGTCCTTGGCTGCGCCAAAATGAGGAGTTAATCCCCAAGAGTAACTTCCTATGTTACTGCTTAACGTTTGGAGATTGCCAGTGGCGTTCGCCAGCTCAGCCCGACTAATTCCTAAGTGATTATATAAATCGCGAATATTATTAGTGTTAGCGTCGTAATGCGCCATAAGTTGTGATCCGTTGGAGATTCCGCCGTAAATAAGGTCGCTAGAATCGGCGGCATTGGCAGATTCCGGCGGCGAGAATACGGTAAATGCTTGAACGATCAAAGCTAGGGCTGTTAAAACTAGCCCGATTTTTCTGGTGGCCTCTTCTTTGCGCAAGCGCCCAGCATAAAACCCTAGATTGTGAATCATTGAAGGGCTATATGGTATTCGTGAGATTATTTTTTTGAACATTTAAACCTCTTTTTGTTTTTTATATAAACTCTGCATATAGTTTAGCATAATCTTTATGATAAAGTAAACAATTTGAGAAGAAATCTATTTTGGTGTATAATAAAGAGGTTGAAAAAGAGCTGATAATTCAGAAATAGCGAGGGAATAATATGGCTAAACAAACAAAAGGACAGGTTTATGATGGCTCGCAGATCCAGGTTTTGGAAGGACTGGAGCCAGTTCGTAAGCGTCCGGGCATGTATATCGGCAGCACTGGTTATGACGGCGTGCATCATCTTATTAAAGAGATTGCTGATAACTGTATTGACGAGGCGATTGCTGGTTATGCAACCAGGGTTGAGGTTACTTTGCTTAAGGATGGCGGCGTTCGAGTTGCTGATGATGGGCGCGGTATCCCAGTTGATAAACATCCAAAAACAGGCAAGAGCACACTGGAGACGGTTCTAACTATTTTGCATGCTGGCGGTAAGTTTGGCGGTGGCGGCTATAAAGTGTCGTCCGGTTTGCATGGTGTTGGGTCTAGTGTTGTTAATGCGCTTTCGACTAAAATGGTTGCCGAAGTGCGCAAGAACGGTAAAGTGTACCGCCAGGAATACGCGACAGGCGTTCCGCAAGCTGATATTAAAGCGGTTGGCAAATCTGAAACGACTGGTACGACAATTACATTTTATCCTGATCCTACTATTTTTAAGGAAACGGTTAATTTTGATTATAAGTGGGTTGTCAATTATTTGCGCCATCAGGCATATCTGACTAAGGGTGTATATACTTCCGTTGTTGATGAGCGTACGGGAGATCGCAAGGCATTTTACTTTGAGGGCGGCATTCAGAGTTATGTTAAAAATTTGAATATCGGTAAAGATGTACTGTCCGATGATATTTTTTATGTAGAAAAGCAGGTTGAAGATTGCATGGTGGAGATCGCCGTACAATACAATGATACGTACGTGGAGACTGTTAAGCCGTTTGCTAATAACGTGTTGACTCCGGATGGCGGTACGCATTTGGTTGGTTTCCGGGCGGCTTTGACGAGGGTCATCAATGACTATGCGCGTAAAAATGGTTTATTGAAAGAAAAAGAGGATAATTTGACGGGTGATGATATCCGCGAAGGTTTGACAGCGGTTATTCTGGTTAAATTACCAGACCCGCAGTTTGAAGGCCAAACGAAGAATAAGCTCGGTAATCCAGAAATGCGCCGCTATGTTGATCAAGTAATGAGCGAATATTTTGCGTATTATTTGGAGGAAAACCCAGCGACTGCTAAGAAAGTGGTCGGCAAGGCAACTTTGGCAGCGCGGGCGCGTAAGGCAGCACGAGCGGCACGGGATAATGTGATTCGTAAAGGGGCATTTGAGGGTTTGAACTTGCCTTCTAAACTAACCGACTGTTCGTCACGTAATCGGAAAGATTGCGAGTTGTTTATCGTCGAGGGTAATTCGGCGGCTGGTTCGGCTAAAGACGGTCGCGATTCGACTATTCAAGCAATTTTGCCTCTGCGCGGTAAAGTGCTAAATACTGAGCGGGCAAGATTTGACAAAATGTTTGCTAACGCTGAAATAGTTTCGCTAATTAAGGCTATGGGAGTTGGTATTGGCGACCAATTTGATATTAGAGGTATACGCTACGATAAAATAATTTTTATGACAGATGCCGATGTTGATGGTGCGCATATCTCAACTCTTCTTATGACGTTTTTCTTCCGGTATATGTCTGAGGTCATTGAAGCGGGGCATGTTTATTTGGCGAAGCCGCCTTTGTTCGGCTTGAGCAAAGGAACTGGTAGTAATCGTAAAATAGATTATGTCTATGATGAAGCGGCTCTGGAGGAGATACTGACGGTAAAAATTAACGAACGTAAAGCTGCCGGTACAAAGATTGATGAGAATGCCGAGCGGTTTAAGCAAGCGGGCTATACGGCGCAGCAGCGATTTAAGGGTCTAGGTGAGATGGATGCGTCTCAACTGTGGGAAACAACGATGAATCCGGAGAATCGGACTTTAGTAAAAGTTAATATTGAAGATGCGGAGCGAGCGGACGCGATATTTACAAAGCTGATGGGCGATAGCGTGGAATTGAGAAAAAGTTTTATTCAAACAAACGCCGCTAAGGTTAATTTGGAAGACTTGGACTTTTAAGGAGGTGATATGGCGGATAGCGATAATAAGAATATAGTAGAAGAGCCGGAAATTATGAACGACGATTTAGAAGTTCGCGGCATTGAAAAATCGACAGTTGAAAGCGTCA
The DNA here is from genome assembly GCA_963548945.1 of uncultured Candidatus Saccharibacteria bacterium. Classification (GTDB taxonomy): domain Bacteria; phylum Patescibacteriota; class Saccharimonadia; order Saccharimonadales; family Saccharimonadaceae; genus Nanosynbacter. The sequence goes on from CAUUVR010000002.1 coordinate 136,393, forward strand.
TGGAAGACTCTTTCTTAAAGTATTCTATGTCGGTGATTATTGATCGGGCATTACCGGACGTGCGCGACGGTTTGAAGCCGGTGAATCGGCGAATTTTATATGCAATGAATAAGAATGGCTGGCGCGCCCCTCATGCAACAGTAAAGTCGGCGAAAATTGTCGGCGAGGTCATGGGTAATTACCATCCGCACGGCGACTCTTCGATTTATGATGCGATGGTCAATTTGGCACAGCCTTGGAAAATGCGCTATACACTGGTAGAAGGACAGGGTAACTTCGGTTCAATGGATGGTGATGAGCCGGCAGCTTCTCGTTATACTGAGGCGCGAATGGATAAAGTTGGTAGCGAGCTATTGTCCGATATTGAGAAAGAAACGGTTGATTTTCGTGATAACTTTGACGGGACAGAGAAAGAGCCGGTTGTTTTGCCGGCTGCCGTACCGAATATTCTGCTAAACGGGCAAATGGGTATTGCTGTTGGTATGGCGACCAATATTCCACCGCACAATCTTGGCGAAGTGGTTGACGCGACAGTGGCGCAAATAGATAATCCTGATATTACACTGGATGAGCTTTTAACGCATATTAAAGGCCCTGACTTTCCGACAGGCGCGGAAGTGTACGGGGGCGCTCCAATGCATCAAGCGTACGAGACTGGGCGCGGCTCGGTGACAATTCGGGCGGTGGCGACGATTGAGGAACGTAAGAACGGCCGCTACAGTATTGTAATTACTGAAGTGCCGTATGGTATGAGTAAGGAGAATTTTGTCGATAAGGTTCGAGAGCTGGTTCTTGCGAAAAAAATAACTCACATCGCTGATGCGCGTGATGAAAGCGCCCGCGGTAAGGTTCGGGTCGTTGTTGAACTGAAGAAGGATGCTTATCCGAAGAAGATTCTTAACCAGCTATATAAGCTAACTGGGCTGCAAATGTCGTTTCATTACAATGTACTAGCCTTAGTGAATGGTATTCAGCCTAGGGTGATGGGTTTGAAAGAAATTTTGGCAGAGTTTATCAAGCATCGCCAGGGAGTGATTCGCCGTCGGACCGAATTTGAGTTGCGCAAAGCTAAGGAGCGGGCGCATATTCTGGAGGGGCTAAAGATTGCGCTTGATCATATTGATGAAGTAATCAAGACGATTCGCGAAAGTTACGACGATGCTGACAAGCGGTTGATGGATCGGTTTGGTTTGTCGGAAATCCAGGCGGCAGCGATTTTGGCGATGCAACTGCGTCGTCTGCAGGGTCTGGAGCGCGATAAGATTGAAAGCGAGCTAAAACAGCTGCACGAATTGATTCGTAAATTGGAAGCGATTTTGGCAGACGAAAATGAGATTTTACGGGTCGTTAAGGAAGAACTGATCGCGATGAAAGAAAAATACGGTGATGAGCGGCGCAGCAAAATTATCAATCATGAATTAGGCAAATTCTCGGACGAGGAATTGATTCCGGAAGAAGATGCTGTTGTGCTTCTTACAACAGAAAATTATATTAAGCGAACGCTAGCTAGCGACTATCGCAAGCAGAACCGCGGCGGTAAAGGTAAGCGCGGTATGACAACCAAAGAAGAGGATATTATTGCGCAAATTGTGCCTGCTAGTACGCATGACTATTTGTTATTCTTCACGAATAAGGGCCGTATTTTCCGCTTAAAGGCTTATGAAGTACCAGCTGCCGGTTTGAATGCTAAAGGGGTAGCGGCGGTCAATCTGCTGCAATTACAGCCAGAGGAAAAAATTACAGCCATTATTAAGCACGAGAAGGACTCTAAAGATACTGGCTACCTGTTTATGGCAACTAAGAATGGTACTGTTAAGAAGACTCCTTTGGAAGATTATGCGAATATTCGGACGAATGGGCTTATCGCGATTAAATTGGATGATGGCGACGAGTTGCGTTGGATAAAGAAAACGAATGGCGAGAATGATGTAATTATTTCAACATCCGCTGGACAAGCGATTCGTTTCAATGAAAAAGATGCGCGGCCGATGGGGCGGTCAGCTCGCGGCGTCCGCGGCGTCCGCCTGCGTCCGAATGATTGCGTAGTCGGTATGGATGTCGTAACTAGTGACGGTCAGACGCTGCTGGTGATTAGCGAGAAAGGCTTTGGTAAACGTACTAAAGCGGCAAATTTCCCAATCCATAAGCGCGGCGGCGTTGGTATTAAAGCGGCAGTCGTTACGGCGAAAACTGGTCCAATTATTTCGGTGCAAACTATTGATCCGGGTATGACAGACGCCATTTTAGTATCGCAGAACGGTCAGACAATCCGCCTGAGTCTGAAAGATATTAAATTGCTTGGCCGGACAACGCAAGGCGTGACGATTATGCGGCTGGATGGTAATGATGCAGTCTCGTCCATTGGTCTTATGGAAGAGCGTTCACAGAGCGAGGATGCTTAATGCGGTATCTGTTGATACCCTTGCTGGCTTGGGCGCTGGCTCAGGGTTCAAAGCATATTTTCCATCTAATGGGCCGCAACCGCCGAGTGTTTAATAAAAATCCGCGCTCTTCCTTGTTACTATCAGGCGGTATGCCGAGCGCTCACGCAGCTACGATGGTGGCATTAGCAGCTACGATTGGGCTGTATGATGGAGTTGATACAGTGCAGTTTGCAATTAGTTGTTGGTTGGCGATGATTATTGTTTATGATGCGGTAATGGTGCGTTTTTCTTCGGGGCAACAAGGCGATACGTTGAATCAATTGCTTGACGAGCAAAAAAGTACGCTGCCTCGTATTCGAGTAGCGCACGGCCATACGCCTATTGAAGTGGCGGCTGGGGTAATTTTAGGGATATTTGTGGCTGCTGTTGTATTTTTCGCAACAAAATAATTGAGAAAATGTATTGACCTAGTTAATCAGATAAGGTAAGATTGGTATTAAGTCTGGTTGCTGGAGTGCGAGTTAAGCAACGGTTTACAATATGTAAAGTGAGGCAAATTATGCTTCAGGCCAGCTTAGAATGAACCTTAACAATTTGATTGTGCAATATCATCGTCAGTTTATATTTTTGTAGAGCCTTAATACTTTGATACAAAGTAGATTTTTAACGGAGAGTTTGATCCTGGCTCAGGATGAATGCTGGCGGCGTGCCTAACACATGCAAGTCGAGCGGCAGCGAGGGGTGCTTGCACCCTGTCGGCGAGCGGCGAACGGCTGAGTAACGCGTAGGAATTTGCCCCAAAGTGAGGGATAACTGCCCGAAAGGGTAGCTAATACCGCATATGGTCTTCGGATTAAAGGATTTATCCGCTTTGGGAGAAGCCTGCGTTGGATTAGGTTGTTGGTAGGGTAATGGCCTACCAAGCCGACGATCCATAGCTGGTCTGAGAGGATGATCAGCCAGACTGGAACTGAGACACGGTCCAGACTCCTACGGGAGGCAGCAGTGAGGAATCTTCCACAATGGGCGAAAGCCTGATGGAGCAACGCCGCGTGAAGGATGAAGGCCTTCGGGTTGTAAACTTCTTTTATGAGTGAAGAATATGACGGTAACTCATGAATAAGCACCGGCTAACTACGTGCCAGCAGCCGCGGTCATACGTAGGGTGCGAGCATTATCCGGAGTGACTGGGCGTAAAGAGTTGCGTAGGCGGTAAGTTAAGTGAATAGTGAAACCTGGTGGCTCAACCATACAGACTATTATTCAAACTGGCTAACTCGAGAGTGGTAGAGGTCACTGGAATTTCTTGTGTAGGAGTGAAATCCGTAGATATAAGAAGGAACACCGATGGCGTAGGCAGGTGACTGGACCATTTCTGACGCTAAGGCACGAAAGCGTGGGGAGCGAACCGGATTAGATACCCGGGTAGTCCACGCCGTAAACGATGGATACTAGCTGTTGGAGGTATCGACCCCTTCAGTAGCGAAGCTAACGCGTTAAGTATCCCGCCTGTGGAGTACGGCCGCAAGGCTAAAACATAAAGGAATTGACGGGGACCCGCACAAGCGGTGGATCATGTTCTTTAATTCGATGATAACCGATAAACCTTACCAGGTCTTGACATCCTGGGAATCTTTCAGAAATGAGAGAGTGCTTTTTAAGAGCCAAGTGACAGGTGATGCATGGCCGTCGTCAGCTCGTGTCGTGAGATGTTTGGTTAAGTCCATCAACGAGCGCAACCCTTGTGAATAGTTGTATTTTTCTATTCAGACTGCCCCGGTAACGGGGAGGAAGGAGGGGATGATGTCAGGTCAGTATTTCCCTTACGTCCTGGGCTAGAAACATGATACAATGGCTAGTACAATGCGCAGCGAAGCCGCGAGGTGAAGCAAATCGCATCAAAGCTAGTCCCAGTTCGGATTGGAGGCTGAAACTCGCCTGCATGAAGTCGGAATCGCTAGTAATCGCAGATCAGCAAGCTGCGGTGAATACGTTCCCGGGTCTTGTACACACCGCCCGTCAAACCATGAAAGTGACCAACACCCGAAGTCCGATTCGTCGGCCTAAGGTGGGGGGCATGATTGGGGTTAAGTCGTAACAAGGTATCCGTACCGGAAGGTGCGGATGGATTACCTCCTTTCTAGGGAGAATAGATGCCAACTTGTCGAGTAATCGCAAGTTGAGCTAGGTCGGTCTCGTAAATATGCTGAGCTTACATATTTACAATAGTCCTTCTAAGGACGAGACGAAGTTCAAAACCTTTCTCTACGATAAACCGATTGATGAATTGCACAATCAAGTTGTTAAGTAAAAGGCCCCGTCAAGGGGCTTTTTGTTATACTATAGTTATGATATTCAAGACGAAGCGTAACAAATTAACTATATTGGCGTTGATTATCATTGTTGCATTACTCGCTAGCCTGTTGATTTTATTTATGAATTATTCTCCTAATACAACAAAAAATAATCATCCTGAAGCTAATGAAACTAAGCCGGTATCAGATAAAAACTCAAAGAAACCAACGGATTCGGCAACGGAAAATAAGCAAAAACCATCAGAAAATCAGCTGGAAAAATCGCCAAAATCAACTCAGAAGCAGGAGGACTCTGTTGAAAATTTGCATGGCGTGGCTATCGGTGCAAGACATAAGCTCGATATAAAACCGCAACTTCAGCAAAAATGGTACTTTTGTGCACCAGCAGCAGTGAGTATGATACTGTCTGCTCGAAATATCGTGGCGGATCAAGTGATGTTGGCTCAGGAGATGGGGACTTATGAGCCATTTGGGACCCATAATCGCGATGCGATAAAAGTTTTGAATAAGCATATGTTTGGTTACGAGCTGCCGCAAGCAGGTCAAGCGGGCTATCGGCTAGAAACGGTAAAGGCAGTCGATCAGAAAACGATCGAACTATTTAAGCAAAGGCTTATTAAGAACACTAAAGACGGTTATCCGATGTACTATACGATTAATCCAGCAAAAATATACCCGGGCGTAAACAACTCCGAGCATAATGTTGCCGGCGCTGGCTATATTGCGACGCCAGACGGCACAGATGTGGCACTTATTTATTACATTGATCCGTATCCGAATTTTCAGGATCCAGTGTATGGCGGACTGAAGGTAATTACACCTGAAGAGCTACTGCAAGCGACAGTTAGCGTGAGTGAACCGAACTACGCCTGGTAAGGACGAATATTTAATTGATCCAGATAAGATTGAAAAGGTCACGCTGACAGAAAGTCTTACCTTACGCCATTGCTAAACACAGACTGAACAATCCAGTTGAGCGGAATGGTGTGCAGGCTTAACATGACTGCGAAGCCGATGCCGCAGACTATCAGACTCCAAAATTTGAATTTATCGTAACTATTGAGGCCGTCAGCCAAGTTGTCGGCAAGTTTTTGATGATAGACAACGCCGAGCGCACCCGCGATTATTATTAGTACGCCGACAAAAAATGATTGAACACTGAATTCGTATAACATATACACTATTATACACTTGTCATAACGAAAAAGATACGGTACAATGGAAAAAGTCTTGGCAATGGGGACATAGCTCAGTTGGCTAGAGCACCTGCTTTGCAAGCAGGGGGTCCAGGGTTCGAGTCCCTGTGTCTCCACCATATGGGGTGAGGCGGGCTTACGTCCGCAACACTCCACCAAGACAGAGTACGAGGGCGATTAGCTCAGCTGGTTAGAGCGCGTCACTGATAATGACGAGGTCGGAGGTTCAAGTCCCTCATCGCCCACCATAACGTCATTATATTGAGCAGCGTGAGGTATAATGATCGTCTAGAAGGTAGTCCTTCCTATCGTACTTTTTGATAAGGGCGACTAGCTCAGTTGGCTAGAGCATCTCGTTTACACCGAGAGGGTCAGGGGTTCGAGTCCCTTGTCGCCCACCAAATAGTTTTTGTTGGAATTGATAGTTGGGATATTATAATAACTATTCCTGCAGGAGCTAAAATGGATAGGATTTGTGATTTACCTTCTTTTATAGTTACAGGAGCTTCGGCGTCGGGTAAAACTACGCTTATAGAGCAGGCTATTGCCGGCGGGTATAAGTATATACCTACGCACACAACAAGGCCTCCTAGACCAGGCGAGGTGCCGGGTGTTCACGGTGTTTTTCTCAATGAAGAGCGGTTTAAGGACAATTTTCGTCAAGGGTTGTATATAGAGGGTCCTTTGGGTTTGGAGTTTGCCTATATGGCAGAAATTGACACGTACTATGGCTCTCCGCGTGAACAAGTGGATTTATTGAAGAAAAATGGTTTTTGTTCTTCTCCGGTGTCAACCCAAATTGCAAGAATGATATTTTCTATGTGCGGCTGCGATATGAAATGGCTTCATCTGGAGTGTGATGATGCCACTAGACGCCATAGACTTGAACAAAGAGGTATGGCGCCGGATGAAATAGAGGCGCGGATGACTTTTGGCGATAGCCTAAAAGCTCCTGGCGAGGCTATCGTTGTTGATACGTCCAGGGTGGCCGCAGAAAGCTTATTTGGTAGAGTGAAACGGCTGCTGGGACGTGATTAGATATTTAACGTGCAAGGTTGCCTTAAAAGTCTGGAGTTAAGGTATAATGATATAGTAGAGATGTATAAAAACATTATCAAGCCAATATTATTCCTGCTAACGCCAGATTTTACGCATAAGCTAATCGTTTTCTGCGGCCGTATGGCGCAGACGTTGCCGCCTGTTCGGTGGGTTGTTCGTAAGTTATGTAGTTTTCATGATAAGTTGCTTCAGCAGGAAGTTGACGGTATTACTTTTTATAATCCGGTTGGTTTGTCGGCAGGATTTGATAAAAATGTCCAGCTGTCGCCGCTGATGGAGGATGTTGGTTTTGGGTTTGCTTCGGGCGGATCGGTGACGCTAGAGCCGAGAAAGGGAAATCGACGACCGTGGTTTCATCGTTTGCCTAACACAAAGTCGGTGGTGGTGTATGCTGGTATGCCAAATTATGGCCTACGAAAAATTAGCCGATATGTCCGCCGTAATCAGTGGCGGTTAAATGATATGCAGACGGTTATGTCAGTAGCAGTTGTGGCAAATAAAACAACGATTGAACGGACTGGCGGTTGTCTAGCCAAGCAGGTAATTATTAATGATGTAAAAAAAGCAACAGAATATATTAATAATAACAAATTGGCGAGTGTTGTAGAAATTAATATCTCCTGTCCTAATGCTGGCAAAGAGCCGTTTATTGAGGCAGAATCGCTTGATGCATTATTAACAGCGCTTGACAGCGTGCCGCGCGATGTGCCGTTTTGGGTGAAAATGCCGCATTTGTACGATATAGAACGATTCGATTCGCTGCTGAAAGTTATTGTTCGGCATAATATTCAGGGCGTGACGGTGGCTAATCTGGTGAAAGACCGTAGTAAAATTGACATCAAAGATCCGTTGACTGATGAAATCCGCGGCGGGTTGAGCGGCGAGCCGACGCGCGAGCATAGCCTAGATCTAATTCGCCATGCATATAAGAAATACGGCGACAGATTGACGATTATTGGCGTGGGCGGAGTGTTTTCGGCTGAGGATGCGTACGCCAAGATTAAGGCGGGCGCCAGCCTGGTCGGACTGATTACTGGGCTGTTTTTTGAAGGACCGCAGCTAATTGGACAAATCAATCGCGGGTTAGTGGAGCTATTGAAAAAGGACGGTTTTTCTCATATTTCCGAGGCAGTTGGCGCGGATTTTCGCAGCGAGCCAAAAAAGGCGAAAAAACTTTGAAAAAACTCTTGCAAAACAGCTGCGGCTGCTGTATAGTTGATTACTAGTTACGCGAATGTTCAGGAGAACCTCTGGCAATACACTGCAGAACGTGCGAGGGCAGTGAAATAACATCATTGAGTGTAGATTAGATGACGTGATTTTTGACGGGTCGAGATGTGCACTCAAAATTCGAGGCATGATCATTAACAATTTGAGAGTAAAAGAAATTGAGTTTTTAATTGACGGTAACAGTAATTGCAAAGTAGCAACTACTAGTTAAGTCAATGCATAAAAAGGTACTCAAGGGCGCTAAATGGATGCCTAGACGTATATTACCGAAGAAGGACGTGGAAGACTGCGATAAGCCTCGGGAAGCTGTCAACAAGCTTTGATCCGGGGATTTCCGAATGGGGAAACCCAGCATGAGTCATGTCATGTTGCCACTTGCTGAACACATAGGCAAGCGAGCGGGAACCATCTGAACTGAAACATCTTAGTAGGATGAGGAAGAGAAAGTAAATAACGATTGCGAAAGTAGTGGCGAGCGAAATCGCAACAGCCCAAACCTTTTAAGTTTTTGCCTATTTATTTAGGCAAATAAGTTGATAGACGAATACTTAATAAGGGGTTGTGATATTACATATGACCAAGTCAGAGAACTTCAGAGCAATTTGAAGGTATCTGATTTGCGATGCCAGGCTATCAACTGGTAGTAAGGTAAGAAAATGGCGTGGTTAGCAGAATAGTTTGAATGACTAGCCAAAGAACGTGAAAGCCGTGTACGCGAAAACGACGCTGACCTTATGTATGTTTTATCGAGTAGGACGGGGCACGAGAAACCCTGTTTGAATCTGGCTGGACCACCAGCCAAGGCTAAATATAATATACGATCGATAGTGAACTAGTACAGCGATGGAAAGGTGAAAAGAACCCCGGGAGGGGAGTGAAATAGATCCTGAAATTTAGTGCCTACAAGGAGTCGGAGCCGGCTTGTCCGGTGACGGCGTGCTTTTTGTAGAACGATCCAGCGAGTTAATTTTTACAGCGAGGTTAAGTCAATTGACGGAGCCACAGTGAAAGCGAGCCTGAATAGGGCGTTTAGTTGTAAGGATTAGACCCGAAACCGGGTGACCTAACCATGAGCAGGTTGAAGCCACTGTAACAGGTGGTGGAGGACCGAACCAGGATACGCAGCAAAGTGTTTGGATGACTTGTGGTTAGCGGTGAAATGCCAATCGAACTCGGAGATAGCTGGTTCTCCTCGAAATAGCTTTAGGGCTAGCGTCGTGTTAGTAGCACATGGGGGTAGAGCTCTGTAAAGGACTGGGGCGGGCAACTGTACCCACCCTTAACAAACTACGAATACCATGTGTGTAACCACGGCAGTTAGAACATCGGTGCTAAGATCGGTGCTCGAAAGGGAAACAGCCCAGACCATCATCTAAGGTCCCTAAATTAACGTTCAGTGGGAAACAAGGTGAGATTTCTTAAACAGCTAGGATGTTGGCTTAGAAGCAGCCATTCATTTAAAGAGTGCGTAACAGCTCACTAGTCAAGAGATCTTGCGTGGAAAATGTAACGGGGCTAAAACGTTATACCGAAGATATGGATGTCAGATTTATCTGGCGTGGTAGAGGAGCGTTCCTATCAGCGGTGAAGTCGAATCGGAAGGTTCGGTGGAGCGGTAGGAAGTGAGAATGCTGGAATGAGTAACCATAAGAGAGGTGAGAATCCTCTCGGCCGTAAGAGCAAGGTTTCCTGAGCCATGGTAATCATCTCAGGGTTAGTCGGGCCTAAGCCGAGGCGCAGAGCGTAGGCGA
>CAUUVR010000003.1:0-97204 GCA_963548945.1 uncultured Candidatus Saccharibacteria bacterium
TAGAACTACTTGGCTACGCTCATGAGAGTTGGAATCATAGCAAAGGGTGCTTTGCCGGTACCAACCAAGGAGAGAATATCTGGAGCGTGACGAAGCGGCATGCTCGGAAGCTGTTCGGCGGAAGAATCCTGACGAGACAGCTAGACTCTCTTTGTTTAGAATGGATAGCAAGAGCTAACCAGCCAGAACTGTTCGCCAGTCCAATAGCATTCCTGCGGTTTACTATGGCTTACGGGTTAGTTGGGTGAACCAACCTAAAAATTTATTAGCGAAACATTGTTCTACCAGCAGCGGAGCTATGAAATACTGGCAGCAACATGCTGCTGCACATCAGACCACCAGCCTAGATTATCCTGCGAGGCGTGAACGCCGCCCTCTGACTCAAATCTGGCGATCTTTAATCCGGCATGAGCTAGGCGCTGCGCTAAGCGGTCGTTGCAGCTGCTGGGACTAATCAAGCTTTCCGTACCGTTTAGGACAGTCACCGTTGTATCGCCGTCGATTGCGGATTTTTTTCTATCTTTCGCTTCAACGATTGTTTCCGCAATATTATGGCGGCTGATCGCTATCGGGTAGCACGCCATCCCAGCTGTTCGGCGAATAGCAAGCTTGGCTAAGGTAGATTTGAGGTCAACTTCGCGTAGTTCAGCTGCCCAATTAGGATTCATTTGTAATATCTCTGGACATTGGTCGCTGCCGTGCTGCAGGAAATTGCCAACAAATTTACAGAAACCGGCCAAGCCGTTTTTATAATCCTCACTAAGACCAGCCGCTTCCCATAAATCGAGCCGATCCAGATACACCTCCCCCGGAGCAGTCCGGGCAATCGCCGCTGCAACGTGCGCGCCAAGCGAATAGCCTATAACGCGGTTAATTGCGTTAAAATCCAAGCCAGCACCGTCTAGTGCTTGGCTGATAGCGTCCCACTGCTCTATGGCGCCAGGTTCGAAATTGCCTTGACAAAGCGCCCAGCGGACATCTCTATCCATGCGCGGCGTTTCAAGCTCAACTCCTGGATTGTCTACGTATATTACTAACCCATTCTCCAGCGCTGCGGTAACTTTCGCTCGAGCCTGGGATATAGGATTATGGTACGTACCATCCGCCCATGGAGGTAAAATGACAGTCGTGTTTCTATCGTTTTTTTCGGGGTCGTCTATCTGGCGGGCATCAGCTATATAGATCCCCAGACCGTTGTCGGCTTTTATTCTGCCGCAAGTAACCTTATCCCAACCGTCTGGCGGCGGTGTCTGACACCAGTCTTTTTGCGGTATAGTCTCCGACAAAAATACTTCACGCATACATTTATTATTTACCTATATACGTTTACATGTCAAATTTTACTGTCTCTTTCTCACGGCTCTTATAGAAAAAACCGCCCCGTAACTACCGGAGCGGTTTCCTCGCAGAAAAGGCGATTGCCTACGCAGTCACGACCAATTCTTCTTCCTGATTGTCAGCGAACTCATCCTCGCTTGGCTCGTCGGTTTCCGTCTCTTCGACAGCGCCCGTTCCCACTGGAATCTTGCGACCGATGATGACGTTTTCCTTGAGGCCATGCAAGTGGTCAGCGCGGCCTGAGACGGCAGCGTTGATCAGCACGCGAGTGGTGTCCTGGAAGGACGCAGCGGATAGCCATGAGTCGCTCCAGATGGACACCTTGGTGATGCCGAGCAGTAACTGGGTGTAACTGATGAGGTTCTTGCCCTCAGCCGCCAGTTGCTTGTTGGTGTTCACTACCGCAGCCTTGGAGACGATGTCGCCAGTCACGAAGTCGCTATCGCCCGCATCTTCGATTTGGACGCGGCTGAACATCTGGCGAACGATGATCTCCAGGTGCTTGTCGGCCACGTCTTGACCCTGAGCGGCGTAAATGCGCAGAACTTCGTTAATGATGTAGCGCTGCGTAGCTTCGACACCTTTCAGGCGCATCAAGTCGTGCAGATTCAATGAACCGGCTGTCAAGCGGTCACCAGCCTCGACAACGTCATTAGCCTTAACAACCAACTGCATGGTGCCTGGGATTTCGTAGCGAGCTGGTGCTCCAGCTTCAGCAGCGATCACTAGCGTGTCTTCGGCTGCCTCGACCACACCGTCAAATGGTGCGATGAGCGGACGAGTGTCGCCTTCGCCAGTTGCTAGTACATCGCCAGCCTTAACACTTGAACCAGCCTTGACCACGATGGTTCGACCATCCAGCGGCAAGCGCTCAACCTTGCCGGATTCTGGGGTAACTTGGACGATGTACTTTTTGCCATCTTCCCAAACGTCGACCAGGCCAGCAATTTCCGTAACATACGCCTGACCCTTTGGTGTGCGCGCCTCGAACAACTCTTCGACGCGTGGCAGACCCTGGGTGATGTCGGAGCCGCCGACGCCGGAGCTGTGGAATGTGTTTAGTGTCAGCTGGGTGCCTGGCTCGCCGACCGATTGCGCAGCGATAACGCCGACTGGCTGCGCCTTGTCTACTAGCGTGCCAGTTGACATGTCAACTCCGTAGCTGCGCTGCGGAATGCCGTTGAGGTTGTTGGTTGATAGGACTGATTGAATTTTAACGCTCTGGATACTTTCATCGTCGTCAATTGAGTCGGCAATTTCCCGAGTGATCAATTCGTTCTTATTGATATGGCCCGGCACGTCTTCGGCGGTGTAGCGGCCTGCCAAGCGGTTCGAGAAGTCGATCATCGTCTCTTCGGTTTCCGAACGATAAATGGCAAATCCTTCGTCGTCGCCAGCTTCGTCTTCAACCGTAAAGACATCTTGCGCCACGTCAACCAAACGCCGCGTCAAATAGCCGGAGTCGGCAGTCTTAAGCGCGGTATCGATCAAGCCTTTGCGGGCGCCGCGAGTTGCCACAAAGGCCTCCAGGCTGGACAAACCGTGCTTGTAGCTGGAACGGATTGGCAGCTCAATTTCGCGGTTGGCAGCATCAACTTGGATGCCGATCATGGCGCTGGCTAGCTTCACGTTGGAGATGTCGCCGCGGGCGCCAGAGTTGACCATCACGGAAATGCTGGTGTCCATGTGCTGCAGCTGATCTTGCAAGAATTTGGAAATCTTATTGTCAATGCCGCGCCAGTTGGCAACAGTAAGGTTGTAACGCTCGTCTTCGGTGACCAAACCTTGATCATATTGATCGGAAATCAATGCGGTTCGAGCGTCGCCTTCCGCCACGAACTCGGCAATCTCATCAAAGTGTAGATAGTCGTCCTTGCCAGTGGATACGGCCGCAGTCGTGGCGAAGCGGAAGGCTTGGCCTTTCATGCGATCGGCGATTTTGGCAGTTTCCTCGGCGCCGTATTTGTTAAATATTTGCGCCAAAACTTTCTTCAATTGTTTCTTTGACTGGACATTATTATCGTACGGGAAATCCTCTGGCAGCATTTCATTGAAGAAGACGCGGCCCAGTGTCGTGTTACGTATCGCGCCTTTGGCGAAAATACGAATTGGCGTTTGCAAATGAATTACGCCGTTGTCATATGCCATTTCCGCTTCGTAAACCGAGCTGTACGATTTGATGTTATCGGTTTGCGCGGCTGGCTTGTCGTAGGTTAAGTAATAGTTGCCTAACACGATATCCTGGCTGATGTTAAGCACCGGCGAACCGTCGGCAGGTTTCAGCAGGTTGTTGGTGGCGCTCATCAGGTCGCGCGCCTCGGCTTGCGCTTCCTTTGATAGCGGCAAGTGAACTGCCATTTGGTCGCCATCGTAATCGGCATTAAATCCGTTCGCTACCAGCGGGTGCAACTGAATTGCCTTGCCTTCAACCAAGACTGGCTGGAAAGCTTGAATTGACAAGCGGTGCAAGCTTGGCGCGCGGTTAAGCAGCACGTACTTACCTTCAATTGCTGAATCAAGCGCATCCCAAACCACCGCCTCGCCCGACTCGATCAGACGCGACGCCGAGCGGATATTATGGGCAAATTCATTCTTAATCAGCCAGCTGATAACGAATGGCTTGAATAGCTCCAGCGCCATTTGCTTTGGCAGACCGCACTGGTGAATCTTCAATTTTGGACCAACCACGATCACCGAACGGCCAGAGTAGTCAACGCGCTTACCAAGCAGGTTCTGGCGGAAGCGGCCTTGCTTACCCTTTAGCATATCGCTCAAGCTCTTCAAGCTGCGGCGACCGCCAGTCGAACTGACCGCCCGACCGCGCGACGCTGAATTGTCAATCAAAGCGTCTACTGCCTCCTGTAGCATGCGCTTTTCATTGCGCTGAATAACTTCCGGCGCATTCAACTCAACCAACTTTTTCAAGCGGTTATTGCGGTTGATAATCCGGCGGTACAAATCGTTCAAATCTGATGTCGCGAACCGGCCGCCACTTAGAGCCACCATCGGGCGGAGATCCGGAGGAATCACCGGCAGAACGGTCATACATAGGCTGGAAGGCTTAATGCCGGCAGTTTCCATACTTTCCAGCATTTTCAGGCGTTTGAGCAATTTCTTTTGCCGCTGGCCTTTCGCGCCCTCGGCTTCTTCGGTCAATTTAGCGATGAGTTTCGGCAGGTCGATTTCATCGAGCAGCGCCTTCACCGCGCTTGCGCCCATGCCAACCTCAATCAGCTCGTCGTATTCTTCCGGCAAATTGCGATATTCAGTCTCTGAAATCAACGCACCCTTATTTAAGCCTTCCAATTGCGACTTCTTGCCAATGTAATTTTCTTCCAGCTCTTCAACTTCGCGGCTTTGCTCTTTGGCTAGCTGCTTGATATCAGCGCCATCTTCCTCCGCCATTTTCTCATAGCGAATTTTAATGGCTTTACGCGCCAAATCAGTTTCCGCCTCCAAGTCCGCCAGATATTGATCGCGAGTTTCTTCGTCGACGTTCAGAATAACGTACGTGGCGAAGTAAACGATTTTTTCAATGTTGCGGACGGTCATGCCCAGCAGCTGGCTCATGGCGCTCGGCGTGCCGCGCATAAACCAGATGTGCGCCACTGGTGCGGCCAGTTGAATGTGACCCATGCGCTCGCGGCGGACGATTGATTTGGTGACTAGTTCGCCGTTTTTATCGACGGCAGCTTCGCGCGAACGTACGCCCTTAAGCTTGGAATCATGCGGATTGATGTCCTTAACCGGGCCAAAGATTCGCTCGCAGAACAAGCCGTCGCGCTCTGGCTTTTGGGTGCGATAGTTAATCGTTTCCGGTTTAGTGACTTCGCCGTGGCTCCACTTTAGGATATCTTCCGGGCTGGCAACCACCAAGCGTACCGCGTTAAAATCGCTAATACCTGTGGCGTTAAATGCAAATTGCGCCATCTTACGCCTCCTCCTTTATTTCTTCTACTTCATCAATATCTTGTACGCTGACGCCATCATCAATGTCGCCGATATCGTCTGATTCATCCAGATAAACTTGGTCATCATCATCGTCGTTTGCGGTTTGCGGTACGGTTTTATCGGCCGGGCCGCTTGAAGCGATGACATGTTCAGCATCAACCGTATCGTCATCGTCAATTAAATCAACCCTGAGTCCTAATCCTTGCAATTCCTTGACCAGCACATTGAACGATTCTGGCAGTTTCGGCCCGACAATTGGCTCGCTCTTAATAATCGACTCGTACGCTTTAGCGCGGCCGTAGACGTCGTCGGACTTGATGGTTAGCATTTCTTGCAGCGTCGAAGCGGCGCCGTAAGCTTCCAGCGCCCAAACCTCCATTTCGCCGAGGCGCTGGCCGCCGTTCTGGGCCTTACCGCCGAGCGGCTGCTGGGTGACCATGGTGTACGGACCAGTCGAACGCGCGTGAATCTTGTCAGAAACCATGTGGTGCAGCTTGATCATGTGCATGACGCCGACTGTGGTGCGCTCTTCAAATGCTTCGCCAGTGCGGCCGTCAAACAATTGGCTCTTGCCGTCGCGGGCAAAACCTGCCTTTTCCAGCTCGTCGGAAATTTGCTGGTCGCTAACACCGTTAAACGACGGCGTTGCTACGCGGTAGCCTAAAGCCCTGGCTGCCATTCCTAAGTGTGTTTCAAACAGCTGCCCTAGGTTCATGCGGCTTGGCACGCCCAGCGGGTTCAAAATCACGTCAATTGGCGTACCGTCTTCCATGAATGGCATGTCTTCCACTGGCAAAATCTTAGCGACGACACCCTTATTACCGTGGCGTCCCGCCATCTTATCGCCGACGCTGATCTTGCGCAGCTGCGCGACGAAGATCTGAATTTGCATTAAGACGCCAGCTTTCAATTCGTGGCCGTTTTCCCGGCTGAAGATCTTGACGCCAACAACCTTGCCGCCGCCAGCATTGTTCATGCGCTGCGATGTATCGCGTACGTCCTTAGCTTTCTCGCCGAAGATTGCCCGTAGCAATCGTTCTTCGCTCGAAAGTTCCTGCTCGCCCTTCGGCGTAATCTTACCGACCAGCACGTCGCCGGCTTTTACTTCGGAGCCGATCTGCACGATACCGTTTTCATCCAAGTGGCGCAGGCTGTCTTCCGATACGTTCGGGATGTCGCGGGTGACGATTTCCGGCCCCAGCTTGGTTTCGCGGACTTCAACATTGTAATCTTTAATATTGATACTGGTTAGTTCGTCGTCCTGTACTAGGCGCCGGCTTAGAATTACGGCGTCGTCCATGTTGTAGCCGCCCCATGGCATGAAAGCTACCAGCAAGTTGCGGCCCAATGCAATTTCTCCCTCGGCGATTGATGCGCCCTCGATCAAGACATCGCCTTTTTCTACGCGATCGCCGCGATTAACGCGCGTTTTTTGGTTATAGCAGCGGTCGTCATTATTCTTAACAAAATGGCGCAATTCGTAAATTTTAACACCGTCGGCATATTTGACATGAACTTCATCGGCGTCAGCCTTGACAACTTCGCCGTCAGCTTCTGCTAAAATCAGATGTCCGCTATTCTTTGCGACGTCGCGTTCAATGCCAGTGCCGACTGTCGCTGGCTGCGGCATAAGCAAAGGCACGGCCTGCCGCTGCATGTTTGATCCGGTCAAGCTTCGGTCGATGCGGTTTTTTTCGATAAATGGCACTAATGCTGCGGTCGAGCCTAAGATCTGGCGGTGCGCTGCGTCCATGAAAGTGACTTGGGTGGCGTCAACTTGCGATGGCTGCATATTGTTGCGGGCGTTAACGCGCTCATCGCGGAAAGTGCCGTCTTCGTTCAGGACTTCGCCGGCGTCGGCGATGACTTCGCCCAGTTCCTGCGAGGCATCCAGGTAGACAATTTCATCGGTCACCCGGCCGTCTTTGACGCGAAGATATGGCGTTTCGATAAATCCGTATTCGTTAACCTTGGCATAGGTCGCCAAGTTCAGCACCAGACCGACGTTAGCGCCTTCCGGTGTTTCCACCGAACAAATGCGGCCGTAGTGCGTTGGGTGAGCGTCGCGCACGTCGAAGCCAGCGCGTTCACGGCTCAAACCGCCAGGCCCCATGGAACTCAATCGGCGCTTGTGGCTGAGCTCTGACAACGGGTTAACCTCGTCCATCAACTGGCTTAACTGCGAGCTGGTAAAGAATTCGCGTACCGCAGCGACCACTGGACGGGCGTTAATCAATTGGCTTGGCGTAACGTTTTCCAAATCTGCTACGCTCATCCGATCCATGGCGTTGCGCTGCATGCGCAGCATACCGACGCGGAACTGGCGGGCAACCAATTCGCCGACCAGTTTTATTCGCCGGTTGCTAAGCGAGTCGATATCGTCGGCTGGTTCTTGGGTATTGTTAAGTCGGATCAGTTCGCGGATAATTGCCACCAAATCGCTCATCTGGAATGTCCGGTTTTCAGTCGTGTTAGCCACATCCAAGCCCAGGCGCTGGTTCAGTTTGTAACGGCCAACTCGGGAATAATCGAACCGCTTGAAATCAAAGAACATCCGCTCAATCATCTGGCGGGCGTTATCGACTGTCGCCAAATCGCCTGGCCGCAGGCGGCGGTAAACCTCGATTAGCGCCTCGTTCGCGCCGCGGGCTGCGTCTTTATCCAGCGTCTCCTCTATATATTTCACATCGCCGGTGTCAATGTCGGTAAATAATTCTTTAATCTCGCTGGTTTTTGGATAGCCTAATGCTCGCAGCAGAGTGGTAATCGGCATCTTGCGCCGCCGGTCAATTTTTACGTAAATTACGCCGTTTGGTGCTGTTTCCAGCTCCAGCCAAGCGCCGCGGCCTGGAATCATTTTAGCGCCGTAGTATTTTTTTCCGTTGATTGTATCAGCCGTAAAGAATACGCCCGCTGAACGAATCAATTGGCTAACGACCACGCGCTCCGTGCCGTTAATAATGAATGTACCGCGGTCAGTCATCCACGGATAATCGCCCAGATAAATTTCCTGCTCCTCAACCACGCCGGAGGTTTTATTGGTCAATTCCACTGTGGCGTGCAGCGGCGCCTCAAATGTCAAGTTGTTCTCTTTGGCATATTGGTCGGTGGATTTTGGCTCGCCAAAATAATATTTGCCAAATCTTAGCGACAATTTTTGACCAGTGTAGTCGTCAATTGGATTAATTTCTGAAAATATTTCGCTCAAACCTTCCTCGACGAACCAGCGCCAAGAATCTTTTTGGTGAGCGATTAGGTTTGGCAGCGGCAGGGCGTTATCACCAGAGGTGAAATAGACGCGATCGCTGCTTGTGGATGGTTTTTTTGCCACAGGCGTAAACACTCCTCGCTTTATTTAGTGGTTGATAGGCGGCCGTGAAGATCTCTAATCCATAGCCTAAAACCACGATTTGCCCGCTCGCAATTTTCACCCGCCATGAATACACTACTTCTCTAAGTACTCATTATGACGGAGATCGTCAATAAAATCAAGGGGTTTTACGGGGATTTATTCTTAGGCGGGGACTGGGACTTCTTCGCGTTTCGGGGCGGCGGGAGTATACTGATCGGGACTAAGTCTGGTATTACCATAGAGTCCAGGTCTGTTCGTAAGAAACCTCCTAATTGATCCAGCCAATCCGGCGCGGCCTATGCTTTCAGTGAACTTCACAGTATGCAGTCTGTCGTGTTCAGGCACGCCATCTACGGTGCCGTCTACTCCCGCTTCCCCGCCAAATACTCTATATGCTTTAGGGTTAAGACTTTCGACGGCTTTCGGAAACTCATCGTCATTGTTAACGTCTACATACATGCCCAGACCAGTAATGACGTCTCGTTCTGAACTTCCCAGATCTGACCTCGCTTGCTTGATTATACCCATGAAGTGACGTCTCCAAGTGTTATCATTAGTCGCCACGCCAAGATGCCCCATGTACATCAAACCAGCCGGCTTATCGGGGTCATCATAACGAGGCGCGCCAGCCCTTTCTTGCAAACTAATGATTGCAGCAGCAAGCGCTACCTGGCCCCAGCGCGCCACGTACAGTCCGGAGTCTTTCTCCCTTGCTATTTCTTGCAGTGTTTGTACGGTATTAGCCTTGTAAACATAGTCCATTACCTCGGCAATATTCGGTTCTTCCTGGCTGCGAAATTCTATGCCGTTTACTAATAAGCCGCAAACAATTTTTCTCGTATTCTCGTCTATAGCTTCTGGTGCCAGTTTTTCTACGCGATATCCCATCTCTATTATATCCTTCCCGTTTTCCTAATTTTATTCACCAGCATATCATGAATTTTCTCAATTGTCCCGTCTGCCGAAATTACTGGAATATCGTACTTCTTCGCAATTTTCAGATAGCCATTATTAACTTTCTCTTGAAAATCTTGCCCGCGCGACTCAAAGGTATCGGGATTTTTCAGTTCGCCGCGCATGGCGATTCGCTTTGCCCGCTTGTCATGGCTCAAACTCAGAACGATCATAACGTCTGGATGCAAATATTTCTCATCGGTAAATAATTTTGTTAGCCGCAGGATTTCCGCCTCGTCATACCCCTCGGCTTGACCCTGATAAACTAGCGTTGAAATATAATTGCGCGCACTCAGGACAATCTCTCCGCGCTGCAAGGCTGGCTGGATTTTCTCGCGCCATAGTTCCCGCCGTGCTGCTGAAAATAACGCCACGTTAACAGCCGCCGACCGCGCCAAATCGCCGTTTTTAATGACGTTTCGTAGTTCGTTAGCTATCGGTGTTGATTTTTCCGGGTCATCGCTGCCTGGCTCCTCAACCACGCAAACCGTCTGTCCGCGCGCCCGAAAATAATCCGCCAGTTTCGCTACTTGCGTTGATTTGCCGGTGCCGTCGTTGCCCTCGATGACGATATATCGACCGGGACGGTTCATTTGATGCCCTCACTCAGCCCGGCGATAGCCACCGGTACGTGCCGCTGATCCTTGAACGCCCGCGGCAGCATCGTTTCTGGCCGCCAACTATGAATAAGCTCGGTGAGGTCGTCGGTGTGCTGGTACTTGCCACTGATGCCACCGCGCCCATCGGCGTAGCCACCATCCACCGGCCCGGTATGATGAAAAATTAGTTGCCCGATGCGCTCGCCGACTGGCAGTACCACACTTTCGTGCTTGTTCAAATTGTAAATCTCGAGCGTAATCCGATTGATATAACCGGGGTCGATCCAACCCGCGTCAAAACACACCGCCACACCGTTACGGCCCCACGAGCTGCGGCTTTTCACCTCAGCTGCGCCGCCATGCGCCCGAATCCCCACGAATTCGTGGGTGTGCGCCAAGATTCGCTCGCCAGGACGCAGTACAATGATCGGATGCTCATCCGGAATATTACGAAACCGCGTAAAGCCGTTATGTTCGCACCACTCGGCGTGCGGTATCGCCATCAGCGGCCCCTTAAAATACCGCGCCACCTCCGCTTCGTCAAATGGATTATAGACACTTGACTGATCGTCAAATTCCTGTTTATAAAAATAATGCCCCAGCGTAAAATCTAGGCTAGCCTCTGATACATTGTCCGGATCAAATGGCGTACAGACGATCGTTCCCTCCTCAATCGCCGCCAAAATTTCCCGGTTTGAATACACGCTCATGCCGCGCCTCCTCTTGTTTATCTTACCTCACTCCCCCGAGTGATTCTATTATGACAATATTTGCCCGCTCGGGCAAGCTTTTCGTAAATTTTACATCATGCTAGACTGGGGTTATGGAGAAAGCCATTGTCGTTGCCTATGATACCAACCGCGCCATCGGCCAAGGTGGCGATTTGCCGTGGGGACGCAGTCTGCCGGCGGATCTGGCACAGTTCAAGCGGCTGACCAAAGGCGGCGATGTCATCATGGGCCGAAAAACCTTCAAGTCGATCGGCTGCCGCCCGTTACCAGAGCGCGAAAACATTGTCATTTCTTCGCGGCCAACGGGTGTTAAGGGTGTGCTGACCGCCATGAATTTGCCGAGCGCCCTGGCATTGTCGCGCTACCCGACGTTCATTATTGGCGGCGCCCGGGTGTACGGCGATGCGTTGAAAATGCCGGAAATTGATACTATTTACGCCACAGAAATTGACGCGTCATTCCCGGATGCGGACACTTTTTTCCCGGAGCTGGACACGACTGCCTGGCGGGAGATTAGCCGCGTCCATCATCCCGCTGACGCTGAAAATAAGTATGATTTTGATTTTGTAACATACCAGCGGGCTGTTTAGAGTTTTTGGCTTGACAATGGTTATGTTTTTTGCTATAATATAAAAATAGTTAAGTATTTAAGGAAAGGTTTTAAGAAAATTATATGAGCGAGACATTGCCGTTCTTTGGTATGGCTATTTATTTTCCTGCAGATGGGGATTATCAGGGGGCAAAAAGGTCGGAAAACGGTAAACAGGTAGATGTGAGAGTTGATGCTTACATTCCTTATAATTTTCAACCTAAGTCCAACTGGGGTGTTGTATTTGAAACCCTTACTGTAAGTAGGAGTATGGACTGCGGAGTAAAAGATCTGGTTGATAAAAAGGCAGAATCTTCGGAAAAAGAGAAAAAGGCAAGAATGGGATATGTAGGGCAAATAGGATTCAGGTCGTTTTGCATTAGCGATCTTCAAAATATGGCTATTCTGTTTGGGCCTGTTGAGCATCAGACCTCAGAACAGAACCAAGAAGAGAACCCAGAAAAGAAGAGTTCGGAAGAAACAGAAAACTACATTAATAGACTACAAGAGATGATTGCTGTACCTTATAGCTTTGCTCCTAATCAGGACGATCCAGATAGTTTGGAAATTGAAGCAGCTCTGCTAGAAATATCAGATAACGGAACTATCTACGGTACTTTGGGAAGTATAGCTTGTCGTTTTGATGAACGTGGAAACGTCTCAGGTGAGATTATTCCTCGAAAACCTCGCAAGAAGACAAGCGGTAGCGTTGGTAAACCTCAAATAGCTTAAGCTTGTGTTACACCGCAATCGGCGCCTTAATAGGCGGATGATGCTCGTAATCCTCCAAGCGAATATCATCAATGGTGAAATCGTCGATGTTCTTGATGTCTGGATTCAGCCACAGTTTCGGCAGCGGCAGCGGACGGCGCGACAGTTGCTCGTCAACCTGCTGGCGGTGATTGTTATAAATATGCGCGCTATTCAGGGTGTGAACGAACTCGCCCGGCTGCTTGTCGGTCACTTGGGCGATCATGCTGAGCAGCAGCACGTAGCTGGCGATATTAAACGGCGCGCCCAGGAACATGTCCGCCGAACGCTGGGTCAGCGCCAAGTCCAGCTTATCTTTCTCGCCATTTTCACCTGGTCGAACATTAAACTGGAACATAGTGTGGCACGGCGGCAACCCACCGGCTCGGGCGATGTCGTCAATTTCCGCCACGTTCCAGGCGCTGACGATGTTGCGTCGCGATGTTGGATTATTTTTTATCATGTTGATGGCATTTTGGATTTGGTCAATCGTCCCGCCCTTGCCGTCGGGCCATTTGCGCCACTGCACGCCATAGACCGGCCCCAAATTACCCCATTCTTCGGCAAACGCGTGGTCAGTCGCAATTTTACCGATAAACTCTTTCATGCCAGCGCGCCACTCCTCGCCATTAATCTCCGGAATGCTTTGACCGGTTTTCTCTAGATAATTCTTGTACGGCCACTCATCCCAGATGTGCACGCCGTTTTGCGCCAGGTATTCAATATTACCCGTGCCTTTGAGAAACCACAACAGCTCATGTGCCACGCTGTTGAAATATAATTTCTTTGTAGTCACGGCCGGAAAGCCGTCCGCCAAATCATACCGCGTCTGCACGCCAAACACTTCCGTCGTACCGGTGCCGGTGCGGTCGCCTTTTTTCACGCCATTATCACGGACATGCCGTAGGACGTCTAAATATTGCCTCATACTTCCCTCCTTAGCCTTTATCAATTATGGCAATATCTCATTAAAACTGCAAGCAGGATCGGCGGCGATTTTGATAACGCAGTGAGGGTGCTACTTATACAGCTGTGCATGGCTGCCGACAGCGGTAAAGATAACTGTGTCGCTTGACAAATAGCGAAAATGCAGCCGCAGGTCGCCACCAGCGCTAATGGAATAATGTCCACTGTATTCACCGGTCAAGGCGTGACGGCGCAGTTTGGCGGCGTGCGGGTTTTTCATGAACAGCGCAATATGCTTCTTTACTTTTAGCTGCGTTTTTGTGTCTAGCTTGCGAAATTGTTTGATAAACTGACGCGAATAATCAGCTATCATCGCGCATTGCCTTGTCTAAAAAAGCTAGTGATTCTTCGGCGGAGCTAAATTTATGATAATTACCCTCTGCAATATCCTGCTCCGTCTCCTCAATAATCCCCTTCAGGTACGGTGTTGGCTCCAGCGGCGCGCTGAGCGTCACCCGCCCGTTTTCCATCGCCTCGCGGGCAGCTGCCATCACGAAAGCGCTGGTACTTAGCCCTAGTTTTTTAGCAAACTGGGCAATGGCGGTTTTGGTTGCTTCGTCGGTGCGGATGGTTAATTGTGTACTACTCATATATACAATTATAGCGCAAATACTATGCAATTGCAATACACTAGTGATACAAAAGCCATCAAATCTATGACAATTTGCTCAATACCTTATCCACCAGCCCGTATTTTACCGCCTCCTGAGGGCTCATCCAGTAGTCGCGTTCCATGTCGGCCTTGACTTTAGAGAGCTTCTGTCCGGTGTTTTTGGCCATGATTTTGGCTAGCATTTCCTTCACTTCCAGCGTTTCTTTCAGGTCGATTTCCATGTCGGTCACCTTGCCACGCGTGCCGCTTGACGGCTGATGGATCATCACCTTGGCGTGTGGCAGACAAAACCGCTTGCCTTTGGCGCCAGAGCTGAGTAAAAACGCACCCATGCTGGCCTGCAAACCGATGCCGTAGGTCGCCACGTCCGGCTTGATAAAATTCATGGTGTCATATATCGCCATGCCAT
Source organism: uncultured Candidatus Saccharibacteria bacterium (assembly GCA_963548945.1). Classification (GTDB taxonomy): domain Bacteria; phylum Patescibacteriota; class Saccharimonadia; order Saccharimonadales; family Saccharimonadaceae; genus Nanosynbacter. Next base: position 14,253 of record CAUUVR010000003.1, read on the forward strand.
CATAGACACTGCCGCCCGGGCTATTGATATAGAGCGAGATATCCGCCTCCGGATCAACGTACGCCAGATGCAGCAGCTGCGCCACCACGCTGTTAGCGGTATGCTCGTTAACTTCCTCGCCGAGAAAGATGATCCGCTCATTGAGCAGCCGCGAATAAATATCAAACGCCCGCTCGCCGTCGGCTGATTTTTCGATGACAGTAGGAATGAGATAGTTAGTTGGTTTGGTCATATTATATATTATACCATAATTTGTCTAATTTTTACGGTCGATCGTACTAACCCACCACCTTTGCAACCAAAAAGCAGGCCTCGTAGACTGTAGTTAAACCACTAATTACAGAAAGGAGGGCCTGCTATGGCCTATACTCCAAGTCTCCCGAGCGAAAAGAGAAAGGCTTTTGCCTTTATCTTTTTTGAGGAGACGCCGGAGTATACCTTAAGTATTCTACCAATCCTAACCTGCCAAAAGCTAGAGCAATTGCTATGCGGCTGCTGGTTGTAGACCAGCTGCCTGTAACGGTTGTCGCCAGAAAGTGCGGCGTACATCGCAGTACTATCTGGCGTTGGAAATAGAAATGGAATAAGCTCAATAAGTATGTTCGCCTAGAGAATGTAAATAGTCCTTCGCGGCTCGTCTCTAGTCCAAGCGGCATTTCTAGTTTTCGGCTGGCTGCTTGCCGTTGGCTTATACCCACTGAGTCATCCCGGCCGCACATTAGTCCGGCTGCCATTCCTGAGAAGATTGTCCGGCTTGTATTGCATACGCGAGATAGACTGAAACGTTGCGCTGAGGTAGTTTGGTACCATCTGGCAAAAATTGGCGTAAAAGCAGCGGACGGTACATTGCGGCTAGTTCAAATCAGTCTCTCCAGCGTTCGCCGTATTCTCAAGCGCCACCACCGCCTAGATGGTGCCAGAAAACCCAGAGTAAAGAGAGATAACCCAAAACGGCCATTGCCAACCCGTCCTGGTCAGCTTGTCCAAACCGACACTATCCACCACGTTGATCCGTATTCTGGAAAGAGACTGTATTACTACACAGTAATCGACCTGTGGAGTCGCTTGAGCTACGCTGAAACTCATCCTGTGCTGCGTCCAGGCTTAGCTGCGGCAGTTGTCCTGAGAGCGCAGGAAAAATGGCGTAGCTGTGGCTTTACAACAATCTCTTTGGTACAGTGCGACAACGGGCCGGAGTTTGGAAGATACTTTGCGCAAGAATTAGAACGAGCCGGCATACAGCTGCGCCACAGCCGCCTCGGCAGGCCGAACGATAACGCTCACGTAGAACGGTTTAACCGTACTTTGCAAGAGGAATGTATCGGGCACTATTGGCATAGAAGCGTACCGCTTCCGCGCCAGCGAGAGAAGCTCTCTCGCTATATTGACTTCTACAACAACAAGCGTATACACTTAGGCATACAGATGCGAACACCAGCGGAGATGTTGCAGAGGTGGTGAGGTGTGTACGGTCGATTGCCCTGCTGTCCTTTCTGGGTATTCTTCTGGCTGGTCTTCTGGCGTCTAATAATAATTGGTTGCGTTCGCCAGTGCGCTGTTTGGCTTCTGCTAATAGCGCTTGTCCTTCGGGCGTGTCCAGTCCTATAATCCTCATATATTCTCCTTCATCGCCGTATCCCGACACGACGACGATATTCAGCTGCTCGTCGGCGTAGATCACGTTCTCCGAGTTGTCGCCAGGAATGATATCGCGAAACAGGCTAATGTCCAGCAGAGCTGTCTCTCTGCCGTCGTTCCAGGTGGCAAATACGCCGATCGTTTTCCGTGCGTCGGCAGACTCAAACGGCGTGTTTTCATCTTTTATGCTTTGGACGATCGGTCCGAAGAATAGCGTGTCGGCGTCTGGTAATATTTGTTTTAAGGCGTGGTCTTTCGGCAGTATTATTTCCGCCCCGAACAGCTTGCCAGGTTCGTAGGATAATGAATACGTTCCTGGCTCTGGTTCAACGCGGATTACTCGCCGCCGCGGATCCAGAAAGGCTATATTTGGCGGCGAATAAATCGGCAAACCTTCTGGCGTCTCTTCTTTGTATGCGCCGGAGTTTCCCATGACGGAGCGCGGCGAGGCGTATTGATCTACTGTGCCATCGTAATTATTGATCAGTCCGCAGCCGCTGAGAATGAGGTTTTGGATAGTGTCAACTGCGTACAGCTGCGTTGGGTTGCCGTTCGTGTCTTCCAGCTGGCAATTCATGACTCGCTCGTGACCTAGTCCGTAACCCAATCCCTTCGGACCCAGCACGTGTCCAAGTTCGTGTCCGTATGTACCACTGCCAGGCTTTTTTCTTCCTGTTGATATGATTATCCAAGGAGGACAGTCTTTGGTGCCATAACTAACTGCTAAGCCGCCTACGTCGAATCTTTCTATGCCAGCGGAGTTAACCACAGTCATTATTATTGATTGCCTGCTGAGCTCTCGGCGATACTTATCCGCTATGCCCTCAAGCTGCTTATCTGAGTAATATTTTTCTCTTGTTCCTTTGTCGGTTTGTCGCGAACTGTCAGGGTTGGCTTCGTGATTATAGAACTCAGTATTAAAAATATAAGCACCGCTGGTTGTGTGAGTAATTCGGGTAGTTTGCTCGGCTATATCTCTTCTGATCTTATCGTCGCCGTCATAACGAGCCAAGCCGTCGGCAGCAACTGTCACAACGCCCAGATTGACGGTGACTGGAGAAAATTGCGGGTTTCTTTCCTGATATACGCCAGGCGTGGGAATGTGCGGGCTGTCGCCGGATATACCTCCGAAGCCTAAAAAGTCTAAGGTAGCCGCCGCAACTAAATATTTAACGAATTCCCTCCTGGACATGCCGGGGTGCTTTTCGTCTGGCGTTGAGCACGCAAAAAACTCCTGTGGTGTCATTGGCGCATATTTACCGTAAACCAAGCCCGCCGAAATTACGAATTCAGCTTCACGAGCTTATCGACGGTTTTATCGGTGATCATTCTGTTGGCGATATCGCGGTGAACTTCCGGATTATCAAACTGGGCGGCGGTTTTGGCGTCCTTGCCGTACTGCTGTTTGAACACGCTGATTTGCTCCAGTAATTCTTCGCGAGACACTTCGATTTTCAATACTTTCGATAATTCAGCTAAAACTAATCCGGCTTTCACGCGCTTTTTAGCTGTTGGACGAGCTTCTTTTTGTTGCCAATCGTCTTCGTCTTTGAACTTTTGCGAACTTAAATAACTATCAAACGACAGCCCGCGGTACGCCAAATTCTGCATCAAATCCTGTTTTATTGACCGCAGCTGATCCTCAATTAGCAGTTCCGGCAGCGCAACCTTGCTGAGTTCTGTCAGCTCGCTAACCAGCTCGTCTTTCAATTTTTCTTCCGCTTCGCGTTTTTTCTGCTCCGCTAGTTCGCGCTTGATGTCGGCTTTTAGTTCTTTCATTTCGGTGAAGGGCCCGCATTTGGCGGCAAATTCATCGTCGAGTTTCGGTAATTCTAGCTCGTTTACTTTGTGCAGTTTGACGCTAAACACGACCTTTTGTCCAGCCATTTCTTTAGCGTGATAATCCTTTGGAAATGTCAATTCCAAATCGAATTCGTCGCCTGCTTTATGGCCGGCTACTCCCTCTTCAAAGCCGGGAATAAATTGCCCGCTGCCTAGCTTTAGGGCGAAATCCTTAGCTGATCCGCCGTCAAACGCCGTGCCGTTCTTTTTACCGGTGAAATCGATGATTACTTCGTCGCCGTTTTTCGCGGCGCGCTTGGCTTCGGTTTTCTTAACATAGCTTTGGCGGATGCGTTCAATTACTTCGTTAACTTCGCTGGCCTCGACTTTGGCGGCGGCTTTTTTGGCTTTCAGGTTTTTATAATCGCCCAGCTTGACTGGCGGTACAACTACTGCTTCGGCTGTAAATTCTAGTTCTGCGCCAGGTACAAACTTTTTAACCTCGACATTTGGACGCTCCAGTGCTTGGATATCTTCGTTAATGAAGGCCTCGGCGACGGCTTTAGAGATGGCGTTTTCTAAAATCTGCTCCTGCAAAGCGCTTGGGTTAACGTGTTTGGCGGCAACGCTGGCGGGTACTTTGCCTTTGCGAAATCCGGGAACTTTAATATTGCGTGCCAATTTTGCCAGGGAAACTTGCTCGGCAGCTGCCAATTCGCTCGGTTCCAAAGAAACCGACAATTGGACTTTAGTGTCTGATAATTTTTTTACAGTCGTCTTCATAGACACTAATTATAACAGAGATGCGGCTATATCTCAAACAACGAGTCGTCATCGTCGCTGTCATAGCGCCGATCCTTGACAATTGTGATCATTCTGTCAAAGTCAACTTTTTGTTCGTTGGACTCTGCCAGATTTTTTACTGTGTACATGCCGTTTTTAATTTCATCTTCGCCGATGAATACTGCGAATGGGATTTGTTTTTTAGCGGCAGTTTTAATCTGTTTGTCTAGCTTGCGGCCGGTGATATCCAGCTCGGCCTTTACGCCTTCGGCGCGCAGTTCTTGCGCCAGCGTATCAGCGCCGGGCAGCGATTCTTTGTCTACGGGAATAAGATAAACGTCGGTGTGCGATGCTAGTTGCGGCAGCAAACCGTGGACTTCCAGAAATTGCTGCATTGTTGTTGCGCCCAAACCAACGCCAACTGTGGCTACCGGTTCAACGCCAAACAGTCCGACCAGGCCGTCGTATCTGCCGCCGCCAAACAGCGCCCGGTTATTTTCCGGCGAATTGTCAAAGAACTCGAACACGGTGCCGGTATAATAGTCCAATCCGCGCATTAGCGTTATGTCAAATATGGCGTTTTTTATACCTTTTTTAACCAGCAAATCCATGACTTCGCGAATCTGCTTAACGCTAGGATCGTCAGCTAATTCTTCCGGCAAGTCGTTTACCGATTTCATGCCGATCATCTCTGCGAGTTTTGGCAGGCCTTCGTTTGCCTGGCTGCCGAAAATCTCAACTGCTTGCTGCTTAAATTCCTCTGCGGAAATTTTATTTTTTCTGTCAAGCAGCTTGGTCATCATTGAGGCGCCGACGATGTCCAGTTTCAAATATCCGTCCATTAGTCGGTTGATTAGCTGGCGGTGATTGACCCGCACGGTGAACATGTCTTGCTTGGCGCCGAAATTGATTATGCTGGCGTGTCCCATCTCAATAATTTCTGCGTCGGCTATGGCACCGTCCACACCGAACAGATCGGCGTTTAATTGCCAAAACTCGCGTTCTCTGCCCCGCTGCGGCCGTTCGTAGCGCATAAAATTGGCGATTGAATACAGCCGTGCCGGCATTGGCATTTCCTGCCGCCGCGCTGCCACCATCCGCGAGATTGACGGCGTCATCTCCGGTCTGATTGCTACCATTCGTCCGCCGCGATCCTGGAAAGCGTATGTTTGCTCGCCCGCCAGTTCTTGGCCTGACTTTGCCAAATAAATATCCAGCGGCTCCAGCAGCGGCGCTCCGTATTCCTCGTAGCCAAAACTTTCCACTGTTTTGCGCCAAGTATTAAAGATGTAATTTTGCAAGCGTTTATCCTCGGGAAAGTAATCCCGCGAACCTTTGTAGCTTTGGGTTGATAAGCTATTCATTATGGTTACATTATGGCACCTTAGGACGCGGATTTCAATAATTGGCCTAATCAAAACCGCCGCCCGCAATAAGCAGGCGACGGTAAAACGAAAACAAATCGGTTGTAAAATCAAACAAATTACGCAAGCTCGACGGTTGCGCCAGCTTCTTCCAGCTTTTTCTTCGCTGCTTCAGCTTCGTCTTTTGAAACTTTTTCCAGGACTGGTGCTGGAGCGCCATCGACGATAGCCTTAGCTTCGCCCAGACCCAGGCCGGTGATTTCTTTGACGGCCTTGATGACGGCAACTTTCTGTGCGCCGACTTCTTTCAGGGTGACGGTGAATTCTGTTTTTTCCTCGGCAGCGCCGTCGTCACCGCCAGCAGCTGGACCAGCAACAGCCACTGCGGCTGCAGCTGGCTCAATGCCGTATTCTTCTTTCAAGTAATTCTTCAATTCATTAACTTCCAGAACTGTCAGTTTGACCAGTTCATCAGCCAATTTTTTAATATCAGCCATGGTATTCTCCTTAGATTATTAATTAATTTCTGAGTTTGTAAAATCTTCATAAGCCTCCGTGCAGCGATTGCAGCCCGAGCGCGTGAGCGCCCGGCGCGAAAAGAGGAGGCGTTGAAGATTTTATGAACTCAGGTAGGTGATTGATTGCTAAACTTAAGCCGTAGCTTTGGCTTCGATACCGTCCAGTAAGCCGTGCAAGTTGCCGCCAAGCGCGCCCACGGTGTCGTGGACTGGTGAGAGCAATTGCGCCACCACTTCGGCGATAAGCTGGTCTTTGCTTGGCAAGCCTGCCAATGCCTTTATGTCAGCTTCGTTGATACTCAAGCCTTCGCCTGAGAAGCCGCCGGCCAGCTGCAGTGCTGGATGCGTCTTTGCAAACGTGTCCAGAACTTTCGCTGGCATGACCTCGTCTTCGGTGCTAATGGCGTAGACCAATTGGCCTGCTAATAAGTCAGTGCCGGTCTCTTTGTAGGTGTCAATGTCCTGCAGCGCCACGCGCACCAAACGGTTTTTAACCACCTTGATGACGACGTTTGCTTCGCGGGCGGCCTTGCGCAGCTCTTGCAATTCAGCCACGCTCAGACCCTGGTACCGCGCAAATGCCGTACCCTTGGCGTCTTTCAGAAGCTCGGTTAGTTCAGCAACCAAAGTTTGTTTTTTATCGCGTGAAATTGCCATAAAAATCCTTTCTTTGATTGAGCTAATTTGTGTGATTCGACCGATTTGTTAACGTGCGGTAATGGAGAATCAAAAAACGTCTTTGATTCTCGCACTACCAAAGACGTCAAATAAAACTGTTCGTTTCATTCCCTCGGCGGCATGTTTACACCTCAGTTTCCTTCGGTCGCGCGCTGTCTTTGGTAATGTTCCTTAGAATTGTAGCAGAAATGACAACGGGATGCAAGACAATGTTGGCGTTATTTTAATGGATTTTTGTATGAGCATTGACGAGTGCGTTTATTTCTACGGTTTCTAGATAGCACATCTCTTACGAATGGCGTCGCGCCCCCAGACACCGTATGCTTCGTGGTCATCAATTGCATAATCAAGCTGTTACGATATAAAGAACGCACCTTAACACGGGCTTGACTGGCTAACCTTGGAAAACTATAAGCACTATAATAAACTCGAGGCATGAGATAGTAATTTTATCATAAAGGATGGCGAATATATGAGAAAACTATTAATGCTAATATGCACAATGGTACTTGTCGCGGTTTTTATGCCGGCACGTGATGTAGGTGCGACATACTTTGGCGGAAAATTTCCGCATAGTCCAGGCTCCACTACTACACTTTACTATAAGTATAACGATCCTCATCGGTATAACGGGAACGTTTGGCAAGGTGCGGCCAACTGGCGTAACGCTGCTGCTAGAGTAAAGCCGACTCCGGGAGGTTCTGGTATAAAACTAACCGTAGTCGATGTATATGTAGATGACGGCTATTACGGTAAAACATGGATCAATCCAGGTCTGTCTGCAGCCACATACACTTCTGCTGGATTTAGACTCAATCAGCGCTACATGGATTCGCTAAATGATTTTGATAGAACGTTTGTGGCCACTCATGAATTTGGGCACACTTTGGGACTTGCTCACACACAGGGTACATCAGAAAATAGCATAATGCGGTCTGGTGGAGGAAACTTTACATTTCCTTGGTACAATACGCCGATGCCGTACGACCGAGGTCAGATAAATAATCTATATAATTAATTGGTACGCTAGAAAAGAGGGTAATATGAATAAAAATAATCGTCATGGAGATAGTTTGGTGAACAAGAAAAAAGCGTCTATCTTAATGATAGCAGTGTTATTATTGGCTGTTACTGTTGTCCTATATCTAATATCATTTTATCAGGTTAATACTCGCAAAAATACGCCAATGCGGACAGTGCAGATGTCTACTATGCATCCTGTCTACGGGTCTGTGGAGTCAATGATCAATGCAAAAGAGACTTCGCTGGTGGCAGAAGCGGTGGTTATGGACAACGGAACGGTACGGTCAGTTCGCGACGTGGCTGATGAGAATGTGCCACCAGATGTGCACACTGACTATGTCATTGAGCTGACAAGAGTTATCAAGGGGGATGCTAGAGTTAAGTCGGCAACTATTGCTCTTATGGGTGGTGCTGTGAACGGAACTAATTACGTCCTAGAGGGTGTGCCGACCTTAAAGAAAGGTGATCATATTCTAGTGTTTGCTTCTCGTGGGCGTGATGGTAAGTATTATCCGCTATCTGGCGGAACAGCAATTGCAAAGTATAGTGGCAGAGGCCAATACAGTTTGACCAAGGAAACAATTGCCGGTAACGGAGATAACGACAGAAGTTTTACTGCAGATAGCTTGGAAAGTATGGTGAAGTAGGCTCGCGGAGCAGTTTAGGTTAATATTGGCATAAAATAACTCCGCTGGATTTCTTGGGCGGAGTTATTCTATTTTGGGTGCATCGCGCGCGAAACCAATATTACAAACTAGTTTCAACCTTTACACTCGGCCCCATAGTGGTGGCGACGGCGATAGATTTGACGTAAATGCCCTTAAGGCTGGACGGCTTTTGGGTGTTCAGGCTGGCGAGGAAAGCGCGGGTGTTTTCCGCCAGTTTGTCGGCGCCAAACGACACTTTACCGATCGCCAAGTGGACGATGGCCTGCTTATCGACGCGGTACTCAACCTTGCCGGCTTTGGCTTCAGAAACGGCCTTAGCAACGTCGGTGGCGACGGTACCGGACTTTGGATTTGGCATCAAACCGCGCGGGCCGAGTAGTCGAGCATACTTGCCAAGCTTCGGCATATATTGCGGCGTGGCGACTAAGATATCAAAGTTTAGTTCTTCCTTGTCCAGCTGCTTCAGGAATTCCTCGTCGCCGATGATGTCAGCGCCGGCTTTCTTAGCAGCGGCATGTTCGGTTTCTGGTGCGAACACCGCCACGTGAACATCTTTGCCAGTGCCGTGCGGCAGCGCTACGGTCGAGCGGACGTTCTGATCGGCTTGGCGCGGATCGACGCCCAGGCGAACGTGAACTTCAACGCTGGCGTCGAACTTGACCGGGCTGGTCTCGGTCGCCAGTTTCAACGCTTCGTCAAGGCTGTACAGTTTATTTTTCTCAATCTTCTTGGCAGCTTCCTGATATTTTTTACCGCGGCGTTCCAGGCGCGGACGCGTGATTGGCTTCGGGCCTTTCTTAACATGCGCTTCGGCGTCGTCGGACTGCGGCGTGGTGTCGCCGGCCTCTTTGCGGGCTTCCTTTTCGGCTTTCTCGGCAGCCTCGTCGAGGGCTTTTTGGCTGCGCTTGCCGGCCTTGGCGACGACGGCTTCGCGCTCGGCGATAACGTCTTTATCCTTGGTGTTGTGCGGCTTATTGTCCTCAGGCGCGCCTGCTTCAGTCTCGGCAATTGCCGCCTCAATCTCAGCGATAGTATTCTTGTCGCTGACCGCTAATTGTAGTTCTGCTGCTTTTTCTAACAGCTCGGCTTTCTTGGCCATGATAATCCTTTCTGTGGTACAAACGGCGACTCGCGACTTCGGGTGAATCTGCCTCCCAGCATTGATTTGATGATGAGTTAATTATAGCATAATGGGGCGTCGGCGGCTAGCCTCCCGTACTGTTTCGCCGCTTCCTTGTCTTTTATACAACTGGCGCGATGCTCAAAAAGCCATCAATTGGCACGAGATAATACGTAGGTTCGCCGCTGCTTGCATCTGTAATTCGCAGCATTGGCTGCCCGCGACTGAGCGGGAAATCTGCCGCCGAAGTTATTTTTTCCTTCTGATCAATCATTTCCGGTACAAAAAACTCAACAGCATCGCCGTTAATCTCAAATATCTCTTTGCCCGGCTCAAGTGTTGCAGTTGGCAGGCTGGCAATGTCTTTGGAAGAATATGATTTGTAAACATCAACAGGGATAGCCCAGCATTTTTTGGCCGTGCAGCGTATTTGGTATCCTTGATATAAATTGTCGAAGGTGTAGACTAGCTTTGACATCGCCTTATCAATAGCTTCTTCCTCGTCAAGCATTCTTTGCTGCTGCTCAATATCGTCAGCGTTTATAAAATCATCGCTTTTAATCAGTTTTTCTGCAGCACTTGCGGCGCTGCGTAAGCATTCTATCAAATCGCAGTCGGGTTCAAACTCCATGGCGCGCGGCGCGTTTTTGCGAATACATTGGCTTAGGTGCGTTGTATCGGGGATAATATAGAGCGGATCACCAGCCGGATTGTTAGAATCTTCCAAAGCAATAACCAGTTTTCTCTCCCCGTCTATTTCTAACACGTCAAAACCTCGAGATAATAGCGTAAAATCTGCGAATTCACCTTCAATATCTCCCGAAGATTCTTTCCGATACAGCATACCCGTTCCAGAAAATATACCGTCCTGGCAGAAATTATCGCCGATAGTTTTCTCCAGATACTTTATCAGCTCGGCTAAATCGTCCTCGGAGCAATACGTTGTGCTTTCGATATAATCTATCCTGTTCCGTATCGTTTCATCATTAAAAAAATCAATAACGTTAATGTCAATATCAACTGGCTCGCCAGTTATCTCTATATCAATAACGCCGTTGTACGGGATAGAATGAACCAAGTTGTCGGTGCCGATTATCTGAAAATGAGGATGATTATCCCTAATCTTTACGGAAATATCTCGGGCGCGGATGCTGCTGCGCGTCGTGCCGTCATCGTATTTAAGTTCGGGATGCAGCGTTACAATTGATACAGTATTATCGTTAGCGATATCATCAAGATACTGATTGACGTTTTCAACGGCGTTTAATTCAAGTATGGTCTGCTCGCTCGGCGAGGCTGCCTGGTAGCTTGGTTTCGTCCGCAGGGCGCCGATTTCGCGGACTTGGTTCATGATATAGGAGAATGTATCGTTCGGGTCTTCATCTGGCGTTGGCTTTTCTATATCAAGCTGCAGCAATGTTTCTGGCGACAAAGGAACGGCTGTTTCGCCGATTTGAAGTGCTGCCACGCGCTGGTCGGCCGTGATGTTAACGCCGCCAACGCATTCTTCGGATGTGATGGTCGCGTAAGTAAATAACCCCAGTTCGCCAGTTATTTGCTCAATGCTTAATTTGCCGTTTGGTGATTCATGAGCGATTGTCACGGTAGCTGTCTCACCCAGATATTGAGGGTTAAAATGACGTGATGATAGTCCCAGCGCCAACGTGTCAGGATGATTTTTCAGCGGTATATCGCCTGGCTCTTCGCTGCTATAGGCGGCTAATTCTCGGTTTATAATTTCAACATTTTTCCAAAAATCTGCATTGTTCAATTGCGACAGCAAATCTATCCGTGCGGTTCTGAACTGGCGGCGTTCCATAAAGACTAGTTATATACTATTGGCTGGCATCAGGGCAAGCATAGGCGTATTTGGGCGCGACTTCTGTTCTTCTCTGCGCGCCACTTATCCAAACATAATGTTGCAAGGAATAATAAAATATTATAGGATTGAGGAATGAAAGAATTTATGGGCGGTATAGGTGGAAATGGCAACGATTTTGAAGGAAGTCCTGATGGTGGAATCGGGGCGACTGGGCTGGATGTTCTGAAGCGGTGTGAGGGATGTCCTTATGCAGAGGGCGTCACGCGCGAACATGCTGCAGATGTCGGTTTGGGAGAGACCGAGGCAGCGCAGCGTGAAATTGATGAAGTAACCGCAGACTGCCCTGGTGCTGCAATAGCTACAGCAGCAGACCAAAGCGCTGGGTTTAGGGGGTGTAATAGCCCTGCGCTTGATGAAGGTAAACGTACTGGTAGATACGTATCTTTTGATAGATATAATCCAGAGCAAGCATAGCAAGCTATTTCGGCTTTAAGAGCGAGCCTGCTACCTGATAATTATGATGGCAGTGAAGAAGGAGAATATACCGCTCCCCCGCACTGGATAAAAGAAATTCGCGGTGTTATCGACGATAAGTCTTAGCGGTATTGGCAGGCGGCTGATTTGTATAACATAATATATTTGCAAAATTTAGTAAAGTGTGCTAGGATTATAATCTATGGAAAGAAATAGTAGTACTACAGGTGGGGATGATAGTAACTCTAAAGATATAGTACATGAAGACGGGGTTATCGACGAATTTACCTCCCATCGCTGGGACATACCGGGCCGCTGCGTCGGTTGTCCGATGATCGGTCTTGAAGTAAAAGGATGGGAGGATGTTGTCGATGGAGTTAAAAAGACCAGAGAGATGATTCTAAAGGGAGGGGTTTTGCTGATATGGCTAGTCAGTCTCCTAGTGGTAAAATGGACGCCTTAGCCTTAAATGATATTGCTGAAAAAATGCAAGCAAGGATTAATAGAATTACAGAAGGCTGTCTTGGTGTTGTAGCACTTTCAGGCGAGAGCGATAGGACTGGCAAAGTTGAGGGTGTATTATGCGATAGTCCTGTATATGATCCTGAGCCAGGAGAGACTACGTCAAATGAGTTTGTCGCTGTTACTAGAGAAAAAACAGAAGAGCATGGAGAATCTGACGACCATAGCGACGAGCAAGATTCGTAGTGTCATTTTAGCCTTTCCCTGTTAGATATTTTTTCTTCTTCCGTTTTTTGCTACACTAGTAATTATGGAAGAAAATACGAATATCACAATTACAGACATTTATGCGCGACAAATTTTAGATTCGCGCGGTAATCCGACGGTGGAAGCGGACGTTGTTCTGAGCGACGGTTCGTTTGGGCGGGCGGCAGTGCCGTCAGGCGCCAGTACCGGTTCATTCGAAGCGGTGGAGCTGCGCGATAGCGATGAGCTGGCGTACGGCGGCAAAGGAGTTTTGCAGGCGGTAAATCATGTCAATAGAAAAATTGCCGAGGCTTTGAAAGGCGATGATCCGTTTGATCAGATTAAAATTGACCAAAAAATGCGCGAGCTGGACGGCACGCCGAATAAGGGCCGCTTGGGTGCGAATGCTATCTTAGCAGTGTCGCTGGCGGTGGCGAAAGCGGCTGCCAAATCGCGCCAGATGGAGCTGTTTGAATATGTCAATAGTCTGGCGGGTTCGCCGAGGATGTCTTTGCCGATGCCGATGATTAACGTGATGAACGGAGGCCAGCATGCTTTGGGCGCGACCGATTTCCAGGAATATATGATTATTCCAATCAGCGCAGCGACGTTTGCCGATGCGATGCAGATGAGCGCGGAAGTTTTTCACACGTTGGCGAAGACTCTGAAATCCGAAGATTATCCGACAACTGTCGGCGACGAGGGCGGCTATGCGCCAAAGGTTCGCGGCGGTAATATGGAGCCGATGCAGCTGTTGTCGCGGGCGATTGAACAGGCTGGCTATAAATTGGGTACAGATTTCGGTTTTGCGCTGGATGTGGCGGCAAGCGAATTGTATAAGGACGGTAAATACCATTTGGCGACAGAAAAGCGCGTGCTGAACGCTGAGGAGATGATTCGCACGTACAAGGCGCTGCTGGGGAAAGTGCCGGTTTTGTCGATCGAGGATGGCTTGGACGAGGAAGCGTGGATGGATTGGCAAAAATTGACTGCTGAATTAGGAAACTTTGCTCAGCTGGTCGGCGATGATTTGCTGGTAACTAATGTCCAGCGGCTGAAGCGCGGTATTGAACTAAAAGCCGCCAATGCGATCTTAATCAAACCGAACCAGATCGGTACGCTCACTGAGACTATTCAAGCAGTACAAGTGGCGAAAGATGCCGGCTGGAATACGGTGATGAGCCACCGCTCCGGCGAAACCGAGGATGTGACGATTGCGCATTTGGCGGTTGGCTTGGGTACTGGCCAGATAAAAACCGGCTCGATGTCGCGTTCGGAGCGAATTGCCAAATATAACGAGCTGCTGCGAATCGCTGAAAAATATCCGGATTTGAGCATCTCTCATCCGTTTTAAGACAGGCTGAAATGGCTATCGTTTGGAGAGCTGCTTCTCATAGTTAGTTTTCGCCCGCGCGGGGGTTTCTGGCGCGGGCGAAGTTTATTTCCTAATATATATCATCTGATTTTCATCGCCAAAAGCGACGATTTGCGATGGCTTCGCGCCTGATACTTCCCCGCTGTAGACATAAACCGCTACTGTTTCGCCAAAATATTCGGCTGCTTCTGTAATATTCCTGGCTGGCGGCAAGTTCTTAGGGTTAGCACTGGGCGCCAGCAGGCAGCCGGTGGATTTTATCAAACTGGCCAGCGGCGAATTCGGTACGGCGCGGAACGCTAGCGTCCCGCTACTGCGCGGCAAGTGCGGCAAAAAGCTGTCGCTGACGCGGATGGCGATTGTGGTCGGCCGATGGTTGGATAATTGTTGATAGATTTTACGCTGCTCGCTGGTTAGCCCGGGAATGCTGCTTACATCCGCGACTAAGATTATAGACGATTGCTCTAGGCTGCGTTGTTTGACTTCGTATAGTTTTTTCATGGATTCGACTGAATCTGCCCGCGCTAAAACGCCGTAAATTGTGTCGGTTTTTGCGACGATAAGCCTGTCATTCGCCAGCGCTTCCTTAACGGATCTATCCAAAATATTGTTCACTATCATATAAAAATAAGTCTAAAGATTTCAAGTTGCTTGGCATAAAATAACCCCGACGGGTATCGGGGCTATTAAATTTTCGCCAGTTAGTCGGCGATTTCTACGCCCATTGACCGGGCTGTACCAGCGACAACTTTCATAGCACCTTCAATGTCAATCGCGTTTAGCTGGTCTTTTTTAACCTCGGCAATTTCCTGCAGCTGCGCCCGTGTAATTTTACCGACTTTGTCTACGTGCGGTTTGCCGCTGCCCTTTTGGATACCGGCTTTTTCGCGGATTAAGTCGTCCACCGGCTGTCCCAGACAGTTCCAGGTGAAGGTGCGGTCTTCGTAAACTTGAAGATGTACGATCACATCCTTGCCCATCATGCCTTTGGTAGCTTCATTGAATGGATTGATGAAGTCCATCATATTCAAACCCCACTGGCCGAGCGTCGAACCGACTGGAGGTCCGGCAGTCGCGCGGCCGGCCGGAATGCGTAACTTTAAGTTACCGATAATTTTCTTTGCCATAACTCTTTCCTTACTATTTTGTAGTGCGTAACGCGTGTTATTATAACGGAAATTATGCTACAATTCAAGCATGAGCATGCGAACTATTTTGCCGATTCGGCGCGTTGTTAATATTTTCGGCGCAATTGGTTATAACTTATTAATCCCGGCGTGCGCTATCGCTATCGGCGTAGGTTTGCTGCAGCTAGCCTGGAGCGGCGCGCTGGAGATAATTGGCATACGTCCAGAGATAATTTGCGTCCCGATTTTACCGTCCTCGCCGCCTGAGGCTGCACCGCCAAGTTTGCCGCTTGCAATTAAGGCGCTGGATGTAGTGTTGACTTCGATAGTTACGATAGCGGTGCTGTGCGCGGTAATCGTGCTGCCGTACTGGCTGGGGCGCTTCAGCTCGGCTGTGCTGCGGCGGGCTATAAAGTTGTGCGGCAAATCTGTAACGTTGAATTTGCTGCTGTTTGGCAAGGTACTAGTCTCCTTAGTTGGCGCAGTATTAGCCCTGGCGATATCATTATACGATCCGCGCCAGTGGCTGATAACGGTAGTATTACTGGCGGCAATTATCGCGGCGCTAGTTATTTTCGCAGTACAGCACTGCCTTGCCAGATTCAGCAAGACAGTAAAAGCAGCGGACGTTTGGTAAAATAGAAGCCGGATTGGATATTTTTAGGGTTTGTGCGAGCTAAACCTTTTTCACCTGCAATGCGTCCAGCTCGACTGGCGTGTCGCGGCCGAACATGCTGACCATAACTTTCAGCGTACCCTTAGAGGCGTCAATTTCGCTAACTGCGCCGTCAAAGCCCTTGAACGGCCCGTCAATAATTGAAACAACTTCGCCTTCTGAAAAGTCAATTTGATGCTTTGGTTCCTCGACGCCCATGCGTTTTTTAATCTTATTAATTTCTTTTTCAGAAACTGGCGTTGGCGTGGTGTCGGCGCCGACAAATCCGGTTACGCCCGGCGTGTTGCGGATGATATACCATGTCTCATCGGTCAATTTCATCTCTACCAGCACGTAGCCTTGGAAAATTTTGACATCAATGATCTTACGCTTGCCGTTCTTAATTTGGATTTGTTTTTCCTTCGGCACCATAACGTCAAAGATCTTGTCGGCCATATCGACGCCGTTGATGCGCTGGCGAATAGACTCAGCGACTTTTTCTTCGTAGCCGGAATAAGTGTGAATGGCATACCACTGGCGGCTATCATCGTATCGTTTTGAACTCATAACAATCCTCCCTTATTTCAAAATCTGCTCAAACGCCCAGTTAAATCCAGCGTCAAGCAGCAATATTACAATAACAAATATAAAAGTAAAGGCTAGCACGGCGACGGTCATTGCCCATGTTGCCGAGCGGGTTGGCCAGCGCACTAACTTTAGCTCGTGCCAAGCGCCCTTGAAATAACCGCCAACTGCACTTAAAGCGTTTTTTGGCGATTTTTTGGCTGTTTTTACGGTTTTTGGTTTTTTACTTATCTTAGTTTCTGTAGTTTTTATGGTTTCTTTAGTATTTATATCTTTGGTTTTAGCTGATTTATTGGCTTTTTTTGGCGCATCGCCGGTAGCTTTAATGCGATGAACCGTGGTTTTGCTGGTGCTTGACTTGCCTTTCTGTGCCATAGTTTCTCCCAATTTAAAAAGTCTGTTTTTCACAGACTGTCAAGTCCAGTATAGCTCATTTGCCAGAAATTAGCAAATCACTTCTTGAAAGGTTTGAGGCTGAAACTGAACGCCGATCCGTGGTTGAGCCGGCTTTGTACTTCAATCTTACAATTAAGTTTCCGCGCTAATTTGGCGGCGACGTATAGCCCTAAACCTGAGCCGCTGGTTTCGCGGGTGCGGTAATCTTCGGCGCGGTAAAATTTATCGAATATTTTACCCAAGTCAGCTTTACCGATGCCAATTCCGGTGTCTTTAACTTTGAATTTGATTTGTCCGTCCTTTTGCTTTTTGATAGATATTGTCACTGAGCCTTTCGGAGTATACCTGATGGCGTTGGTAATAAAATTCTGCAATAGTTCCTGTAAATACAAGCTGGAAGCCTTGACTTCGCCTAAGCTGCTGCCGATATCCAAGTTGAATGCCAAACCTTTTTCGGCGGCTTGCGGTGCGTACTCATCGTTTAATTGCGCTGCAAATTCTGCCACGTTGATGATTTCCGGCTTGTCATCGACGCCGCGTTCGGCGCGGGATAGCGTGCTTAAATCGTTGGCCATCCTGGCAAGGAACAGAATTTGTTTGTGCGACTCATCAATTGCTTGAGGGACTTTTTCGGCGGCGCCCTTTTCAATGAGCAGCTTAGCATTGCTGAGCGACCCTTCGGCAATGGTGATAGGCGTGCGCAGCTCGTGGCTTACTACGCTAATAAACTCGTCACGCTCCTCTTCCAGGCTTTTCGCCTTGGTGATATCGCGGAGAATCAGGACATAGCCGTCGGGCGACATTTTATCGCCGCCTTGTACGGGCGCAAATGTCACCTCCAGGCGCAGCGCTTCGTCGCTATCTACTTGCATTATGATGTCGTCGCGCTGGCGGATAGCGATTGACTTGGATAGTTCCTTAAATGTGTCGAGCGGCGCCTTATTGGTGGTCTCCAGGCGTAAAATCTCGTCAATTGGTTTGCCGCTAATTTTATTATTGGTATCGATAAGATTTAACGCTGCAGAATTATACATAGTAATGATGCCGTGCTCGTCAGTGCTGATAATGGCGTCGGTGATGTTATTTATTAGGGTTAGGACTTTGCCCTTTTCGACATTTTCGCGCTCGCGGCTTTCGTTCAATTTGCTGTTAACGACTTTCTGAGTGAAATAAATCGACGAGGCGACCAGGCTGCAGACGATGACTGCTGTGCCAGAGAGGATTGCCATGATAGCGTATTCGGGGTGAGATTCCACGTTTAAGACGGCGCTGACGGTGATAGCTATGATAAATGCCATCATACCGGCTAGCAAGCCGTTCTTACCCAGCATAGCGAACGTGATAATCATCAATAAAATCCAGTAGGCGGTGAACGGAGAGATAAAGCCGGTTATAAACAGCGATTGCGCCAGCGATAATACATAATAAACAATAAGGATAAGTATCGACGATAAGCCGCCGTCAATAATCCGCGATAAAAAGGCCGTAACGCCGATTACCAGCCAGCTCATGGATAAGACGATCGCCAAATTTGGCGGCAAGCCGATGGCGGTTTCTGATATTGGCATAATGCCGAATTGAATCAATAAGCCGTGAAACATTAAGGAAATTGAGGCAACTAAAATACCGCTTTTTAAGGCGATGGATGTGCGTTTTTCTTTTTTTAAGACACCCTTTAACATGTCAATAGTATAGCATAAGCGTAAACATCGCGCATGGCGGTTTTACGGCTATATTAACTATATGTGCGGCGAATATTTTTTTAGCTCGGCGCGGTGGATTTTATAGCCGGGGTCAAATTGAGCGACTTCGCGCCAAAAACTTGCCGAGTGATTCATGTGGCGGGTGTGGCAAAGTTCATGAATAATTACGTAATCGATAAGCTCAAACGGCAAGTTCATTAGTCCAATGTTCAGGCTAATCGTGCCGGTTGATGAGCAGCTGCCCCAGCGGCTGGAAGCGTGAGTGATTTTTGTCTGCTTAAAGGAAAAACCGTGTTCTTCGGCCAGGAATGACAATCGCCGGGGTAAATAACTTTTGGCTTCCTTGCGCAGTGCCGCCGCGATTTTTTGGCGAATAAGCTGCTGATTAGCGGCGGACGTTATGTCTTCGTTTTCATTTATGCTGGCAATTATGCGCGTACCGGCGGTTTTTACGGTTGTTGTCCCAGTGGTCGAGCGAATAATCAAACTGTGGCTTTTACCGATTTGCTGGTCTTTTGTATAAGAGAATTGCGATTGATGCTGGTCTAATAATTTGCGGATTTGTAGGCGCGATGTTTTTATTACAGTTTTGGCAGCTAACAGCGGCGCGTACGACGGCATAGTGACGCGCAACCGGCCGTCCGGCGCGATTCGCAGGCTAATATTTTTCGCTAATCCTTGTTTTTTTACGACAATTTCCCCGAATTCCGAATCGGTGATTGTGGGCATAATCTATCCTATATCAATACGGCTATTTACGCGAAGCTCTCTATGGACTTCCGGCCTGGGCGCGCTAATACTCAGATGCTTCAGTACGGCGCGCGCCTGCGTGCTGAAAGTATGCCGCCCGCTGATCACCGCGTAAGACTCGCTGTCATGCGGCGGTGAAAATTGTTTAAGTCTTCTTTCAAACAGCAGCTCGTCGCCGCCTGACTGCTTCATCCAGCGATTTTTCGCCGTTGCCAAATCTGTCTGCACCCAAACCAATAGGACTTTATAGCCGCGTTCGCGCGCCATCCGGTTAATTTTTATCCGGGTTGTTCGCTGATCGGTTGCGCCATCCAAAATGACGGTGTGCTTGGTTTTTAAGAATTCGTCTAAGATTGACAATGTGATGTCGGAGATCAATTTAGTATCATCTGTTAAAGCTTCAAACTGGCTAGCATCGATAACTGGCGCGTTGAATATCTTAGCAAATTCGGAAACAAACTGAGTTTTCCCAGAGCCTGGCGCGCCGACCATGGCGATAATGTGCGGCGATGATGGTAGTAGCGGTCTCATATGAAAAAATTATAGCAGAGTTTTGACTAATAAAAAAGATTCCCTTGCTTTTCAGGGAATCGGACGAAGCTTGGCAGGGGCGCTAGGAATCGAACCTAGACCGGCGGTTTTGGAGACCGCTATACTAGCCGTTGTACTACGCCCCTTCGCTCGGCAGCGTCTTTATTATAGCAAACTATTCCGTCCCAAAAAAGAGGAAATAAGCCTTGTTTGATGAAACCGCTGCCGCTGAAACGATTACATAACGACTTTTCGCGGCTGATGAATTTGGCGCTGCTGGCGCGTCCGCGGCGTACTGGGGCTAGGATTTTTTGCCGGTTCATTCGGTGTCAGCATTCTGGTGGCTTTTTTACGCAGTTGGATGGCTAGTTCTTCCTGACCAGCGTTGTCGTATGCTTCTGATAAAATCATCAAGGTCTGTGGAATTGGCTCTAATTCAACTGCCTTTTCCAAGGCGCTAATCATCTTCTTACTGCGCCCCAGCTTTTCCTGAACTTTAGCATAGGCGATGTATCGCGCCGCCAAATCGCCTTCTATTTCCAGGGCTTGCTCAAACGCTAGCGCTGCCTTTTCATAATTTTCCGTTTCGTAATAAATCAGGCCGACGTTGTGCAGGCTTGAGGCGCTTGGCTCCAGGCTTTGGGCGATCTCGAAGCATTCGATGGCGTCTTTGTAGGCGCGCTGCTTGGCATATAAAATCCCCAGGCGGTTATATGCTGTGGCGTTTTTTTCATCGACGCGCAAGATAGTCAGCAGCGCTTTTTCAGCGCGCAAATATTTGTTCTCGCGAATCGAATCCTGGGCGATATTCCATAATTGATCAAGTTTATTGGTAATTTTTGTCGGCAAATCGCCCGTTTCTTTGATTGACGGATGATAAAAAACCGCCCAAATCATCAAAATTAGAATGAGTAGTAGTCCAAACATACCGCTATTAGTATATCACAAGTTGCAGTAAAGCTAGGCGTACATTACCGTTGGCTTTCAGCGATTTGGCGGCTGTCTCGGCGGCGGCGAGCTTGCTTGATACGGCAGCGTCAATGCCATGGGAATGTATTTGAAAACGGATCATATTGACGATGATGTCGGTGAGCAGTAATGCTTTTTGGCGGTCGGTAAAGTATTTAGCGAGCGGTTTTAAGGCTTGATAATTGTTTTTGGCGGCTAATAATTGCTTGGCATCGACAGCGATTTCTTTATATTCGGCAAATTTTCCTGGGTTGTTTGCTAATTGGTTGATTAGCAGCGGCCGGCCGGCAGCCAGGAAGAGGATTTGCTGCTTGGTGCTGGCGTCCAGGTTATGTTGAGATAGCAGTTTGGCGTCTTGGCTGGGAGAAGTTTTATGAAGCTGGAGTAGCTGGCAGCGGGACCTGATGGTGTCTAGCAGCAGTTTCGGGTTTTCTGCGACCAGGATAAAGTGAGTGTTTTTATTCGGCTCTTCCAGCGCTTTTAATAGCGCGTTTTGGGCGGCTTCGCTCATCAGATTGGCGTCATTAATGATGATCACGCGGCGCTTATTGGCGTACGTTCTGAGATTGGCTATTAGGCTGCGCACTTGTTCAACGGCGATGGTTTGCTTTTTTTCTGCAGGTTTGATGTAAAATACGTCGCTGTCTTCTGAACTCGCAAGCTCATTAGCTGCACCGATTCCGTCTAGTCCCTGCTCTGCCGCGATAAGCAGCGCGTGCGGCAGGTTGCTCGCAAATTCGCTGATTGTAGAGCGATCTTTGATGGATAGCGTCGGTGTTTTCATGGTTTTTCCTTAGGTAATGCCTCAGGGAAATAGATAAAAAACTCCTCTGGAACGGCCGCTTCAAAGGTTTTTCGCTCGCCAGACGGCAGTGTGATTTCTAATTTGTGGGCGTGGAGCATCAGGCGGCTGGCATTGGGCTTACTATAAACGCGGTCGCCGAGGATTGGTGTGTTCAGGTGCGCCATATGGACACGCAGCTGGTGGGTGCGGCCGGTAGTAGGTTTAAGTTCAATCAGCGCCTGATTGTCAGTTACTGCCAGCACGCGGTAGGTCGTCTGGGCGGGTTTGCCGTTGGGGTCGACGCGGAAGGTGCTGGGTGCGGACGGGTTGCGGCCAATTGGCAGGTCAATCTTCGCGGCGGCTAATTTCGGTACGCCGTCGGTCGCTGCAAGGTAAGTTTTTTTGGTGGTGCGCTGGGCAAATTGCCGCTGTAAATGAGTGGCGGCTTCAGTAGTTTTAGCGATAATCAGCACACCCGAAGTGTCGCGGTCGAGCCGGTGGACGATGCCTGGCCGGTCGGTGCCTGAGGCAAATGAAGTCTTGGGGCGAATAATTTCCGCTACCGTCGGCTCAGTCGATAGTCCGCCTTTGGCATGCGTCAGGAGCCCGCTCGGCTTGTTGACTACAATTACGTCATCGTCTTCGTATAATATCGGCAGCTCTGCACTCGCCTGCTCTTGTTCCGGTAGCTTGACAGCAATCTTGTCAGTCTCATCCACCTCAAACTTTGGCGTCGTCACTACGCGCTGATTGACCGACACGTAGCCAGCTTTGATGTATTTCTGCCAGAGGCTGCGCGAAATTGACGGTTCAAATGCCGTGGACAAGTGGACGTCCAGGCGCTGCTTGGTCGGCACGATGTGGAGCATGATGACAAATTTGCCCTGAAACGGCGTTTCGATGCAGCTCGCATCAAGCGGATTTGGCAAAATCTCAGCATTGGCTGGCTTACCAGGCCACAATTCGTCAATTGATTCTTCATCGACGATTGAGCCGTAGAGCACGGCGAAATGCTGCTTGTTTACGATAAATTCCGCCACGATGTGCGATTCGTCCGTCTGAATCTTCAGACGGCGTAAGGCTTTGACAGGCGTGTTGTCATCTGCCAGTTGGTACAGTCTGGCGATCTTGAGGACGGTGCGCGGCGAAACTTTCACGCGGCATGCCCTCTGCGGTTTGGGCGGCTAGACATTTGCGGCGCTTGATGTGGCGGCGTTCCCCGCTTGGTTAGAAAACTTGCTATCACTACACTATCTCCTGAGTCCCACGGCTGTTTGAACGCGGTGCAAGGTTTCGTTGGCAACGATGTTCATATCGCGCTCGCTGGACTCTAGTTTGCGTTCGATGGCTTGTTCGTCAACTGCCGCCAGACGCGTTTGGAAATTCGCTAAGAATTCTGCCACTTCGTCGGCGACGATGCGCTTGAAATCACCGTAACGCTCCATGCTGGTGTACTGGCTGATGGTTTGCTCTAAGCTCACATCTTTTCCAGCATCTTGGCGCACCAGTGTCAAAATCTCCAGTAGATTGGAAATGCCCGGTTGGTTGTCGCGGTCGTATTGCACCTTACCCAGTGAGTCGGTGGTGGCACTCATGATTTTTTTGTGGGCTATCTGCGGATCGTCGCCGAGGAAAATGACGCCCTTGCCGCTGTCGTCGGATTTACTCATCTTTTTGGTTGGGTTCATCAGGTCTTTGATTCTCAGCCCCTGGTCTTTGCCGAAAAATTGATGCTGCTGGGCGACTGGCTTAGGCACGACGAATAAATCGCCAAACTTGCGGTTCATTCGCTCGGCGATGTCGCGGGTAAATTCCAGGTGCTGTGTCTGGTCGTCGCCAACTGGCACGTAAGTGGCACCGTAGAGCAAGATGTCGGCGGCCATCAGGACTGGGTAGTTGAACAGGCCGACGGAGACTCTACTGTGCTCACTAGCCCATTTAGCTTCATCCCAGACTAGTTCGCCATTCTTTTCTGATACAGGCGGGTCGATTGATCGGCCCTCTGACAATAATTTGCCACTTTTATCCTTAAACTGCGTCATCCGGCTCATTTCGCCAAACCCAGTGAAGCAGTCCAAAATCCACGCCAGCTCGCTGTGGGCTGGGACGCGGCTTTGGCGGTACAAATGAATGGCTGCATTGTCTAATGGCAGCCCGGCGGCCGTGTAAATCCGGGCGTTATTGAGAATACTGTCATACAATTTGCCATGATCAATCGGCGTGGTGAAGCTGTGAAGATCGGGGATGAACAGATTGATATCATAATCGACCGAGCGGCGCTTCGCCATATCGACAATCGGCAAAATCGCGCCAAAATAATTGCCAATGTGAATATCATTGTTGGCGCGCACGCCGGTGAGAATGACGGGTTTGGATGGTTTCATTGTATCCATTATAACACTCCTTTGGTTGTTAAGTAACGTAATAAAATGTTTATTGGGTCAATGGTGTTTGGTTTTTTGGCGAAGACGCAAGATAGCTCGGTGCAGCCTAATAATACCGGCGGACTGCTGGGGTAATTATTGATATAGTTTGCTGCGTTTGCCTGCTCGGATTGGGCTATTATTGGTATTTTATCCAGCGCTGACTGAGATATTGTTTGCCCAGAAATTACTGCGCGAATTATCACTTCCAGTGCTTGTTCTTCGTCCTTATCCGGCGTTAATACGGTTACTCCGGCGGCTTTCAACGGCTTGTCATATAGTCCAGTGCGGATGGTCGTCGGCGACGCGAGCAATCGAATTGTTTTATGATGGCGGCTAACGTAATCAATTGCGGCATCCACCATGGAAGTTATGCGAATATTCAGCTGCCGTTCAATAGCGGGCTGCAACAAATGCGCGGTATTGCAGGCAATTATGATAACGTCGTCCATCGACGCGTCAATGTTTTTCAGTTCGTTTATGATAATTTCCAAGGCTTCGCTGCGCCGCGATTCGTTGGCGATAAAATCAGGAACCGGCAGCGACAAATGAACTATATGCGGAAAGTCCGTGCCATCCTTCGCGCCGTTTGCCAGCGCCTGCTGAATCATCCGCCGGTGTAGCTCCAGGCTTGCCTGCGGCCCCATACCGCCGATGATAATTATTCTTTGCTTCATAATTTCTCCTTTGGGTTATATAAAAAAGACCGCGCGCGGCCTCTAGTCATGGTTGGTATTTTCAGAAGAATTTTACTAACAATTCAACAAGCCGCGGCGAAAACGCGTGCTTTGCCAGGCGGTGACGATGAATTGCCGTTTTATGGTCATGAGGTGATTATAACGCCAACGGCTAAAATTCGCAAATATTCTATAAAACAGCTCGCTTGGATATGCGCCAAACCCATAAAATGATGTAAATAGATAAACCAATTGAAAATAAGAGCGAGAGGATAGCCATCGGATTTGCTTTCCATAATATTGTCCATGTTGGCGGCGAAATGATAAATTCTACCATTGCTAAGAACCCGATTTTAGTATAAATATGCAGCGATTCAGCCAGACAAACAGCGAAACCTATTACCGTGCCGAACACAGAGGCTACGATTAATAAAACGACATCAAGGAGCGGCGGTCTCTCTTCCTGGGTTATGAAACTATATATTAGGTAGACGATGCCCGCGCCGATGGGTCCAGTTAAGTACGACACGTAGTTCCACCGCCACAGCAGCAGCCATAGGCCAATTATCATGGGGATACCTAGTAAAAATGCTAATAAAATACCAATCCAGCGCGGGCGATGCCTGCGCTTTAGATTGTAATATGGAGGTTCTTGGTTCATGTTACTTAGTATAGCATTTGACAGGAAGTATGCGGTTTGGATTTGGAGGATTATTTATCAGGCGGCTGTGCTTGGTCTAGGATATTCGACAGTTCGCTAATAAGTTCACGCAGTTGAGGATTGCGCAAGATTGCCCGGCGGGTGGCTGGCGTCCAAATGAGCGTGCGGGAACGTAAAGTTTCTGCCAGCGTTTCGCCCGATGGCGTCAGCAAGCCTTCTTTATCCAATTGGAACAATTCAGGCAGCAGCGCGTCGCAAAGCAGTGCCAGCGGCGCTTGCGACCGGGCAATGATTTGGTCATGCTCATCGACTGGCATAGAAATTGGGTTAAATCCTAATTGCTGCAAATGGCTGGCTGCCGCCTCGGCGTTTGGCTGGTCGCTGGCGACAACCGCTCGCTGAGCGCTATTCATTAGCAAGTGGACAACGGCAGCTTTCTGGTCAAGCTGATCGTTAAATCGGCGGCTGGTGTCCATGACGCTATCGTGTAAAATTATCAGCCCCCTTACGAGCGGTACGGTAAAATTTTCCAGGGGCGCACACACGTGAATAATTTCACAATCGGATAATTCTTTTGTGTTGGTGTGGCGGTCGGCTATGTCAAATTCGCGGACTAGAAAGCCGTACTTCTTAGCGCGCCGTACCAATTGCGAACCCAAATCGCCTAGCGAACCGATAACGCCGATAGTTTGTTTTACTGCTGTCATACGGCCTCCTTTGATTTTACGGGGATTATTATATTGTTAAGTATACGCTATTTGATACCGTTATGCAGACTATCGCCATGTTCTGTTGCAATTTCCGTAAAATCGCTTGACTTCAAGTTCTATTATTGATATATATATCAGCCTTTGCGTCCGCAGAGGTCGGCGTTTCGCCCAAAGCCATTGGGCTTGAGACGTCCCACTTCGCAGAGAATTCATTCTCTGCCCGACTCCAGAAGGAGTTATCATGGGAAAGAACTGGTGGAGCGAGCCGATGGGCGGCTGCGACTCTGAGGGTAACCCCATCACTGTGTCGTTCGGTAGCGGTCCGAAGGAGGGACACACCCTCATCGGAGATGGCGACCGCAGCGGTGGTATGGGCGTCGGCGGCAGTCTCGCCGACGGTGCGACGCACTACTTGTTCCTCGAGGGCGACAACCACGACCACTACGGACCCGGCAACGGATCCAACAACGGCACCCACCGCGGTCAGTACAACCGGCCCCGGCCACTAGACCCATCGTCCTGGACATGACCTGAAAAATGTCTTATCCTGAGTATGATATAAAACTACTCACTTACCTATAGGATTCACTATGTCAGAATGGACAGAAAAAGATTTTGAAATATATGACGCGATTGACTGGAAGCTGTTCAAGGAAATTAAAGCGTTAACCGATGAGAACTTAAATAACCTAGCTGTTTTACGGCGAGCATATCAGTTGTCGCTCATAGCGCTTGATTTAAGTATTAGACATTCAGACGACAACGGTGCAGATGCACTAGTTATGGACTTACACGAATACGTAGGAGAACGCTTGCTTATCGCTGAAGGAAAGAACGACAACGATAGTTGGGCAAAGGAATTTGCTAAGCCGATTGATCAGTTCATTGCTTATGGAGAAAAGAAGTTTGTTGAGTAGGTTAAATCTGCTATGAAGGTCTGCAATATCAATACGCAAGCAATACGCAAGCTCACCCTATTATAATAAACTCACCCTTGTGTAAAGTATTGGATACATTTTTTTGCTATAACATGAAAAAGAGCAGACAAACCTATCCGCTCTTCAGTATCTTATCTGTATTTATATAAAACAAATTTACTCAATTTATTTATTAATTATATTAATTCACATATTTAATCTTTAACTAAGACTACTTAATTATAGGTGAAAAGTCAAAAAAGATATGAAGTAATTGTAATGACTTATTTGATAAAGTATAGTTGCTTATATATTCATGTAAACCTTCATTTATTTCATTTTTTACTAAAAACAAATCCCCTTGACTAATTGTCCCAAACCTATTTTTGTTTATTTTAGAAAGTTCTATCGAATTATTAGGAATATCAATATTTTTCACAACAAATCCGAACATAATATTTTTATTGTGGTGAGATGGATATTTCGGTGGTTCCTCTACAAAACGACTAACTCCTTCATTAATATATTTTTTATTTAAACTCGAACTTCCATCAATTCGTTTGCACTCAATTATATAGTAGTCTTTTTTGTTTTTATTTACCCAATAATTATTTGATGTCACTTTAATATCGCACCTTCCTATAAAGGTGTCTGTATTTTCATCAAATGTTTCTGGCGTTTCTATTTGAAATGAGATAGGAAACATTTCACAACCTAATTTAGTTAACACAGAATTATCATCTAAATAATAAAAAAATAGATGGTTCTGTATGTTTACCTCATGATTATTAACTTTACGTCCTACAGAAATACAATTTTGTTTCATTAGTCTACAACATTTTTCAATGGTCTCAATAATATAATAATAAAAACCATTTTGAAAATCTTCATTTATTGATTTTTGCTTAAAACCTCCCATCATTCATCACCTCCCGATTCCATTATTTGCTCCATAACATCGGAAAGATCAAGTTCTGCAATTGCAGGATGCCAGCATTTATAAAAATTAGGCTTTATAATAAAAAATGAGTTATCAGAAAAGTGAATGACATCTCTAATTTGATGAAACTTATCGTTGTGAGAAAATACACAAAATCTTGATAATAGTACTTTATCATCATCAATACTTTCAACTAAATCAATCGTGGTGTCAGATTCTCCACCTAAAACTGCCAGCTCAAATATAGAAAATCTATTTAATACATTTGGATACAATTTAATTGCAATATGCTTTTCTGCATGTTTATAGATAGCAGCAAATTGTTTTTTAAAACATTCACTATAGTCAACTAATTCCTCAGAAGATACCTTTCTGTAAATACTCTCAATGTCTATATTCGTTAGCTCCGGTATCTGGATTTTTATTGCATAGTCAATAAATTTATTATCTTTCAATCCAAACTCCTGCAATACTAAATTATCTAGGTTTTCGATTTCAGAATCTAAGTCTGACAAACAAAGAAAATCATCTTTCTTTTTTTCACTCTGAATGTACTCTGTTTTATTTGCAATATCTTCAGAAAAAATATAAGGAAATTCTAATACTTCCCCCATAAATCTCTGCTCTCGTTCTATTCCTATTGAAGTTCCAAGCATTAGATTCAAATAAGCATAAAATGAGGAGTTTAGCAAACCTACCAAGTTCATAAAGAATGGTCTTTGCTCCTCGCTTCCTTTAATAATATACATGGTCTTTTTACAAATAAATGTTTCATCACTAAAAGCTGCTCGTAATTTATAATTATTGCAGTTCACGCCAGTTGGAGTTAATACATAAGGAGGGGAAAACAACACTTTTTCTCTAGGACGATGTACTTTCGTTTTCGAAAACAAAGTAGTTTTATTTGAATTCACAAAAAAGTGATCTACTCCTTTTTTCGAATCAAGAAGCCTTTTGTTTAGTAAATGAGAAGCGTCTTGCTTATCACCATCTTGGTACTCTACTCCTGCCCCCATAATAATAGGAGGTTCTTGTTTTTCGATTGCATCGGAAATTGTACAAAAACAATTTTTAAGTTTCATCACCAAAGTTAAATCAGCTGAAAAACCGTATACAATAGTTTTCCAAGCCCAATCAAATCTTATCAGCATATTCTGTGCTACATACTTTATATCATTTTTTTCAATAACAATAACATTAAATAGTTTGAAGAAAATATTTGGTTTTATAGATGTATAATTTATAATATTGTCTAAGTTATTTTCTTCTGAGTAACTAAAAGAAATTATTACTGCTGGTGCATCGGCATTTTCAAAAACTAATTTTCTTACTGAAGACATTTCAATTATGCTATGAATTTTAGTTTTATTTAACAAAAAGTTTCTGAATCTTTTTGAAGGTTTCTTTTGGTTATACAATAATTTAGAATGTAAAATAAAACAACAAACAGTATGTTCTTTACAAAAATCTTTAGCTCTGAAAACAAAACTTCTACAAATCTCATTATTTTGTTGTTTATCAAAGTATCCATTCTTTTTACAGTATTCTAAATGAAGACCTGTTTTTACATTGCCCCAAGGTGGATTACCAATAACAAAATCAAAGTTGATGTGACTTAACCTTCTAAGTTTCTCTTCATCAAAAAAATCACTAACAAATAAATTTTTTTCTTTTAAATTCGGTAAAGTAAAAGTTGATAATGATTTTGGATCTTTGTAGTCTAAAACAGTTAAATAAAGAGAGAATATTGTAACATCAATCGCTTCCTCATTAATATCTATTCCATAGATATTATCGGTTAAAAGAGATTTAAGCAAATTATCATCGTTACAATACATTTTCCCATTTAGGTTTTCTTCTACCATACGTCGGTAACTATCAACTAAAAATACTCCTGAACCACATGCAGGATCTAATATGGTATATTCATTATGTTTTTTTAAGAAACCTAAAGTAGTTTTATCCAAAATGTATTCTACAAGATAATTTGGAGTGTAAAATGCATTATCTTTTGCTCTTACTTCTCGTCCAAGCAATATTTCATAAATATTACTTATCATCTCTACCGGAATAATATTAAAATCATACAGTGCAAATAGTGACAATTGACCATCATTCATTGAAATTGTTCCAGATAAAAAATCTGCAAGCATATTAAATACATCTTGTGTTAATTCAGGGCATTCAATTTCATTACCTAAATCAAAAAGATTTCCATTAAATTTTGATTTTAGATATTTAAATAGATTGTATATTGAACTTTTGTTCCTTAAGCATTTCAGAAGTTCTTTCTTTGAGTGCTCAATATCACCAGAAAAATTTTCATAAGCAAGGTTAACCCCTCGATCTATCAAAAACCTTATAAAAATGAGTCTCAACACTAATTTTGTAGCAAATTCTATATGATAGTTGTTTTTTAACTCTTCCGTCAAATAAGTAATATTAGCTAACAAATAATTATTTAATTTATTGTTTGAAAATCCTTTTGAGAACTTTTCCCAGAAAATAGGGTTTGTTATTTCTAAATAGGAAAATTCCGTTGCAACAGAACATGTGTCTAACGGGATTTCCGTTGCCATCTCAAGAAAATAGGATGTTAAGTTCAAAGACAATCCATTGTAAATTTTAACTGTTTGATCATCGCAAAGCATAGCAACAGGAATTTGAGCATTCCAAACTTGTTTACTGATAGTTTTAAAGGAAACTTCATCAAAAAGCTTGTCAAAAAAAAGAATGAATGGGTTTCCGTCTATAAAATAAATTGCATACGGTTTTATCTCATGAACAATTTTAGATATATGATTATTATAGTCAGAATCATTAAATTCACTATAATAAATTAGGTTTTTCGAATTTTTATAACCAAGTCTTTTAATAACGGTTTCTATTGGTAATTCATAGCCTTTCATTTTTAAACATCCCTCTTTTCTTTTTCTCTAGTTTTTCAATAAATAGTAAGTATGGTTCTATCTCCAAAGCATCTGCTATTTTTTGTACATTATCCAAGGCTATGCTTCTTTTTATATTGATATTTTGACTGAGATCTGGTTGTAATCTTTTTATAACATCTCTAAAGAAGTATTCATCATCTTGACCCTCAACTAATAATACCTTGTTTAAGAATAGTATTTGCGCCGCCTGGGTATTATTTAGTATTTTTGTAAGACCCTTATGGTCTTCTGTTATTTCAGGTACATACATTACAGAATTACGCTCTTCATTTAGTGAGAATCGTTTGACATGCCCTATTGTCTTGTTGCTTATAAATCCTTCCGAATGAGTTACGATGATATATTGTACGCCCTGCTCTTTCGCTAGTTTTTCAAGTATTTTAAGATATTCAAATTGAAATTGGTAGTGTAAATGGATCTCTGGTTCATCGATAATAATAAGACCACCTTTTACGTCATCTCGACCATACGCCTCAAAGATTAAGTGTATAATCGATTTTTGTCCAGCACTAAGACTGTTTATGTCACCCAGCTCTCGGTTATTTTTTATATCATGGAATCTAAATTCGTACGACCATCTTCGTATATTTACTGGTTCTACAGATAGTTGTAAATTTAATATTCTAAGCTTTTCGTTTATCTTTTTGATTATTGAAGAGCCATTGATTATAGCTGTGGCGTCATTAATATTTTTACCCTCTTTTACTAGCTTAAAGTGGTCTTCACCGAGTTTTAATTTTATGAGATCAAAGATAGCAGACATGCCTGAGGAATGCTCATTAATACTATGGGGGATTAGACGATTTCTTACATTCTGAAGTGTGTCGCCCGAAGTATCATCGCCATTATATAAGTGTATTTGAGAGTTATAATTACTGTAGTCACGGAAAGCTGATAGCATAGAAAAAGTATTTCCAAGAGGCACTATGTGGTCGGTGTTATCTTCATTATATACTGCTATAGCCTCGTTAATTGCGTGGTAATATTCTAAATAGAATTTTATATAATCCGGCACCGAATCATCATAATGGCTCTCATACGTATTATCTTCGTCGTATTTGGCTTGTCTAAATGTAATATCTACTTCTATATTATCTCTATCTAGGGCAAAAAATTCAGGAATTGTTATAGTTGAGTAACTGTCAAGAGTATTTTTTATGTGACTATAGTTAGCTACAATATGGGCGATATTAGCCCTATCAATACTATCAAGCTTAATTGATACTCTTACTCTCTGCTGTTCTTCTTCTGAACTCCAATTAGGTTGGAGTCTAAGACCTAATTTTCTATTGGAGTAATTATCATCAATTTGAAGCATGTTCTTTCTATCTGTGTAATATGAGCGATGACTGCTGTATCTATTTGTTATGCGCTTAAATAAAGCTCTCGTAAATATAAAATTCATAGCTTCTAAAACCGTTGACTTGCCAGATCCGTTTTCGCCAATAATAATGTTAAGGTCTGGGTCAAATTCAATCTTAAAGGCGTTGTTTATGTCCTCCTCATATTTAAAGCTCAGGATATTCGATAATTGTAAATAATTAACTCTCATTATACTAATTATTATACACTCACTAACTTTATTCAGGGGTTTGGAACTATAAAAATATAGCTCTTTCGAGCTATATTTAAAATGTGTATTTTTTTGGAAGCTATTTTTACGCTTTAAGTTTTTTATCCTTCAGCTTCAAAACCACATCTGCCTGCTTAGCCAGCTGCTTGCTGTGAGTGACGACGATGACGCATTTGTCATTTTCATGGGCGGCCTGGCGCAGGATGTCGATGATGTCGGCGGCGGTGGTTTCGTCGAGATTGCCGGTCGGCTCGTCCGCCAAGATAATTGGCGCATGCGAGACTAGCGCTCGCCCAATCGCCACGCGCTGTTGCTGTCCGCCAGAAAGTTTCATGACATTACGGTGAATGTGATCGTCATCCAGACCCATGGAGTGCAGCGTTTCGTTGGTGGCCTTGGTATTCACCAATTTCAAGTTTTCCAGCGGCGTCAGATAATCAATCAGGTTATAATTCTGAAACACCAGCGAGATATTGTGCTTGCGATGATGCGAATAACCCTGCTCGGCGATGTCTTCGTCGTCGAACAAAATCTGCCCGCCAGTCGGCGTATCGAGCCCGGCTAGTAGCCCGAGCAGCGTCGATTTACCAGCACCAGAACTACCGACAATGGCGTAGAATTTGCCTTTTTCAAATTGATAATTAATGCCGTTGAGTACATTGCTGGTGCCGTCGGCGTATGAATAGATAATATCGCGTAACGTAAGTATTGACATAATAACTCCTAACTTAATTTTGCTAAAATTTGCTTTGGTGATTGGCGCATAATCGGCGCGGTGGCAGCGATGGCTGATAGCAGAACGACCATGTAGCCGAAGGCGAAAGCCTCTAGATAGGTCGCCGGTGGCGCAGTTTGCACCACAGTTTTTTCTACGCGCTGGCTTTGATCGGTTTGCGCTGTGAGGGCGGTAGAAATTTGCGATGAGGCAACCGAGCCGATACCGAGCGCGAACACCGAACTGACTGCGGCGATGATAGCTAATTCCGCCAAGAACTGTCCGATAATCTGCCGCTTCGACGTGCCGATGGACAGCAAGATGCCAATTTCATGCAAGCGGCCGCGCACCCAGAACACCAATACTAGCGACAGCACAGCCAGCCCTGCCCCAGCCGCGCCGATGGTAGCAATCGTCAAAATGTTTTGAATACCAGCGATGTTTTGGAGAACCCCAGCAAATACCGCCCCGTTGTCAGTTAGGCTGAATTTCTGCCAATCGACGTTTGGTAGGCTTTTGGTGCGGTCTGTTAGCGACTTCAGCTGATGCGGATTTTCGGCGAAATACGTTGCCCGCGTCAACTGCTGGCTACCCGTCAGCTGCTGCGCCGCAGCCAAGTTGGTGATGAGATGATTCTCCGCCATGTCGGACTGTAAGACCGCTGGCTTTTCGCCTTTGCCACTGAAGATACCCATGACAGTCACCGTCACCCGCCGGCCATCTTTGGTGATGTCCAGCTTGTCGCCTGGCTTGATGCCATTTTTCTCAGCGAATGTTTTATGGATCAGGGCCGCGTTTTGGTCGTGCTCGGTCAAGTGCTTACCCTGCTCTAGTTGGTAAAATCGACCGGTGAACTCGCTGAGCAAATCGCTCTGTGTCGCGCCCGTTACTTTCGCCTCGCCAGCAATTCCAGAGTCCAGCTGCACACCACTGCCTGCCACGTCAACCAATTGCTTGCCCGGCAGTCCCGCAGTGGTCTCTGCCTGGAAATTGTGCGTTTTGACCTTGTCCAGGCGCTGCACCCGCTGCGCGATGTCCATCGGCACTTCGCCCGACGGCTGCTTGCTGGCGATACTAAAGCCAGCGCGGATGTTCCGTTCGACCGATTGCTTCAGCTGCGCCATCGTCTGCTGCACTGTCAGCGTACCGATTAGCAGCGTGAAAATCAGCGTCATGATCAGGGCGATGGTTAGGCTGCGACGCCGCTTGCGCGTCACAGCCGTCCAGGCTCGTTTGATAGTCGTCATCGTTCGCCCCTAGTCCACTTCGGTTAGTAATTCTTTTGGCGTTGACTGGGTAATCGGCCGCGAAGCCAAGAACACCGCAATGATAATCACCGCCAGTCCAGCGCCCCACACCGCCAGCAGATCCGTCGGCTGTACACCAACTGTCACCTTGTCTAGCGTGCGTGATGACGTCACCGAATCAGCATCAGCACCGAGCGACGCACCGTTGAGGGAGCTGCCAGCTTGACGTGTGGCATTCTGTGCCGCCTGCGACACCACGTGATCGCCCAGTTGTTGTGCGATCAGCCCTGCGGTAAAGTACGACGCACCAAAGCTCAACACCGCGATCATCACCAGCTCAGCGATATATTGCAACACAATCTTTGACTGCGGCACACCCGTCGCCAATAGCACGCCTGCTTCGCGCTTGCGCTCGTTCATCCACAAATACAGCACCATGCCGATCACCGCGACGCTGACCAGCGCCGTCGCCCACAACATACCGTCGATCAGGCCGTACACGCCGTTCACCGCACCGGTCACGCCAGCCAGCTCCTGGCTATTCTTATTCAATTGATACTTTTGCCAATTGACCGGCAAGTTATTCGCCCGCGCCATCACCTCATCCAACTGTTTGGTGCCCTTGGTAAAGAACGTGGCGTCTTGGTAAATCTCATTTTGCGGTGTATACGCGTTCAATCGGCGAGTTGTCGTGAGGTCAGTCAGGAACAAATTCTCGAACAGCTCCACCTGGTACGTCGCCTGCTTTGGGTTTTTGCCGTTAAATATACCGACGATTTCCACTTCGACCTCGTCCTTGGATGGATGCTCGTTATCGGTGTCATACTGGTTAGCCTTTAACTTAATTTTACTGCCAAGCTTCAGGTTGTTAGCCTTGGCAAAATCTTCGTGCACCAAAATCTTGTGCGAATCGTTCTCGGTGATGTGCCGTCCAGCGATGAGCTTGAGCGACTCAGCCCGGAACTTCTTCTCGGATTCAGATTTATTAACGCCGATGATGGTCGCGGCGTTGCCAAACTGTTTGTCTTTCTCGGCATCATAGCCGCTGCCGCCGCTCGGCAGTGGCACCAGTTTGGTATTGATAAAATCGACCGTGGCGTTCTGGCGCTTGACGTAATCCGTCACGCCCTCCAGATTCTTCACCGCGTCGATGTCTTTATTCGACACCGTTCCTGAACCGCGGGCTGTTCCCGGATTGGTACGCGGATTATTGCCCAGCGTGAAGCCGGCCTTGAGCGTTTTGTCCAGCGACTGCACCGCCGCGTCGGTCGAATGCTTGATGGCAAATCCACTCAGCATAATCGTCGACATACACAGCAAAATCGCCAGCAAAATCAGCGTTTTGAGTTTTTTCCTGGTGATATACAACCAGGCACGTTGTATAAATGACATAGATCTCCTTTCTTGATTCTATGTCAGTGTAGCAAGAGGATGTGAAGGGAATGTGAAATGAGTACATAAAAAGTGTTGAGTATAAAAAACAAGCAAAATTTGTATACACTTTGTTGACATAATGTATACATTTTTGTTATAATCACAACATCACCATGGCCAGACAAGCCTAAGGTTTCGACCGAACGCTGTTTCTGGCCTTTTTGTATTCTAATTTATTTCGAGTATTACCGATAATATTGATATATCCACGGTATTTTCGTAACAAGCTGGAATATCGTTTGTTCGGGCAAACTAGTGCCAGAAGTTTATCATTTTGGTGCAAATATTCTACGAGACAGCCAAAATCACCGTCACCAGAGACGATAACTGCCTTATCATATTCATTAAAACATTTAGCGGATGCATATAGTACCAGCTCAGCGTCAACATTACCCTTGTACGTTTTCTTGCCGTCTTCACGGTACTCTACAGTTGGCTTGAATACGAGCAAATATCCCATCTCGAGCAGGCTTGTGTATAATTGCTCATTACCTGGTACTAAACCGATAAACAAATAAGCTTTTTCAACATGGTATTTATTCTTTAAATAGAGGCGGAATTTCTTAAAATCAAGCTCCCAGCCCTGTGACCGTATGCCAAGGTTGAGGTTTTGACTGTCTATAAAAGCATACACTTTTGGTATCTTTTGTTCATGTTCCATGAGTATAGTATAGCAAAGTTTTATTTACTCGGCTTACTCGTTGCGTCATCCTACTCTTTGAGCTTCTTTAATAGGATAATCTACCATTGTACTAATCAACCCGCTCGGCAAGCGACATCACCTGATAGCCGTATTGATCAATATCTTCTTGTTTCCAAAAATCAACTTCTTTCGTACGTAAAACTTCGCCGACTACGTGACGAACTGTGCGGCCAGTTGGCGTCCCGTCATAATTTACCTCAATCTGTTCCAGAATGTCGCCGGGTTGGATGTCAAAATCGGCCACCCTCATATCAAACGTCTTCTCGCCCGCTAGGACTTTTTCGAATAAATCGGGGTAAGATTTTTTGGCGATAATTTTCATACGTTTTATTATAAAGTTACTTAACTTAGGTTACAAGCTGATGATAAAGTTGTGCGACTCATATTATCTTGATTCGTCATAGGGCTAGGTATTGGCGTGGTGCTTTTATTATCTCCCCTTCCGCGCCGCCAGCGCAAACCACATAAAGTAGCCCTCCAACGATTCGTCTTCCATGCCGGCGAATAATTCGCGGGCGCGTAGGACTTCGCGGAGTTTTGGCGATTTTGGCGGGCAAGCTGCTCGGCGGTGGCGTCCAATAAGTCCAAGCCGCGCTGCCAGGCGCCAGTCATCGCAGCCGTATCGCCGCGGCGCCGGGCGGCAAACGCTCGCCCGACCTCTGAGCCGATGTTACCCATTTGCTCGAATATCGTTAAGCTCTGCCACTTCTCTCGGTCAAAGACATGTTTACTCACGGACGACTCCGGCGATGATATCGATAATTTGCTGGCGCACTGTTGGGTCGAGTCATCAACAATCTTCATGATTTAATTGTAGCACGAATAGGCGGGATGGTGATTGTGTCTACTATGCCGTGGCATACTCCCACTCAGCAATTGATAGCGTAAATATTATTATCAATAAGCCGTCAAGTTTAACTTCCCATCAACATACTCTCCCAAAAATACATCGCTATAAGACTTCAGCTCCTGCTTTTTCATCTCTTTGAGCAGCCACTTTTCGTCCTTGCCAATTACATGCAAAATATTAGTTTGCAATTGCCCATCGGTTATCAATGGGAACTTTGGATTCTCTTCTCCTTCGTGAGTGATGATCAATTCGCCGTCTTGCTCTACCACGGCTCTTTTTACTTTTCTCGTTGAATAGATATGATGAGTTCGCAGCTTGAATGATACGTCATGAGCGCTCAGGCCAACTTTCTTGCAATTTTCAATGTTGATTTTTCCATTATCAATGATTATCAACGCCCTACCGTCTATCAATTGTTTTGCCTTCACGTTATACTGTTTTATCCATTTCAATGTCAGCACCAGCGCGCACCATATACACAAAATACCGATGTAATCCAAAATTTGAATGCTATTGTTATAAATAACGCCGCCGATGATGCCACCCAGCACATAGTTCTGCACTTGGTCGCTGGCAGACGATGGCGACCAATTACCTTTTCCGGAAACGTTGATGATTATCGTCAGCGCGAAAAAGCCAATCAATAATTTTATTGCTACTAGGATGAATTCATTCATGGTTTGATTTTAGCACAGACAGCTAGTGCTTCGGTATGACATGTTTGACGATGGCTATTTTGTATCAGCCGATGAGAACTAACTAGCCCTAATAAATTCATACCCAAAAGTAAGGTATAATATAACTTAGAAATAATAAATTAACAAAAAGGTACAAAAATGAATTTATTTTTATGTTCGCACTTCTCAAGTGTTGGATCTATCATAGAAGAGCAGGTTGCCAATAAAAAGATTGCCTTTATTCCCACGGCATCGATACGCGAGGGTTATACGGGCTATGTTAGATCGGCGCGTAAACTATTCAAAAATTTGGGCGCTCAACTAATAGAAATTGAAATATCAACTGAAGAATCTTCAAAGATAGAAGAATCACTCAAAGAAGCTGATATTATTTATTTTACGGGTGGTAATTCATTTTTCCTTATCGATCAGTTGCGGAGAACTGGCACAGACAAACTTTTAAAACAACAACTTAAGAATGGTAAACTATTCATCGGAGAGTCAGCGGGTGCTATCGTGTGTGCGCCTGACATCTCTTATATAGAGAAGATGGATCCAATTCCGAAAGATTATTCTCAGAGCAACAATGCAGCACTAAATCTGATTGATTTTTACGTTTTGCCGCATTATCTTACCGCGCCGTTCAAAAAGGTTACGGAGCAAATTGTGCAAACATTTCCAGACATTGATTTATGTGCTATCAATAATACCCAAGCGATTATCGTAAAAGACAATACAAAGAATATTGTAACTATTTAACCAAACCTCACCACAAACCGCATACCCTGTCCGTGTGGCACAAACTCATAGTCCAGGCCCTTAGCGTTGAGCAACATTTTCACGGTATAGAGACCAATGCTACTGCTGTCGGCGTGTTGCTTCTTGTCGCTAGGGCTACTATAAAACGGATCAAAGACGTGCTTGAGTTGTCGTTTAGTGAGCGGTTTGCAGGCGTTTTCGATGGCTAGTTCACGCTGGTCGCAGGTAAGTTTTATAACACTTCCGGCGTCGCCATGGCGCACCGCGTTTGACACCAGGTTTGAGATGACGTGGCGTATCATGTCTCGGTTAGCGCGAATGGTCGTCGGACGCGCGTCAACCGTGAAAGTCATGCCGCGCGTTTTTGCTAGCAATATATAATCGTCAACCACCTCAGCGGCCAGCTTATCAATTCTCAGCCGCTTTTCTTGACGCAAAGCCTGCTCGGCCACGTTTCCAGAGCGCAAGATATCATTCACCATCGCCGCCAAGCGATCAACCTGCGCTACCGATTCCGCCAGATACTGATCGCGATTTTTATACTCGCCGATGTTGAGCTGCATGTTTTCAAGCATGATCCGTAGCGCCGCCAATGGCGTTTTTAGCTCGTGCGAGGCCGCGCGCAGAAAAGCGATTTTTTCTTTCTCAAGCTGCGTGATCCGCTTATTTTCATGCTCCAGCGAGCGAATCGTTTGCCACAGATTTTGGTATAGCTCGTTAATGTTTCGCCCTAGCACGCCGATCTCGTCATGGCTGTTCACCGGGTAGTACACGTCCTTTTCCAGTCGCTGCATAGTCGTGGTCACCGCCGCCATCTGGCGAATCGGCCGCGTCACAAAGCGGCTGTAGATGTAGGAAAATAGCAGCGCCACGAGCAGCGAGCCAAGCATGGTGTATGGCAATATCTGCAAAGTGGCGAGTTTGGCTTGGGTGACAGGTGCTACGTCAGCCAGCAGCTTGACCGTAATCGCTCGCCCCTGTTTATCCGTCACGCTACCCTGCTGCAAAATCACCGAGCGCGGATCGACCGTCTGCCCATCGGCAATTTTCACCACGCTGGTATCGACCGATTTACCGCTATCGGTCACGATGTTGATGGACTGAAACCCCTGAAAATACTGGTCGCGCCCATCAATCGTCAGCGTGATATTAACATTTTTTACCTGAGCAAAATCCTGGCTGAGACGGCGCATTTTCTCAGTCGATTTGCCGCGTAGTTCAGCCACGAGTGCCGTGAGATTGTCCGCCGCCTCGCGCTCTTTTTGTTGCAGATAAAATTGCGGCATCAAGGTGTAGACCAGCGCATGCACCAGGATGATCAACGCCGCGAATAGGCCGATTGACACCAAAAATGTTTTGGGAAATAATTTAAGCCGCTTCATAGCGATAGCCCACTCCTTTCACCGTGATAATGCAGTCGAGGTGCAATTTCTTGCGCAGGTTTTTGATGTAAACGTCAATCACTCGGTCGAACGGCACCTCGTCATCACGCCACAACTTGTCAATGATAGCCTGCCGACTCCAGACCATGTTTGGATTGTCGACGAGCAGTTTGAGCAGCTGCACTTCCTTAGGTTTCAGGTGAGCGTCGTTACCGTCATAAAAGCCTTGATAAGCCGCGAAATCCACCGACGCCAGGCCGCGGTGCCACAAGGTTTTTTTGACAGACTGCTGGCGGCGAAGTAACGCCCTAATTCGCTTTTCTAAAATTACCAGCGAAAACGGCTTACTCATATAATCATCCGCCAGCTCGTCAAAACTCGCAACTTGCGTCGGCTCATCATGCAGAGCCGTCAACATCAGCACTGGCACGTCGCTGGTCTGGCGAATTTGGTGCAATACTTCAATGCCGCTCATCCCTGGCAGCATAATGTCGAGGATAATCACATCCGCCCGAGTAAATTTCTTTAGCGCCTCCTCGCCGCTGGTCGCCGTGAGTACCGCAAAGCCGCGCTGGAGGAGGAATTGCTCGGTGCCTTGACGCACGGCGGGTTCGTCTTCAACGAGGAGAATAGTATTTTTGCGCGCCATCAAAACACCAGACCGCCCGTCTTATGCTTAGTTATAGTAATTCTCCAGCGCAAGCTTTGGCGCTTCCAATCACTTTTCATACACTCGCACGTACATGTCGTACAGCTCTTTTTTGTACTTTTTAAC
This sequence comes from uncultured Candidatus Saccharibacteria bacterium, assembly GCA_963548945.1. Classification (GTDB taxonomy): domain Bacteria; phylum Patescibacteriota; class Saccharimonadia; order Saccharimonadales; family Saccharimonadaceae; genus Nanosynbacter. The sequence continues at coordinate 55,100 of CAUUVR010000003.1, forward strand.
AATTTTATCATCCGGCGATAGTAATTCGTGCCCGGCACCCATGTAGGCTGGCGTCGTCTCGTAGCTGAATCTGGCGCCGCTGGCTTTAGCCATACCTTCGGCGATGGAAAGTGCCATGTCTTTGTCGATCAAATTGTCTTCGCTGCCGATTATCAAGCCGACATATTTCAGACCCTCGGCTTTGAGGTCGTTGCGATAATTCTGCTTGATAATGACATAATTCGCCAGCGCCCGGTACGACAAGATATCGTCGAAGAATTGATCTGGTAGCAGATGGTTGCCGTAAACATTGCGCAGCAGCGGCATTTGCCATTTCGGCGCTTTTGAAGCGTCCGGTTCGTAGTACGGCGCTATCAGCAGCACCCGCGAGAACAACCCGCCGCCATATTGCGCCAACCATGTCGCTAACGTACCACCGCCGGAGTGTCCGATAACACCCAGCTCGTCGCCCAAACCGCTGACTAATCCGGCGCTGTCGCTCATGAATTTCACCAATTCGGCGGCGCGTACTTGGCTATGTAATTTCTTATCGCTCAGTCCGTGGTGCGGCGCTCGCGGCACATAAACATTGTACCCAGCTTGATAGAAACGCTCCGCCAACTCCGCTGGGCCGTTCGGACAACCACTAACACCGTGAAGAATCATTACCGCTCGGGCAGTTTTCTTGCCGTGAGTTTTCAAAATCGGCCGGCAATCTGGCCGCACCTGGCTGTTGGCGGTATCATCGGCAATGACTTTTTGGATATCCGCCACCGACTGGTTATAATCGCGCCGCTTGATGTCGGCTTTTTGCAACTCAGCGCTGCGGCTAGGCCATAGAAACGCCCAAGCCGCAAATCCCGCTATCAGCGCAATTATCACGCATATTACAATTAGTATTATTTTCTTACCACCTAGCGCTGCGGCCATATTTATACCTCCAATTTACATAAACAAATTATTTACCCTGCACTGCCAAAATCCGCGCCTGAATCTCGTCCAGCTGAGCATCGTCCATTTTTGGACCTTCTGCAGTCGTTAGCCAGCCACGATACACCTCGCTAAACTCAGTTTCTTTGCTCCACACATCGGTCTGGCTAGCCAAATCTCCATGCAGCGGCACCAGCTTGGCATGTACATGCGCCACGCCCGTGCCCTCAAAAATCAACGCTACTCGCGGCGTATCGAAAGCTTTTTCTAAGATATTGGCAACCTTTTTCACTGCCAGCATCATCTCGGAATACAATTCATTATCCAAAGAAAATACGTAATCGCCTGGATTATGTTTCGGTATTACCACGGTAAAGCCCGGTGTATTTGGAAACGGCGTCAAAAATGCTAAAAATTTCTCGTCTTCCCAAACCTTCCAAGATTTCATTTTACCTGATACGATATCGTCAAAAATTGTATGATTCATAGTTACTCCTTTAGGATAATTATAGCAAATGAAATATAGTCGAGCGACAATAAATTAGTCTTATTCAGACTTCCTTTTCCCGCTCGCCGCGGATGACCCCTGAGCGTTGCGGCGTTTTTTACCGGATGGGTGCAGTCTTTTCGGGACGGAACGGAGAGTTTTCGGCGCTTTGGCTGCTCCTTTTAGGGCTGCGCGTTTAAGCTTGGTTGGAACAGTTTTAAGCCGCGGTGGCTTTTTACGCGGATATTCGCCCGCCAGGTGCTGCTTGATAAGTCCAGACAAACGCTTGGCGTAAGCGTCTGTCACTTCGTGCCCCTGTATAGTCATCGACCGGCGGATAATATTTTTATGCTCTTTGGCTAATTTCTTCAAATTTCCTTCAACAATCAGCGGGTCAAGCTTGCCGGACAGAATAGTAATTGGCAATTTCAATTGAGCGACGTCATCCAGTGCCGTTTGATTGATTATGGCAGTATTAAGGGCGGTCAGGAAAGACTCGGCAGTGACTTGGTCGGCCTGAAAGCCAGCGTCAGGCCAAATATTATAACGGTCGGCAAATTGCAGAATGCGCTTTGAACTGTCCGGATGACGGCGAAGAAATCGATAAAAAGCGCGCAAAACTTTCTCTGGATGATGAAACCGCTCGTCTATTTGCGGGCGATACATCGGCGGACTGCACAAGATGAGCGAACGGCTTAAATGCGGATGCTGTTTGGCTAGTTCCACTGCGGCCAGCGAACCCATGGAATGTCCGATGACAACGTCGAGGCGAGTAATTGCCTTTTGGCGTAAAGTAGCGGCGATACTGGCGGCTTGGTCGCGTACATCATAAGACTTCCAATCAGGCTTGGGCGAATTGCCAAAACCCAGCATGTCAATGGCAATTACCCGCGTATCCTTCGGTAGGTACGGTTCCAGCGGTTTCCAAGTTTGCCACGACGTACCCAGCCCGTGGATCAAGAGAATAGTCGCCTTTGGCCGGCTCGGACGAGAAAAATAATGCAAATTAAGCACATACGGAATACGCAGCCAGCGATGGATGAGGCGATCAAACATATTACTTAGTGTAACATTTATAGGGATAAAGCGCGACTTGAAGCAGATTGAGGTGTAGCGTTTAATCTGGCTGCACTACTTTACAAATAAGTTTAAGCAAAGCACGATACGTTGGTATTTACTTTTTTACCTACACATGATATGATTATCTTTCATGAGAGGAGATAATAAAATTATGAGACATGGGATTATTGATAGCCTTCATAAATCAGTATCCGAGTGGAAAGCAATACCAGAAAACCTTAGGAGTGGAGAAAAAAGAAAAAGAATACCTGCTATTTTTGGTGTTGTAGGTTCGGCGGTGCTAGCTTGCGTGGGAATAAAACTCGGTGTAGGTATAGCTGCAGACATAGATGAAAGTATGAAAAACCAAGCGGCAGCAGTCCAAGAAGGACTCAATAGACCAAGTTGTACCACTGAAGTTACTGATAAACAGCAGACACCGGAGCATGAAATCATTATTCCAGCAGGTCAAACATATGCAACAATAGAAGTTCCTGAGTCACAAACAGTAACAATGACATTGGGCGAAGGCTGCCGTCCCGGCACTCCCGGCAGAGAGGTGAAAGTAGGCGTCGAGAATGAGTTGTGGAATAAGGTACAGCCAGGCGATATGCTTTATCATCCCGGCGGATCTACTGATTGGGATGTATATGATAACTATCCGGTTTCTATGGATGATTCGACCGGCTCAAAGGAGAATAATCCAATGAATAATAACGGCAATGATACCATTGTCCGCGATTTGCCAACTGTCGGTACTGGTCAGGTAAGCCCAGCTGCAGCTCAAGAGAAATATTCTGAGCCAGCCGCCAGCGAGTTTTATATTAGTCCTCAGGCACTGGAAGAGATAGCTAGTAATTAGCACCGTCGTTATCGCGGCTTCTTGTTTTCGCCAGCGACTATCTGCACGATCATGGCTATAAGAAAAGTTATCATGCCAGCCATATTGGCAACCAGGCAGACAGTTTTGTATTTGTTCGGCGCTAGCACCTGCAGCAGCGCGCCCGCGCCCATCAGCGCGAAAGATACGAAAAATAGCGGATGAAGTTTAATGCGCGATCTCATACGGATCATATTATATAGCATTGCCGATAAAATGAAAATCCGCCTAGATCAAACGCCGGCTGAAAGCGCTCGCTAGGCGGATTTGCAAATTGTAGGGAGACAACCGCTAAAAGCTAGCTTCGCCTGGCTGCTCGCCTCGTCTTACGTCTCTGTCATTTAGTTGATCAAGTGCATCTAAAACAGTGTCTTGTGCTTCTAGTAATAGACCTTTAAGCATTCCTGCAACTGTCTCTGGATCAACGACAGCAGCTCTATCGCCAAGTTTTCTGTGGGCTCTCACTCCTAAGAGGTAGCCGACAAACACGGCTTCCTTCATAACTTTCGGGTCAGCAAACATACCCTCAGTTTCTTCTGCTAGCGCTGCGAAATCGCCTTGCAGGTCGGCAAGCATGCGCCATGACTCTGTTCTATCGCCTGAACGCCCCCCCCCATTAAACTTTCACTCATAATACGTAAAACTCCTTTTCTTTAATTTATACGTGTCGGCACTGTAGCATGAAACTGCTTAAAATGCAAATATCAGATGCGAAGTCGGCGTATGTCGTATTTCAGAAGAACTTGACAATGAAGTCGGCTAGTATTAACCAAATAGCAGATCGCGTTCTTAATAACTTACAGGAGAACTATCGTTAATATACGACAGTATCAGTTCTATCAAAGCTGGTATATTTTTATAGTCGTGGTCGTTACTTTCTATGCGCTTCGCAATAGTATTTTCCAGATTTTTTGTCATTAAATGTACTCTATCATATGATCCCATGGGATCGCCGGCTGCTTGTATATATAGCGTTGGTGTTTGAAATTTTTGAAGAAGTGTTTCGTAATCAATACACCTCTCCCTTGCATATTCAAGAGGAAATCCTATAAAAATAGCCTTCTTTAAGCTCGCACCTGTATACATATTTGCCGTGGCAGTTACGAGAGAGCCTGCTGACTTTGCTATTACTACTGACACATCGTTGGTCGATAAATATTCAGACAGTTTTTTTGCTTCTTCTGGAATGTTTATTTCACCGCCATCCCTCCAGTGGGTATAGTTAAATACTGACACCGAGTATCTGTGCAGATCTAACAACTCATCTCGCAGCTTCATTACCCAGCTGATATTCTTCTTACTTGCTCCAGCAAGTAAGAGTATGTTCACAATATTCTCTTTACTGCCTTGCATAATATTATCTCCAAAGAATCCATAAGGCGCATCATAAGCACTGGGATTGGTTAGAATTATTATAGCATATTTAGTAAAGTGCTATTTCTATAATTTTCTCGCTATAAAATAAATACCCTTCATAGCGAGGGTATTTATTTTATTTACTACGATGTTCTAGTACACCTTCAGTAGCAACTCACCACCAAGCTTAGCCTTGGCTGCTTCGGCGCCAGTCATGACACCTTTTGAGGTTGAGATGAGTACTAGACCGCGGCCGCTTTTCACCTTTGGAATCTCGCTAGCGCCGACGTAAACGCGACGACCAGGTTTTGAGACACGGGTGATCTCGTTGATGGTGCTGTTGGTACCTTCTTCGTTGATGGTCACGACCAGCACGCCGCGAGGCTTGGCGTCCTCTAGTTTAACATCTGCGAGGTAGCCGTTTTTGACTAATTGTTCAGCGATGACTTTTTTCATCTTGCTGGACGGAACACGAACTTCCGTCTTGCCAACCAGTTTCGCATTGCGAATGCGCGTCAGAAGGTCGGCGATTGGGTCTGTAGTTTGCATAGACATTGTCGAATCTCCTTTCCTTCTTACCAACTACTCTTTGTTATGCCTGGGATTTCGCCCTTGGCTGCTTTTTCGCGGAAATTGATGCGGCTCAGGCCGAACTGGCGCATGTAGCCGCGTGGACGGCCGGAAATGCTGTCGCGGTTCTTGTGCCGGGTTGGGCTTGAGTTGCGAGGCAATTTCTGCAAACCGTCGAGGTCGCCAAGCTCCTTCAATTTAGCGCGTTTGGCTGCGAACTTAGCGATCAGCTTCAGGCGCTTTTTGTCGCGAGCGATCATTGATTTCTTAGCCATTACCTGACGCCTCCTTTCTTCTCAAACGGCATGCCAAATTTCTCTAGCAAGGCTTTTGATGCTTCCTTACTGCCGTTCTTGATGACGAATGTTACTTGCAACCCGTGCAAAATCTGTGTTTCCTCAAACGTTAGCTCTGGGAAAATTGACTGTTCGATGATGCCCAGGTTGTAGTTACCACCTTTGTCAAACTTCAGGCCGACGCCGTGGAAGTCGCGGACGCGAGGCAGGGCCACGTTGATCAGGCGATCCATGAACTCGTACATCCTGCTGCCGCGCAGCGTGACGCTAACGCCAATTGGCGCGCCCATACCTTTACGGATGCTAAAGCCAGCGATTGACTTCTTTGCCTGGCGGGCAACTGGTGCCTGACCGGTGATCTTTGCAACGGTGTTTTTGACAATTTCAAAGTGACGCTTGTCATCTTTCTTTTTGCCGGTGCCAACGCTCACGATGATCTTTTCCAAAGCTGGCACTTGGTGCACGTTCTTTAGATCTAGTTCGGCTTGCAGTTCCTTCAGGTATTTCTCCTGGTACAAGGCTTTCAAGCGAGGAGCTGGCACGACGGTTTTCTTCTCTGCCATTATTTGATCTCCTTATTTTTTGCTTGGCGAGCGACGCGAGTTTTGCCGCCGTCAGCGTTCTTTACTAAACCAACCCGGCTGGTTTTGCCTGACTTTTCGTCAACAACCAGCGCGACCTTGCTGATGTCCATCGGTACGTGGATGTCTTTCTTGCCGCCTTTTGGATTGTACTGGCTTGGTTTGACGTGGCGGTGTCCGACGCCAACACCTTCGACCAAAACAGTCTGATCTTTGGTGTTAACTTTCAGGACTTTACCGGTCGTACCTTTGTTTTTACCAGCAATGATTTTTACGGTGTCATCTTTGTGAATACGAGCCATTAGAGTACCTCCGGAGCCAAGCTGATGATCTTCATGTAGCCCATGTCGCGTAGTTCGCGTGGTACTGGGCCGAAGACGCGGGTAGCCTTTGGCTGCTTGTCATCGTTGATAATCACCACGGCGTTGTCATCAAAGCAGATGGTCGAGCCGTCTTTGCGGTGGATTTGGTCGCGGGTGCGAACTACCACAGCTTTGACGACAGATTTCTTTTTGACGTTGCCGGTTGGGCTAGCGTCCTTGACTGAACAGACGATCACGTCGCCAACGCGAGCGTAGCGGCGGCGGGTACCACCGAGGACGCGGATGCACAATACTTCTTTGGCACCCGAGTTGTCAGCTACCTTGAGGCGAGATTCTTGTTGGATCATTTGTCGTCCTCCTTGGTCTCTTCCTCAGTTTCGCCAGAAACTTCAGCCTTTAGTTTGATAGAACCGCGAGACTTTTCAATCACTTTGACCAGCGTAAAGCTCTTGGTCTTGGAAATTGGGCGGGTCTCTTCGATTTGCACCTTGTCGCCTTCGCCTGCTTGATTGGTCTCATCATGAGCAGTGTATTTGCGAGTCACGGTGTACTGTTTGCCGTAGAGCGGATGCGTTTCGCGGCTGGTGACCGTCACGGTGATGGTCTTGTCGCGCTTGGCACTCGTTACGACGCCAATCAGTGTTCGTCGGGCCATTACTTGCTCTCCTTTTCGTTAATTTGTGTCAGCAGGCGTGCGATGTCCTTGCGGAGTGAACGCAACGCTTTTGGATTAACTAATTCGCCAGCAGCGTGAGAACGTTTTGCCTGAAGCAGGTCATTTCGCTTTTCGGCGACTTCCTTTTTCAAATTATCAACGGTCTTTACAACTGCTGCCTTTGCGGTTTTCTTTGCGTCAGCCATTATGCGTCCTCCCGCTTGATGAACTTACATTTGACTGGTAGTTTGTGGCTCGCCAGGCGCATTGCTTCGCGGGCTACTTCCTCGGAAACGCCCTGCATTTCAAACATCACCGTGCCGGCCTTGACCTTAGCAACAAAGAACTCTGGATTACCTTTGCCACCACCCATCTTCAAACCAAGTGGCTTGCGAGTAACTGGGGTGTGTGGGAAAATCCGGATCCAAATCTTACCGCCACGCTTGATGTAGCGGGTCATCGCCTGACGGGCAGACTCGATTTGGCGGGAGTTGATGCGCTCGTTTGACTGTGATTGCAGTGCAAAGTCGCCGAACGCGATGTAATTACCACGGGTTGCTTGACCACGGTTTTTACCGATACGCACTTTGCGGTGCTTGGTTTTCTTTGGTAATAGCATTTAGCGACTCCTTTCTCCCTTATAAATCCACACTTTCACGCCGATGATACCAGCTGGTGTCTGGGCGCGAGCACAGTGGAAGTCAATATCAGCGCGCAGGGTGTGAAGCGGCACTGAGCCTTCAATCACCTTCTCGCGGCGTGCCATTTCAGCACCGTTCAAACGACCAGCCACCTCGATGCGGATACCTTTGGCGCCAGCACTCATGGTGTTTTGTGCGGTCATTTTGGTTGCGCGGCGGAAGTTGATGCGGCGCTCCAACTGGCGGGCGATGTTCTCAGCCACCAATTTGGCTGCCAATTCCGGTCGGCGCACTTCTTCGATGTTGATGCGAACTGCCTGACCGACAATTTTCTCAACTTGCTTTTTCAATTCATTCACGCCAGCACCGCCGCGGCCGATCACCACACCAGCTTTCGCCGTGTGAATAGTTACCGTGATCAAGTTGGCACTCCGCTCAATCTCAATGCGATTGATGGTTGGGCGTGAGGCAAATTTCTTCTCAATCAATTCGCGGATTTCGTGATCCTGGCGAATTGCCTCCGCAAACTCTTTCTTATTGGCCGTAAACCAACGAGAGCTCCAGTTCTTGTGAACTTGTAGGCGGAAGTTGATTGGATTCACTTTTTGACCCATTTACTTCTCCTCCTCTTCTTCTGGTAGATATTGACCAACAGTGAGCTGACGTATATCTTCAGAGCTAATCACATCGCTAGTGATACCAACTTGTCCTAGAGATACTGTCAATTCTTCATTAAGCATTGCACGCTCAGCTGGAGTAGGAGCATGGTTTGGATTTAATACGCTCATTATGCTTCCTCCTTCTTCGCAGGCTTGGCAGGTTTGGTCTCTGCTTTAGCCTTGGTCTCTGGTTTTTTCGCAGGCGCTTTCTTTGGCTTCTCAGTACCAGTTACTTCAACCAAGATGTTTGACGTCTTTTTCTGGAATGGCAACGCACGACCGCGTGACGCTGGCTTAAAGCGACGCAGGCGCGTACCAGTGGTAACACTCAGCGTGGTAATTACCAAGCTTTTGGCATCCAAACCATGATTGTTGATGGCGTTTGCCTTGGCGCTGTCGATAGCCTTTTTGACGGGCAAGGCAGCGCGTTTCGGCACGTGCTCCAAGATAACCAATGCGTCAGCGACGGTACGGCCGCGTACCAGGGCTGCCACCAGACTGACCTTGCGTGGTGTTTGATCAACACCTTTGGTGTAAGCGCGAACAGTATACGTAGTATCAGCCATGATTACTTCTTATCCTTTCCGCCGTGCTTACGGAACTTACGAGTTGGGCTAAACTCACCGAGTTTGTGGCCAACCATGTTTTCGGTAATCAGCACTGGCACGTGCATCTTACCGTTGTAGACAGCAATCGTTCGACCGACCATTTCTGGGGTGATAGTCGAAGCGCGCGCCCACGTTTTGATAACGGTTCGATCGTCAAGGCTGAGAGCAGCGACTTTTTTCGCAAGCTTCACATCGACGAATGGACCTTTCTTTAATGAACGACTCATCGTGATTTACCTCTTCCTCTTCGCGTCGTGACGCGTGCGTACGATTAATTTATTTGAGCCTTTGCGGCGGCGAGTTCGATAACCCAGCGTCAATTGACCCCATGGCGTACGTGGCGCTTTACCGGTACCGTGGCGACCACCGTCACCACCACCATGCGGGTGATCGGCGGCGTTCATGACCACACCGCGAACCGTTGGGCGAATACCCTTGCGGCGGCGGCGACCAGCTGAACCGATCTTCACGTTCTGGTGCTGGACGTTACCGACTGTACCGATGGCAGCGGTTGCTTCCAAGCGAACTTTGCGAACTTCACCAGATGGCAATTTGATGGTTGCGTAATTGCCTTCTTTGGCCATCAACTGAGCTTTAGCACCGGCGGCGCGAACCATTTGCGCACCTTTGCCGGCAGTCAGTTCAATAGCATAAATCATCGTACCAACAGGGATAGCAGACAATGGCAGGCGGTTTGAGGCCTCAATTGGCGCTTCCTCGCCAGTCTGAATTGTCTTGCCCTTGACCATTGAGGTATCGGCCAACACGTAGTGGTACAAATTGTACTGATCTTTCACTCGAGCGATACGTGCTGAGCGGTTTGGATCGTACTCAATTTCTTCAACCGTCAGAGTCAATCCAGCCGGCAAATTGTGGTTCACCAAACGGTAGTGACGACGAACGCCACCGCCGCGATGACGCACGGTGATGCGGCCTTGGTTGTTGCGGCCAGCATTTTGCTTTTTGGCTTTGATTAGACTTTTGAGCGGTTTCTTCGTCGTGATGTCCGACAAATCCTGGCTCGTCATGCCGCGACGAGCAGGAGTGGTTGGATTGTAAGCTTTCACTGGCATTACTTGGTCTCCTCCATCTGCTGCTCTACTGCGTCAAACACATCGAGCTTATCGCCATCTTTCAGCGTCACGTAAGCTTTCTTCCAATCCTTGCGCGTGGTCGTGCCAGGATAGCGGTTCTTGCCTCGTGAGAAACGCACAGCCTTGCCGTCTTGTACCAAGGTTTTTACCTTTAGGACAGTGACGTCAAATTGCGCTTCAACTGCTGCTTTGATCTCGTTTTTATTCAGGTTGAGCGGAACGCGGAACACGTACACGCCATTGGCGCTCTGTGCGTAGGCTTTCTCGCTAATGCGTGGGATAATTGTCATCTGTTTCATATTACGCTTCCTCCTTACTCAGCCACTCAGTGATTACTGGCAGAGCTTTCGGGGTCATGACAATGGTATCCGCATTCAGAATGTGGTAGACGCTGAGGTAGCTTGCACGAATCACCAATACGTTCTGAATGTTGTTTGTGGCGCGCATCAACTCTGGCGTCTTTTCGTCGACGACGATCAGTACGCGGCGCTCAAACTTGTTATCAGCCAAGAAGGCTGCGACCTCTTTGGTCTTGCCAGTCGTCTTGATGTCTTTAACGACGATCTTCTTCGCTTCATTGGCTACCGTCAAGGCTTGGCGAATTGCCACTTTCTTGGCGGTTTTGGACAATTTTTTGATGTAGTTTTCGTTGCCGCGCGGGCCAAAGACCACACCACCGCCGCGCCAGATTGGGTTACGGGTTGAACCGAAACGTGCTCGACCAGTTCCCTTTTGCTTCCATGGCTTTTTACCGCCGCCGGAAACTTCACCACGCTGCTTGGTGGTTGCGCTTGCAAAACGAGCGTTGGCCAGGTAGCTATCGTATGCCAATTTCAACAGTTCGTGGTTTGGCACGTCAACAGCAAAAATGTCTTTAGGAAGTTTGGTTGATTCAGCCATTACTTGTTACCTCCTAAAATGATCAGCCCTTTTCGCGGCCCAGGGACAGCGCCCTTCACCCCGATCAGATTGGTCTCTGGATCAACATATGCCACTTCCAAGTTCTTGACGGTAACGCGCTCGTGACCCATGTGGCCAGCCATCGTCTTACCCTTGAACACTTTTTGTGGATACATCGAGCCAATTGAACCTGGCTTACGAGTATTACCTTTACCACCGTGCGTCTTGCGGTGACGCTTAAAGTTGTGGCGTTTAATGGTTCCAGCGAAACCTTTACCTTTGCTGGTTCCGGTCGCATCGACAGAATCGCCGACTTCGAACGCGGAAACGTTGATTTCATCGCCAACTTTGAGCCCCTCAGGGATCTCGTCGACGCGGAATTCCCGAATGTGCTTCGGGGTCACTTGGGCTGGCTTGACGTGTCCAGCCACGGCCTTGCTCAGGTTCTTACCCTCTCCATAAGCGACCTGTACCGCATTGTAACCGTCGGTTTCGACAGTCTTCACCTGAGTCACGGTGACAGGGCCGGCTTGGATCAGCGTTACCGGAATGGCTTTGCCGTCTTCAGCCAAGAGCTGGGTCATACCAAGTTTGGTACCGAGAAGTGTTTTCACTTTTCCTCACTCCCACTTAAATACTCCTGATGACGTGCGGTTTCTGGGTTCTGAGTGAGGCGTTCAAAACGAGCGCTTCAATCATAGCCAGACCTGCTCATTCATCAAGGAGAACAGTTGATATTACGCGTAATAGAAATTACCTCTCTATTATAGCACGCCAGACGCTATGCTGTCAACGAAACTAAGGTCGATCTTCTGGGGAATCTGACTTTCTGTAAACAGTCGCCAGATCTGAGCCAAGAGCACACACTTTACCCGTTTCCAGGACATGCGCACCAACTAATACTGCTATTTTATCCGCGGCGTCTGCACCAAAATTTTCTACTAAATCATCAAGTACATTCAAGACGCCTGGGTGATGCAAATCCGGAAAAACTTGGCGCAACTCTGCGAGACTTCCTTTGACAAGCTCAACCTTCTCTCTGCTAGGCTCAAGGTTTGCTGTTGAACTCAACATATAACCGTCTTGCTGTAACGATTCTGCGCGAGCTTCAATCTGCCGAACAGCTCCTTCTATATTGTCTTCAAACATTTTCGCATCGGCGGCGGCTTTTTTGCGCTTTCTCTCGTCTATGATATCTCTTTTGCGCTTTCTCTCGCGCGCTTGCCGTCGTTTCGTAATTACGTGCTTGGCATCATAAAGAATCCGCGCCAGCCACAACTCGCGATCATCATCGTCTGGCATACCGAAGAACCGCTCGCTCCCTAAGACTTTCCCGTAACTTTTCATGTTGTAGTTATTCAGACCTTGAAGTGCAATAGAGCCTTTGATGTTTTCTTCATTAAATCCAAGACGCTCCAATATAGTCAGTCTACCTAAAGCCGAGCTTCCCGGCTGAAGAGACCTATATAGAGGACTACCCTCAGGCAATCCGCCTAAAAGTGCTTGATCTTCAATTTCATGCCTCACCCACCCAGATTGCTCTGCATAGTAGGCTGTCTTACTCACTTTGTCTTCTGGAAATATCTTTCCTTGCCTAATCTCCTTATTTACTCGTTCTACTGCTACTTGCTGTCTACGAGCTCCAATAGCCGCTTTTACCTGTAAATCTGCCAATTTTAGTGCTGTTTCATACCCAGGTTCTGCCCGCAATTCGTCTGCTTTATCAAAAACAGCCAGCGCCTCCCGCGCTTGCGGATTGAGCTGATCTCTTGGCGGAAGTATAGGATAGACGTCCGGACGAGATGCTTCAAAATAGGCTCTAACCTCTGGATCTGGTGTAGACCACGGTTCAATTGCGATGAGTTCCGGATAAACACTAACACCTGCTAATGGATTTGATAAAGATGGGGGGGTAGATTCAATATTTTTCATGTTTTAGACTGTAACTAAAAATGGTTAAAATGTCAAATATACGTTACGGCATCCGCTTTTTCCAAGGTTTCTTTTAACCATCTCAATTGCAAGTATCAGTCAAATCATCACGCCAACTGGCGTAAACGAGGTTAAAATTGCCATCAAAATGAGGGTGACGTACCAGATTTTTCGGTTAAATTGGTATTTTTCGATTTTTAAGACTAAGAGCAGTGCGATCAGCAAGCCGGCTGGCACAGCCTGCACGGAAAAGACCCCCATTTCAATCGGATTTTTCAACCTAATCCATAAGGCGCTAAGGATCACAAAAGCCACCAATTTAGTAAAAAATGCGCTATCATTCTCGTAAATTTTCTCGCGACCCTTGCGGTTAAACAGCTCGCTAGATTTTGAACGGTTGCGTGCGTAGGTGTGCGGTCTTTTTTGTTTTGCCATAAACTTGGTAGGATTATAGCATAAAAAATCCGCCCCGTTCAAGAGGCGGAAATTTCTAATGTGTTAAAATTACATACGAATTTCAGCGTCAACGCCAGCTGGCAAGTTCAAGTTCTGCAAGCTGTCGATAGTCTTTGGTGTGGCGTTAGTAATGTCAATCAGACGCTTGTGAACGCGGCGCTCGTAGGTCTCACCACCCATTTTGTACACGTGTGGGCTTTTTACCACTGTGTAGGTGCTGCGGCGAGTTGGTAGCGGCACTGGGCCAGCAACGTTCGCGCCGGTGCGAATTGCAGTGTCAATGATTTGCTTCGCTGATTGGTCGATAACCTTATGGTCGTACGCCTTCAACCGAATGCGGATTTTAATTCCTGTATCTTGAGCCATAGCTCCTCCTTTGTGCGACCCCGTAACCTCTGCTCGCATCGCGGATATTATTTCCTAACGGCTGGCCGAGTTCTCGGGGCAATTTAATAATACTTGATAATTGTACCACGATGTCTGGTGTATGACTAGTCCAGAATCACTGGATTTGCCGCGACCCATTGACGCCACTGAGCAGCGTCTTCGATAGGCGGTCGATAACCCACAGCTTCACCCAACTGGCTTGCCGCCAAAATACAAGCTGCGATGTAATCAGCATTAGCTTCACGATCAGACTGGATATATGCTTGGTACTGCTCAGGTGTATAGTCCATCGGTAGCGGCACGATGGTATTGTCTATTTCGCCGAAAGCCCGCATCACCCTATAGTCAAGCTGGATTATGTGGCCCAACTCATGGCAAAATGCTACCAACCCAACAACACGACGACCAGTCCTTTCATTTTCAAGGTACTCGCGCGGTATGCCCAGCCGAGACGACATCCGTGCTATAAGATTCGGACTGGCAAGCGTTTCTTGCATGCCAATAACAATCATCGGAACTTTTTCGCCATCCTGCTCGCCTTCGCCACCCCTGAAATCGCCGCTATCTTCTTTAATAACAACTCGCATTTCCTCCAGTGTGCGAGCCGGAAACAGATTCAAAGCGGTTTGATACATATCAGCGATCAGCGGGCTGACATGCTCTCCAAGCGCTTTAGCCATTGATTCTCGCTTCTCTCTGCGTGATATATGCGGCAACTTTTCCATAGCTGTTCAAATATACTATAGATAATATATTTTGTCAAACAACAGCACTTGTACGGATTTTGCTACAAACTGCGGATTATCTCAGATACGACTTCGGCTGAGTGTGCCAACAGTTCTTTTTCACGGTCGGTTAGCGGATAACCGGCCAGAATATTCACGCCGTCTGACGAAATAGCGGATGGCAAGCCTAGAACAACGTTGTCAAGTCCGTATTCGCCCTCAGCTAGTGAGCAAACTGGATAAATAGTGTGGGTTGATTGCCTAAGCGCAGAGACGATTTTCGAGATAACAAAACCAATGGCAAAATAGGTTGATTTCTTGGTTTCGATAACTTTATAGGCGCGGTCGCGGATTTTTTGCTCAATATTATCCACAATTTCCTCTTGAAAACCTGGGTAATCGCGCAGCGGTACCTCGCCAATTTGCGCTGTCTCAATAGTCGAAAACGACGAATCGCCGTGCTCGCCGAGAATGTAGGCGTCGACATCGCGGGTATTGACATTCAATAAATCTGCCAAATGCGATTTTAGGCGCGCTGTATCTAGGGTTGTTCCGGTACCCATCACACGATTTTTCGGCAATCCCGATTCTTTCAACGCCACATAGGTCAATACATCAACCGGATTACTGACGACGACCAGATACGGTTTAGCGCCAGCCGCCATAATGTTTTTCACGATATCACGCATAATGTTAGCATTGACGCCAACCAATTCCAGCCGCGTCTGTCCTGGCATTTGCGGCGAGCCAGCAGTGATTACCACGATGTCATCAGTAGCGATATCGCTATAATCACCGGCGCGCACCTCGACATTACGGTCAAGTCCCATGGCATCGTTAATATCTGCTGCCTGGCCCCAAACCAAATCCGCATTACGGTCAATCAGCACGATCTCCTCAACCACACTGCGCAGCGCACACGCATACGCTGCTGTTGCGCCAACCATTCCGCCGCCGCCAACAATCACCAATTTCTGTTTATTCACCAAAATCTCCTTTTGATTTTTATGATATTCGCTTAGTTTATTTTGGCATAAGCTGTAACGAATTGTCAAGATTTTTACTTTTTTACAAATAGTGTATAATCCGGGGTAACTAGATCGAGGTGGTCTAGAGAACATCATAATTGTCCGACAGCGGACGAAAGGGGTTAACATTATGGCAAGCGGTGAAAAACCTTCATGGGGAGACAACTTCTTAGAAAAATTTAAAAGAAGTCCGTTAGCTAGAGTAATTGGTGCAGTGGCGATAGTTGCATCAGCTGCTGGCTTGGCAGCTGGATGCGAAAGCACTGCTGCTAGCGGAGGCTCGGGTTCGCGATCTGTCAATAATGTTATTGAACAATCAACGACTGGCAGCCCGGAGGACGGATGGGCAGGACATTGCAACCTTGACGAAGACGGAATGGGACGCTGCTATGTAAGCGTTTGCGATGGAAGCACGCTTGTTAGTTTTGAAAGCGGTTATACAGCTAGATACAGCAGCAGTGATACTGACGAAAAACTCATCAACAGCGAACTTATCGGTGATTCGTTTACTAAGGACAGCGAGATACCAAACTCTAATGAATGTCTAAACCCAACGTACGGATTTAAAGTAACAGAAGAAGGTAATCTGTTAGACGAAAGTGTGTTAATATTTGATGATTTAGCTTTAGTTGATAACAGGTTTACTATTAAAAAGCAGGACTATAAAAAAGAAGGCCTCCCTACATCTTATATAATTTACCGCGAAAGCGAAGTAGACTAAAACTCACCTGAAAGCAACTACAACATAGACACTTTACCTTGGCTGTCCGCAAAGCAATAAACTTACCTCCCCACTATAAAAATCCCCCGGTATAATCCGGGGGATTTCATTAGGTTTGCGGCGCGAGATTACTTATCAATCTTCGTCACAACACCAGCACCAACGGTACGGCCGCCTTCGCGGATAGCAAAGTTCAAACCTTGCTCCATAGCGATTGGGGCGAGCAACTTAACCTTGAAGGTTACGGTGTCGCCTGGCATAACCATTTCTTTGTCAGCTGGCAGCTCAACTTCACCCGTCACGTCAGTGGTGCGGAAGTAGAACTGCGGCTTGTAACCCTTGGAGAATGGAGTGTGGCGACCGCCTTCTTCCTTCTTCAAGATGTATACTTCAGCTTCAAATTCAGTGTGTGGGGTAATTGTACCCGGCTTGCACAAAACCTGGCCGCGCTCAATGTCAGTACGCTCAATACCGCGCAGCAAGACACCAGCGTTGTCGCCTGCCTGACCTTGGTCGAGAGATTTCTTAAATGCCTCGATACCAGTCACCACTGACTTCTGAGTTGGCTTCAAACCAACGATTTCAACTTCGTCGTTCAATTTAACAACACCCTGCTCAATACGACCAGTTGCCACAGTACCGCGACCCTTGATCGAGAAGACATCCTCAATTGGCATCAAGAATGGCTTATCCAGATCACGCTTCGGCTCTGGGATGTATTCATCCATAGCCTCGACTAGTTCCATGATGGAATCTTCGTACTTCTCGTCGCCTTCCAATGCCTTAAGAGCTGAGCCCTTGATAATTGGAGCATTCTCGTCAAAGCCGTTCTTAGCAAGCAGCTCGCGAACTTCTTCTTCGATCAGCTCAACCATATCTGCGTCAGCCATGTCCATCTTGTTAAGGAAGACAACGATCTTTGGCACGCCAACCTGCTTTGCTAGCAGCACGTGCTCGCGAGTTTGCGGCATTGGGCCGTCGGTTGCAGCAATCACCAAGATTGCGCCGTCAACCTGGGCAGCACCAGTGATCATATTCTTGACGTAGTCAGCGTGGCCTGGCATGTCAACATGCGCATAGTGGCGCTTTGGCGACTCGTATTCTTGGTGCGAAGCAGCGATCGTAATACCGCGCTGGCGCTCTTCCGGAGCATTGTCAATCTGATTGTACGCAACGGGTTTGTTAACTGCGCTTGGGAGGCGCTTTGCCAACACTGCGGTAATTGCAGCAGTCAGCGTCGTCTTACCGTGGTCAACGTGGCCCATTGTACCCACGTTAACGTGCGGTTTGCTTCGGTCAAATGCATCTGCCATTTGTAGAAGTTCTCCTTTATTTAATTATATTTTCACGCGGGTACAGTCCATTAAACAGACCTCACGGCGTATGCGTTTAATTATAGCGAATAACCGAATAATTGTAAATAACGGTTAGGTAATTTAATTGTGAAAATTGTTTTATTGAGAGTTATTTTTTCTCGTAAAATAGCATCCGCCCCTTATTGCATTCCGTTTTACTGTCGTGTCTGTTTTGTTCGTTTCAGCATAAACCTCTGCTTCTCCGTCCTTATATTTTACACATGACATAACACCTTTTTCATTGCTATCGTTTTCTATATAAGTACCCCATCCGCTACTATTGTCAGGATGAGATCCTATGCAGGTCGGGTCATTAACGGAAACAAGATTTTCATCTGTTGTAATCTTAAACGAATTCAATGTATCATCTTCCGGCTTATTATATTTGTACAAGTCGTCTCCAATACAAACAGTCAGAACACCATCAACGACAGCAAGACCTTCTCTTGGATCAGTGCGGGTTTCCGTTGTAGCTTCAACTTTCTCCCATTTGTTATTATCATGATTATGGTGATTCACGCCTGGCGCCGCTTCATTGCCGTTGTTTACCTCCGTCGATGTGTCGCCATCGTTTACGCTAGTAGAAACCTCGCTGCCGCTGTTTGAGCCAGTTGTGTTTGTCGTTTCGCAGGCGGAAAGAGACAATGCCAGCGCAAAAGCCCCACTCAAAGCAATTACTCGCTCTGACACACTTCCTAATAGCGAAGACTTTTTTTCTGGCGTACCAAAATATCCTTCTCTACTACCCATATTGTTCCTCCTATTCCGTCCGCTTCGGACTTGTTAATACTACGAACCAAACACCTCTGTTTAGTTAGGTAAATTGTATTATTTTATATATCAGAAGTAAAGCATTATGGGCTAATTTTATGATTTTGCATAATATTTATGAAGAAACGCCTCGCGAAATTCGTAAAATGTCCCGTCCTCCAGGCTAGCGCGAATGTCATCAACCAATTTGACGATAAATCGTTCATTGTGAATCGACAGCAGCGTACCAGCCAGAGATTCGCGGGCGTGGAGTAAATGACAGAGATAGGCGGCGGTGTAATGGCGGCACGTATAACAGTCACAACCATCCATAATTGGTTCAAACAGTTCGCGGTATTTTTGGCCGCGAACATTGATCCGCCCAAACGGCGTATAGGCCGCGCCGTTTCTAGCCACGCGCGTCGGGCTGACACAGTCAAAGGTGTCAATTCCCTGCTCAATCGCCGCAAAGATGTCATCCGGCTCGGAGATGCCGAGCAAATGCCGCGGCTTGTTCTCGGGCAAGATCTGATTAACCCACTGAATCGTCTGCGCCATGGTTTCCTTTTCCAGCGCGCCGCCAATGCCGTAGCCGTCAAAATCCATTGCACCTAAAAATTCAGCCGTTTGCTTGCGTAAATCTTCATAATTTGCGCCTTGCAGCACGCCAAACAACGCTTGATATGGCTTGTCGGGACGAGCTTCACGCAGACGTTTAACTTCCGCCAAACTCCGCTCCGCCCACGCATGCGTCCGCGCCAATGCCTCCACCTGATAATCATATGGATCAATTAGCGAGGTCAGCTCGTCAAAAGCAAAGGTGATGTCGGCGCCAATGCCCGCCTGAATTTGCATGGATAGTTCTGGCGTAAATTTATGATACGAGCCGTCCAGGTGCGATTTGAACATTACGCCGTTTTCGTCCACCCAAGCGTGGCGCGACGATTTTTTAGCGATGGCGATTTCCTCATCAACATCGGTACTCATAGCCAATACTTTCTTAAAACCCGAGCCCAGACTTAGCACCTGAAAGCCGCCGCTATCAGTAAATGTCGGCCCCGACCAATTCATAAACTTGCCCAAATAACCAGCCTTCTCGATCAGTTCATGACCCGGCTGCAAATACAGATGATAGGCGTTCGCTAATACCGCTTGTGCACCAACCGACTCAACCATTTCTGGCACCATGGCTTTAACGTTAGCCTTAGTGCCTACCACGATAAACGCTGGTGTTTTAATATCGCCGTGCGGCGTGTGGATAACGCCAGTGCGCGCCAGTGTCTTATCTAGCCGCGAAGTTATTTCAAAAGAAAACGGTTTTTGTTGCATAATCTGTCTGATTATATCATGAAATGTCCTGAGGGTTGCCTCGCGACAGGCCAATAATATCCCGGGCGCGTACCAGGTAAAACATATCGTCTGCACGGTTACCGACCATCAAAACTGGCTCGCCAAAACTAAGCGGCAAATCTGCAGCCTTCCGAAGTCGCCCATCCAAACCCAGCGGATTGTTCAGTTCTGGATTCCACGCCGCCAGTCGATCCGCCCGCAACGTAAACGGCTCAGTGCTCTTGCCGCCACCTGCTTCCTGCAATGGAACATCGCTCCACGAAACAACATTCAGCAAACTGCCCGGCAGACAGCGATACGCCATGACCGTGCATTCGCCATTGAACTCTCGCGGCTCATTGATTGCCGCTAAGACGTTATGCGCTTCATCGTCATATTGCTTTACTATCTCAAGCTGATCCGCCAAGGAAAAGCCGTAAAAAGCATCGCTCTCAAACAGTTCGCCCGCATCCTGAGCAATGTCGTGCAGAGATGTCACGGCAAACTCTAGGTCTTGAGCATCATCATTCAAGTTCTCAAACCGCAGCAATTTGTCGCGGCTTGGCATGGCATACACGCTCCGCGACGAATCGCTAGACTGATCAGACACCGCAACTTCAAGCACTGCATGAATTGCTCCGCCATACTTCACAAAGTTCACTCCGTTAACGCATGCTCTGTCGCTGTCGATAAACTCGAGTTTCAAACTGTTGTCCGTATCGCTCGGCGCCAATACAAAACCAGACAAGCTGACAGCATTAAGCTCAGTATTCGGCAAAGCAGCGCTCAACGTCCGCACATGCTCGCGCAGCGTATCCGAAAAACTTGATTCATCCGCGTAAGAAAGATCAGTCGCTAATCTCCACGCTAGTCGCTGAAAATCCTCAGTAAAAACCGTTTCAAACAAATCAGCGCCATTATCAACATGCCTTTCGTCAATTGGCAGAATATCCAGCACGTCTTTCACGTCAACGCGAAACAGCACCGACTGATCATCTTTATCAAATATCTCCAGAACCGGACGATTGCCACTCCACACAAAGGTCGGCAGGTCGCCGAAAAGAACTTGCCCGTCTGCGTTAACATCAACGCCATATTTATTGGCGCCAACTCTTCGACTGTATGCTTTGCATTCCAATCTTACTCCAGTGCCATATGCTATCTCGCTCAATACAGTGTTCAAATCGTTTATCAGCTCTTGCCGTGACGCAGCATCTTGAATATCATTCTCCTCGACAGTTTCTTCGGTCTTATCAACATAATGGCGAAGTTTGCGAATGTAGCGCGGCACATCGCTTGAGTCTGGCAATAATTCTGCAGCCGCAATCGCCTGTCGATCCAGCGGGAAATAATGATCCACTGTTGCGCCGCCTCGTATAGTACGCACACACAAAGCTGCCATCTCTTTGGTGTGGGTCGCAAAAGGCGCTGGATGCTCAGGATCAATCTCCAGAGACACTACCATGTCTGCCACGCCTTCGGCAGCGCATAATTCGTATGAGCCATCGGCAATTTGACTATAGCCAACGACTCTGACCCGTTCGCCTTCAATTTCATCAGTGCGCATGACTCGCTCCACATCGCCCAGGGCTGCGGCTTCTTCTTCGGCGCCAAGCTGCATGTTCGCCATGGCGATTTCTTCCCAATCGCCCGCCGACATTCGACCAAGTAAATCAACACCTATCTCAACCTTTGGTAATTCCATATGTGTATCGTATATTGCAATATGGCGAACTTCAAGCATAATCACCATGATGTGCGGTATACTATAACCATGAGCACGAAAACGCTGATCGACCTGGATCCGTGGTTGGCGCCGCACAAAAGCGTCATCGCAGCGCGCGAAGCGTATATGTCGTCGAAGCTGCGCAAGGTTTTGAGCAGCACGACGCCAGCGGAGTTTGCCTTAGGTTTTCTCCATTTTGGCTTGCATCAGACAGCGGCGGGCTGGACATTTCGCGAATGGGCGCCGAATGCTACGCGCATAGTAATGGTTGGCGATTTTTCTGATTGGCAAGAGCGCGAGGAGTTTCGTTTACAGCGCGGTGAACATGGCGAATGGAGTGTTGATCTGCCAAAAGACGCGCTGCGCCACGGACAGCGTTACAAAGTGCGCGTCTATTGGCGGGGCGGCGACGGCTGGCGCTTGCCATCATATGCCACCTACGTCGTCCAGGATGATGATTCGGTGGATTTTTCGGCCGTAGTGTGGCAGCCCGATGAGCCATATCAGTGGCAGCATGACATTCCACCTGCGCCAAACGTGCCGCTGATTTACGAAGCGCATGTCGGCATGAGCAGCGAGGAGGAAAAGGTTGCTAGCTTCAACGAATTTACCGCGAACGTCCTGCCGCGCATCAAACAAGCCGGCTACAACACCATCCAGCTGATGGCTATCGCCGAACATCCGTACTATGGCAGCTTCGGCTATCACGTCAGCAACTTTTTCGCGGTGTCGTCACGGTTTGGCACGCCCGATGATTTTAAGCGGTTAGTTGACGCGGCGCACGGACTGGGACTGCGCGTTATCATTGATATCGTTCATGCTCATGCCGCCAAAAATGAAGTCGAAGGTCTCAGCAATTTCGCAGGCGATCCAACGCAATATTTCAAAGCTCACGACCATCCAGCGTGGGATTCGCGGCTGTTTGATTATGGCAAGCCGGAAGTGCTGCACTTTTTGGCCAGCAATTGCCGCTGGTGGCTGGACGAGTACCACGTTGACGGCTTTCGATTTGACGGTGTAACCAGCATGCTGTATCACGACCACGGGTTAGGTAAAAGCTTCACCGGTTATGATGATTATTTTGCTGACGATGTTGATAAGGACGCACTGGTCTACCTCAGGCTGGCAAATGACGTCATTCACGCTGTTCGCCCCGATGCCACGACCATTGCCGAGGAAATGAGCGGGCTGCCCGGGCTGGCGGCACCGACAGAACACGGCGGCCTGGGCTTTGATTATCGACTGGCGATGGGTGCACCTGATCTCTGGATTAAAACGCTGAAAGAAAAGCGCGACGAAGATTGGGACTTAGGTGAATTGACTCACACGCTGAGTTCGCACCGCCCAGAGGAAAAAGTCATCAGCTACGCCGAGAGCCATGACCAAGCCTTGGTCGGCGACAAGACGCTGATTTTTCGCCTGATTGATAAGGAAATGTACGAGCATATGAACAAGGATGACCCCGACCTGACAGTGGAGCGCGGCATGGCGCTGCACAAGCTGATCCGATTGCTGACAGCCGGACTGCACGGCGGCGGCTACCTTAATTTCATGGGTAATGAATTTGGACATCCCGAGTGGATCGACTTTCCGCGTACAGGCAACAACTGGTCATTCAAGCACGCACGGCGCCAGTGGAGTTTACGCGACAATGGTTTTCTCAAATACCAATGGCTAGGTGAATTTGACGCGAGCCTGATGAAGCTCATCCAAACCGTTGACGACCCAGGTATTCACTACCTCACCATGCGCCAACACGACCACGTCGTCAGCTTCATACGCGGCGATCTGCTGTTTATCATGAATTTTTCACCCAACCAGTCGTGGACGGATTATGGCGTGCCGGCAGCGGCGGGATCATACGGTGTAATTTTGGACAGCGACGACAAGCGGTTTGGCGGACAAAATCGCATAGACGATTCAACGCGGTATTTTACCTCGCCCCAGGAAAATGGACATCAGCTGCAGGTGTATTTGCCGGCCAGAACCGGGATTGTTTTACAAAAAATCGACTAGGAAACTTGCCGCAGAACGAAAAGTCTCAATTTAACACATGCTGCTGCAGCCAGCAATACATCGCTACGGTGGCTGCTGCGCCAACATTGATGGAGCGAGTTGAGCCGAATTGCTCGATGGCGACAATTTTGTCTGCCGACTGTACCATTTCCTCGGAAATTCCCGGCCCTTCCTGGCCAAACACCAGCACCGCCCGCTTCGGCAAGGTCGTCTCTGACATATTGACACTACCCGGAATATTATCAATCGCAATAATTATCCTGCCTTCAGACCGCATTAGCTTGACAAACTCCGCTGTCGAGCCAACGTAATGTACGTGCAAATATTTATCCGTCATCATGGCGCCGCGCTTGTTCCATTGCCGCCGACCGATGACGTAAATCTGCCGCACGCCAAACGCATTGGCGCTCCTGACAATCGTCCCCATATTAAAATCCCGCTCGGTGTTCTCCAGAGCAATCACCAGACCATGATCCTTGGCATCCAGCTCCTTCACAATCTCCGCCTCGCTCCGGCCCTTGAATTTGTCGATTACATTTCGCGTATCCTGCATAATGTCATTATAATCATCCAAGCAGCACGCCGCAATCATAAAACGCCGCGGCAAGCTAGCGCTAATTCCGCCGCATTCTTCCCTCCACGCTAAAAACTTGCTATCATAAGCGTAATACCTCATGAAAAAACACAAAATTATCAAACTCATTCTCATAGCAATCATCAGCGGCGTCACCACGTTCACCTATTTGACATATACTCGCAATTTGGTCAAAGAAGAAGATCTGACCCGAGCTTCATTAGATCATACGTCTTGGCTGGTGCCTAAACAATGGCGAAAATATGACAAGGAATCGAGAGGTAAATCAGATGATAATGTAGCTAGAGTAATTTATGGCGACGGTTCGCTAAAAAATAACAAATCATCAGCTGTTTTAACAGTCAGTCAAATTAACCAGCAAGCAGCACTAACCAATGCCTCGCCGGAATATTATGAAACTTTACGAGAATCTTTCTCAAAGGAGTTTGACTCAAACCAAATCCGCGATGGACTTGCCTCTGCTAGTAATGTCGGATGCTCAAAAACGCCAAATATCAGCAAATCTGTTGACAGATCTGATACAAACGGTGTTGTAGGATTGTTTTCCGTCAATGCCAGCTGCTCGACAAAGTACTCATTATTCATAATGAAAATCCGTGTTGTCATCGGTAAAAACGACGGCATTATCCGCTCAATATCCTTATCCTCAGAGGAACTCACCTGGGAAAAGAACAAAGCAGCATTCGACAAGATGCTGGACAGTATTTCCGCCAGCGGAAGTTACGCGATGGATACTACCATAGCACAAAATTGAAAAAGTCGCCATTTCAAGCGACAATTCCGAAGTTTTCCATATTATGGTGCGGATGAAAGGACTTGAACCTTCACGCCATTGCTGGCACTAGCACCTGAAGCTAGCGCGTCTACCAATTCCGCCACATCCGCGTACTGCTTATTATAATCCAAAAGAAATCCAACATCAAGCTTGATTACGAATTTTACACCACGCGTTCATCTCTGCCGCCAAATCCTTCATCGGCGTTTCCATCTTAACGCCCGGGCAAAAAATTCCCATCGGGTCAAAAATCTTTTTCACCTTAGCATACAACTGTTTTTCGTCGTTTGGCATATGCTTGTACATAAAACTCGACTTCAGCCGGCCATCGCCGCCAAACGCTGCAAACGAGCCCTCATGCTTATCAACAAGCTGCGCCACCTCTGCAAACAATTGCAAAATCTTCTGGCGCTCGCTGACTTTTTTACTATCAAACTTTGGATATAAGGCCGTATAATTATTACTAAAATCGACAAACATAGGCAGCGCATAGCCGTACGTCGATTCCAGAGCCTTCAAATCCTCCGCGAAACCAGCGATCTGCTGATCTGCCAGCCAAATTCCGGAAAAGGCCCTTGGCGCGGTCATATGCGGCTCGCTTGGCGCTTCCATCAAAGCCAAGCTGGAATGCAAACTAGCCAATCCTTGGACTTCCATGTCAATCAATGAAATATTTATGGCATCTATGGCGCTTAACTTCTTCATCATTTTCTTAGCGGCTTTCACCCGCGCACGGTCTGAGAATTCATCAAATATCGCGATGACAACCGCGCCTCTGAAACATTCCTTCGGCGCCCACTCAAGCCGCTTGCCCGCCAGATATGCCTGGCGTAAAATCCGCCCATCGATCAATTCGACCGAGACTGCTTTATTTTTCATCGCCAAACTTGCTGCCTCCTGAGCATCGGCAATATGCTTAAACGGCGCAGCGACCACCGAATATTCCGGATGAACAAAGTTCGCGCGTAAAATCGCCTCGCAAACAATACCCAAGCTGCCCTGGCTGCCCACAAATAACGGCGTTAGGTCAAACGACCCATCCTTTTGCTTGACTTTGGCAATCGCGCTATAACCCGCCGTATCCGGCAAACTGGGATCAAGCTGAGAAATTAGCTCCACATTATCAGCTATCAAGTTGTCAATTTCCCGGTAAACCTCGCCCTCAAATGTCGACAAGCCCTTTTTCTTATTCAGTTCACGCTTGGAAATCCGCCCGGTTTGAATAGCGTCGCCATTGCTTAAGACTACCTCCAACTGCTGAACTGTGTCAGCGAAAAAGCCGTGCGCGCCTGTCATTGTGCCAGCCGGAGAAGTGTTTATCGCGCCGCCAATCGTACCGTCTTCGTCGGTGTAAGAAACGTTTGGCAAACCTAATCCTTTGTGCGTCGTCAGCGCCGCATTTGCCGCCGAAACGGCGAGGCCGGCTTGAACATGAATCAGCCGCTGCTTCGGATCGCTGCCCACCACTCGGTTCATATGTGTTTTCAAATCAATTGCGATGCCTTTATTGATCGCCGCTCCCGTCGCGTCTGTAGCGCTACCTCTGGCGAAAACTGGCAGCACGTGGCCTTTTTCCGCCAACTGCGAGCAAAAGCGCAGCACCTTGCGAATATCATTCATGTCAGCCGCCCGCACCACCATATCCGGCCGCCGCGCCAGAATGCTGCCGTCTGTCTCGGCTTGGCGTAAAACAGAATCATGAGTAATGACTTCACCCGCCAAATGCTCATTCAGATATGTCGCAATTTTATTCATCAATCCTCCTTGGTCTATTGATTTAATTTTAGCATAAGCGCGCTCAGTTGATAAGTACATTTTGCTTTGATATAATTTGGAAGTGCGCGGATGCGTACTTAACAATTAGTTATGAGGATGTGGTGGAATTGGTAGACACGCATGCCTTAGGAGCTA
This sequence comes from uncultured Candidatus Saccharibacteria bacterium, assembly GCA_963548945.1. Taxonomy (GTDB): domain Bacteria; phylum Patescibacteriota; class Saccharimonadia; order Saccharimonadales; family Saccharimonadaceae; genus Nanosynbacter. Next base: position 81,824 of record CAUUVR010000003.1, read on the forward strand.
ACAGACTCGCTTGCCTGTTCTTGTATTTTATAGGAGTAATATAGCCTTTTTTCGCTAAAAGAGGAGTCTATTCTTGTAACAGACTCCTCTTTTAGACTCCTTTATCGTTTATAAGGATGTTTTGCTTGATCGTTGTCGTTATGTTTATTGTAAATTTTATCGGTTACAGCGAGAAGTGCATTTGATTTTTCTGCTTCGGTCGAGTGGGTATAGATTTGCAAGGTTGTTGTTATTGAAGACTTTTTATATTTATGGACGCTTTATTATGAAAAATGAGTAAGAAAAACAGTGAACCTTTTTTGATTTACTGTTTTTATACTATTTTTTATTTAATTGACATTACTAAAATTAGGAATTTTACGTGCTTGAGTAGATATTATATTTTCAGTCAATGCTTTATTCTTCATAACACAATCAAATATCTAATATCTCAACAATTTCTCCATTGTGCTGTTTCAATTCAATCTTCCGAATTATTTCTTCTCCCAAATATTTAATAAAATCGCTTAATTCTGATGAAACTTCAAATATAATGTTGTGTTTACTATCATTCTCCGGATTAAATGTTGAATTATAATTTCTTTCGCTTGACCAATAATTCCAATTTACATCTGTTCTTTCGTAATAAACATAATTCTGTTTTTTTGTAACATATATTCTTTTGTTAATCAAGACCTTTTCATCTTCAGATTTAAAAATATCAGAATATATTTTTAAGCCCTCAAATTGCTTATATTCTTTAATTTTATTATTTGAAACATTAAGCTTTATTTCTTTATAATCCATAATCTTTCCTCCTTAAACTTGTTGCCTATACAGAAAATATTATACCGCTTTGATTTACCGTTCATTTTTTCTTTTTAGTTTTTATTGCCGGTAATTCTTTATACATAGAATTGAATAACCCTGTTAAATACTCTTTGTTATCTACATCATCTACCAATAGCATTTCCTTTGCTCCCCCATAAGGTAATTCATATTCTGCATTTGGCATATATTCTATCGCAGATTTCACAGACTTTACCAAGAATCTATCATCATAAATTCCACCAATAATCTTCCCACGATAATAAATTATATACTCACCCATCATCGCACGATAAGTAATATCTTCCAATTCAGACAACTGCCCTAATATGAAATTTAAATATTCCTTGCTTGATGCCATATTACTCCCCTAATTTACCGTCAAAATTTTAGTAATCCATTTTCATCGTATTTGAAACCAGGTCCCCATGCATCTTTTTGGTGGGTTATTTACAGAAGACTCATGGTCGTTATTAGTTATCTAAAGCCCAAGGTACATTAATCGTGAAATATTTTCAAGAGTATACATAAACACGCAGATTTGCTGGGTTTATTGTATAATTTAAGTAATATGTATTATGGTCGATCAAAGAACTATCTATTTCACGCAATCGGATGGCACGAATGGTCAGAGAGTATTGTTGCCGACGCTCGTCAAAAAGCCAGTAATATTAAAAAGAGTGTTTTTGAAGCAAACAGTCAGGAGAAAATAGTTGATCACATCGTGTCTGGCTATAGCTTAGCCCCGCTGGTGCTGTTGGCGGACAACAAAACCCAGGACATAGTGGAGACCAAGGTAGATGTCACCGGCAATAATATGTATGTACAAGCATTTGACGATAGTCCAATCAGCGTGCCCGGCTATAAGGTCGTTATTACGGTACCGTTCACTGGTTCCGTAGACCTGTTCAAAGTCAGTCCTACTAGCATGCGAATGACGTGTGACGATGCCGAGATTACCGGCAACAAATTGACCTTTGCATTGGAGTTTACTGAATCAAACACCACTGCGGAGCGGATAAAGGATGAAGTAGACGGAAAGATAGCATCAATACAACAAAACATAGATTACATAAACAACGACTTATCTGGGTTTGAAGAGCGTGTTAAAGGCGTGGTAGCCGAAGCAGTCGCCAAACGTTTTGAGCAGATAAACAAACTCGACTCGATAAAGACTGCGCTGAATATACCACTTGAAAAATCAGACAATCCTAGCCCATTAAATCAAGTTAGGATTTCAGTGCAAAAGCTGACTCCACTCTCAACCAAAAAAGATGAACCTGGTGGAACAATATCAAGCAAAGATTACGAAACGATACTTGAAACCATACGAAGCATGGGTGCATCTATGGAAACCAACCGAGCGTCAGAATCAAAGGACGAAGAAGCGCTCCGGGACATGTTGCTGGTCGGCTTGTCTGCGAGCATAAAGAGTGGCGCGGTCGGCGGCGAGCTATTCCATAAGAGCGGCAAAACAGACATCTCAATACCCTTCGACAATAAAGCGACTTTTGTTGCTGAATGTAAGCTATGGAAAGGTCAGAAATATATAGACAAAGGCATAGACCAGCTTTTGGGTTATTTGACTTGGCGCGACGCCAAAACCGCACTCGTTATATTCAATAAAGACAACGCTAACTTCTCTGATATACAAAGTAAAGTCAAGCTCATATTTACTGAACGAAGCGACTACGTGCGCACAATCAAGCAACGCGATGGTGAGTGGCGCTTTGTTATGACCAAACCTGACGATAACGGCCGACAAGTTGAAATTCACGTCATGTTGTTTGATGTATATGAGACAAAGTCATGATGCGCCACGGAGGATGTACAGATGACCAATAAAATCACGAAGATAACCAGGTATACCGTCCTAGAAGTTCTGGACACTTACATGGCCACCGACTTTTATGGCAGGTTAAACGAAGTAGAGTTCTGGGAGCGCATATTCAACCTAGAAAAACTACCATCTACCGACAGCCGTTACCCTGACATGAAAGGCGACCTGTGGCAGCACCGCGTGAATAACAATGATTGGGATGACAACTGGTACATTGATAAGTTTGACCTGCTGGAAACAGAAGACGCCAAGTTCCTGAAATTCCTGGCCGAGTTCTTCCATCCGGAAGTTAGAGATATAAATTGGAACACCAAAAGAGTCTTGGCGACCATCAACAAAAACTTGGCACTTGATGGCGTAGAGTTATATGCCAAGTCAAAAGTATCAGGCCGCGACATACTGGGTACTAGAAATATCACGCCCGCCACACAGATAGATGAAACGCCGCTCGCAATTATAGACAACGACTTTATATCGCTACAGATCAACAAAAATGTTTACGACCACATCAAACAGTACTTAATCAACGAGGACTACTTCCACGCGGTGGACGAAGCATACAAATTGGTACGCAACAAACTGCAAGAGATAACTGGCAACGAAAAAGCCACCGAAGTGTTCAATATGAATGCCGAGAGCAAAAAATACTACACGCAACTGTTTGGTAAATCAGACGGTACGACCCAGGCCGAAAAAGACTTCTTCCGCGGTGTTGGCTACCTGAACCTGACCATACAATTCTTACGCGATGAAAAAGCGCACACACTGGCAACAGCTCTTGAGCGTAATCTGGCTATTCACTACATATCGCTTTCTAGTTTGGTCTATGATTTGATTACTCGCAATGAGACAGAACAAGATGACAAGGTCTGATAAAACCCCGATGAGCCAGTAGCGACAGTCAAAGAAGATAGGTTGGTCGCACTGATTTTGCTAAAGGTCTAGCTGAAGCGCTCGTCAAAGTACCAAACTCTGAGTCATTCACGGTCGGGTTATATGGCGCTTGAGGTAGTGGCAAAACATCCGTGGATAAAATAACCGAAGAATGTCTGACTCAAAAAACATCCAAACGATATCGAGATTATGAACTTCAGTCCGTGGCTATTTACTAGCATAGAAAACCTGCACACAATGTCCTTTGGCGCACCAGCACAGGAACTCAGTAAGAAATCAGTTACGCCGAGCTAACTGGCACAGCCGGCGCCACTATTTGCTCGCATAGCATCTGGAGGTCTATCAGCCTTGAGTAGTAATAAGGCCGTAAGTGCCGAAGCGCAATGCGCCTCAAAGTACTCAAAGTATATGATAGATTGTAAAATTAAATGCGACACCTCTAGCAAGTAAAAAACTCATACTAACTTCGTGTAAAATGTTAGTAACAACAAACACACACGGAGGTTAATATGAGTCATAGTTATCTTACCTTAAACGATAGAAATAAGATAGAGGTAAGGAATTTACTTGTTATGAAAAAGTAAAAAATGAATTAAACTCCAGACCGAGAAAATGCCTAGAGTTTGATACGCCATTTGAACGTTTTATGCACGAATTAAATTTGTTAAGAGAGGTGTCGCAATAATTATTGCAATTCAACATAAAATAAAGAGAGTCTTTAGGGATCCGTAACTCTTATATACTTGGTGCGGATGAAAGGACTTGAACCTTCACGCCGTGAGGCATATGCTCCTAAGGCAAAAAATTAAGCAATAATTTGCAAATATCGTCAATGCACCATCTACCCCCGTTAAAATGGCACAAATACCCGAAAAAACGGCAAATTTGAGGCATGAATTACCGCTTTAGACCCCTTGATTCCACTCGTTGGACTTTGACCCCGTTGGAGGCATTTTAGGAGTCAGAATAGGTGTTAGGTGTCCGGTCGGTTGCTATCGTTTTGGCGACGGATAAGATGGTATAATAAGTGTAATCAGTACATTGGTGGTAATAACAGCTTCAACGAGGAGGAGTGTCGCTCATGGATAAATGGGAAGAAAAAGTAAAAAATAGCATAGCCTACACCAAGGCTAAGGATTTTTTGAATGAACTTGAAAGCCACGATATGAGCGAAGCATCTGTAGATGCTATTGATTATGCTAATCGCGCCAAACTGGTGCTAGAACTTCTCGTAGATAGGTTAGATAATACCGATAGTCGGCTCGTTATCTGGTCAACCCTTGAATCTATCGGCAGTCATATCGCAAATGCGTCTTCTAATTTCGATTCGTGGATAAGCTCAGGAAACGACACGTATCTTGCCTCTTCATACATGGACACTTACATTGATAACATCCTTAAGCAAATACCTGACCTGACGCCTGCCGTTGACGTTGATGGGGCTAGAAAAGCGGTCGCTGGTCTTAATCGATCTGTTGGACAGTACAAACGGGTAGTTACAAGAGAGATGGACGAAATAACTGCAAAAGGCACGGCTTCTGAAGAAGCGATTGACGAGAAGGTCGCCAAAGCAAAAACCGAGTTTGAGGCTCTTGACACTAAGACTGTTGAGCTTGACGATGAACTAAAAGAGATTAAAGATTCTTCAAGCAAATTATCAACGGAGCAACAGCTTGCATTTCAAAAAGCTGAAAATGAGCGAAATAATACGATCACACAGTTCGTTAAGACAAAAACGGTTGAGATAGCTGATACCTTCAAGAAAAAAGAAGATGCTATCGATAAGTTAACGACAGATGCAAAGACGAAGCTCACGCTCGTAGCTCAGGATGCAGAGACGAGCCTGAAAGAAATAGACAACCTCCTTAATATCGCTGGGGATAAAACTCTCATTCATGAATACGCCAGCTCTGCAAAAGAGGATATGGATAGTGCAAATAATTGGCGAATAATCACAGTTTTATTACTACTTGTTGCTCTTGGCTTCTCAGTCTGCATGGTGGTAGATGTAACCCAAAATACCCCATCGTGGCAATCGTTAGTTGCACGAGCATTTGTTGCGTTATTCGCAGGAGGTATCGCAGGCTACACTGCTACGCAGTCGAGTGAGCATCGCAAAGCTCAGCGCTCTAACCAGCGAACAGCACATCAGCTTAAAGCATTAAAGCCATATCTCCTTGCAATCGAAAACGACAGGAAGCTTAAGAATGAAATCATAAAAACGGTTGCGGACAGGATATTTTCCAAGGAAGAACCTGTTGTACGGAGAGGTCGAAACTTACTTAAGAGCAAGGAGGAAGCCCCTGTGCTCACATCTCAACTAGTTGCAGTAATTGCCGAAACGGTTAAACAAATGGCTGCAAAATAGCACGGTTAAACTAAGCAACCCTGGTCAATAAAATCTAAACTTTACCACATGAACTATAGCATTCATTAATATATTCTGCTACAATAGGTTCTAGATTATTTCACACAATCAATACGCGGATGTGGTGGAATTGGTAGACACGCATGCCTTAGGAGCATGTGCCTCACGGCGTGAAGGTTCAAGTCCTTTCATCCGCACCAGAATATGGATTGTTGAAAAATTTTTATGTTTGCACAAATCCATCATAAAAAAGAACTAATATTACTGTAATGCATATGAATAAAATATCGATTGCGGCTGTCGTTTTGGTTGTTTTGGTCGTTTCTGCCGGAGGAGCGGCTTATTATTTTTATCGTGACAAGTTCAGCGAGCCGCCAGAGCAAACCGCTATCAAGCCTAAGCACAATAAGCCTTTTAGCCCGGATATCGTTATGACGGTTGGCGATAAGAAATTTGACGTGAAATTGGCGGATAATGAAACGACGCGAGCTCTCTTCACCCAGCTTCCTTTCACATTGAAGATGGAAGACCATTTGGCAAATGAAAAATTCGCCGCCTCGCCGGAAGATTTGCCAGCAAATCACACGAAACCCAAACGAGTCGAGACAGGCGACATTATGCTCTACGGTGTACGAACTATTGTCTTGTTTTATAAATCAATTGACACTCCATATAAGTACGTTCGCATCGGCAAAGTTACCAATCCCGAGCAGTTAGAAGAAGTGCTTGGTGCGAATGTCAAAAAGGTTGACGTCACTTTTAGTATGCGGTAGTTTCAGCTTCGCTCTACTAGGTCTTTGCTTGATTAAAAAACTTTTCACACTTTTATAACACAAATCAGCGCAGTATAATTTTCTTTTTTCGCCGTTTTGGTATAAAATATCTCTGAGCGGTTTTTATTGAGGAAAATCGCGTCTGGTGCGGGAAATTAGCTCAGTTGGCTAGAGCGCACGATTCACATTCGTGAGGTCACAGGTTCGAGCCCTGTATTTCCCACCATTTGACTCAATTCACGGGGATATAGCTCAGCTGATAGAGCGCAGCATTCGCATTGCTGAGGCCGAGGGTTTGAGTCCCTCTATCTCCACCAAGCTATGGCCGAACTGATCGAGGAACTTGAAATAATTGATAGAAAAACATACGAGACCCCTCTAATGATAGAGAGGGATTTAATTCGTAGGAGACAGCTTCCAGTAACTATTGAAGCGCGTCAAATTAAACCTGTTAAACATGCTATCGAGCGCGCAGCAACACTTGGAGCAATTAGTCTTATTTCTATCGCTGATGGCGCCATAAAATACTAACTAACCCTGCAGCAAGGCGGTAATCATGAGGATTTGCTACTGACTCAGGAAGGCAAACGGACTTGCCGAGCCGACGAAACGCCAGTAACAAATATTATCACTAAAGGCTGGAGCTGCGGCAAATTCAACTCCGTCGTCCGCGCTTGGTACGATAGAGGCAGCGTTAAGGAGCGAATACGGCCTGACGCGCGGCGCATAACGCCGAAGACACTGCTTGTTGGATGTTATGCATTGTGCGAACTGATGCAAGCAATGCAAATCACCAATAAACTGCCAGATAACCTGACGCTAACAAATGATCATATTAAACAATCAGAGACATTAGATCATTCCAGCGTCTATATTGAGAGCGTCCCTACTAAAAAGTTTGCTCAGCTTGTTAAGTCTGTTTATCTTTAGCGTTGGATAGCATAGCTAACTCCCTTGTCATAACGCGACTCCGGAGCAATAGTACTAAAATAAATTTAAGGCATTTTTGCAAGCAATAATTCACGCAGCGCAGGATAAGTAATATCTAATTTTTGCAGCTCATCGCGTGTAAAATAGCCGATTTCCGCTACGTCATCATTTGGTTTCGGACTTCCATCGATAATCTTTGCAGCAAAGTAAATTGCCAAAAACGGTACGGCAACTTCGCCAAACTCATAAATCTCAGGAAAGCTGTCTAGATGATTATCTATTTCTAGGTTCACCAAACGAATCCTTGACAAAAACCCGCCGCCCTGCTAAGATTTTCAGAGGTCAATACGTTGCTTTTGCCCTGAGCGGGAGCGTAATGTTGTAAAAATAACACACCCTAGTTGCACCGATAACGCGCAACTTTTTTGTTGCCAAAAAATCATTAATCAAAGGAGGAAATATGCCCCGCACTAAGCGAGAAGGAGTATTTTATGGCGTCGTGATGGCGTTTACGATGTCAATTTTTATGAATTTGCTGAATACGTTTTTGCACGCTGGCGTGTCGATGCAGTCGCTAGGAAGAGCGCTAATACTGCAGCCGGTGATTTTTGCTATTGTCATGGTAGTTGAAGGTTTAGTTGTGTCGAATCTGGCACAAAAAGCCATGAAGCGTTTTGTCCGCGCGAAGGACAGTATAGAGGCTCATGCACTGGCGCGAACGGTGTGTATGGTGACGGGTATGTCGCTGGCGATGAGCTTGATCGGGTTGGTCTTGGCAGGTACGCCGCTGGCTGAGCTGCCGCTACGCTTTGCCTCAGCATGGCCGATGAATTTCTGCGCGGCGTTTTGGTGGCAAATACTGGTTGCTGGCCCGATTGCCCGAATGGCGCTGAAAGTAATGCGAACACATCAATCAGAGCGTGCTTTAATTTCAGAGTAGCCCTGAGCACGGACCGTCACTGCAGACAAGCCAATCGCCATAGACCTCACCGCCTTCTGTTGCCATAACACTAGCTATCGTGCTAGACTGTGTTTCATTATGGAAAGAATTACGACAAAACCAACGGAACAGAAACCTTATACAATATATGCCGGCTCATTCGACATAGAAGAGACAGGCTGCGGCACGTGCGTCAATCCTGTTGGTGTGGGATATTGCGATCCAGAGGAAGATACTATCTATCTTGCTACAGCACCGGAGGGTTTTGAACGCCAGTTGCACAACACTTTCGTTCGCAAGAATGGTCTTTTTGTTCCTAAACCTGCGCCGTCAGATCAATCTAGTGAAACCAAGCTAAATTTTCTAAAAGATTGCCCTTTACCGCCTGAAGCCGAGCCGCTTCATTCGTCTGATGGAGCAGACGTTGCTGGCTTTAATGAGATGAGCTTATATACGCGCAGACGTACTACTCATGTCTTCCCTGTTTCACTGGGCGAAAACCCAAATCTTACATCAGAGAAGCGGGAGCACTATGAAGCAATAAGATCAGTAGCAGTACTAGCGCTGGCAGCTGTATTACATTACAAACTAGATGAAGAGTTGCCAGACAGAAACACTATGCATAGAATAGCTATCTCCGACGAACTTCTTATACGCGATCCGGATATTGTTATACATCGCTAAACATTCCTAATTATAGTCTCAAACTGTTCTATAGTTTTAGAAAACCCTCGGATGGTTTTGGGAGAATCGCCCGAGGGTTTTACGCAGTACTTAGTATTATTTTAATAAACTGCGCTGAAATTTTTAATAGCCGCTAACCTTCTCATCCCCGCTCATCTGTGCTACAATTAATCACCAAAGGAAGGTCTGCGTTAACATCAGACCATATTTTTATGAAGGACGCTAGCAAGATTCGAAATATTGCCATTATTGCCCACGTCGATCACGGCAAGACGACCATGGTTGATGGGCTGCTCAAACAGTCGCGCACATTCCGCGACAACCAGGCCGAGATGAGCCAAGAATTGATCATGGATTCGGGCGATCAGGAGCACGAACGCGGCATCACCATCACCGCCAAACAGACTTCAATTTTTTACGGTGATTATAAAATTAACATCATCGACACGCCGGGACACGCGGACTTTTCGGGCGAAGTCGAGCGAACACTGCAGATGGCGGACGGTGTCTTGCTGATCGTTGATGCGCAGGAAGGGCCGATGCCGCAGACTAAGTTTGTGCTGAGTAAGGCGCTAGAGCTGGGCTTGAAGCCAGTGGTGGTGATTAATAAAATCGATAAGCCAGCCAGGCGAATTGCCGAGGTTGAGGACGAGCTGAGCGATCTATTTTTGGAGTTAGCGACTGATGATAGTCAGCTGCACTATCCGATTTATTATGCCGTTGGGCGTGATGGCAAGGCGTGGCGGGAGATCCCTACTGACCCGAGCGAAGACGCTGATCTCACACCGATTTTTGAAGCAATTATCAACGATATCCCAGCACCAAGCGTCACGGCTGATGGCGGTTTCCAGATGCTGGTGACCAGCCTGCAGTATGACACCTTCCAGGGCAAATATGCCATCGGGCGGATTGCTCGCGGGTCGGTCAAGCGCGGCCTGGCAGTTAGCTTGCTGAAGCACGGCGAAGTGTCAGGTTCAGCGCGAATCGAGAAAGTTTTTGGTTACCGCGGACTAAACCGCGAAGAGCTTGACGAGGCGTTTGCTGGTGACATCGTGGCGCTGGTTGGCGTCAGTGAAGCGCACATTGGCGATACGATTGCTGACAAAGAACAGCCTGAAGCCTTGCCAGCGATCGCCATTGAAGCGCCGACACTGAGCATGTATCTGGGCCCAAATACTAGCCCGATGAAGGGGCGCGAGGGCGAGTTTACCACCTCGCGGCAAATTGGCGACCGATTGCGGCGGGAACTAGAAACCAACGTGGCGCTGCGCGTCGAAGAAAACGGCATCGGCTTTACGGTGTCTGGCCGCGGCGAGCTGCACCTGAGCGTCTTGATCGAGACCATGCGGCGCGAGGGCTTTGAGTTCGAAGTTGGCCGCCCGCAAGTGGTCACCATCACCGAGGACGGCGTCGAAAAAGAGCCAATTGAAGAATTACAAATCGAAATTAGCAGCGAATTTATAGGCGCGATCAGCCAGGAGTTGGGTGCGCGCCACGCTGAAATGAAGTCGCAAGAAACCACCGCCAGCGGCGCTACCCGCATCACCTACGTGCTGCCGACCAGGGCGTTGATCGGCCTGCGCAACGTACTCTTGACCGCCACCAAAGGCACCGTGATTATGAATTCCCTACCGCATGGCTATCAACCGCTGGGCGGCAAATTGCCAAAAACCCGCGGCGGCGTGCTCATCGCCTTTGAAGCTGGCACCACCACGCCGTATGCTCTGCAGGCGGCCGAGGCTCGTGGCGAACTCTTGGTCGGGCCGGGCACGGAAGTCTACGCCGGGATGATCGTCGGCATCTACAACCGCCAAGAAGACATCGAAATCAACGTTTGTAAAGCCAAACACCTGACTAACATGCGCTCCAAATCGTCCGACGGCACGGTGCAGCTAACGCCATTTACACAGTTCAGCCTGGAGCAATGCATCGACTTCATCGAGGACGACGAGCTGCTGGAAGTGACGCCAAAGTCCTTGCGCCTGCGCAAACGCTACCTCGATGCTAATGAGCGAAAGCGTGCTAATAAAAAGTAGAATTTTTAGTTTAATATATAATTTAGAGGGGGTGATTATGACAAAAAAATGGTGCGACGTTAACGGATTTTATCAAATCTATCCGCGATCGTTTAAGGATTCTAATAATGATGGCGTCGGCGACTTGCGCGGCGTGATCGATAAGCTCGATTATATTAAGGGCGGCGACAATTCGCTTGGTATTGATGCGATTTGGTTTTCGCCGTTTTATCCGTCGCCGCAAGCTGATATGGGCTACGATGTGGCGGACTATTGTGATATTGATCCGATTTTCGGCTCGCTTGATGATTTCAAAGAGTTGGTCGAGAAAGCGCACGCTCGCGATATTAAAGTAATGGTCGATTTCGTGCCTAACCATACCAGCAACCAGCATCCGTGGTTTGTTGAATCGCAAAGCTCCAAAGACAATGATAAGAACGATTTTTATGTTTGGCGCGATGCTAAGTCTGACGGCTCAGAGCCGAACAATTGGCTGAGCACTTTCGGCGGCAGCGCTTGGCAATGGCATGAGGGGCGCCAGCAATATTATCTGCACACGTTTTTGAAAGAACAGCCGGATCTAAATTGGGATAATCCGGCGGTACGCTTCGAAATGAAAAAGGTACTGCGTTTTTGGCTTGATTTGGGCGTCGATGGTTTTCGCGCAGACGCGGTGCGCTGGATCAGTAAAGATCCGGAACTGCGCGACGACCCAGTTGCCAAGCATTACAAAGGCAAGAAACCGCCCACGAAATTCGACGATCTGCAGCACAAATATAGCCGCTTCTGGGATAATCTTTTCCCATATTTGCGGGAGCTAACAGACATAGTCGCCTCGTATCCGAATCGAATTATGGTTTTTGAAGATTATCCGGATGAAAACTATAGTACTAGCGAACAGTACTTAGGTTTCTACGGTGTCAATCCAAAAGTATCAATGCCATTCAATTTTGAAGGCTTAAACGCCAAGTTTAATGCCAAGTCAATAGGGACAATTGTCAACGAATTCCAAGGCATGATTAATCCTGATGTACACACGCCGGTCTATTGTTTCAGCAATCACGACCAATCGCGCATTATTACACGTTTTGGCGGCGAGGAGCAAGCTCGCTTGATTGCGCTGATGCAGCTGACACTGCCAGGGCTGCCGGTGGTCTATTACGGCGATGAGATTGGCATGAGCAATGGGCCGATTCGCTTTGAAGAGATCCAGGATAAGTCGGTCTTTAGCCATGGCAATGACGAATCTGTCGGACGCGATCCAGAGCGTACGCCGATGCAGTGGACAGCCAGTCGAAATGCCGGATTTAGCGCAGCTAAACCATGGCTGCCAGTAAATCCGAATTGCCAGAATGTTAATGTCGAGTTAGAACTAAACGAGCCGGATTCATTTTTAGCGCTATACCGCCGCCTGCTGATGTTACGCAGTCGCTACGAAATCCTGCGCACTGGCGAGTATGAGCCGCTTAGCGATTTGGGCAAGAATATTTTTGCGTACGCACGGTGGATTGGCGAAGAGCAGCATGTCTTTATAGCGCTGAATTTTAACAACGCTAAGCACCGCGTTACCCTGCCTCATACCGGTAGCATTTTATGCGCCACGCACCCGATTGACTATCCAGATATTAGCGAGGATGGATCGGTTGAACTGCGACCATACGAAGGCGTGTTAGTTGAATGTAATAAGCACCGGCTATTAACCAAATAAACGAAAAGACCGCCCCGAGTAAAAGGCGGTCTTTTTATATGCCAATATTTCTACTTGACCAAAGTTTCCTTGACGCGCTTTGATAAAACGAAGTACAAAGCCATCAAACTATGAACCGCGACAGAGAGAGTGATAAAGCTCAACAATGTAAACACCGTTACTCTCTCTCCTGTACTGTCAACTCCGCCAGCAGCGAACAGAACTATCATATTCACAATTGAATACACAGCCGAAACGCCGATCGTGATCCACGATAATATCTTGGCAATTCTCTTCTCCATTGATAACAATACAAGAGAGGCGATATATCCGCCGGCTAGTATAGGCGTAAATATCATAGAAACAACGTTTGACGGCAACGACAAGTTCATCATTGCGACAAAGAACAACGCTATATCACTTAAAGCAACAATTCCGAACCAAATGATGAAAAACATTAGCCAGCCGCCAACACCCTTCAGCGATTGCTGCATCATCACATACTGCATCGGTTGTTGAGGCTGAGCATATTGACCTGGCATCGGCTGCGGAGACATCTGCTGCTGCATTTGAGGCTGCGGCTGCATCGGCGTTTGCATCATTGGTTGCGGCTGCTGCATATATGGCTGCTGCGGTTGAGCGTACTGATTATACGGCTGAGACTGTTGCGGCGGCATTACTGGCGGCACTGGCGCGCCCTGCATTGGCTGCTGAACAGCAGGCTGAACTGCTTCTGGCTGCGGCGCTTGCACCGGCTGAGTAGCCTCGGGCTGCGGCACTGACTGAGCGGCACTGGAAGCATTGTTGTCTTTAGAACTGGAATTAGCGTTTTTCTTAGTTGCCATAATATTTGATTCTCCGTAAAGGTTATAATTATTATATTTGTTATTGTATCACACGATTAAGCACGCCTGCTATTCTTTTCCTGAGCTAATGAATAAGTTGATAGACAGCAACACTACAGGAACCCCGACAACAAGACCAAACGCAACAGTATCAGCCACACCGAAACCCTCTGCATGTGACATTCCATACGATAGCGCAGAGTTTATCGTAGCAAGTACCATTAAAATCAGCAGCAGCGCGCCAACAGCTATGCGGATTATTTTTCTGACTCGCGGCTTCAACACGCTGGCTGCGCTAAAGTAGGTAATAAGCAAAACCGCCAACGAGGCAAACGCTGTGAGTGCTGCGATTGAATATACCACTGTTATGGCAGTTCCAACAATTTCTTGACTGAACCCTACCACAGAGAGTATGCCCAACATAATACCAGCAAAGATTGCCAGCGCCATAGGCATCATACTAGCTCGGGACGCTTGTTGAGGAACGTCGTAATTACCATAGCCGTCAGGATACGATACGGTATTCTGCGGATACTGCTGCGGTACGGACGAATAAAGCGCTTGACCTTGCGGCTGCGAATGTTGAGACTGCGGCTGATTAGGACGCTGTAAATCTATCGGTAGACCACCCGAAGGAACTGCATAATGCGCTGACTTTTCATTCTGATACTTAAAAACACTAGTACACCAAACAATTCCTAAAATCATTACACTAAAAGGTATAGGCGAAATAAAGAATGCTACATCGCCGAAACCGACGACAGCATAGAAATTCAAGTAAAGCCATAACGTAACAAAAGAAGCTATCGATATAAAAAGCGTACAAATTGCGGCAACCTTGGCTATATTCTTATCCCTATTTGATAAATAAGTTATCCACAGGCCAATGGACCCTATTATCAATATCCCCAACACAACTGACATAAACACCTTTACTGATTGGATGAAAAAATAGCTCGATACGTCAGTAAATTTTTCTATGGAAGTATTCATACTTAAAAGTTGAGCAGCAAAACCCACTGAGAAGAATAAGCCGATTCCATAAGCAACAGACTGTCCAATGACTGTTCCCTTTTTCGAATAATTAAAAACAACGTACTGAGCGGTCTGATTCTGAAAAGTTTGCGACGGCAAGGCTGCTGCCGACTGAGCCTGCTGTTCGGGTTGCGCTTGCGGGGCGGTTCATTTTGCGGCGCCGGCAGCTGGACTTGTTTCTGTGACGGTTCAGCCTGTTTCTGCAACGGCCGATTTTGCGTCTGCGGCGGTTGAGGCTGTTCGCCTTGAACTGGAGGCTGATTGTGTTGTTTGCTTTGGCTTGGCCGAGCGCTATCTTGCTGCTGATTAGATCTGCGCTGCTCGGATTTCTTTGCATTCTTGCTACTCATACATTTAATGTACCATACTATTTATGGTTATGACGGCGAAAATGATATTTTCATTCGCTTTTCAGTAAAATTCCTAACGTGCTAGAATAAACCTATGCTTACAGAGCGCGCTAAAAATCCGTTGTCACTTTGTCTATTACTGTATTTTACATGTTTCGCTGTGCGAATGTGGGAATTTTTAGCTTTGCGTACCGATCAATCAGCACTCAGTGA
>CAUUVR010000004.1:0-92171 GCA_963548945.1 uncultured Candidatus Saccharibacteria bacterium
TCTCCTTTTACTTAGTTGCTATTCACCCCTAAGTTTACGGGATGTTCCGGTTTAGTTTAATGGACCTTCGGTTTCTTGGATAGCAATTTTACGCAAAGTGTGCTACAATAGAAGTAGAGTTTCCTCTTTTCGGGGCGCGCGGTGGTTTGAATGTGTACAGGCTGCATGCTCGGCAGAAAAGGTATAGACACGGGGCGGAGTTGCTGAATCCAAGCCGTAGGTGCTAAGAGAAGCTGGCTTTTGCGTGCAAAATCGCGCGCCAGCTTGCTAGAGCCACCAGGCGAATCGCCATCATTACTAAATCAACCAAGGAGAAATTGGATGCCAACAATCAACCAATTGGTGCGTAAGCCGCGCCAAACGGCCAAGAAAAAGTCCAAATCGCCAGCACTGGGTCGCATTCATAACGCCCTGAAAACGCGTTACTACGACCAGAATGCACCGCTCAAGCGTGGTGTTTGTGTGCGCGTGACGACCAAGACACCAAAGAAACCAAACTCAGCGCTGCGTAAAGTTGCCCGCGTGAAACTAAACAACGGCTACGAAGTCTGGGCCTACATCGGCGGTGAAGGTCACAACTTGCAGGAGCACGCTGTGGTCTTGATCCGCGGTGGTCGTGTGCCTGACCTTCCGGGTGTGCGTTACCATATCGTCCGTGGCGCGTTGGACCTCCAGGGTGTCAACAACCGCAAGCGGGGCCGTTCGAAGTACGGTACTAAGAAAGGGGATAAGTAATCATGCCTCGTAAAGTTACCAAGAAACTACAACGCCAATTGCAACCTGACCGCCGCTACCAAAGCGTGCTGGTGCAGCGCTTGATCAACAAGTCAATGTTGGACGGCAAAAAATTGGCAGCTGAGCGTGCTGTCTACACCGCCCTGGAAACTGCTGCGAAGAAATTAGATTCAGAAGATCCGTTGGCAGTGTTTGAAAAAGCCTTGAAAAACGTTAGCCCAAACTTTGAGGTGAAGAGCCGCCGCGTCGGTGGTGCGAACTACCAGATTCCGTTCCCAGTTCAGGGACACCGCCAGCTACACTACGCATTTAGCTGGCTGGTACAATCAGCTCGCGCTCGGCAGGGTATGCCGTACTCACAGCGTTTGGCACTGGAAATCGTTGACGCCTACAACGAAGCTGGTGCTGCCTTCAAGAAGAAGGAAGACACTCACAAGATGGCTGAAGCCAACCGCGCCTTTGCGCACTTTGCTCGCGGCTAATTTCGGTAAAATCTGGCGGAAAATTTCACTGAGCCGGGTTTATTTAACGCCCAGTTTTAAGGCAGCTTGAATTCGCCGAAATAATACCGAATAAACTAAGAAATCGCTCTATAAAAGGGCGATTTTCTTGATATAATAAAGCTTATGGAACAGAAACCTACGAAAAAGCTAAAGCTCATCGCGATAATCTCAGGCGCACTATTTGTTATTTTAATAGCTGTTTGGATTTTTATCGCCACCAGACCGCAGGAAACTGGCAACGCTACGCGGACTGCCCGCCAAAAAATGAAAAACGCGCTGCTCGGCGACGGCAAATCAGGCGTTCAGACAGTTGTTTCCAAATACGGTTTTACCGTGACATACGACACAGCGACATTCAACGGCTCGGCGCATGAAGTTACTAAGGAGTCAAACGATAAAAAATACAGCGCGAAAACTTACAATAACGACGAATTGAAAGAATCGCGCGGCTACAACTTGGTGGAAATTGCTTTCAAGCAGGCCAGCGACGCTATTAAGGGCAAAGACGGCAAGATATCCAGCAGAACAATCCGGCCATATTTGACAATCAATACCTCGCGCGCCCGCAACTATTTTGACCGCTCAATAATGCCGGACAAATATAAGGATAAGAAGAAATATTCCGATTTGGACTTGCTAGCTGAAGTCGACGTCATGAAGACAAAAGAAAAAGAACCCAACGCCAAACTTACCGTCTCGAAAATCACCATATCCGGCAAAGAATTCCGTAAAATCGACCAAACGCTTACCTACACTAACAACGGAACCGTGTATGAGACTGGACACGCTTACAGTTATATGACCGTGCAAAACGGCCGGCCGTACTGGATGAGATTTAACGCCTACAAAGGAGTTGGCATCGAAGATTATGTAGCACAGTTGGAAAGAATTATCGCTGGCGTTACATTCCAGAAACCGGATAACAAGCTGCTGGTTGGCGCTAGTGAAAATGCCAGTGTTGTCCTAGCTAACTCTTCGACTAATAGCTCGCTAAATAATCAGGACACGATGAACACGCTGGAGAATCTCGATACCGATTCAATCATTAACGTGGTCGCCAGAAACCAAATAGCAACCGTGCGGATCGCTTCCGCGCGCTGCGCCGACATAAAATACACCGCGGATAACGGCGCGTGGCTGCAAATACAGAACGCTTGCGCCGGCGGCACCGGCAGCGGCTCGATTATAACCAATAACGGGCATGTGGCCACCAACGGCCACGTCGTCGAATGGTCGACCGACACGCTATTCTCTAGCGCCATGTCCCAGGCCGGCGATGATCTATGGAAGTTATATTTTGAATTCGTCATTAATGCCGGCTATATTTCCAGAGCAGATTTAGCATCCTTAGCAGCCAAAGCTCAAGAAGGTAGTGCCGACGCCATAGCAATTATCTTCAGCCTAATCAATAAAGTTCCCGCGCATAACATCCAGGTCGCAAACGATGAAAGCGATCATATCGTGCAGACATCAAGCGACCCGATCCGAATCGACGAAACATATGCCCGCTACAAATGGGTAACCACCAGCACGAATTATTCGGCGAAAAAAATCGACTCCGAAGTTAATATGAAAAGCTTGCGGCTAGATATTAATAACAAAGAAACCGATGTCGCCATTCTAAAAATCGAAGGCAACTTTCCGGCAGTCGAATTGGGCGACAGCACGCTGTTAGATAGCGGCGACCGGCTGACAGCAATTGGGTTCCCAGGAATTGTCGACGGCGGCATTAACACGAAGAAAGAAAAAACCGTACCTACAATCACGCAAGGCAACCTGCAGCAGACAGTGCTTGATGGCGGCGGACATAAGCTATTCCTTATGTCAACGATGATCGCTTCCGGCAATAGCGGCGGTCCAGCCTTTGATTCAAAGGGCAAGCAAGTTGGCATCAACACCTACGGCGGTGCCGCGTGCGAGGATGGAAAGAAGGGTAATTCCTGTTTCGGCAAAGGCATCGCCAGAGATATTTCCGACCTAAAAGCCATGGCTAAAAAGAACAACGTCGCCATATCGGCAGACGGCGAGCTGACTAGGCTTTGGAAAGACGGTTTGGCGCAATTTGACAAGGGTAAATACTCAAAGGCCAAGGATTACTTTAGCGAGCTTAACCGCCTGTATCCTCAAAACTATCTGGTCGCTAAACTGCTGAAAATCTCTGAAGAAACCGCGGACGACTACGTCGACGAAGACGTGGCGAAACAATACGGCAACTCGCCGGTCGATACTAAGAGTAATAATACTGCGCTTGCTGTGGTGGTAGTCTTAACTATTACTATCGGTTTACTGTTCATCGGTACGTCAGTCGTAGTTATCATAGTAACGTCCGACAACAAACGTAAAAAACAGGAATACGACATGCTATACGAGGTTAATACTCAAACGCCAAAAACGCCGCCGCCGCACTTTCAGAGACTATACGAGGATGAGCCTGGATACGCTAACTATTCATATCCGCAGCAGACACCAAACCAACCAACAGTCCAGCAACAGCCGATACCGCAACAGCCAGGCCAGCCGCCAGTCGCGCAGCAGAACATGACACAACAATCTTCACCGCCGCTACAGCCGCAGTCTCAAACTCAACCGACTCAGCCACTAAATACGCAGCCGCCTCAATCATTCCAGCAGCAGCCGCCGGCCTACCAGCCGCCAACGCAAGCACCAATGCAGCCGCCGCAGCCGCAACAATACTCACAGCCATACCAGCAACCACCGCAAACGCCGCCGTATCCTCAACAGCAAGCACCAACTCAACCGCCAAACCAACAGCAACCGCCAATGAACGGTCCAACTGCGCCGGGAAGCTAGAAAAACCCGCGGATATCTGCTATAATCAGCAGCAAGAGTAGTTTTTTGGTGGCAAAAAATAGCACTGAGAATCTCGACAAATTAACGTAACAAAGGAAAGACGAATGGCAGCAAACGTTCCATTACAAAACTTTAGAAATATTGGTATCATTGCCCATATTGACGCCGGTAAAACGACGACAACTGAGGGCATTTTATACCGCACTGGCTTGACGCATAAGATTGGCGTGGTTAAGGGCGACGGCGACGGTGCGACCACCGACTGGATGGCTCAGGAAAAAGAGCGCGGTATTACTATTACCTCGGCAGCGGTGACCTGCTTCTGGAAAGACCACAAGATTAACATTATCGATACGCCGGGGCATATCGACTTTACTGCTGAGGTGGAGCGTTCACTTCGCGTACTCGACGGTGCGGTGACGGTGTTTGACGGCAAGATGGGTGTTGAAGCCCAGTCTGAGACTGTCTGGCGCCAGGCTAACAAATACGGCGTGCCGCGCATTTGCTTCGTTAACAAGATTAACCAGACCGGCGGCGACTTCTACAAATCTCTGGAGTCAATTCACAATCGCCTCAGCAAGCAAGCCTTTCCAATTCACTTGCCAATTGGTTTTGAGAAGACTATCAACGGCGTGGTTGACCTGATTGACATGAAGGCTTACACCTACGATGACTATACCGATCACGAGCTGAAGGTTGGCGAGATCCCAGCTGATATGCTGGAGAAGGCGAAGAATGCCCGCAGCTTGCTGGTGGAGAATGCCGTTGAAGCTGACGATGAATTGATGATGAAGTTCCTTGATCAAGGTGAGGAAGCGATTACTATTGATGAGCTGAAGATGGCGCTGCGTAAGCGCGTGCTGGCTGGCGACTTCTATCTGGTGACTGGCGGCGACGGCCGCGGCGTCATCGTGGAGAAGCTGCTTGACTTGATGGTTGACTTCTTACCAAGCCCGCTGGACGTTGACGAAATTTGGGGCAAGAATCCAAAGACTGGCGATGAGGTGAGCCGCAAGCCGGATGAGAAAGAGCCGATGAGCGCGCTGGCGTTCAAGATCGCTACCGACCCATTTGTTGGTAAGTTAATCTTTATCCGCGTCTATTCTGGCGTGCTGAATTCGGGCAGCTACGTCTTGAACACCACCACTGGCGATAAGGAGCGTATCGGCCGTATCGTGCGTATGCATGCCGACAAGCGCGAGGACATCGACAAGATCGCTGCTGGCGACATCGCGGCGGTGGTTGGTTTGAAGAACACTGGTACCGGTAATACCTTGACTGATCCAGCACACCCAATTGCCCTAGAATCAATCGAATTCCCAGAGCCGCCAGTATCCATCGCCGTTGAGCCAAAGTCAAAGGCTGACCAGGAAAAGATGGCGCTGGCCTTGCAGCGTTTGGCGGAGGAAGACCCAACCTTCCGCATTCACACTGATGAAGAAACCGGTCAGACCATCATGTCCGGCATGGGTGAGTTACACCTAGACATCTTGATCGACCGCATGAAACGCGAATTCAAGGTTGAGGCAAACATTGGTGAGCCGCAGGTGGCCTTCCGCGAGTCAATCAAGGGCCGCGCTGAAGTCCAAGGTAAGCACGCCAAGCAGTCTGGTGGTCGTGGTCAGTACGGTGACGTCTGGGTACGTTTTGAGCCAAACGAGGCGGGCAAGGGCTTTGAATTCATCGACGAGATTAAAGGCGGCGTGGTGCCTCAGGAATATCGCCCGGCTGTCATGAAAGGTATTAAAGAGACCTTGGAAGGCGGTGTTATCGCTGGCTATCCAGTGGTTGATGTCAAGGCGACGCTGTATGATGGTTCGTACCACGATGTCGACTCCTCGGAGCTAGCCTTCTCACTAGCAGGTTCTTTGGCAGCCCGCGAAGGCATCAAGCAGGCCAATCCAATTTTGCTCGAGCCGGTCATGAAAGTCGAAGTAACCACCCCAGAAGAGTTCATGGGCGACATCATCGGCGACCTGAACTCACGCCGCGGCCGCATCGACGCTATGGAAGATTTGATGGGCGGTGCCAAATTGGTCAAGGCCTTCGTGCCGCTGGCGAATATGTTTGGCTACACCTCGGACATCCGCTCGATGTCGCAGGGCCGCGCAGCCAGCACCATGGAGCTAGCGCAGTACGAGGAAGTACCGCCGAACGTGGCGCAGGAGATTATCGAGAAGCGCAGCAAATAGCCGGTAAATCCGCAACAAACAAATATCCCCGGAATGATAACATCCGGGGATATTTTAGTGGAGCCGCGCGGGCCGCCGCGCTTATCGGCCGCGTTTACCACTACTGCTTACTATCTACTGCTTAATTTCTTCAATCGCCTCTTGCCGAAACGTGCGAATAAGCCACCGTCGAATCGGCCGTCCAATCATATTTCCCAGCGACGCGCCAGCCGCCACCGCCAAGCCAATCATCACCGCCCTCATTAAAATCGCCAGCGCCGTCATAAACAGCGGATCGCTCGGCGGATGTAGCACGACGCCCATCAGCCCGTTATATAGCGACAATCCCGGCACTAGCGGCACGATTCCAGCAGCGATAATTGCCATTGACGGAAATCGCCACAGCCGCGATGTTAGCACCGCCATCAAGCCAATCACTGTCGCAGCGATACCGCTGGACACCACGACATCAAATCCCGCGATCAATAGCAGCCGCGAAATCCACCAGCCAAACACGCCGATCAATCCGGATACGATCAGACCAGACCACCTGGCGTGATTACCCACCGCGAAAGCCGCCGCCACGATCAACGCCCCTAAATATTGAAGATGTTTATCCGCCAGCGACAATCGATCCGGCGTCGCCGGAAAAGTAATGCCAAATTTGGTAGCGACATATAACCCGATTACCACGCCGACCACGATGCCGCCAGTCGCCATAATCACTTTTAACAACCGCGCATTGGCCGTAATATAAAATTCGTCAATCGCATCCTGAAACGCACCAACCGTCATTAAACCCGCCACCAGCAGCACGATACCGCTAATCACTAAAAGCGTCGCATTGATATCCATCCGCAAGCCGTACATATTTGCCCAAGCAATTCCCGCCGCCGCCAACGTCGCGAAAAGCGCCGCCGAAGCCTGGGAATAAAACGTCGTCATACCAACGCGCCACAGCCAGCGCAGCACGATCGTCGCTACAAACCCCATGATAAACGACAATCCAATCATTAGCAGATCGCCGTCATACATCACAATCACCCCGGCGCTGATCAATCCACCAGAAGCACAAATCACCAGCGGCGAATGCCGTTTCGGCTGGCTAAGAATTTTCTCGACGCGCTGCTCGGCGATATGCAAAGGCAAATGCTTATTACGAATTTCCAGCGCCAGCGACTGCAGCGCCTGAATCTGCTGATAATTAGCATAATCCGGCACCATCACCCTGATCATCGTTAACGGCTCGCGGTCAACGCCGCGGTCTTGAGAAATTGTAATCAGCGTATAACACACATCCATATGCACCGGCCGCCGGCAATACGTCTCAGTAATACCCAGCGACAGCCGCACCACGTCATGCGCCACCACGCCCATACTCAGCAGCTGCTCAGCAATAGTCATCGTCAGCCGAAGCGCCCGCATATTCGGCGTCAAACTATCATCAATTTTTTCCAAACTATGCATCGGCTCGACGCTATAAAGACTAGCAATCCGCGCCAGCGACTGTGTAATAAACCGGGGAACTTTTCTTTTCACATATTTAGTGTAACAAATTTCTCAGCAATGAAAATAGCCCGCCGAGAAAGCTCCAGCCGAGGCTGATAAAAGCCTCAAGGCGAGCTATTTTCACGGCGGGCGGTAGCCCGCATGAGTGTCAGAGATCCATCATCCCCTTCCTGTCGTCAGGGTTCTTCTGACGACAGAATATCACGTTGAGAAGCCTCCACGAGGAGGCCCCAAGGGTGTAGTAGGCGACAAGAAAAGTCGCCGCACCGACAAGGGTCGTCGGTGTGGCGGGCGACGGTGAAGACACGACAACCAGCGCGCACGCAATAAATGCGAGCTGGATCACGATAAAAAGACCCGTCGCGATTTTCTGACCCATCGTTCTCCCCTTTCTGGGAAGCTTCTACTCAAAGCAAGGGCTCTTTTGCCCTAAATGACTTTGGGCAAAAGCTAATATTACTTATATCACGCTTGAATAAAAAAGTCAATACTTTTCGCCAGAAAAAGTGTTTTTTCGCAAGAAAACGCCGCCAAGCACAGCCATACCCCGCATGGCAAGGGTAAAATTTACCACGATTTTGCCCCGCAATCTGTTCGGCCTGTGGAAATAATCGTTATTTTACCGTTAACCCGCCAGAAAGTGCTTGCCTAAAATGAGGAAGCGTGATATATTGTGAATAGTCAATTTAGCAAAAATAGACAAGGAATGCGAGCCATATGTCTGAATTACCAGAGAAACAAGTCAAGCGCCTCCGGACGCTCATCCAGGAAGCAGAAACCAATTTAGCGGCAGCTAAGGAATTGCTGATTAGTATCGTTGGCGACGACGGGCAAGTCGTTACCCCGAAGAATCCATCCGACGAAGTCGCCGGCAAGATTATTGAGGGCGTGTTTGACGGGCAAATGATGCTTAGTCCTGACGGAAAGAATTATCCGATTCCCGCCAATTATGCCTCGAAATCTAAGCTGGTTGAGGGCGATTTGATGAAATTAACCATCGCCGAGGACGGCAGCTTTATTTATAAGCAAATCGGCCCAGTACCGCGCAAGCAAGTCATCGGCACGCTCGTCCAGCACGACGGTGTTTACTACGTAGAGGCTTCCGGCCGCGAATATCGCATTTTGCTCGCCAGCGTCACTTATTTCCGCATTAACGTCGGCGACCAAGTCACCATCATCATCCCGGAAGACAATCCTGACGCCGCCTGGGCAGCTGTCGAAGCGGCATTGTAGAGTAGTTTCTCGCTTTTTAAGCCGTCCGTGTTTGCGGGCGGTTTTTGATATAATTGTGTTATGCCAGACGATTTTTTACTAACTTACGCCAGTTTTAACGCCGACAACCAACCGTTTATCGACTGTCAGATTGATGGCGAGATTAAGCGGCGGGAATTGTTTGGGCAAGATTTATCGCTTGAGTTTGACTTCTCGACCAAATATTGTACCGGCTGGGTGGATTTTGATAACCATTGCAGCCAAATTTGTCCAGATTCCGCCACGGTTGACGGCAAGTATGAAAACTGCCTGAAATGCCGTGATCGGACTGGTTTTAATCCTGCGTTTTATAACGCCGATTCCGTGTCGGCGCAGCAGGAAAAGATTAATCAAAACCCGCACTTCGTCTATCTGGCATATTTCGCGCCGGGAGTTATCAAAGTCGGTATCTCGCAGGAAGAGCGCGGCATTCGGCGGCTACTGGAGCAGGGAGCGCGCTTGGCGTTGAAACTGGAGACGTTTTCTTCGGCGCTGATCGCCCGGCAATATGAAGCGAAAATTTCCGCGCTGGACGGAATTGTCGAGACTATGCCGATTCATAAGAAACTCGAGCTTATAAAACAGCCTTTCGATCGCGCGGACGGCGAGGAAAAGTTGCGGCAAAAACTGCTTGAAATCGAACAGAAAATTGGCGTATCATTTCCGAAGTCCGAGCTAATTCCTTGCGAAGATTATTTCCATACCGCTGGCGTTGATTTAACGCGGGCAGTGCCGATGAAAGATCAGAACCAATTGGCTGGGCGCGTCCGCAGTATCATCGGTCCAATCCTCATCACTGACTACGACGGGCAGCTGCTGGCATACAACGTGAAAAAGTTCATCGGCTACCAGGCGCAAACAATTGACGGCGCCATTAACATCGAAATACCCAGCACGCAGCTGGCGCTGTTTTGACCAACCCGGCATATTGTATTACACTATTTGCAGAAACACGGAGTTTAATATGATCAGAAAACAAAATCAAACAACTAGCAGCATTAAGCGAATTTTTATTTACGGCGATTCTAATGTCTGGGGAGATAATTTTGTGGGACCGCGAGTGCGGTATAGCGACCGATGGGTCAACCGCCTAAAGCGAGAATTACGAGGCAAAGCACACATCATCGCAAATGGACTACCGGGCCGTATAGCGGGAGATTTTTGTGAAGCAAAGCCATACAAGAATGGCAAGCAAGCTTTTACGAAAGCCCTCCAGCAAGCTGGCAATGTAGATACCATCATCATCGCTCTTGGCACCAATGACTTACAACAGCAATACGGTAGGACGGCGCAAGCTATCATCCAAGATTTGATAGATTATCAAAAACTGGCTCACGGTACTAACGTCATATATATCTTGCCACCAGCATTTTCGACCGGTGAAGATTCTGGTCCAGAGTTCACCGAACAATCAGAAGCTATACGACAAGAAATCTTGAGAGATAAAGATTCACTTGGTGAGTATATTGAGCTGCCGCTTATGCCACTGTCTGATGGTATTCATTTTTCAGCAAAAGGTCACCGCTTACTGGCATGCATTGTTAAAAATGCCTTGAAAGCGAGGCAGGCATGAGCAGGGGAAAGAAACCGCTATTACAGACCATAGGTCGGGAAATGGCCATTACTAATCACGGCTTTGACGACATGCCAGAAGGCCCAAATGTATTCGTAGCAAACCATG
The DNA here is from genome assembly GCA_963548945.1 of uncultured Candidatus Saccharibacteria bacterium. GTDB lineage: Bacteria > Patescibacteriota > Saccharimonadia > Saccharimonadales > Saccharimonadaceae > Nanosynbacter. Next base: position 10,662 of record CAUUVR010000004.1, read on the forward strand.
CCTGTATGCGTGATATCTTTGCTATACCAGCAAGCCTACCGGAAGACTGCGATGTTGTTATCAGCTCGCGATTGGCGTATAAGAATAGTTCCGTGAACACGGCAGTGCGGCGACTAGTGATAGAGAATGCACTGCACGCTATACCGCTTGAGTTGCATGGCGGCAAAGAATATTTAGAAGTCGGACTCAAAATGGCCAGACAAGCGTTGCTTGACGGACGCTCACTACTCATCTTTCCAGAGGGCGCATATACCGGTAATGCTCAAGTTACGAAAGGCCGAACGGGCGCATCGCGGATTCTATTTGAAGCACGCATAGGGGGGGTGAAACCCAACTTATTGCCAGTAGGAATTCATTACGAACCATGGCCTACCGACCTGGATGCATATATACCTCAGGACGAGCAGATTGATATTACCTTATGTGATCCCATTGACTATACGAAAGCCTACCAGAAATATGCCACCTCAACAGATCATGAGTCTCGCCGCCGGGCTTTACGTGTACCAATAGACATGGCCATGCAAGCCATTGCAGAAGCGACTAATTTACCGTACATTGACAAGCCAATAGAGCTGTGGCCGAGAAAGACCATGATTTTAGAGAGCGGTGAAGAAGTTCCCATTCCTGGCCGCCAAACGGCTTACTAATCCCGCACTTTGCGCTATAATACGTATAGTAATGAGTCAGGCACTGTACCGCAAATATCGCAGTCGTAGCTTGGACGAGGTGTTGGGACAAGATCATGTGACCAACATTTTGCGCCGAGCGCTGGAGCAGGGGAAAATCGCCCATGCGTATTTGCTGACGGGTCCGCGCGGCGTGGGAAAAACATCGGTGGCGCGCATTTTGGCGCATGAGATCAATCAGTTGCCGTACGACGAGAACGCCTCGCACCTGGATATCATTGAAATTGATGCCGCCAGCAACAACGGCGTCGACGACATCCGCGCCCTGCGTGAAAAAGCGCAAGTCGCGCCCGTTTCCGCACCAAAGAAAATCTACATCATCGACGAAGTCCACATGCTGTCCAAGCCTGCGTTCAATGCGCTGTTAAAGACACTGGAAGAGCCGCCAGCGCACGTGGTATTTATCTTGGCGACCACCGACGCCGACAAGCTGCCCGCCACCATCCTCAGCCGCGTCCAACAATTCTTCTTTCATCCCATCTCAGTTGACGTCATGGCGCGCCAGCTGATGGCCATCGCCGAAAAAGAGGGCTTTGCCATCGAGGCGGACGCTGCTCGGCTGATCGCTGAGCGTTCGCGCGGCGGCTTTCGCGACGGCATCAGCATGCTTGATCAATTGTCGGCATTGGCGGAAGCTGATAAGCCGCTAAGCGCGTCGGACGTTGCCCAGTACCTGGGGCTAAGCGCCACTGAGACACTGGAGAATTTACTGGAACTGTATCAGCAGCGCGACGCTTCTGGGGCGCTGAACCTGCTGGGCGAGCTAGAGAAGACTGGCACTGATCCGGTCGTTCTGTCCCGTCAACTACTGTCGCTACTACGGGAGCGATTACATCAGCGGCCAGAGTTAATTACATTGGTCAAGCAGCTAATTGAAGTCGACCGCCATCCGCATCCAGATTTGAAATTATTGACGATATTTATGGACAATGGAAAACAAACGGCTGATACATCGCCCGAGCCATCGCCGTCGATAACCAGCCCCAAAACTACAGCCAAACCGCCAGCCACCATTTCCAAACCGCCAGTAGAGACGCCAGAGTCACTGGCAGCTACTTCAGAAGCACCAGCACCAGCCGCTCAGCCGGTAAAAAATTCATCAAAGACCGCTTTGAAAAATCAACAAGCTAATAACCCTGTAAGCAAAGCGCCTACGGACACCGCCACCCCGGCAGACCATCAACCAACGTCAAACAATTCGCCGACCTCTGCCACAGACATCGACTGGGATAAAATCATCACCCTGGCCAAGGAGCAGTCATTCGCTATTGCGACATTGTTGCAACACTGTAGCTGGCAGCGCGACGGCAACACCTTGACTCTGTACGTTGGTAATGCCTTTAATAAAAAGAAGCTGGATGACGCGAAGAATCGCCCGCTTATTGCGACAATTGTGCAACAAGTCGCCGGCACTGAACTGGATATTGAGACAATCGGACAAAAAGCCCCGCCCAAAGACGCCGAGCTTGCGAAAATTGCCGAGCTGATGGGCGGCGGCGAAGAAGTTAACCTGGAGGAATTATCATGAGCGAAAAAACCGAAACCATAGCGGGCAAATTACCGCCGCAAAATCTGGACGCCGAAAAAAGCCTGCTCGGCGCGATTCTCATCGACGAGGAAGTCTTGGCGGACGCCTCGGAAATCGTCAAACCTAACGATTTTTACGATAAAAACCACGGGCTGATTTTCGCCGGTATGATGCGGCTATTTGAAAAACACAAGCCAGTTGACCTCTTGACTCTAACCGATGAACTGAAGCGCAAGGACGAGCTGGAACTCATCGGCGGCTCGGCGTATTTGACGGAACTCACCAACTACGTGCCAACAGCAGCGCACGCGGCGGCATACGCCGAAATGGTGGCGCAAACAGCGGTGCGGCGGCGCCTGATCAAGGCCAGCAGCGGCATCACCGAACTCGGCTACGATGAATCGACAACCACCCAAGAATTACTAGAAAAAGCCGAGGCCGAATTATTCAGCGTCTCCGACCAATCATTGAAACAGGATTTGGTCAGCCTGGAAAGCATTTTGACCGATAGTTTTGATCGTATCGAAGAGCTTCACCGCAACAAGGGCAGCCTGCGCGGCATGCGGACTGGCTACCGCGACCTGGACGCCATGACGGCGGGACTGCAGAAGTCGGATTTGATTATCCTGGCAGCGCGTCCAGCCATGGGTAAGACTGCGCTGGTGACTAACCTGGCGTACAACGTAGCGACGATTGAGAAAAAGCCGGTGCTGTTTTTCAGCCTGGAGATGAGCAAGGAGCAGTTGACCGACCGTATGTTATCTGACGCGTCAGGTGTCAATAGCTGGAATATTCGTACCGGCAATCTGAGCGGCGACGATTTCGAGAAATTGTCCGAGGCCATGGGCGAGATGGCCGAGGCGCCGATTTACATTGATGACACGCCGGGCCTCAGTATTTTAGAGATGCGCACCAAGGCTCGCCGGCTGGCGCACGAGGGCGAAATCGGCCTGATTATCGTCGACTACCTGCAGCTAATGCAGGCCACCAACAATCACAACGGCAACCGCGTCCAGGAAGTGTCGGAAATTTCCCGCGGTCTGAAGTTGATCGCTCGCGAACTCAACGTGCCGCTGATCGCCCTGAGCCAGCTGAGCCGTTCGGTCGAATCTCGCACGCCGCCAATTCCACAGCTAGCCGACCTGCGCGAGTCCGGCTCCATTGAGCAGGACGCCGACATCGTCAGCTTTATTTACCGCCCCGGCTACTACGAACCGGACAATCCGGAAGTCCAAAACATCACTGATCTAATAATCGCCAAGCACCGTAACGGCCCGGTCGGCAAGATTCAACTCTACTTCCACCCAGAGCGCCTGCGTTTTATGAGCCTCGATCGCAAGCATGACTAGAATTGTGATATAATCATGGGAGTGAAAAAGCAGCAAGTTACTGATATCTTTGTATACAAATGGCGCTATTTTTTTGGCTATATTGTGCTTGTGCTGTTATATATTGGCGCAGTGGTCACTTCGGCGTTATATGCGCCAGGCGGATTGACACAATCAGAAATCGATGCCATTAAAACGACCAACGGTCTGTCATTTAGTATTGACGGTTTGGCAGTCGCCAATCTGCCGTTCCACGCTTTGCAGCTGGTTTTTTTCAAACTATTCGGCGTCAGCTTACTGACCATTAAAGCGCCAGCCATCCTCCTTTCGATCATCAGTTCTATCGCCATATTCTTCCTGCTCAAGCGCTGGTTTAAGCCGAGCGTCGCCATCCTATCCATGCTCATCATGATCACCACCGCTCAATTTTTATTCATCGGCCAGAGCGCTACGCCGGCAATTTTATACGTGTTTTACGCAGCACTAATTTTATTGTTCGCCACATTAACGCTGCAGAAAGCCAAGATTACTTGGTTATGGCGGATATTGCTGGCTATCACTGCCGCAGCAAGTTTACTAACGCCGTACTTTTGGTACATTAACTTGGGGCTGCTGTTCGTTGCCTTACTGCACCCGCACCCGCGGTATTATCTTATTTCCAGAAAATACCGCCGCCGCTGGCTGATACCGTTTCTAGTGTTCTGTCTGGCTACTGGCGCTATTGCTTATCTATGCTTAAAATCCGACACCCTCAGAAGCAGTCTGCTGGGATTTGGCGCGCTGAATTTCAACATAACAAGCAATTTGAAGGTTCTATTTTACTCGTATCTTAGGATTGAACCGTCAGTTGTAGATGGACAAATTACGCCGATTATGGACTTTAGCGCGCTTATTCTGATATTCCTGGGGCTCGCCAAGAGCTTCCAAAAACGCGCCAGCGCCAGATCGTCCATGATTTGGTCATGGCTATTTTTAGCATTAATTTTAATCATTCTCGACCCGCAATTAACCGCCATTATCATCGTACCGCTGTTCATCTTACTGGCAGTCGGCATTGAGACGCTAATGAACGAATGGTACAAACTTTTCCCGAAAAACCCGTATGCCCGCGGCACTGGCTTGATATTTATTTCAGCGTTAATCATCGTTATGGTGCTGGGTGGCAGTTTCCGCTACGTTGACGGCTACCAGCATTATCCGCTGGCTGCCCGGGAATTTAACAGCGATTTATCATTATTAAAGAAAAAACTTTCCGCCGATAAGGAAGCCGCGCTGCTGGTTAGCGAATCCGAATTGCCGATTTATAAAGCCCTCATTAAGCACAATGTTAAGAATTTGCATATCGTCGATTCTATACCGTCTGGCATGCATCAGCCGCTATATATCAGCCGTGCCGCCCGCCAGCACGCGCCTAGAGCCAGCCTAAAAAAGTTATATCTATCGTCAATCCTGGTGAATAGCCGGTCGGAAAACGGCGACCGGTTTTATGTCTACACATCCAGCGAAAAATAAGTTATAATAACGTAAGTAATAAAGGAGGAATATGGCGTTTGACCAGGTGAAAATGCTGCAGCAATTGCGTAAGGCGCAGAAACAATTAGGCAAAGAAATCGTTGAAGTTGAGGCTGGCGACGGCGCAGTTATTGTCCAGATTACCGGCGAGCTAAAAATTAAGTCGATTAAAATCAATCCGAAGATGGTGGACTTGGATAACATCGAGCAGCTGGAACACTGGATTAAGATCGCGATACGCGACGGCATGGCAAAGGCGCAGGAAATTGCTGCCGAGACCATGAAGCCGCTGATGGGCGGACTAGGCAACTTACCGTTTTAAGCTATGCCTCTACATATTTTGCCAAAGGCCCTAACGGCGCTTATTGACGACTTTGGCAGTTTGCCTGGAGTAGGCGCGCGAACAGCCGAGCGCTATGCATACGCCGTTCTGCGCCGCAATCCCAAGTCAGCCAAGCAGTTAGCGCAATCGCTCGACCGATTGCACGATCGAGTAAAAACCTGCCCGAAGACATTTGCGCTGATTGACGCGAGCGAAGAAATATCGCCACTTTACGCTGATAAAAGCCGTAATAAGCAGCTTGTTTGCGTAGTCGAAGAACCACTGGATATTGTCGCTCTGGAAAGAACAGGGCAGTTTACCGGGACTTACCACGTACTGGGCGGCGTCATCTCGCCGATCGACGGCATTGGACCGGAACAGTTACACATTCCAGAACTGATCGACCGGATCAAGGCAGACAACGTCCAGGAAGTTATCATCGCCACCAACGCTTCGGTTGAAGGCGAATCAACTGCCTTGTTCTTACAGCGGTATATCCAAGAAGCCGGATTAACTATCACCATATCGCGCCTAGCGCGGGGAATACCAGTCGGTGTTGACCTTGAATATGCCGATCAAATCACCTTAACGCATGCGCTGGAAGGACGAAAGCAGTTATAAAAAACAAGAAAAACCTACAATAGAAATACCCGCCTCATCCAGGGCGGGTATTATATTTGCTGTCTAGTGTTTATTTACATCTGGCGGCGAGAAGCTACGTAAGCGATGATGGCTGTGGTTAGTCCGCCGAGACCCAGTGCTGACATAACGATGTTAGCAGTACCGGTTTTTGGCAATTCGCCTGGAGTAGGAGTTTCTGGGGTTTTCGGAGGAGTGCTTGGAGTTTCCGGCGGTGTCGAAGGTGTCTCTGGAGGAGTAACTGGCTTTTCCTTACACTTGCTCAAATCAGTTGTATGAATCTCCTTGTTAAACTCTTCTTTCTTGATTTTCTTAATCTGCTTGCTTTCAATAACACAGATTTCAATTTCTTCTGGAGCTTCTTTACAGCGGCTTAAGTCGGTTGTGTGCTTGCTCTCGTCAAACTCTTCTTTCTTGATCTTCTTAATTTGCTTAGATTCAATTACACAGACGTCGAGCTCTTCCGGAACTTCCTTACAATCATTTGGGTTCTTAGAATATTTTTTCTCGTCAAACTCTGACTCTTTGATGGTTACCGGATATTTCTTATCCGACAAGCGGCAAACTTGCATTTCCGGCTCTGGTTTGACCGTAATTTGCGTCTGGCAGCCCTGGCTAGTCTTTTGAACGTCAGAACCTTCCTTGCCGTTAACTGTCACGGTGACTTTATAGTTACCCGGCTTTGCATAAGTGTGTTGAATTTCAGATGACGTTGTAGTCTGAGTCGTGCCATCACCGAAGTTATAGGTATAGCTGGTGACACTAGCGCCGTCTTTGGCAGTTGCTTTGGTGCTAAACTTGAAAGTATCTCTGGAAACTTCAGTCTTTTGCAGAGCGTCGCAAGTTAACGACGGCTTTGCTGGCGGCGGGGTAGGATTACCCCAAATCGGGTTGCCGCAATCCTTGATGACGCCGGCGATGAACTTGCCGTTGTCGTCAAACCAAGCAAAGATATCGAATTGGTTATACACAAAGCTGTTCTGAACGTCAAACTTGTAATATTTTGTACCGCCGACAACCTCAGTGCCATACGACGAAGCAGGATAACGGGTATTGCGCTGGACAGTTCGCGCGCCAGTTGCTACCACGCGGCCGTCAACCACCACGCGGCCGTCTTTATAGACGACACCGTTTTTCATATTCTTACCTTCGATCATCGCGTCATTGGTATTATTCCAATTCATCAAAGACCGAAAATCGCTGCGGCTATAATACGTACTTTTCAGCTCCTGGTGGCTGCGCGTACCGCACTCTATTACGTTAATCCACTTGTCGCAAACAGCTGCTCGCGATGGCGAGGCCAGCCAGACTCCGCCGATGATAGCAATTCCCAGGGAAATAGCTATGCCGATTCTCTTTAGTTTGTCCATAAAAACTCCTCTTACTGCCTCTATTAACGAGGCTTATATATCCACGTTATCACAAACTTTATGTATTGTCAATAATAATTCGTAATCTTTTATGCTTATTTTCATTTTTTCTCTTTCCCAAGATCTATCGCCTAATAATAAAATACCCGCCCTGGGTTAGGCGGGTATCGTTTTGCTATTTTTTATATTACATCTGGCGGCGGGAAACTGCGTAAGCGATGATGGCTGTGGTTAGTCCGCCGAGGCCTAGTGCTGACATAACGATGTTAGCAGTACCGGTTTTTGGCAGTTCGCCTGGAGTAGGAGTTTCTGGGGTTGGAGGAGTAACAGGAGTCTCTTTACACTTTGACATATCGGTTGTGTATTGGCTGTTATTCAACTCTTTACGTGTAACGGTGACTGTCTGCTTGTCAGAGATACGGCACACTTCAGCTTTATCGCAATCATCCTCGTTCTTTGAATGCTTTTTCTCGTCGTATTCTTTTTCCTTGATGGTAATAATCTTACCAGTCTTCAACTCGCAGACCCTTGTCTTCTGGCAATCTGTCAAATCCTTTGAGTGCTTCTTACTATCAAATTGCTTCTCTTTAATTGTAATGATCGTGTTGGAATCCAGGTCGCAAACTTTCGTTTCTTTACAATCTTCAAGGTCTTTTGAATGCTTCTTGCTATCGTACTCGTTTTCCTTAATTGTCACGATCTTTTTACTTGTCAAGTCGCAAACTTTGACATCCTTAGCTTTCCAGGTAGCTTGTCCCCAAACTGGGTTGCCGCAATCCTTGATGACGCCGGCGATAAACTTGCCATAGCTGTCGAACCAAGCATAGATAGCGTAGCTGGTAGTTCCGTCGATAAAGCTTTGACCAGTGGTGTATCGGTAATAATTATAGCCGCCGTAGTTAACTGTCTCTTCCGGAGAAACCTGGCGTGTGCCGGCTTTCGCCTGGTATGTGCGAGCACCGGTAGCCACAACCTGACCGTCAACGATGATATTGCCGTTAGCGTCAACCGTACCTTGCTTCATATTTGTACCGTTGTTAATCATATCGTCGGTGATACCGCTATGATTATACAAACTCTTCACTTGAGGGCGAGCATAAGCAACTTTCAGGTCGCCCTGGCTGTGCGTGCCGCAAGCAACGACGTTAAAGTCGCTACATTTCGCCGCTTTTGACGGCGAGGCCAGCCAGACTCCGCCGATGATAGCAATTCCCAGGGAAATAGCTATGCCAAATTTCTTTACCTTATCCATAAAAAACTCCTTTTCCCAGCCTTATCCATAGGCTTTATGTTGCCATATTAGCACAAACTTTATATTTTGTCAATAATATTTTAGTACAAATTATGTTTTAACTAGCTTTTTGATTATTTTTGCCTGATATTATATTGTTCTGGCTCAAATACACCTGGCGATAAGCCTGATTAGCGTCCCGAATTATTTTATCTTGCCAATTTAATACCGCTTTTGCTACAATACAACCATGAAACCAGAGGTGGGGAAGGTACGCGCTGAGGATATCGCGGCATTTTTAGCGAAATTTGACGACGTCGAGGAAGCAATCGACGCAATCCGCAGCTTTGCCCAACCGGCTGTTTCGGCCGGCTTAGTTGACTTACCTCCAACCGCCAAATCAAATCCAGTCGCCAAGGCTATGACACCGCCTGCTGCCGCACCAAAACGCTCCGGCCGCTGCCATATCGCCGTAACCGACCTCGCCAAATCTTACCGCGTCGGCCGCCAGACCATCCCAGCGCTCGGCGGCGTTAGCCTTGATATTTTCGCTGGCGAATTCGTAGCCATCACTGGCGCTAGCGGCTCGGGCAAAAGTACTTTACTGCAACTCATCGGCGGACTCGACAAGCCGTCCGCTGGTCAAATCCTCATTAACGACCAGCCGCTCAGCCGCTTGTCCGACCGGCAACTGTCGCGGTTCCGATCGCGTGAAATCGGCTTTGTCTTCCAATCATTTTATCTGCAGCCATTCCTAACTCTGTCCGCCAATCTGGAAATACCCGCCATGTTTGCCCGCATCAAGCCCAAGCAGCGCCGCGCCCGCGCCCAGGAGCTCGCCGAATTGGTCGGACTAGCAGACCGGATGCACCATTTGCCGCGCGAACTTTCCGGCGGTCAAATTCAGCGCGCTGCCATCGCCCGCGCCTTATTCAATCGCCCGAATATTTTACTCGCCGACGAACCGACAGGCAATCTGGACAGCGCCAATTCCGACCGCATCATCGATCTATTTCACCAAATTCGCCGCGAACTCGGCACCACGGTCGTTATCGTTACGCATAATCCAGACATCGCCGCAGCAGCCGATCGTAAAATCCGCCTGAAGGACGGGAGAATAGCCGATGCTTAGAATCACCGATTCGCTGCGGCTGGCTGGCACCAAACTCCGAGTGCGGCGTATTCGCTTGTCCATCACCGTGGTCGTGTCCGGGCTGCTTTTCGCGGCGCTGCTGGCGGGACTGACTATGCTAATGGGCGCCCAGCGGAGCGTCGAGGAATTTGATCGAGGCAGCCTGAATAGCCGCTATTTGGTGGCGCAAACTGCCATTCGGCCAAATAATATTGAATTTACCTCAAATCTAACTGCTCGCGCCGAAGCCGAACGTACGCAAATGATCAAGGACAAGCAGGCGCTGGCCGCCCGCCTCGGCCTGCCATACGACCCCAAATCCGAACCGCCAATCATGCAGTCACTTCCTGACAGCCAGCCGTACCCGAACGACCAGAGCGTCATTGTCCAGCGGCTTATTCGCCAGGAGACCGCCAAATTACCGCGCCTCACAGCGGACGCGCAGTGGCAATTTGCCCGCACCCGCGGTGCCGTCCGGCAGTTTAGTATTCAGTCAATCGCCGCCAATGGCATGCTGAATTACATGGAGCGGGGAATTGAGTCGTTTGACGACAAGCGCCAGCAAAACAACCAGCCGACACCGCTGGAAGAGTTTAAGCAGCAATTCGGCAGCATAACCGCCATCGACCAATCGCTACTGGGCGGGTATTTGCTCACCGGCGCCAACGCCAAACCCAGCGAGATTCCGCTGATTATCCGCTACCAGGACGCCGAAGCGCTGCTCGGCCTCAAGCCGCTGGATAAAAATGCCGATAATGACACGCAACTAGCAAGACTAAAAGAATTGCGCCAAAAAGCCAGACAGCTGACATTCAGCGCTTGTTATCGTAACCCGGCTTCGCAAGAATTACTGCAAACCGCCAAACAACAAATCCAAGCTGCCGCCAATCAAGCTAAAAAACCATCCGCCGATTATGTCAAACCAGACCGCGAATACGCCATGCCGTCCGCTGATTCTTGCGCTGCGCCGGCGGTTGTTAAGGATAATCGTTCAGCCGAAATCAAGCGCGCCGAAGCTAACCAGCGCCAATTTGATCAGACCTTCGGCTCAGCCCAGCCCGAACCCGCCCAGGCCAAATTTACTTTCCGCGTCGTCGGCCTGATGCCGGACGGCATTGAAGCCGCCCAAAGCGACATCGGCAGCTTCTTACAGCAATTTTTAAGCGCCCGCCTGTCATACACCTGGATCATGCCGCGCGGCTCAATGACCACCGCGGCGCAAACAGCGCTTGAATCAACTATTCAAACCGCCAACAATGATCAAGGCGGCGCCAATAGAGACGAGACACTGGCTATCTATGAATTCAGCGACCCCAACAAAGCTCGCAGCTACCTGGCAGCCGCCTCTTGCGGCGAAGGAACTTCTGGCGGTACGGGAGGCACCGATTTATTCGCCCAGCCCGAACCCGCCGCTGAAGCCTCCAAAGCCCAAAAATCTAATAAGTCAATCTGCCTGCCGCACTACGTAGTATTCGCGTCACCCACCGGCAGCAACTCGCTCGTCAATTACGACGCCATGGAACGCCTCAAACCAATCATCATGTGGACGTTCATCGGCGTGACAATCATCGCCGCCTTTATCTTGCTGATTATCATTTCCCGCACCATCGCCGACAGCCGCAAAGAATCCGCAGTTTTTCGAGCGCTCGGAGCAACACGGCTTGATATTAGCCAAATTTATTTCGTCTACACCATGATCGTGGCGCTGCTTACCGCGCTGTTCAGTATCGCCGCCGGACTAATCGTCGTATATATCGCCGACAATTTGCTGGCTAGTCAAATCACCGCGACGCTGCGCATCGCCATGACGCCGAAAGATTTGGCGACAACCTTCCGATTTTGGACGATTGACTGGATGGCCATCGGCGCGGTCGCCCTCAGTATCATCGCTGCTGCCGTGCTGGCGTACCTGATACCGCTCATCCGCAACACCCGCCGCAACCCGATCAAAGATATGCGTGACGAATAACCGTCACTCTCTTGCCAGGCGACCTAAAACAACTAAATTTTAGAAGCTATAACTCTAGTAGTTCAGGGTACGCAGCCTGAGGTAAGTCTAAGGACGATCTATTTGACTCTAGTTTAGTGCGCCACATCTTATACCATTCATTCTCGTCGGATAGGAGTTGTCTGTCTGAATATTTCATCTCTATTATCGTGTTAGCCATAGCCTCCTCTACTGCTCCAGTCTCCTCTCTAACAATCGACTTAATCCCCTGAATAGGGTCGCTATCGCTTGGTAATCCGTAAACCTTTCTCGCCTTGGCCGCCGCAGCAATATAATGTTCTGTTGTCCTTAAAGCTTCGCTAATTGACAACCCAAGAATGAAATCAGACATCTCAGGATAATTTTCTGCCAAATATCTTAATACATGCGACCCCAGTTTTCTTGTTGCAATTCGCTCGCAAGCATCAGCTTGCTTTCGCGACTCAATCTGTTTCCCCGACAACCACTCACGTATTCTAGCTTCTCTACGTCTATACTTTTCATCTTCTCTTAAGCTTAACATATCTAAAAGACGATCGCCCTCCTCGGATGTCTGAACAGCTAGACCCGGCGCATCTTCACCCGCCAAAGTATAACAACGATGCGCACTTATCATCGGTCCAAGTATCCAGGGGTTCACTTCTGGTAATAACGCCACTCGTGCCAAAACCCGATGACGGCGAGTAAGCCAATGCTTTTCCGGATCTCTGATATCTACAACTGGACAGACGTCTATGTCGCACCGAGATCCATCCCTGTATTTAGCTTCAAGAGTAATCATAATACTTAATATGTTACCAGTTTAATTACCTACAAGCAAGTATAAGTTAACCTCTATGTCAATCAATTTTCGCCTCTGCTATAATAAGACTATGTTTGACACCGCTCAGCAACTAATCCAATCCGCCAACAACCTTGTCATCATCCAGGCCGAAAACCCCGATGGCGATAGCCTGGGTTCTAGCTTGGCGCTGGAGGAAGTGCTGAGTGATTTGGGTAAAACCGTGACCCTATATTGCCCGGTCGACATCCCCAAATATCTGCGGTACATCCGCGGCTGGGACAGGGTAGTTGGCGATTTTCCAGCCCGCGCCGACCTAGCCATCATCGTTGATACCAGCGCTGATGTGTTGCTCAGCAAGGTCTTAGAAACGCCGGGGGTGCGGCACTTTTTGGAAACACACCCAGTCTTGGTCGTCGACCACCACACTGCCGAGTCAACGCTGAGTTTTGAACATACCATGCTCTCTGACACCGTGGTGGCTACCGGGGAATTATTGTACCAATTGTTCACGCATGCCGGCTGGACTATCAACCAGCAAGCCGCCGAAAACCTCCTCATCGCCATCATGTCTGACAGCCTGGGTCTCACCACGCCAAATACCACCGCGGCGACCTTTCACGTGGCGGGCGAATTGACCGATCTGGGCGCATCCAATGCCGAAATTGAAGAGCGGCGGCGCGAATTTATGAAGAAATCACCCGAGATCTTGGCGTACAAAGGCAAGTTGATTGAGCGAATCGAATATTTACTGGACGGGCAATTGGCGCTGGTGCACGTACCGTTTGAGGAAATTCAACAGTACAGCGATGCCTACAACCCCGGTGCGCTAATCGGCGACGAACTGCGGTTGGTCGAGGGCGTGGCACTCAGCTGCGTTATCAAAACTTATCCCGACGGCAAACTGACCGCCCGCCTACGCGGCAACCTACCGATAGCCGACACCGTGGCCGGCTACTTCGGCGGTGGCGGTCATCCGTATGCGGCCGGCTTCCGCGTGTATGAGGATTATGACGAAGTCGTGCGAGAATTGGTGGCGACGACGGATAAGGCTTTGCGAGAGGCAGAACAGAGATAAAATTTATTGCAACATTGTTGCAATAAATGTGACGGGATCAAGAGCGATCGGAACCCCAAGCGTTTCCGTCGCTGACCCGTCAAGACCTGAGCTATGTCTATAAACTAGCTCATTTTCCTGCTAAAATCACCCTATGAAATACTTCACCTTCGTCAAATATCACCCATGCGAACAACTCGCTCATCTTTACGAGCACCTATTTGTATCTACAATTACGGAATATCTTTACAGTCACGGCCAGTATAAATTACTAGACTATTCGCTCAATGGCGAGACATACGAATCAGGTATTGTGATGATCTGCGGTGAATGTTATAACACTGAAGCAGAGCATCTACTAGAAAATATCGCAAATATGAAGGTCAGTTTGAGCGATAAAAATCCTGGCCACATGCCAGTTTCGCAAGCTATGTCGCAACTATACGCCGAGGAATCGCAAAAGCTATTCGTCAAGGATCCTGATATGATAATCAGAGAACTAGAATTACTAGACAACAAACCTTGGCGAAATTTAGATTCAGTCGATATATTACCCAAGAACACGACTAATAATAAAAATCTTGCTGGTTTGATATACGAAACAGATCAGCCAGCCGATAAAAAACCCATACTAAAACTTCAGCTGCAAATTGACAATCAGCCAGTAGAGTTGCGCGTATTGTGGCGCGAACTAGCTAGATTCATCAGCTTGTCAATCGGGCAAAAAATTTGCCGCGATTTCGGCGTCTATTATAGTAAAGAATCTGTGAAAAATAATGATATATCCATAATGTTCACCAGTATTTTCTCTGTCAGTCCGCATGCTCAAAAAGTTAACCTGAAAGAGGTCGCCGCTACTGCCAAGCAAGCTCTTAATAAGATTATTACATCAAACGTCCTAAACCGCTTCTCTGATTATCTCACGTCGCTATCCTACACAAATAATCCATGCGCGGCGCCAGACAGTTGCCATATTGCACGAGAATTTGGAATAATCATTGGCGCGGCAGGTTGGAAAAAGCTGGCTACCACAGAAAATCTAGCAAAAGCTTTGAAGGCAACGCACATCACTTTCCGCTATAAAAATAGTGCAATAACACTATAAACAGCTGCTGCAATATAACATTTCCTAAAATAGTCAATAAAGCATTTCCACTCCTTGACGGCGAATCTGACGAACGGCAGAAAAATATTTTGTGATTATAACAGAGGTGAGAAAAATATTACACCACATTTTTACCTGAAATCCATTGACTTTAACATTCGGATATGATATATATATATATCAGCTTTTGTTGACGAGTTGAGTGAAAACTCCTTGTCCGAAAGTGTATCATTGACAAGCAGATGTAAGCACGAGATGAGATCTTGATTGGCGAAGAGAGGTATTATTATGTTTCTCTTTGGCGGTTGAGACCTCGTCTCGTGTGATATAGAGAAGAATCGCACGTAGCCTTGCCTCCAGACGGAGGCGGGCGGCATTCGCCGCGAGGGAGAAGGAAGGAGCCGTCATGGCCACCAAAAAGAAGATGGTGATCACTATTCTGACGGAGGACCACATTGTTGTCGACGTCGCCGAATTGTCTCTCCCAGACAGTGTCGACGGCCTGATCGTCGAGACCAAGATTACCAACGACGATGAGCCGCGCTTGAAGCGGGACCGCAACCGCAGCCCGCTTAGCCCCGAGGCGCTCGTGCTCGCCGATCTTCGGGTCGGGATGCACATCAAGGTGTACTACACTGGCTACTGTTCCGAACTGATGGGACATGAGGGTATCATCACGGCTCCTCCCAAGAAAGATAGCGATGGCGACATTATTGTCCCAATCGCTATCATCATGCCAGAGGGGGGCGTCCACCACACCACTCTGGACGCTTCCATGATGGGTCTCATCCAGGGCAAAGATGGCGCTTGGGATAAGCTCCACTACACTCTCGGGATTGCCTGATTCCGACTGAATGCGGCAAGCAGACGATATCTAGAAATTGATGTCGTCTTTCGGCATCGTATTTTTTCTTCATATCACCATCTGCTTGTCGCATTCGCTCCATAGATGTGTGTCTATGCTGATGAGTCGGAAACGACGAAAGCGAACTTTGAAAAAGCGGCCTGTCTGCCGTACAATAGAGTTGATGATACAGCTCTACAATACCCTCACGCGCCACAAAGATGAACTCCAGCCACTCGACAGGCAGACGGTTCGGATGTACACCTGCGGGCTGACGGTGTATTCGCAGCCGCACATTGGCAACTGGGTTGGCTATATTTATTGGGATGTGCTGGTGCGGTTGCTGCGCTGGCAAGACATTCCAGTTATTCGCACGCAGAATATCACCGACGTTGGACATTTGACTAGCGATGATGATAATGGCGAGGACAAGATGGAGAAGGGGGCACGCCGCGAGGGTAAAACTGCTTGGGATGTCGCCAAGCAGTACATCGCCATCGCCGAGCACGAAGCCTATGAGGTATTGAAATTAGTACGACCCGACCATTTGGTGCGGGCAACGGACTATATCCAGCAGCAGATTGACTTTGCTCGCGGGCTAGACGAAAAGGGATTTTTGTATAAAATTGATGGTGACGGCATGTATTTTGATACGTCACTATTGAAAGATTATGGCAAATTAGCACGACTGGACGTGGCGGGCTTGGAGGCTGGCGCGCGAGTCAGTGTGGCAGGTAAGCGCAACATCACCGACTTCGCTGTCTGGAAATTTTCACCGACCAACACCAAGCGCGACATGGAATGGGATAGCCCGTGGGGCGTCGGTTTTCCGGGCTGGCATTTGGAATGTTCGACGATTGCTCGGGAAACGCTGGGCGATAGTATTGATATTCACACCGGCGGCATTGACCATATTCCGGTACACCACACCAATGAGATTGCTCAGAGCGAGAGTTTGACTGGGCAGCAATTTGCTCAACTTTGGCTGCACAATAACCACATCAAGGTTGATGGCCGTAAAATGAGCAAGTCCCTGGGTAACATCATCACCCTCACTGACATCACGGCGCGCGGCTTCAGTCCAATGGCCTTTAAGCTGGCAATCCTCAGCAAGCATTACCAAACCGAGGGCAATTTCACCTGGGAGATTTTGGAAGCAGCCCAGGCGCGGCTGGATCATTGGCGCGGCTATGCGGCACTACGACACCAGACGCACGACACGCTGGATGATGACGACGAGAAAGATGAGCAGGAGGGCGCGGTGTCGCTGCTGGCGGCGCGGCAGGCGCTGATTGAAAAGTTGAATGATAACTTGGATACACCAGGAGCCCTGGCGCTGATCGACGAGGCGTTCTCGCGACTGGATCATGCGCCGTTAGAAAAAATCCACCGCGGCGGTTTACTGCAGTTGATTGAAATTATTGATGAGGTTTTAGGCTTGGATTTGGCGGAATCGACCCCTGACATCAATGACGATTTGAAGAGACTAATTATCCAGCGACGCAGCGCCCGCGCCGAGAAAGATTGGCAAGAATCCGACCGCATTCGCGATGAACTACTGGCAGCCGGCGTCACCATTCGCGACACGCCAAGCGGCAGCGTTTGGGCATGGAAATAATGAAATAGCCCGCCGAAATAACCGAGCGGACCAGAACGTATAAAGCGCGCTAAATTTAATTAGATAATCGACCGATTAACTCTCGTTTTTCAACTTCTTCACTAATTTACTTAGTGGTTTTTCGCTCTCGACACGGTTAGCTTTGGCTTGCTCCAGATAGTTTTCCAGTAAAACTTTCGCAGCGCCAGCCGCCGGAATAGCGACCAAACCGCCCAGCAAACCACCAACGTACAAGCCGATTGTCACCGCCACCAAAACCGTCAACGCCGACAATTCAACTTTCTTCGACTGGATTGACGGCGAAACGAAATTATTTTCAATTTGTTGGTAAACAACGAAATAAATAGCGTAAATAATGCCGGCAGTTACGTCATTAAACAGTAGCAGCAGCGATATCAGCGCGCCGGCTATCGTCGCGCCGAACATCGGAATGAGCGTTAAAATAAACGTCGCCATGACTGTTAACATTGCCAAATTCGAATTGATGACAGGGAAAGTCAAGCTCAATACAAACACCACGAACCCTGACAGTACCGCATCGATGCCCGACACTGTCAATTGCCCGGAAACATAGCCCGTCACCACATTATACATGCGGCCGACCAGCTTCTTATGGCGCTCCATTTTCTCTTGGTCGTTATACAGGCCCCACAGCCGCCGGACCCACGTCGGGCCCTCCAGCAGCATTAAAAACGACATCACCAGCACCAGAAACAGCGATGTTAAAAACGAAGCCAATGAGCCGACACTGCTTAAAATATTCGTACCGACGCTAGCCGCCCACGACGAAGATTGCTGCTTGAGATTCTCCAGCATGGCGTCAACCTGCGGACGCAGATTATTCTTATCGATAAAGCTATTAACGCCGTGCCATTGAGAACCAGCTTGATCAACTAAACTCGGCACGCTTTCGACAAATTTAGCGGATTGCTGGACAATTGGCGGCACCACGAACCACACCACGCAGCCCAGCAGCAGAATTAGCGTGACGTACGCCAACGCCGTGCCGCCGAGACGGCTTTTACCGGGCAGTTTTCTAGCAATTGCCGCCACTGGACGGTTCAGCGCCAGCGCCAGGAACAGGGAAACTCCCAGTAAAATCAGCGCATCCTTCGCCGAATAAATCGCCAGTCCCGCCAGCCCAAATCCGATAACCACCAGCCAAAACCGCACGAATGTTTTAGTGTCTATTTCAATGCGTACTTTCATAATCTAAACTTTATCAGCTTTTCGCTTCATCCGCAACGCCGACAGAGATAACTTGCTGTCATACGACATCGCGCCGTAGCGGAAAACCCGCACTGCCAGCCATAAGACAAACACTGCCGCCACGATCAAAAGCGCCACCCCCAGCAAACCTTCCCAAGCCGGCAAATTACCAACCGCATTCCTGAGCAGCAGCGGAATCGGCGCCGTGAACGGAAACAGCGATAAGAACTTGACAAATGGCGAATCAGGGAAGGAAACGAACGCCGTAATGCCGTAAAACGGCCCAAATATCAGCATAATTACCAAGCCAAACCACTGGCTGGCTTCCTTGGCAGTCGGCATCATCGCACCCAAAGTCACCAGCATGCCGGTAAACATCATAAAGCTCGCCAGAAAAATCACCAGCGCCAAGCCAATCCGCACCGGATCAAATACCAATAAGCTTAAATCCATATTCGGTAGCTGCAGCTTTGAGCCGAACGCCAAGTAACCCGCCGCCACCGGCAGAACAATCACCAACATCTGAATCAACGCCAGCACCATCAGCGATAGAATTTTACCAGTGATCAGCGTGTCGGTTTTTACCATCGTCAGCAGCATCTCCACCGTGCGGTTTTCCTTTTCCTCAGTGGAGCTGGTTAGCATTTGGTTGCCAAAGAAAGTAACCAGCATAAAGAAAATCACTAAAAACAACCCCGGCGCAATCATCTCGTTAATACCGCCGTGCTCCTTGCCGTCCAGATAAGTAGTTGACGATAATTGGACTTTGTTTTGTAGAATAGCGACTTGCGCTTGGCTGACACTGCTGGCTACTGATTGGCTTAATAAGCTTTGTGCCACGGCACCGTATTTGCCGTTCTGAAACAGCCCGACATCCTTGCCGTAAACTTCAACTTTTTGCTTGCCAATATCCTTCGGGAAGTAGATATAAGCGTCAATCTTGCCGTTTTTTACGTCGTTAATTCCAGCTTCTTTCGACTCGACAGTTTTCGTCTTAGCCGCCATGAGTAGCTCCGGCCTGACGAGTTTTGAATTGTCAGTAACCGCCAATGAAAATTCCTGTTTCTCCAATTCCTTCGCCGCTTGCATCGTCGTACTTTGCGACCAAAACATAATACCGTACAGCGCCGCAAACATCAATGGAAAACCCAGCGCCATCAGCCAAAACGTCGGCTTTTTCAGTACCCGGATAGTCTCAAACTTGAAAACCGTCCCCAAATTATGCATTTTACTCATCGCCTAACTCCTTTGCTTCGCCGCCGTACACTTTAACAAAAATATCGTCCATTGATGCGCCGCCGAACTGCTTTTTCACCTCCGCCAGCGTGCCGTACGCCGCTGCCCGGCCGTCTTTTAATAAAATCAGCCGATCGCACAGCTGCTCGACTTCCTCCATCTGGTGCGTCACGTAAATAATCGTCGCGCCAGCCTTGCGCCGCTCCTCAATGATATTCATCAGCAGCCGCCGATTGACCGGATCAAATCCCTTGGTCGGCTCGTCCATAATTAGCAGTTCCGGATCGCCCATAATGGTCACACCCAGCTGAATTTTTTGCTGCTGGCCGCCGGAAAGCTTGTCCAGCCGCATACCAGCCTTATCAGTCAAATTAACGCGCTTCAGAAAATTCAGAGAAAATTCCTTCGCTTCATCGCGGCTCAAACCTTTCAGCTGGCCGAAATAAATCATCACGTCCAGCACTTTTTCCTTTTTATACAGCCCGCGCTCTTCCGGCAGATAACCGAGGTTAATCTGGCTATCCACCGCATACGGCTTACTGTCAATCAGCAGCTCGCCCGCCGTCGGCTCGTATAGCCCCAGCAGCGCCCTGAGCGTCGTGGTTTTTCCCGAGCCGTTGCTACCGAGAAAACCAAACACTTCGCCCTGAAAAACGTCAAAGCTTAAATCTTTAATAACTGTTTTATCGCCAAATTTCATCTTAAAATGACGAATTTCAACAATTTTTTTCCTATCCGGCATGTACTCTCCTTTTCTTTGAAGAAAATTATAGCACTATCCCGCCCGAGCTGCCAAATGGCGTATAATAGTTAATATATGCGGCTGCTAATTATCGAAGACGAACGAAAAATCGCCCGAGTCATCGCCGAGGCGCTCAAGCGCGAGACATACGCCGTTGACGCCGTACACGACGGGGAAGAAGGCTTTAATTTGGCAGACAGCCAGCCGTACGATTTACTGATTGTTGATCGAATGCTGCCAGGCATGGAGGGCGCGGAAATTGTTAAAAAATTGCGTAAAAACGGTAAAAACATGCCGATTTTATTCCTCACAGCGCTGGGTACCACCGAGGATAAAACCTTTGGACTGGACGCGGGTGCAGATGATTATTTGGTTAAACCGTTTGCTATTGACGAGCTGCTGGCGCGAGTCCGAGCCTTACTGCGCCGGCCGCCAATTCAGCAGCCGGATGTTCTAAAAATTGCCGATTTGACGATTGATAAGCAGCAACAAACCGTGATGCGCGCCGGAAAAACTATCGATTTGACCAGTAAAGAATACGCGCTGCTGGAATATTTGATGCAGCACCCGAACCAGATTCTCAGCAAGGAAACGCTAATCGACCATGTTTGGGATTTTGATGCCGATATTTTACCGAACAATGTCGAAGCGTACATAAAAAACTTGCGCCAAAAAATTGATAAGCCGTTCAAAAAACAATTGATAAAAACCGTCCGCGGCTTCGGTTACCGGATTGAAGCATGAAAATTTTTACCTCGGCAACTATCAAATTGGCGGGCTGGTATTTACTGATTTTAATGGTCGTCAGCCTGTTGTTTAGCAGTATTATTTTTCAAGTGGCGCGCTCGGAAGTTGACGCGCAAATCCATAAAATTATCATTCAGCGCGGCAACGATTTTCCTAGCATTGACTTGTCGGAACGGATGGATGTTTCGACGCGCAATCTGCTGATTAGCTTGGGCTATATCAATCTCATCGTGCTGCTGGCGGGCGGCGCTTGCTCGTATTTATTGGCAAGGATTACGCTGCGGCCGATTGAGGCGGCGCATAAAGCCCAGTCGCGGTTCGTTTCCAACGCCAGTCATCAGCTGCGCACGCCGCTGGCAATTATGAAAGCAGAGACCGAACTGGCGCTGAAAAACCCGAAGGCGCCGCGGGCAGAGCTAACGGAAACGCTGGAAAGCAATTTGGAGGAAATTAACAAATTGACCGAGCTGACCGCCATGCTTTTGGAATTGTCGCGAACGGAAAACAGGCTGGCGCTGGAAGATAAAAGTTTCGACTTGGCAGAATTGATATCCAATCTCATCCGCGAACGAAAAGCCGAAACCCGCACGGAAATGAATTGCCCGGAACACACAAATATCTCTCTTCACCAAGCCGCAACGCGGGAGCTGTGCGCGATTTTACTTGACAACGCATTAAAACACAGCCCGAAAAATTCGCCGGTAAAAATCCAGGTGCTACCATCGAAACAGAATATCACCGTGCATTTTACTAACGACGGCGCGATTTCCCAGCAGAATCTGCCGCACGTGTTCGAGCAGTTTTTTCGCGGCAACCAGCGGACGAAAGGCTATGGATTGGGGCTGCCGCTGGCGGAACAATTGACCAGAGCTTTAGGCGGACAAATCTCTGTTGCCACCGTAAAAGGCTCGACAGTTTTTACCATTTCTTTGCCAATTGTTTAGATTTTCAGCTAATTTTCAGAATCGGATGTTGTAATGGGATTATTGATTGGTTGGATTGCCAGTCTGAAAGGGGAAGTATGAGTACAACATTTTTAAGCAAAAAAGGATTTAAGGAATTGCATAAGGAAATCTCGCGTTTGGAGATGGAAGAGAAGTCGCTGATCGCCGAACTGAAAGAAATCGGGCGCGCCAAGTCCCGCGACGACAAACTCCATCGCAGCGACGTCATCATCAGCCTGGAGAACGTCCAGTCCCGGCTAAGTCTGAAGAGAGAGACCGCCAAAACCGCCAAACCGTTGCCGCGCAAACGCGACCGGCTGAAGATTGCGCTGGGTTCGGTGGTGGATCTGATGGATCAGCACGGGCAAATGTTCCGCTATAGGCTGGTTCACAGCCTGGAGGCTAATCCGCTGGACGGGCGAATTTCTGTAGACAGTCCGCTGGGTAAAAGCCTGTTGAACCACAAAGCGTCAGAAACCGTTTCCTGGAAAAACGGCTCCGCCAGCCGCCAACTGCAAGTCCTGAATATCAGCTAAATTGCTCAAGCGCCTGTCCATGTTCAGGCCGCGATTGTCCGCCGTAAAATCAATAGTCTCCGCACCTTGGGGGCTATTTTTTATTTTCTATTCATTTTCCTGCGGTTTTTCATGATTTTACTTATTTTTACCTCATTTTTACCCTATTTTTGCCTAAAATTCAAGAAAATTGCTGAAATCCATTGACTTTAACATTCAGATATGATATATATATCAGCTTTTGTTGACGAGTTGAGTGAAAAACTCCTTGTCCGAAAGTGTATCATTGACAAGCAGATGTAAGCACGAGATGAGATCTTGATTGGTGAAGTTGTAAGAGAGATAGTAGAGATAGTTTTATACTTCTTTGGCGGTTGAGACCTCGTCTCGCGTGATATAAGAGAAATCATACGTAGCCTTGCCTCAGATAGAGGCGGGCGGCAGTCGCCGCGAGGAAACACGAAAGGAGTCTATCATGGCTCACACCGACAAGAGGTTGGTTGTCACTATTCTGACGGAGGACCACATTGTTGTCGACGTCGCCGAGTTGTCTATCCCTGACAGTGTCAGCCTTGACGACCTGGTCATCGAGACCAGGTTCGATAACATCTCACAGCGTCGTCTGTGGCGAGAAGAGGAAAAGGAGCGTAACCCGCTCCATCCTCGAGCGCTTATCCTTGCCGATATCCGAGCCGGTAGTCGTATCCGTGTCCACTACACGGGACTTCGGATGGACATTAAGGACTTCTCTGCTATCGTGACGAAGAACCCCTTCGCCAATGATGAAGGGGATTTCATCGTCCCCTTCATCGAGGAGGACGGTAACCAATCGCAGTGGCTCGCCGCTGACATGGGGCTTGCTCCTTATAGCGAGAACTGGGACAGTCCTGTGACTTGGACGCCTCTTTGGTACGTCACCGCTGAGTAGCCACAGTAGAATGCGACAAGCAGAGACGATATCTGAGAAATTGATGTCGTCTTTCGGCATCGTGTTTTTTCTCTATATCCCATCTGCTTGTCGCATTCGCTCCATGGATGTGTGTCTGTGCTGATGAGTCGGAAACGACGAAAGCGAATCCTACACTCCCGCGGGACTATCCCGCCGAAAAACCGCCCTACAAGACATTCTTTTTCATCAATTGAACGCGCAGATTCAGAACATCTTTCATAATATCCTGGTCGCGCTGCTGCATGACGCCGCACAACATCGCCGTCGTAGCAATTTGTATACCAATAACCACGACAAACCCGGCGATAATCCACCAATTTTGCTTCAGTTTCTTATTTACATTTTTCATGTTTTTTCCTTTGCTGGTTAGTTCTATCTTTATTATATACTGTTTTTACCGCCAGAATACTAGGCATAAGTACAATTTACCGCCGTTTCCGCGCGCCTTCAAGCAGCTAGGAGCTATTGACATATATTGCTATTATTGATATATAAATATGTATAGCTCTTGCTTGCAGGATTCACGAAAATCTTGCATTGCGCTAGTTTTAAATAATCGTTAACAGGAGTATTCTTATGATAGCTTCACCCAAAGGCTTTGAAGTACCACCCATTAGCCAGGAGTCAACAAACCCCGACCTCGCCGAAAATCGGACAGAGACGCGCGAGCAAGACCCAAATGTGCGGGAGTTTTCTCGCCGGGCAATAGTTGCTTTTTTTACTAACACTATTGGAGAGGAAACAGGCAAAGAAGATTCTGCCGCACACAAAGAGATATTCTCATTCATGTCGTCCGATATACGAGAAAAGTTTGGATATCCACTGGATCAGGTTGCCACCACTCCTTATAGCGACAAGGTAGTCCATGAGCTTTGTCGTGCATATCTAGCGACGCAGTATCCTCTCTTATTAAATAGAGGTCAGCCTCAGCCTGGATGTAACACAGAACAGTGGTTAGACCAGGCAGCGCGTCTCGTAGCACACGGCAATCCAGACCAAGGCCTAAAGGTCAGACGATTTCCTGCAGAAATATATGAACAACTTGTCAACCTCGTGGATTATCAATAATATTTTTAGATAATACTCCGCCACCCTCCCTGTTAGTAACATACCAAGCGGTTGGTGCGTTTTCCTATGATGGAAATATACCCAGAATCGTCTAGCCAAAGTACACATAATACCGACAAGAAATAGCAGAACGCACGAAAAACGAGACTGGGGAGCGTCTGGCGAAGTACGCTATGTCTCTGCTTCGCCTCAAATCTGCTTCATCATGCAGGCATTTTTACAGTTACCCCGTACAAATCCCCCTACCTTTGCAATGGCTAATAAGGAGTTCGCAGGTTTATTCCTAAATGGATTCTATCAAGCAGCTAAAATCTCGACACTCAGCAATTTTTCCCATATAATCAGCTTATGGTTTTTTATACTATTTCTGCCGATGAGGCGCTAAAAAAACTGCATACACGCGCTGGCGGGCTCAGCGCTGCCGAAGTCAAACGCCGCCAAAAACAATACGGATTGAACATCATCAATATTAAATCCGAACCGCTCTGGAAAAAGATCTTAGAGCCGTTTATGGATGTATTCGTGGTGATTTTGGCAGCTGCCGCCGCAATTAGTTTGCTCCACGGCGAGGCGATTGACGCAGTTATTATCTTTATTATCATCGCGGTTTCTGCCATTATTTTTTATATCCAGCGGTTTTCAACCGACCGGGTGCTGCGCAGTCTATCGCGCCGCGACGCCCAAAAAATCGACGTGCTGCGCGCCGGAAAAGTTACTGCCGTGGACAGTTCGCAGCTGGTGCCGGGAGATATCGTCAATTTGTCTGAAGGCGAGAAAGTCCCCGCCGATATCCGCTTAATCAAAACCGCCAATTTGCGGGTTGACGAGGCTCAGCTGACCGGAGAATCTGTACCAATTTCTAAAAACATTGAGGCGCTGGACGGGAAAAAAGAAATTTACGAGCAGACCAACATGCTATTCCAAGGTTCGTTCGTGGTATCCGGCACGGGTGCTGGCGTGGTAATCGCCACTGGCAATGATACCGAGTTTGGTAATCTGGCAATGCTGTCCAAAAAAGAAGCCGCTAAAAGCCCGGTCCAACAGAAAATCGACAAGCTAATTACCAAAATTATCGCGGCAGTAGGCAGCATCTCGCTGGTGGCGTTCGGACTGAGTTTGCTGCGCGGCATGGATTTTCTGGACAGTCTGAGATTTGTCATGGCGCTGGCAGTCAGCGCCGTGCCGGAAAGTTTGCCAATTGCTATTTCCGTAGTGCTGGTCTTAGGGATGCGGCGGATGGCTGCTAAAAAAGCACTGGTTCACCAAATGCGGGCAATTGAGACAATTGGCGTCATTACCACCATTGCCACCGATAAAACCGGCACGCTGACGAAAAATCTGCTGACGGTGCAGGATACTTGGACACTGGAAAAGCATAACAATTTGGCGAAGTTGATGGCGTATTTCGTCAATCGCGGCGATAGTAAAAGCCACGATCCGCTGGACATCGCGCTGGATAATTTTGCTCGGAAAAACAACGCTGGTGTTCGCGGTCTGCCAGCAGCGGAATTGCCGTTCAACCAGGAATTCTCGATGTCGGCGACAGTTTGGCATCATGGCGCGGATTATAAAGTGTATTACAAAGGGGCGCCAGAAGAAATCATCAAGCGCTGCAAATTGCCGGCAGCGGAAGCCAGGCGCGCCAAGCGGGCGATTGGCGATTTGACATCCCAAGGCTACCGCGTCGTAGGCTTAGCGACCAGCGACACCTCGGAAATCTTGGCAGATTTCCAGCAAATTTCGCGCCAAAAATTGCGGTTCGCCGGGCTGGCGGCAGTGGCGGATGTACTGCGTCCAGAGGCAGCACGAGCCATCAAATCAGCTCTGGCGGCGGGCGTTTCCGTGCGCATGATCACTGGCGACCACTTCGAGACAGCATACCAAATTGGCAAGAAACTTGGCATGGTAAAAGACAGGGAAGAGGTTTTCGATTGCCGAGAAATGTCGAAGATGACCGACGACGAACTAGACGAAATCATTGAGCGGACAAAGGTTTTCTCGCGC
The DNA here is from genome assembly GCA_963548945.1 of uncultured Candidatus Saccharibacteria bacterium. GTDB lineage: Bacteria > Patescibacteriota > Saccharimonadia > Saccharimonadales > Saccharimonadaceae > Nanosynbacter. The sequence goes on from CAUUVR010000004.1 coordinate 37,219, forward strand.
GTTATCCCGGAGCAGAAATACCGGATTTTGACCATCTTAAAGCGCCATAACATCACCGCCATGACTGGCGACGGCGTTAATGACGTGCCGGCGCTATCCGGCGCGGACGTCGGGATTGCCATGGGTTCAGGCTCGCACATCGCCAAAGATGCCGGCGCGATAATCCTGCTGGACGACAATTTTAAGACGATTATCGACGCCATGAAAGAAGGCCGCACCATTATCGCCAACGTGCGGCGAATGCTGTTTTACTTGCTATCAACCAACACTGGCGAGCTAATCACCATGATCGGCGCGCTGCTAATCGGCATTAAAACGCCGCTGGAGCCGGTGCAAATTTTATGGGTCAATTTGGTAACCGACACATCGATGGTTATTCCGCTTGGGCTGGAACCGGCAGAAAAGAACACCATGAAGCAGCCGCCAAAGCAGCCCGACGCGCCAATTCTGGAGCAAAAAATGATCTGGCAGATGTGTATTGTCGCCTTGACGATGTCGTCGCTGGCTCTCGGCGTTTATGTCATATTTGAAAAAAGCCGCGGCCACGACTATGCGCAGACGCTGGCTTTCGTTTCGCTGGTGGTCAGCCAATGGGCTAATGCCTTCAACGCCCGCAGCGACCAAGATTCGGTATTTGTACGCCTGAAAGTAATGAACCGCAGCTTCTACTTTGGCATGATTTTATCCGTGGCTCTGCAGATGCTGGCGCTATTCGGCCCGCTCGGCGAAGTGCTTCACATCAAACCTGTCGAACCAACACACCTGGCGCTAATAAGCATAACTGCGTTCGCTGTGCCGATTGGAACATGCGAACTGCATAAATTGCTTAGTAGACGCCAGGCTAGGGGGTAGGTAGATATTGGTAAAATTACCTATTCACTTACCGATGCCTGCCGGTATGATTCAGAAACATAGTTCAGTTATTCGCCTTCAGGAGTAGCGGGTAGCAACGTATTGAATTCAGCGGCAGTGCCAGGAAGAATTGTTGCTTCTTTTACTTCTAGAGCCGGCAGTGACTCTTGCGATGGCGCAGGGGTAATACTTACACCGTTGCGTCCCACGCAGACATCAACAATACCTGGTTCAATTACAGCGACTTGTTCTGGATCTAGAGTGTTTGTGCCATAAGCAGTATAATCGAGATCCTCACCTCTACCCAATTCCTCAAGAGTCCCTTGAACCGCTTGTCGATCTCTTTTGCTGGCTCCAATTCCAACCAAAGCACCATCGCCATCATAGTAATGCTGTGGACCGTCTTGTACCGCAACCCGTCGACAGGTATCATTCATATTGCCTGATGCCGAATTATCGTTTCCAGAGTAACCACCAATAACTAGCCCTGAAACAATAGCAGCCGCTAAGCCTAACACCCTCGAGATACGACCAACCTTACGAAGTCCACCAGCTTCAATGTGACCATCTTGATCGTATTGCTCGCCCGAACCCACTACATTTTTCCAACCATCTGGACTTGGTAATTCTTTTCCCATAAAAACTCCTTCTTACTCCTTATGTTTAAGATTATAACGGTTATCTATAATACTCCTATTTTCCTAATTTGTCAATAGTATTTGGTCATAATCTTTATAATTTTTCATTAAAACTCAGTTTCTCCTATGCCAAGTGCCTGCAACCAACCATTCTTTTGCTAATGCTATTAATTCTATGCACCTTTGCTATATACATTAAGAACGCGCCAAATCAATCGGCGCGCTCCTAAATTGAGTATATAAACAGTAAATCGGTAAGTACAGACTGTCTTATATTCTATTTACTCGGCGGAGTAGACTTAACTGTCAATCCACTTCCGTCGGGTGTCACGCAGAAGTCGACAGCAGTACCTTCTGCGAACCTGTTGGTAGCCGGGTCTACACCCATAGCAGATACACCGTATGCGGTAGAATTAACGTCATAACCTCCAGGCAGCTTATCAAGAGCCTCGTTAACCCTCTGACGATCCCCCTCGCTAATTCCGACCAATCCGTCAGGGTAGTGTTCTGGACCGTCTTCCAGTACAACTGTCTGGCAGTTCGGACGAGATTCACTTGCCCTGTCCGCCTCTTCTCTAAGATCGCTATCAATACCGCGTATTCCGCCTACAACAACGGTAATCGCTGCCGCTAATGCACCCAAACGGATACCAGCCCTGCGAAGTCTGCCCATCAACTCAAAGCGATCATTGTGGCCGTCTTTAGGCGCTTCGGGTGTTTTTGGACTAAATTGCTCGCCCGAACCCGCTATGATAACTGGATTTTGCGGACTCCTTGAGAATCCAGCTAATTCTTCCGACGCTAGTTCTCGGCAAGGTATATAGCTCGATTGAGGTCCTCTATAACCTTCATAACCAGGACCAGGCACAACACTTGTAGCTCCCTGGTGTCGCAAGGCTGCTAACCTAGCCTGTTCATCTGCTCCATCCCCTGGTTTAAATGATGGTGGTAATATGTCCATAAAACTCCTTCTTACTCCTTATGTTTAAGATTATAACGGTTATCTATAATACTCCTATTTTCCTAATTTGTCAATAGTATTTGGCTATAATCTTTATAATCCAACAAAAAAACGCCCTTTTACGAGCGAGAGCTTGATAATTAGCTAACTTGGCTGGGACGGCAGGATTCGAACCTGCGAATGCTGGGACCAAAACCCAGTGCCTTACCACTTGGCGACGTCCCATCAAAGCCAGGACATTGCTAATTGTAGCACGCCCAGTAAAAAAATTCCATAATCGGTCTTGCAACCAGACGCCAACATAACGTATAATCTAATTATGAATAACCGTAAGGGTTTTACCATCGTCGAGGTGCTAGTTATCGTCGTTGCCATCTCTATTCTGGCTACTATCGGCGGATTAGCGTGGCGGGCGGCTCGTAATAGCTCCATAGATTCTAAGACTAAAACCGACTTGAAAATCATCGCCAACGCTATTGACCGATATCATCAAGACAACGGGCAATACCCGGCGCCAACTGGCTGCTATACATCAGGTTGCAGCGGCGGGCAGTTGGCTGGAGTTTTAATCCCAAAGTACATGAAAGAATTGCCAAAGGATTATAAAGATAATAATTACCATTACATCGCCAATGGGACGGCGGACAGCTATGCCATACAAGCATATAAAGCAGATGGCAGCGTATGTAAATCCGGCAAAAATATGCAGTCTTCTTGGTTCTCGTCAGCACCAGAATGCAATTTCTAATCTGTTATAATAACTCTGATGAGACGGCAGATTTTTGAGACGCTGACACTGGAGAAGATCGTTGGCGGCGGGCAAGTACTAGGGACGCTGGCCGACGGGCGCAAATGTTTCGTATGGGGCGGACTGCCCGGCGAGATGGTTACTGTTCGCGTTACCAAAAAGAAATCGCACTTCGTCAAGGCGATTGTCGAGGAGATGATCTCGCCAAGCCCCGACCGTATCCAGCCGCGCGATCCGGATAGTTATCTTTCGACCAGTCCTTGGCAGATTATGCCGCTCGAGATAGAGCAGATATACAAAAGGCAACTGATCGACGACGCCTTTACGCTGCACAATGTTGCATTACCGGCAGCGATTGATATTTATTGCAACAATGTTGCATATGGTTATCGCAACAAAGTTGAATTTAGCTGGTATAGTAAATCGATAATGTCTCGAGCGGTGTCTCAGAAAGAACCTGGGGCTATCTCGGGTTTCGGATTATTTTCTGATAATACCCGAGAGATAGACGCGGATAGCGACCGTGAAGAGTCATCTGATGATACGCTTGATTTAGCATTTTTCCGCCGCGGCAGCAAGGGTAAGATTGTCGTCGATGGCACAAGTTTGGCACGCCCAGAAATCAACAACTTGGCGCGGGCGATCCGTGATTTACTGCGCCATAAACGCGTCGCGGCTCGCCAGCTCAAAACCTTACTCATCCGCTGCGATCAGTCCGGAAGTTGCGTATGGCAGCTGTATATCAAAGATCGCTTGCCCGAAATAATTACTGCTGATGAAGCCGCCAAGCTACCAGCTCAGGGCGGGGAAATTATCTATTCCGACCCGCGCTCGCCAGCCAGCCGCATCACCGAGCGCTTGGCGCTTTTCGGTAACACCACCTTGACCGACACCATCCTTGGCGTACCATTCCACTACGCCTGCGAAGGCTTTTTCCAAGTCAACATACCGGTTTACGAGCAGGCGCTGCGCGATATGAAGGAGTGGGTGCCGCGCGATTGCAATAGCCAACACTCGGGTCGGCAACTCGGGCGCCACCAGAAAAAACCTGAACAGCACGGAACAAACAGTCAGCACGGCTCGTCAAACTCTTTTTCTGAAGGCTTTGCCTTTCCGGCGAGTGTGCGCCAAGAGCGCCAGCTAGATCAGTTGGCGGCGCGCCGGCCTGAAGAGAAAGATGTTTGCGAGGCGGGCGAGCCAACCCTTGATCTCTACGCCGGCGTCGGCACTATCGGACTGACCATTGGCGGCGGCAATGTCACGCTGGTGGAAATTAACACCGATGCTGTCCGCGAAATGCAGCGCAACATCACCGAACTTGACCGCACCGACACCCGCGCTGTCCTCGCTCCCAGCGAACAAGCTCTCGACTACATTACAGGCAAGGAAATCGTCATCGTTGACCCGCCGCGAGCTGGCCTACATCCCGACGTTATTGCAACATTGTTGCAACAGCTGCCGCCGCGCATCATATACCTCAGCTGTAACCCTGTCACCCAAGCCCGAGATGTCGCCTTACTCCAGCAAAACTACCGCATTGTCCACCACCGCGGCTACAACTTTTTCCCGCGCACGCCGCATATTGAACATCTGGTTATTCTTGATAAAAAGTAAACTGCCAAAAAACACCAGCACTAGCGCAAAAACAATGATTTGACACTGACAATGTACCGCTGATATAGTATTTTAGTACTATCATAAAGGAGGAGAGTTTTACATTTATGACAACAGCACCAGAATCGTCAGAAAAAGCACCGCATAAGGCGTCGGATAATGAAGTGCTAGCAGAAATGCTGGCAGGCTGGGAAAGTTTAGAAGCATACCCTGATAGAAGCATCAAAACCGAAGTCAAATTTGAATCTAATAAACCCCATAGCCCGTTTGAAGAAGTGGAAGCAATTAACGGAAGCAGCCTTGTGGACGGTAGAGTATTCTTCAGAGACGCAGTGAGACTAGCCCAGCTAACCATGCAGACTAACCCGGAGACACTAGACGAAGACCAGAAATTGTTGCTTAATTTTGGCGGGGTTTATGTACTTGTAGGTGAAAATTCCGACCCTAAACAATTGGAACAAGCTTGGGCGCGAGCCATGCGCGGACATTGCAATCAGCAGATAACTGTCGCTGAAAACAATACTCCCGAAGCTGCTATTGAATATCCGCTGATAACACAAACCCTGGACAATATACCCCAGGAAATCCTTGAAGCCGAAGCACAGGAAGACGAGAAAAAACGCCTAGCTGGAGATAAACAGATAGAACGTGCCGATGCTATTATTAACATGGAAGAAACATACAAAAAGTTAAAAAAAGAAGTATGGGACGTAAAGCTTACTCTTTACGGCGGTGAAAAGACAGATAACGTCTATGGCGACAGGGAAAATCAACCAGAGGAAAGACAATTCGAATCAGTAAGTGACGCTAGAGTCTCAATGTCACGTACTTACGCTATACTGTGGGCAAAACTTATGCAAGCACGCCTTAATGAAAGCAAGAATGTAGCCATAGCCGACGTCGCAAAGGAAACTCTTAACCGGATGGGTATCACTATACCTAAAGAACGAACGGGAGAATCAGATCCGCTCGTTACAGACATGATTTTTGAGCTAGGAAGTGAATTTGTATTCGACTGGGAACACAGTGAAGCATTAGACAAATGGTTCAACGAAAGACATCGCCCCAACCATTAGAGTCAGACCGCTTCCAAGATTAGCGATCAAAACCCGGTAGGCGCACGATTTGTCTGCCGGGTTGTTTTATTACAACGGCACTTTACTTCCGATTTTCTCGGGTGATTAATTTTTTACCAGCGCGGCGGGCTAGCCACCACTGAACTAGGGCGACGATGACAACCACGGCGATGCCCGGCCAGAGCAGGATAATATTTGGTACGGTAAAGTCAAAAAACTGCCTGAGCGGCTCAATGCCAAAGCTCACCAAGGTAACAAACAGCACGCCCGCCATATACAGCGTCCGCGCTAAGTGCGCCCGCTTGTCGAGGACTACGCCGAGCATCGGCCCGACCAAAAACACCAGATAAACCCCGAAGAATGTGGCCGTTAGGACCGTCATCGTCGCTGCCTCGGCCGCCTGATTTGGATGCAGCGTCACGCCCGACCAGTAAGTAAACGCCACGGTGAGGCCCGTCAGTAGCGCGATCGGCGCCACCGCCTGCAAGGTGTCGCGCCAGAAATGCGCCGGATTAACCCGGTGGCGCGGACGCGGCGGAAACAGCGTCCACATGATCGTCGGCATGGTCACCAGGAAAATATTAAGGAAGGTGATGTGCCGCGGTGCGTATGGATAATTCAACCCGACCAGCATGGTACTCAGCAGCAGCACCACGCCGTAAATAATCTTGTGAAAGAACAGGGTGGCGATGACTTCGATCGCTTGCATGATCCGATTACCCAGCTTCATGCCAATCGGCAGGGACGTGAACGAATTATTGAGTAAAATTATGTCCGCCACTCGCCGCGACGCCGGGGCGCCCGCGTACATCGCCACGCCGAGATCGGATTTTTTCAGCGCCAGCGCATCGTTGACGCCGTCGCCGACCATGCCGGTGAACTTGCCGGACTGCTTGAAATGAGCGATCAGCCGCTCCTTTTGCTCTGGCAGCACGCGGGCAAAAATTGTGTGCTCATCAGCCGCCTTGTTGAAAGCCTTATCGCTGAGACCCGCCAGCGCCGAGCCAAGGATGGCCTTGTCTGGATTAGCGATGCCCGCCTGGCGCGCGATGTGCTGCACGGTGCGCGGATTATCGCCGGAAATCACGCGAATGACCACGCCTTGCTCCTGGAGGAACTTGACCGTGTCAATCACGCCGTCGCGCAGGGAATTACGCAAAATCACCGCGCCAATCGCCCGCCCAGAGCCGTCCGGCAGATCCTTCAACTTCGTCGTTTCATCATCAAATTCCGCCAGCATCAGCACCCGTAGGCCGCTGTCCGCCCACTCGTCCAGCTGGCGCTGCAACATGGCGTCAACCGGCGCCAATTTAGCCACAAACTCCGGCGCCCCCATCATCAATGTCCGCACCGCACTGTCGACCTTGGCCCGGACACCCGCCATCTTACGCGCCGAAGAAAAAGCCATCACCTCGATGATTTCTGCGTGCTTGGGCGGCGTGATTTCCGCGAGGATCGCCTGTCCGGTGATATTGCCGCCGCTGGTTTCATGAGCGATGAGGGCCGCCAGCTCGGCAACGTCCGAAGCAGCTTCAGACAGTTTTATCTCCGAAAATCTACGCGCTGGGCTGCCCGCGGTCGCTTGGGCTGCGGATTTTTCCGAAGTATCCGTGATCGAATTTGCCAGTATCATCTCATCAAACGCCACCACCCGCTCCAGCGTCACCTCGTCGCTGGTCAGCGTGCCGGTCTTGTCCACCGCCAACAGATTAAGCAGCGCCATCGCCTCGATCGCCGCCAATTTCTGCGGCAACACCTTGGCCTGCGCCAGCCGCAGCGAGCCGAACGCCAGCAGCAGGGAACTGGCCAGCAGCAACCCCTCTGGCACCACCGTTACCGCCGCCGAAGTAATGGTCTTTAAGATAATCACCACGTCATCGCCAGAGAAATAATACACTATAAAAATCAATGTCGCCAACACAATCGCGCCATATGTCAAGAAAGTGATCGCCCGCCAAATCGCCACCTGCAGCGGTGTCAATTCCGGTTTGTAGCGCTTGAGGACTTGGCTGATGGCGCCGGCCTTCGTTTGATCGCCGACCGCCGTGACCCGCGCCGTACCTTCGCCTGCCATCACCGTGGTTGCCGCCAGCACCGTATCACCAACCGCTTTCTCAACCGCCGCCGACTCGCCAGTAAGCATACTTTCATTGAGCTCCAAACCCTTCGACACCGTCACTGTCGCGTCCGCCGGTAGCTCATCGCCAGCCCTGAGGATAATCTCATCGCCCACCACCAGCGAATCATACGGCACTTCCACCGCCTGACCATCACGCAACACCCGCGCCCTGGGCGCACTCATCAGCTCCAGCCGGTGCAATACCCGCTTGGCACGAATTTCCTGAACGATGCCAATCAGCGAATTGACCACGATCACCACCGAAATAAACCAAGCATCCCGATACTCGCGCACATAAATCAGCGCCCCGGCCAACAGGAAAATCGCCAGCACAATTGGCGACAGTAAATTTCTCTTGATAATATCCAGATAATCTTGCATTAATCAGCCTGAATCCTCTTATATCGAAACCGCGCGCCAACCCGCCAGCCGCCGCGGGCATCCGGATCGAACTGATAAATTTCGCCGTTTTTTACCTCGGAGATAATACCCAACGCTGGATTATACGGCGCCAGCGTCCGGTAATACAGCAAATCACCGCTTGATATAATCTTCATGCCAGGAAATACGCTCTGAAAACGCTCGCGGCCGATATCGTCAAAATAATTCGGCTGTCCTTTCGGCGGTAAAAATTCCTCGACCTTCAAACCCATACGGCGCACTATTTTTTTAATATCGGCAAGCGTAGCCGACGATGACGCCTCGACATACACAACCAGATGATTTTTACTCGTCAAGAATACGCTAGCCGCTGCCGTCCGACCAACATCGCTCATCGGCAAAATTATCGACTGAATCTCAACCGAAAAATCAAACTTTTCCTTGGCAATTTCTTCCAGCGCTAATACGTCATACATCGTCGTATTCATAATTATATTTTACCACCAACAGCGAATTGCCGCTAATTTTACCGGATAAATCCGTCGTCAACTTGCGGCCGGAATTTCTCCGACGAGTCGTGCGCATCGTTCCATTCCTGCAGTTTTTCATAGCTGCACGGCGAAATATTCTTGGCAACGCAAAACTCCAGCCTTTCAACTCGCGCGTACAGTGTCAACACGTCTTTACTCGTCTCGCAGAACAGCTTCACTGAATTGGAAATGGAAATAATTAAGGACAAGCTTAGCGCCGCGGTAAACATAATCACCAGCGCGCCGAACCGACCGCATGTGTCACACTTATTTTGCGTATTTGCCAAGTTCTTTGCTGATTGTTTTTTCGTTTTTACTGCCACAGTGAACCTCCGTATTACTTATGTTTTAATAATTTAATTATACGCCGCTTTAGTTTTACTAGAATTTTTAGCCAACGCCAGCGTTATGCAGTAAAATAGTTATATGGATTTTCAAACTCGCTACGCCAAGCTGAACGCCAATCAGCGCCAGGCGGTCGATTATATTCACGGTTCGCTCCTAGTGATCGCCGGGCCGGGCACGGGCAAGACCGAGCTGCTGAGCATGCGCACCGCCCAGATTTTGCGCCAGACCGACACGATGCCAGATAGTATTTTGTGCCTGACGTTTACCGAGAGCGGCGCTGCCAACATGCGCCAGCGCCTGCGCCAGATCATCGGCGAGGACGCCTATAAAATTGCCATTCACACATTTCACAGCTTCGGCACGGAAATTATCAATCAGCACCGGGAATATTTTTTTCACGGCGCTGATAGTCAGCCGGCGGATGAACTGACGCAGCACCAAATCGTGACGGGGATACTGGAGGGGCTTGATTGGCGTAATCCGCTGAGCGTTAAAAATAACGGTGAATTCGTCTACACTAGCGAGCTGATCCGAGTCATTTCCGAGTTCAAGCAGAGCGGCCTCACCCCGGCGGAACTGCGGGCGATTACGGCGGATAATCAGTGCGTTATCGCCGACATTACCGCTGACATCCAGCGAGTGTTTGCTGCCAAAATTTCTAAAAAAACCATTGAGTTATTTGCGCCGCTGGCGGAGAAGATTGCCGAGAAAATTGGCGAGGGAAATTCTGACAAATCCGGCAGGGGAGACGCCGCAAAACCTTCTGAAAATACCGCCAGCCCGGTGCCAGATAACTCTGCGATCACCGCCCAAAACTCTGCCAATTTGCCATCCTCCATCACCCCGTACGCTCAGGTCCTGGCGCTCAGCATCGCTCACGCGGCCCAAGAAGCCATCGACGCTAACTCCACCAAGCCGCTGACTGCCTGGAAAAACAAGTGGTGCGAAAAGAACGCCGCCGGCGAGTTTGTCCTGAAAGATTTTGCCGCCAGCGAGAAATTATCCGCTGCTATTGACGTCTACGAAGCATATGACAACGTCCTGGCCGAGCGCTCGCTATTTGACTACGACGACATGATTTTGTCGGTCATTCAAGCCTGCGAGTCCCACCCAGAACTACGCGCCAATCTCCAAGAGCAATTTCAGTTCATCATGGTCGACGAATTTCAAGACACCAACCTGGCGCAGCTGCGTCTGCTATTCAACCTGACTGGCGATGAGGACAATCCCAACATCATGGCGGTTGGCGACGATGATCAGGCGATTTTCAGTTTTCAGGGAGCGGACGTTGGCAATATTCAGCGCTTCCGCCAACACTATCACGACCCGAAAATCATCGTGCTGACGGACAATTACCGCTCGGCGGCCGACATCCTGACGGCGGCGCGCGGGGTGATCACCCAAGGGACGGATCGCCTGGAGAATACCATTGACGGCTTGTCAAAACAATTGACCGCGCATGCGTCTGGTAGCGGCGCGCGGGTTGAAATCCAGGAATTTGCCTCGGTGAGCGAGGAGCGGGCAGGGGTGGCACAGCAAATTGCCGAGATGATCAAACGCGGCGAAAAACCAGAACACATCACCGTCATTGCCCGACATCACAAGGAGCTGATCGAGCTGCTACCTTATCTGTACCGAGAGAACCTAACCGTCAATTACGAGCGCCACGACGATATCTTAGAGCAGGACATCATTCAGGCGCTGGACAAGCTGGCGCGGGTCGTCATGGCGATTCATCAGAACAATCTTGACGTCGCCAATAGCCTGCTACCAGAGGTCATCGCCCATCCGGCATTCGGCTTTTCGGCGCTGGATATCTGGCGATTAAGCCTCCACGCTTATAACCATCGGCAGCTGTGGCTGGAGAGCATGCTGGCGAATAGCACCTTTCAGCCGTTTGGCGAGTGGCTGCTGGAGCGGGCGAAGGATGTGCCGAATCTGTCGCTGGAGGAGCAGTTGGACAAGTTACTAGGGCTAGAGATAGATGCTGAAATTACTCTAATCGACTCCGTACAGCGACCATCGCCCGAGCGTCCTCAGACGCCCGGCGCGAAAAGAGGAGTCGATAGAGATAGTTCCGGCACTCATTCTAGCAAGGAATTCTTGCAATCAGCCGGCGAAGAGCCTTTGCTGGGACTCCGTACAGCGACCATCGCCCGAGCGTCCTCAGACACCCGGCGCGAAAAGAGGAGTCCTAGTAAAGGCTCTTCGCTTAATTCTCTCGCCGCCCACTACTTCTCGCCCGAAGCCCTCGCTCAAAACCCCGACGCCTACCTAACCACGCTTGAGAGCCTGCGCACACTGCGCCAAAAATTACGCGACCGCGCTACCGACGCAACCCCGACACTGGCGGACTTCCTGGAATTCATCGACCTGCACCGCTCGACCAAAACCCGCCTGACACACATCCGCCCCCAGGCCAGCGCCCTCGGCGGCGCCATCAACCTGATGACCGCCCACAAATCCAAGGGCCTGGAGTTCCCGCACGTCTTCGTCATCGGGGCAATCGACAGCGCCTGGGGCGAGAAGGTCCGCTCGCGCTCGCGGCTGATTCGCTATCCCGCCAACCTCCAGCTCCAGCCCGCCGGCGCCAGCTACGACGAACGACTGCGGCTATTCTTCGTGGCGATGACCCGCGCCAAAACCACCTTGACCATGACCTATTCCCAGACCAACGACGCCGGCAGCGACACCATGATCGCCAGTTTTCTGACCGACCACACGCCGACAATTATCCCCGCCGCCGACACGCCCGCGGCGCAAATTACCGTGGCGCAAACCGACTGGAGCACGCGGCTGAGCGCGCCGATGAGTGCGGAGCTCAAGGATGTGCTAGCGCCAACCTTAGAGACTTACAAACTTTCCATTACTCATCTCAATAATTTCCTCGACGTCTCGCGCGGCGGCCCGCAGAACTTTTTGTTGAATAATCTGCTGCGCTTTCCGTCCGCCAAAAACCCCGCCGCCAGTTACGGCACCGCCATTCACGCTAGTCTCCAGCAGCTGCACAATCTGCTGCGCGCCGACCACCGCCTACCGCCTACCGAGCACACCCTCCAACATTTCCGCACATCGCTTGAGGTCCAGCACCTGATGCCCGACGATTTTGCGCTATATCTAGACAAAGGCACCGCGGCGCTGACGGCGTTTCTGGATGCCAAATCGTCCGAGTTTCATGACACCGAGCTCGCAGAACTCGACTTCGCTCATCAGGGCATCGTCGTTGGCGGCGCGCGCCTGACCGGCAAGCTGGACGTCGCTGATATTGACAAGAATAATAAGACCATCTTTGTCACCGACTACAAGACCGGCAAGCCGTCGCACTCCTGGAGGGGCACATCTGATTACGAAAAAATCAAGCTCCACAAATACCGCCAGCAGCTGATGTTTTATCAACTCTTGGTGGAGTCCTCACGCGATTATGGCAATTTCACCTTCACCGGCGCCCGCCTGCAATTCGTCGAACCGGACATGAAAACCGGCGATATCCTCAGCCTGGAGGACACATTCTCCGATAGAGAGCTAGCGGAATTTGTCCGACTGATTAATGTCGTCTGGCGGAAAATCACCACCCTGGAACTGCCGGATATTTCTGGGTATTCGGCGGATTATAAGGGGATGGTGCAATTTGAGGAGGATTTATTAACAGAGGTAGTGTAGGCAATCTTGACAAAAGCTATTGACATAACTTGCTATTATTGATATATATATACTTGCTTTTGTTCGACAGAGCTAATTTCTCGATTTGACGCCGCAAATGGTGTCAAGTCCTGACCATGCTTCGCACAAAAGCATGGACTGAAAAGGGAAGTTAGCTCTTTTTCTATCGCCGCAACCGCGGCGGGGAGGGGGCGAAACCCTTGTTCAAATCAGAGGACGACCGCCGCCGCGAGGCGGCGGAAAAGGCGGGCAAAGTTTGCCCCGCCTGCGGGGGCACCGGCACCTACGGCGTAGGTGGTCGCGGAGCATGGACATCTAGCCCCTGCTCCAGGTGTAACGGGACAGGACAGTCCCGGTAGTTTAAGAATGATGGTCGGGGTTGTGCACCCCGAAACCCGCCGAACCACGCGTTCGACAAAGGGCGTCCATCCACCCACACTGGGTCAGATTCCCCAGTCAGAAAAGAATCATGGGCGTGAACTCTGGGAACGGTCGGGCCTCCAAAGCCCAATGGCCTACGGGTTCGATTCCCGTCACGCTCGCTAGAGGTATGTATCGCGTACGGGAACCGCGATGCATAGACGACTGCGCTGTACGTGTAGCGTCCGGGAGCACAATGGAGTGCTCCCGCCCCCTCATCTTCCCGGGAGAGTCCCGGGATAAACTCCCCCAGCAGGGGGAGAAAGGAGGCGCCTATGCGTCCTCCGCCCCGCGGCTTCGGCTCTTTTTCATTGCTTCTCTAGCCTAGGTCGCGGGGCACAAACTTCCGGGTTCGCGAGTTCACTCGTAGTAGTTTTTCTCACCATTGAGATCAACTCCGAGCAGAACCGCTTGAGCCCACCAACGCCCCTCATTCTCAATGGCGAGAGTGAGGGGTTTTCTCCTTTGTATGGTAAAATAACAGAGATGACATCATTTTGGGACAACTTACCGCAACCATTTTTCATCTTGGCGCCCATGGAAGCCGTCACTGACGTGGTGTTTCGCCATGTCGTCAAGCAAGCGGGCGCGCCGCCCGACGTGTTTTTCACCGAGTTTGCCAATGCCACCGGCTGGGTGCATGCTGGCGACAAAGCCATCGCCGGGCGGCTGGTCAAAACTGACGATGAGCATCCACTAGTCGCCCAAATCTGGGGCGGTGAACCAGGCGATATGGAGCAATTTGCCACCCATTGCGCCAGGCTAGGCTTTGACGGCATCGACATCAACATGGGCTGTCCCGCCAAATCCGCCATCAAAAGCGGGGGAGCGGCACTGATCCGCCGACCCGACGTCGCGGTCGCCGCCATCGCCGCTGCTAAAACTGCCGGGCTGCCAGTTAGTGTCAAAACACGGCTCGGCTATACTTATATCGACGAGTGGCACGAATGGCTTAGTATCTTACTCGCGCAAAACCTCGCCAATCTGACCATCCATCTGCGCACCAAAAAAGAGATGAGTAAAGTGCCAGCCCATCATGAACTCATCGACGACATCATCAAACTACGTGATGAAATCGCCCCACAAACGCTTCTAACCATCAACGGCGATATCCGCGACCGAACCCATGGTCTAGAGCTAGTCCGTCAACATCCCGGCATCAACGGCGTCATGATCGGGCGGGGTATTTTTAGTGATCCGTTTTGTTTTGTCGGAAGCAAGGTGAGCGAAGCATCTTCTGATGAGAAGACTGTGGATTGTTCGCGAATAGCGGACAATCCAGCCGAACGCTCGCGCCAAATCTCCAGTGGAGATTTAAGCGAAAAGTGTGCTTCGAATCAGAACGGTGCGCCGTTCGTCAATGCTTTAGAACACAAATCTGAACTGATCGCCTTATTACACTACCACCTCGACCTCTTCGACCACTACCAACCAACCCTCGGCCGCCCCTTCGAAACCCTTAAACGCTTCTTCAAAATCTACATCCGCGACTTCGACGGCGCCAAAGAGCTGCGCGACCAATTAATGCACACTAAAAACACCAGCGAAGTCCGCCAGATACTTGAAAAAATATAATATCTATGTTATAACTAAAGAATGGAACAGTTCTCAGTATCTACCATAAATCCAGACATCACAGAGCTATCTAGTATTATGTATCGTCTTGATGATTTACCAAAAGGACACATGGCTCTATGTACACATAGTACAGACCCGAAAATAGCATCCCTTCCTACGTCTGTAACTGCAAAGAAAAATGACACATACAGAACAGGGCGCGAAGACAGTATACATGATGTTCATTTTGCAGATATGTGCATCAATAGTAGTAATACTGTATTGTCACGCCTCCCAGTGGCTCTTAAACCTTACCCTGAGATATTATCTATGCTAGCAGGCAGAGACTACGCAACAAGCATAAGATTGAATGATCTGAGTAAAGATAGGCAAATCACCTTTTCATATGCTGGATTTATGCGAGACGAAAAAGGAACATTACATACAGTCACTCGTTTTGAAGAGGGAGTTACAAGCTGTGATAATCTTGTATTTAATCCTGAGAGAACACCGGAAGAGGTCTATCTAGCCCTTACAACAGCAGCAGAAAGTTTATTATTCTTACATGGCGAAGCAGGCATGACTCATGGTGACTTCCTACCGCGAAACACAGCCTATGACCCAAGTCTACAATTTAGGATAATTGATACGACAACAGCGAAGGAGTCTGTAGACCCTAATGATTACATTGATGATATACAGAGATATATCGCAGGACTACATGATACAAATGTCCACGAAGAATTATCCATGCCAAATGAAGCTATAAATGAAATATTTCTTGATACATATCAAAAAACAGCAAAAGATACCCTACCAACCGAAATAAGAAACATCATACTCGGCAGAGTAAGTCGGCTAATGATTGACCTAGACAAAATCTAGCGTCGTCGCTTGCGCCGATGTAGATCCGCCACTTTCAGCCGCACCATGTGCCGGTCGATGAGCTGCTTGGCTTTCTCGCGCTCAACTTGATCGCCAGCTTCGTCGCGGGCTTTGATGGCACGCTCCAGTGCTGCCTGTGTTTCCGCCTCAATGATGTCGTCGCCATGATCCGCCTCATCCACTAGAATTTGCACTGATGAATAATCAATTTTCACCACGCCGCCGGAGATCGCGAAATATTCTAATTGACTATCCAAATCTTCTTTATGGCGGCGTACAGTAATGACACCGTCCCGCGCAATCGTCACTAGCGGCTCATGACTCGGGAAAACGGATATTTCGCCGTCAATGGTCGGAATTGACAGCGAATAGACCTCTTCGTCAACCTTCGTGCCAACAAGTGTAACTAATGACAATTTCATGGCTATTTAGCTTTCTTCTTAGCCGATTTGGCGGCGGATTTTTTGTCGGCAGCTGGCTTTTTGGCGTTCTTATCCTTGGCTTCATTTTTACTGCCAGCTTGCTTGGATTGCTCGGCGGCGTCACGGGCGACTTGGTCGCTCAAAGTGCCTTGCACCATGTAGAACCAGCTTTCTGGCTTGTCGTCGTATTTACCGGCCAAGATGTCAGCGGCGTCGCGAATGGTATCTTCCAGCTTGACATACACGCCTGGGTTACCAGTAAATTTCTCAGCCACGTGGAATGGCTGCGCCAGGAAGCGCTGGATGCGGCGAGCTCGAGCAACAATCTGCTTCTGGTCGTCTGACAATTCCTCCATACCGAGGATGGCGATAATATCCTGCAGTTCTTTGTACTGCTGCAACACTCGCTGGACTTCGCGCGCCACGCGGTAATGCTCCTCGCCAACGATTTCTGGGTCGAGCGAGTTGGAGCTAGAGTCCAGCACGTCAACAGCCGGGTAAATACCAATTTCCGTCAAAGCACGGTTCATCACGATGGTCGCGTCCAAGTGGGCGAAGGTCGTCGCCGGCGCTGGGTCAGTCAAGTCGTCGGCTGGCACATACACCGCCTGAACAGAGGTGATCGAACCCTTTTTCGTCGAAGTGATGCGCTCCTGGAGAGCACCCATTTCTTGCTGCAAGTTCGGCTGATAGCCCACAGCGCTTGGCAAACGACCAAGCAATGCCGATACCTCGGCACCAGCCTGCGTGTAGCGGTAAATATTGTCGATAAACAGCAGCACGTCTTTACCTTCGTCACGGAAGGCTTCAGCCATCGCCAAACCCGACAGCGCCACGCGCAGACGTGCTCCAGGCGGCTCGTTCATCTGACCAAACACCAGCGAGGTCTTGTCCAGCACGCCGGCTTCTTCCATCTCATAATACAAGTCATTTCCTTCGCGAGTACGCTCACCAACGCCAGCGAACACCGAGTTACCAGAGTGGAACTTAGCGATGTTGTTGATTAGCTCGGTGATCAGGACGGTTTTACCGACACCAGCACCGGCGAACAGACCAGCTTTACCACCTTTGGCCAGCGGCGCGATCAGGTCGACAACCTTAATTCCAGTTTCCAAAATCTCTGTCTTATTCGACTGCTCGGAAAGATCTGGAGCAGGGCGGTGAATTGGCGCGGTTTTGCCCTTTGGCTGCGGTTTCTCGTCAATCGCTTCACCAACCACATTGAACATGCGCCCCTGAGTCTCGGCACCCACTGGCACGGAAATCGGTGCACCAGTCGCCACCACTTCCGCACCGCGAGCCAACCCGTCAGTTGACGACAGAGCAATTGTCCGCACGGTGTGCTCGTCCAGGTGCTGCGCTACTTCCAAAACCAGCGTTTCTTTGCCATTCTTAACATGCAACGCATCATAAATTGCCGGTAATTTAACGCCCTGCGGAAACTCCACATCGACCACCACGCCAACGATTTGAATAATTTTTCCTAAATCTTTTGCCATCTTGTTCTCCTTTATCATTGTTCCATCGCCTCCACGCCACCGGAAATTTCTGCCAGCTCTTGGGTAATCGCGCCCTGGCGGGCTTTGTTCATCGCCAAGGTCAGATCATCCACCAAATCGCTGGCATTATCCGTCGCATTCTTCATAGCCATCATCCGCATACTGTGTTCTGAAGCGCGAGCGTCCAGCAACGCCTGCAGCAATCGCGCACCCGTCAAACGGTTCGCCACGGCGTCCAGCACTTCCGGGATGCTCGGCTCGTACTTGGCATCAGAAACCGTATTCGAGACCTCGCTCGGATCAATTAAGGCTTTAGTGCCCGCCGGCAGCAAGCGCGACAGCTCCGCCGTCTGCACCATGCTATTGACAAATCGCGTGTACACCAACGTCACCGCGTCAACTTCGCCATTCTCAAACATGCTAATGGCAGTGTTCAAAATCGTATGAAAGGTGAGTCCCGACGGCTGATCTGGCAAATCTTCGTACGTACCGATAATCTTTGTGTCCTTCAGGCGCGAGGCAAACTGCGAAGCCCGGCGGCCGATGGTTAAGGTCAAGTTCTCGATGCCGCGCTCATCATCACGCTTCAGCAGCTCCAGATATTTCTTCAAGACATTGGTGTTATACGCGCCGGCCAGACCCTTGTCGCTGGCGATGACAATGATTAGGCGCTTAGTAATTTTGCGGCGCTTAAACAGTGGGTGATTATCCGTCGCACCCTGACTGGCCAAGTAACTCAGCAGCTCCTCGGCCGCCATGGTGTAGGGAGCTGAGGCCTTGTCCGCCTCTTGGGCACGGCGCATTTTGCTGGCCGCCACCAATTGCATCGCCTTGGTGATTTGCTTGGTCGAATCCACCGAGCGAATGCGATTTTTCAGCGCACGAGTACTCGGCATGGATTACTCCTCAAAGCCTTTCGCTGCCACTTGGGTTGCCTCGTCGATGACCTGGAGCTGCTCGTCAGTTGGCTTGGCGCCCTTGTTTAGTTCGCGCATGGCGTCTTTGCTATTCTTCCAAAGTTGTGTCAATAGGGCAGCCTGCGCTTCCTTGATCTTGGCAACTGGCACGTCGTCAAACGCGCCGCTAGTCACCGCATGAATACTGACAAATTGCTCCCAAACGCTCATCGGCTGGTATTGCGGCTGTTTGAGCAGTTCAGTCAAGCGCTGACCGCGGTCAATTTGTGCCTTGGTCGCATCATCCAGGTCTGAGCCAAATTGCGCGAAACTAGCCAATTCGCGGAACTGTGAAAGACCGAGCTTCAAGTTACCACCGACCGACTTAACCGCCTTGGTCTGAGCAGCACCACCAACACGGGAAACTGATAGACCAGCAGAGATAGCTGGGCGAATACCTTGGTAGAACAGATCGGTTTCCAGGAAAATCTGACCGTCGGTGATGGAAATCACGTTGGTCGGAATGTACGCCGAGATGTCGCCAGCCTGCGTCTCGATGATCGGCAGAGCAGTCAGTGAACCGGCGCCCAATTCGTCTGACAACTTGGCTGAACGCTCGAGCAGTCGAGAGTGCAGGTAGAAGACATCGCCCGGGTACGCCTCGCGTCCCGGTGGACGGCGGAGCAAGAGCGACATCTGGCGGTACGCCACCGCGTGCTTGGTCAAATCGTCATAAATCATCAGCGCGTGGCCACCGTTGTCACGGAAATATTCACCCATAGCTGTACCAGCATATGGTGCCAGATACAGCAGGGAAGCCGCGTCCGACGGACTGGTCGCCACCACGATGGTTTGCTCCATCACGCCTTCTTCTTTCAGACGGTCAACCAGCCGGGCAATCTTTGATAATTTCTGTCCGATCGCCACGTATACGTTGACCACGCCAGTCTTTTGCCGCGCCTGGTTGATCATAGTGTCGATGGCAATCGCTGTCTTTCCCGTCTGACGATCACCGATGATCAGCTCGCGCTGCCCGCGACCGATTGGGA
Organism: uncultured Candidatus Saccharibacteria bacterium; assembly: GCA_963548945.1. Lineage (GTDB taxonomy): Bacteria > Patescibacteriota > Saccharimonadia > Saccharimonadales > Saccharimonadaceae > Nanosynbacter. Next base: position 56,874 of record CAUUVR010000004.1, read on the forward strand.
ACATGGCGTCAATTGACATGATACCGGTCATCAGCGGCTCATGCACCGACTTGCGGCCCATCACGCCGATGGCTGGCCGCTCAATCAGCCCGCGTTGTTTGGTCTTGATAGCTGGTCTGCCATCAAGCGGCCGACCCAGCGGGTCAACCACCCGGCCGAGCAGCTCCTCGCCAACTGGTACATCCAGCACCGCACCCTTGCGGCGAACGCTGGCGCCAGCCTTGACTTTTTCTTCGCCACCAAGGATCACTGCACCGATTTCGTCTTCCATCAAGTTCAGCGCAAAGGCTTCCACTGTGCCGCCGTCAGTTTCAATCTCCAGCACTTCGCTGTAGCCAGCTTTACTGAGGCCGTGCACCCACGCCACGCCGTCGCCGACGCGGATGACCGCACCAGCGTCCTCTAGTCCTTCCGTCGCCTCCAGCTGCGCGATTTTTTTCCGCAGGCTTTTGGCTAGTTCTGTCACATCAATCTTGCTCATTTTTCCTCCTAGATTTTCTTCGCCCGCAAGTCGTTTAGCTTCTTCAAAACCGTTGCGTCCAGCGTTGCAGTTGGCGTCCGCAGTTTGAAACCACCAATTAGCGTTGGGTCAATTGATTCACGCAGCAGCACGTTAATGTTCTGGCTGCTGGCATCTGTTTCGGGTGCGCGGATACTATCATCTGGCGAGGGTTGCTCTGCAGCCCGAGCGTCCCCAGACGCCCGGCGCGAAGCCCGCATGCCCGAGTTAGACGCTAGTAGCTTTTTAATTGCACCCTTTGTCGCCTCGTCCAGCGCCCGCGCACTTTCCACCGTCGCCACAACTGTCCCGCGCTCAGCCAATTCCACCTCAATATCCCGTGCCAACAATTCGACTTCTCGCTCATGCTTTTCATAAATCAAAAACCCGGCAATCTCTTCCAGCACTGTATAATTTCCCGCCAGCAATTGCTCGGCAGCGTACTTGGCCAGCTTTCGCCTGGACACCAGCCGCATTTATTCAGCCTCCTTCAGCGCTGTTGAAATCAGCTTCGCATCCTTTTTAGCATCAATCTTCTCGCCCAAAACCTTGCCAGTCGCCTCCGCCACCAATTCTAATGTCGAATTGTGCAGCTCTTTTTTAGCGTTTTCAACTTCCTGGGTGATTTTATCGTGCGCTTCCTTTATCATCGCTTCAGACTTGGCGGCCGCTTTGGTGTTGGCTTTATCAACTAGCTGCTCGGCTTCTTCGCGCGCTGACGCCATAATGTCGCCAGCTTCCGCCCGGGCCTTCTGTATCAACTCGCTGGCCGTTTTCTCGGCCTTGTCGGCATTCTCGCGCGCCGACTTAGCCGCCTTATCGATAGTCCGCATATCTTTATCGCGCTTATCTAAGATCGCCAGCAGCGGCGGATAAACAAACTTGCGCAAAATAACCAAAAGCAGCAGAAAAGCGACTGTCTGCAAAGCGAGCAACCGCCAATCAATCCCCAGCAAACCCAGTAAGTCCGCTTTTTCCGGCGCGCCTGAATTCGCAAATTGTGTTAATATTTTCTCCACAATTTACTCCCGAAAACTACATAACTTTGCCGACGATTGCCGCCACAAAACCGATAATCGCGATCGCGTCAATAAACGAAATACCTAAAACCATCATGGTGCGCAAGTCATTAACTTTCTCCGGATTGCGGCCAGCTGCGTTCATCGCTGACACGCCAACCATCGCTGCACCAATTGCCGCAAATGCCGCTGGGATTGCGTAGGTAAGTGTAAATGCTAATTCTTTCATATAATTTCTCCTTTATTTAATACTTTACTTTTCTAATCATTCTCCGCCGCTATATTTTTAGCTTGAACAGATGAATGAGCACGATCAGCCGGCTCGTCTGCGTCGTGGTGAGCCAATCCCAGGGAAATAAATACAGTTGACAACATAAAGAAAATATACGCCTGAATACCGCCGATAAACAGCTCAAACAGGTAGAACGGCTGCAGCGCTGCCGGCGACGCCAGTTTCGCCATATACGCGATAACCGCCAGCAAAATCTCGCCGGCAAACACATTGCCAAACAGCCGGAAGCTCAAGCCAAGCATCCGCGAAAATTCCGCCACCAGCTCCAGAATGCCAACGAAAGACATAATCGGATCTTTCAAAGGATTCACAAAATAACGGCCCATATTTCCCTTAAAACCCAGATATTTGAAAGCGTAAACCTGCACTGCCACAATCGTTACAATTGCCAGCCCGAAGGTCATATTAAGATCCGCTACGCCGCCGCGGAACAGGGGAGTGTGATGTTCACCAATAGTAATCGGACCGACGACCGGCAGCAGCCCTAGCCAATATTGCGCAACGATGAAAAAGAATATAGTGATACATAGCGGCGCTACCCGGCGCGCCCATTTCTGGTCAGGGATAACCTGGCCAACCGTTTTATATAACCCGTCAAACGTCCAGTTCATCAAGCGCGTCATAAAAGTAGGCTTTTTCTTACCCAGCGCTGCCGCGCGCGTTCGGAACATCAGCCATATCAGAACAACCAAGCCAACGATGCCAAGCATGTGCGAATTAGTAATCGGGAAGCCGAATATAGTAAAAATCTCGTCGGCTTTTACTGAAACATGCAGGCTGGCATTTGCCATAATATCTATCATTTCTTTGACTCCTGGCGCCTAATCTGCGCAATTTGCAGCCACACTAAACCGAAAGACACGGCAAAACCCAGCGCAACGCCGGAAACCATCAGCCACGGCTTCGTCCCATAGCAATAATCAGCCGCCAACCCAACCAGCGTAAAACCGATCGTCGGCACAAACATTCGCCACGTCGTTCCGGCAACAGTTTTCATCATCAATACAGATGCATCCGCCTCGCTTTTTTTGCCAGTCTTAACATGAGTCTTTTTCGCCATTACTTATTAATATATCAATCTGCTATACTGTTTGGCAAGATGCCGCGCCGAAATTATCCAAAAAACCGCCAAAAAACATCGTCCACGCCGATAAAATCTCCAGACGTCGCTATCAATTCCGCATGCCGACAAAAGCGCCGCTTCACCTCTGAAAAACAAGCCAAATCTGCCGCCGAAACCCAGGAATTACTCAACTCCAGAATACACCTGCAAACATACCAATGCGAATGGTGCAGGGGATGGCATTTAACGTCTAGAATGTCACATAGTCGCGAGTTGGAACATTAGTAAATTGCCCAAGAACAGGGTTAGAATGATTTATTGTATCTCCAGTACCTAGTTGTCCAAAATTATTTGCGCCGACAGTCCATACTTTATTATTTGTCGTAAAGATAACTGTTGTCTCACCACCACCTTGAATAGATCTCGCCCTAGGACTTGTAGGTGTTTTGCCAAATATATTCATTTCTGTAGCATGATTCCTTTGCAAGCCAGTACCGTCTCCAAGCTGCCCGCTAGCGTTAGTCCCTGCGCCATATACCTTGCCATTATCACCAACAACAAATAAATTATTTACCTCCAGCGCCTGCGCCGTCGCCCATATGTCAACAGCCTTAACTCCAGCCGGTAGAGCAAACCGCACAGGAGATGAGTTGTGAGCTTTATTCCCATTGGAGGAATTACCAAAAACACCTCTGGTGTTATCGCCTAGGCTATACACCTCTCCGCTAGAATTCCTAAAACTTGCAAATACCTGATCCGACGAAGCTTGGACAACAAATCCCGGGATATTCAATTCAACAACCCTATGGCTCATAATTCTTATACGCTGGCGACCAGCCCCAGTACCACAAGCCTCAAGCCTTAGTAAATTACCATTATAATTACTAATGCATTTACCTGTACCGCTAAGCTCAATCATAAGCCCGCCGTGAGAATGATTGTCTGTATATATTGCCTTAAATCTTTGCGCTGGAGTCCCATTACAGCCAAGCAGCCTAAGAGAAACTTTGTCGTATCCAGCATTATCAACACACTTTCCGTTAATTTTTATAGCGCCGCCGTCAACAAATTCAAGAGACTGGTCGGCAGATGCATCACAAATAGTCATGCGCAAAGATGTAGAAGAAAGACCACCCATACACCTTCTACCTATATCATAGAATCTAAACTCTACATTTTTCTGACCTGTCTCTCCGCGATTAGCAAATCCAACCGCATACACTTTACCATTATCCGCTACAACATAAAGAGTGTCTCCATTAAATACTATCTGCACAGCCTTAGGTTTGCCAGGCTTTCCAAAGTCGCCAATTCTTACAGGGGTAGACGTCGCATCAAAGTTCACAGTTCCAAGCTGAAAATAATCACTACCTCCCCAGCCATAGACCGCCCCTCCTTTCATTAAAACGTAAGCGCCAAAACTATCGTGAACAATTTGAGAAGTAGGAATTGTATTAGGATCAGCCGTGTTAGGTGTAGGTAGAGCAACTCTTTTAGGTACATTCCTATGCGTACAACTAGTCGCAACGCTATAATCTCCAGTGCCCAATAACCCCTTATCGCACATACCAGCAGCATATATGTTGTTATCATCTCCAAGTACAAAAGCAGCACGACCTACGTTAGCAGATACAGCTTTAACAGATGGAGGCAGTTTAAATTTTCCTGGCGTAGAAACATTGACAGGAGTTGGTCCTTGCCCTAAGGTACCATAGCCGTTCCATCCAGCGCCCCACATACCCCCTTCTTCATCCTTCACCATAATATTCCATCCAATTGACAAGAAGTTGGCATAAGCCGCAACAGCTTTCTTAGGCATATTATATTGAACAGGGCTAGTCTGAGCCATTGATGTTGTTCCAGCCCCAAGCTGTCCATATTCATTATGCCCGACAGTTCTAACTTTACCAACAGAGTCGATAGTCGCAAAAAATACTTTATCAGGTGCACTAGTAACACCCTCATAACCGAAAGCTATCATATTCGTAACAGATTGAGCGCCAGTCCTTGTTGAAGAAGTATTCGAGTACGTTTTCCACACGCCGCCAGAAGGCCGCAACAATTCAGCGTATCCAACCGTATCTATTTGCTGATTCTCAGCACCGCCAGAGCTCAAAGACTGGACAACAAACCTCATCTGGATATTACCTCGCCTCATGTAATACGTACTCTGTCCGGGAATGATATTGCCCGAGCAATTCGTTTCCGGTCTCAGTGTTTTTCCTGTCCAGGTAGCATTCATACCGTTACTACGTAAACATTCAATAGCATACCTTGCGCCGCTCTCCGCCGCCTCGCGCGCCAGTTGATAATAATATTGTTCTTTTAAGGCGTTATTGGCAGCGGTAGATAACTGCAGCGCCATACCCAAAAGACCAAGCATAATAACCGATGACAACAAAACCGTAGGAAGAGTAAAGGCTTTTTGCTGCATGCGTTTCACTCTCGTCATAATCATGATAATTTCATTGTACATTAGTCTTCAAACATAAACAATATGCTATACTTAGATAAAATATCTAAGGAGGGAATTTATGAGCGACGATAAAACAACGACAAACAATCAAACAAATAGCCAAAACGACGCGGCAGCAAGCGACCAAAGCGCTAAGGTCACCGTCTACAGCACCAGCTGGTGCGCATTCTGCCATACGGAGATGGAATGGTTGAAAAAACTCGGCATCGATTTTGTCGCCAAGGACATCGAGGCTGATCCCAGCGCCAAAGAAGAATTGCTCAGCAAAAACGGCGGTAATTTCCAAGGCGTGCCAGTGACCGATGTTTGCGGCGAGATTATCCTGGGATTTGACCGGCCGAAGCTTCAGGATGCACTGAAGAAGAATGGTTTGATGAGCGAGTAACTCATATGCTAATCTGAGCAGCAAAACTCACTGCTTACATTATTACAAGCAGCGGGTTTTGTTATTGTCGAGACTCCGCGCCGAATCTATCATGATAAGCAGCAGCTTGGTTGTGCCGTGTTTATGCCGCACCAATTTGCACGACCTCGCCGCCGATTTCTTGGCGGAAATAATTGTCGTGGCCGACGTACAGGATGGCGCCAGAATATTTCGCCAGTGCCGTCTCCAGTTCTTCAATGCTCGGCAGGTCAAGGTGGTTGGTCGGCTCATCTAAAATCAGCAGCTGCGGGTCATTCGCCAGCATAGCAATGATCTGAAAGCGGGCTTTCTGACCACCCGACAGACGTGCCAGTGGCGTCATCCGATCGGCCTCGGTGAACAGATAATCAGCCATTAGTTGGCGAATTTTCGTATCAGAAATCGGCAGGTCGCGGCTAAGGTACAATTTCTCAATCGCCGCCTCCAGCGGATCCGCCAAATACCGCTCATCAATCTCTTGCTCATACACACCCACCCGCACCTGCGGATCGAGGAAGAGGTTGCCTGAGTAGAGGATAGGAGCGGCAGATGCGACACCTTCTACGCCAGAGACTGTGGAACGTTCGCGAGTAGCGGACGTTTCAGCCGAACGCTCGCGAAAAATCTCCGGTGGAGATTTGAGCGAAGAGTGTGCTCTGGCGGAGGACGGTAGAGTGACTGCCGCGGTTCGGCTTCCAGCCGTCTCCTCCAAAGCACACTCCGGTGCTAGAGGTGTCGCAGTCAGCGCGCTGGATGCGAGTGGCGTCTCAGAAAAAATCTGGGATTGTCTCGGGTCCCGGATTGTTTTATAAGATGCCCGAGCAGCCACATCACCGCTTGCCAACAACATCCGAATCAGCGTCGTCTTACCAGCGCCGTTGCGACCGCGCAACTCCACCGCCTCACCCTCGCGCAGATCAATATTCACGCCCTCAAACAATATACGCTCGCCAACCCCGACTGCCGCATCCTCAACCCGCACCAGCACATGCTGGCTGCGGCTAGCCGCATCCTTCATCGATAGGCGAATATTACGCGCCTTGAACTTGCCGTAACGCTCAGCCGACTTATAATCAAGCTGCCCAGCCGACTCCTTGTCGATCCAAAACGTCGGCTTGTCCATCTCTGATAATTCCGCCAGTTCGGCCCGCGCCTCATTTTCCAGCCGCTTGAACTTTTGGATAGTGCCAGGGTTGCGCGACTTTTCTTTCAACCGCTGATAATCCAGCACCTTTTGTTTGAGGTTAACCATCCGCTTCTCAATTTGCTCAAAATTATTCATACCCGCCGCCGTCGCCTGAGCATTCTGCTTGAGGTAAGCGTCATAATTACCGCGGTAGCTGACCGCTCGGCCGTCTTTAAGCTCGATGATCCGATCCACCCGACCCAGCACATCGCGGTCGTGCGTGATGATCAGCATGGCCTGGCGCGGCTGCGAGCTCATCCAGTCGATGAATTGCTGCTTGGCCACATAATCCATGTGGTTGGTCGGCTCGTCAATCAGCGCCAAATGCGCCCCCGAGTGCATAATCTTCACGATCTCCACCAGCCGCTTCTGGCCGCCCGACAGGGAACCAAGCGGCCGCTCGCCGCACCCGCTCAGCTGGAAATTATCGAGCTCTCGGGCAATCTTCTCCTCTATCTGGTAAAACCCTTTTTGGTCAAATCGCTCCAGCGCCTGCGTATATTCCTCAATCTTACGCATATTATCGCCCATGGTCTCGGGATACTCATCAATAATTTTCTTTAAACTTGAATATTCCGGCAGCCCCGCCAAAATGTAGCTCAATACCGTCTGATCGCCCAAACCATGATGCTCCTGCGCCGTACTGGCCACGGTGATGCCGCGCCGAAAAATCACCTCACCAGTATAGTCGGTGTCCGTGCCCGCCAAGATGCCAAACAACGTCGACTTGCCGACGCCGTTGCGACCGACCACGCCAATTTTCTCGCCGTCATCCACACTAAACTTGACGTCGCGCATCAACGTCTTGTCGCCAAAACTCTTCTCGGTGATGTGAATGTCGGCTATCATTCGCTTTATTATAACAGAGGAGAATTTCAAATGCTATTGTAATTTAGTAATAAATATAGTATAATAGAAAAATATGGATAAGCCGCCAGAACATCAAGATGCAAAGATCGTTCCGTTATTCGAACAACATGAAACGAAAACCCCGGAACTTCCAAAACCCCCAAGCGCACGTATAGTTGAATTACCAGACACACCCCGCAGACAAAGCGGCGATGAAGATTCGGACACCTCGCCAAAAGGACAACCCCAAGGCGCAGAAATTATCGAGTTTCCAAGTACACCGACCAGTCTCCGCCAGCAAGCCAGCGAGCTAATCGGTAAAGTTCTCGCAGGAGAAGAAAAAGAACACAGCGACGATCCGCAGCACAAAAAGATTGATAAAAAAGAAGCTGCCAAAACCATTGCCGAATTATTAGCTAAAGCGCACGAGAAATTAGATGACAGTCCCAGAAATAATTGCACAATAGAGTTAGGAAGATTGGTAATGGCACTAGTAGCGCTTGATTCCAAGGCGGCCGAAGCTTTGAACACCGCAAGCGTCCGCAAAGAACTTGAAAGAAATATTGGGCTTTCTAGACATCCAATTCTTCGAAGTTCTAGGATCATGGCGAAATTCGCCCTACAATATTTGAAAGAAAACAAATCGGAATCTCGCGCGGAAAACAACACCGACCCGGAACCGCCTAGTATTGCCTAAATAAAAATCGCCTGACCGCCTGCTATTGACAATTCATGAATCTACTACTATCATCTTTATTTATATGAACCAGGAACCAAAGTCATGTCAACCAACCTTTTACCGTCCTGTCAAAAATCCGAAGGAAATTTACAGACACCTAACGGAAGGTATCAGGGAAGCATTACCAGAAATCCTATTAACAAAGACCTCCAAGGAAGGACTGCGCGCTATCATTAGACAGAGACAAGAAAGTCCATCGCTTCCTCGTTCTATATTCCCAAGACCAGAATCAATAGAATCAGCGCAACGAGTACTCCGTTTTCGAGTGACCGGTTTGCATACAATAGTAAAAGCTACAGAACAACTTATCTGTTTGACATTTGAAGACCCTAACGAGATTTTATCCGAAGAAAAACGAGAAATAGCCAAACTGCTTCAAGATTGTTACAACAAAAAAGATAGACATACGTACTGGCAGATTATATCATCCGGCGCCGAACCCTACATCCCGATCGCTACCGCTGGTATCGGTCTGCCCGAAAACAGCTTAAATGAATATGCGGCAGAAAGATTAGAAGGCAAGGATTTGCATGTAGTGCTTGGAGGGCTGGCGGTATCGCCAGACATGCGCGCCAGAACCAAAAATAAAGAAGATCGTACACACCGCCGCAGGTCTCCTGGGGTAACGTCAAAAACCCACAAGTCTAATTCAGCATCAACCGAGCAGACGCCATCAGGAATTACTGTAGCCCGCTTATCGCCAGACCGCCAACCTATACCACAAGGCTTCCTGCGGACGCTCATACCTAGCTAACACGACCCCTCCTAAACCAAACCGCGAACGCAGCAGCAAGCTCTATTAAAACCTGTTATAATCACCATATGGCTAAAAAACCTAGCGCCAAAACGAAAAAAACCAATACGCCTACCGTCGTTAATCGCCGGGCCAGGTTTGATTATGAGCTAGGCGAGGAAATAATTGCCGGGCTGGTTTTGACAGGGATGGAAGTACGCGCCGCCAGGGAAGGTCACGTCCAACTAAAAGGCGCGTTCGTCAGTTTGAGGAACGGCGAGTTATGGCTGAACAATGCCAGTTTTTCGCTGCGGCTGAACGAGCGCGGACAAGCCAATACCCGCAGCGTCGACACTTCGGCGCGGAAATTATTAGTCAGCAAACGGCAATTGGCGCACTTTACCGAGGCGAAAAAGCAGGGCATGACCATCGTGCCGACGAAATTATTGACCAGCGGCAAATTTATCAAGATCATCATCGCCCTTGGTAAAGGCAAGAAAACCTACGACAAGCGCGAGACCATCAAACGCCGCGACCAGGACAGAGAAACCAAGCGGCTCATCGCCAACCGATAAATTTATCAGAGAATCCCGGCAATTTCTGAAGGCGTTGTCCTCGACTTATTCTAAATTTTTCCGCGTCTCAATCAGGCTTTGGTAGAGTTTCTCAAGTTTCTTCACTTGGCTGCGCTCGGTAAATTTACGGGCAAGCTTTTTACTTTCAGCGCTAAACTCCGCCTGTTTTTTCGGGCTCTTCAGAATTGAGATTACTTTTTCAGCCACGCTTTCTGGAGTATTTTCTGCAAAATAGCCATTAATTCCATCCCTCACGACCTCGGAAACTTCCGTATCAATAATAACTATCGGTTTACCGGCGTGCGCAGCTTCATGCAGAACCCAGCCCTGAGTGTCTTTTAACGATGGAAAAGTAAACACTTTCATCACTTCATATGCCACGCCTAAATCTTCGCGCGGCATAGCACCCGTAAACACAATCCTATCCGCGAAATTCGTTTCCGCAGCCATTTTTTCCAAAGTCTGACGATATTCAAAGTCGCCAACAAATAGCAACTTCGACTTCGGCCGAGCTGACGCGATAAACTTGTCAAACGCCTCAATGAGAATCGGCAAATTCTTCTCTTCGCCTAAGCGCCCCACAAAACCAAATACTTCATCAGTTTTGCGCAAACCCCATTGTTCTCTAAACTCTTTTATCCGCTCTGTCTTCGGTTTCGGTAAAGCGTTAACGCCATTTGGCATTAAAGTGATCTTATAGCTGTAATCTTCCGTTTGCCAAGATTGCAATTGGTCGCGGCTTTTACGCGACAGCGCGATAACGGCATCCGCCTTGCTGTATAAAATAGTAACGACGCGTTCGATAATATCCTTGTTCCACTTCGTCACGCCGTTACGCGGACGGTACAACTTGGCGACCTCTAATAAATCCTGGCCGTTCAACTTGACAGATAGCGGAAAAATTATTCCCGCCAAAGCTAAAGCCCCCGGTAAAACCGCTGGATAATGGTCTACAAATTCATACAAATCAGTACAATGCTGGACAACGAGCGGAATATTATTTTTATTTGCCGCCCTTACGCCCAATAGTCCAATTTGCGATGGAGTAAAAATATGAACAACGTCCAGATTCATATTAGCAATTTGACGCTGCACCACCGGAGGGAAGAACACCGACGTATCATAATCATCAAAAAACGCCCCTTTAATTGAACGAAAGCGAATAATCCGGCTGTTATCGTCTTCGTGAAGTAGTTCAGCTTGCTTAGCAGGACTAATAGACTTCGCAGGACAAAAGACATAGACCTCATGCCCTAAAGCCTCCAGCTCGCGCTTTAGCGACTCGACTACATAAACGATACCATTGATAGACGGCCTATAGCTATCCGTAAAAAGTCCTATCCTCATAGCCTCATTATACCATTTATAGCAAAGATCGATAAAACTCGACCAGCCGCTCAGCGCCAGCACTACTGTCAAACCTCTTCGCAATCCGTTTAGCTCCGCGCTGCGCCTCACTATACGCCTGCTTATCTCGGTGCAGCATATCAATCAAATTTAAGAACTCATCGTCCGTTTTTGCCATAATAGCGTCGCCCTTAAATGTGTCATCATATTGAGGAATGTCGCGCAGAACAATTGGCAATCCAGCACCGGCAGCTTCTAAGACACACATAGGATGGTTTTCTTGCACGGACGGCAATACAAATATATCCGCCGCAACATAATAATCGCGAACATCGTCCAAAGGAATTACGCCAGTTATTATGAGGTTATCTGGAGCATTCTTCATCATTCTTTGCATAGCGCCATAATCGGCTCCCAAATTCTTAAACGGAATTCCTCCCACCCAAAAGAATTTTACGTCCGGCATTTGCTTGGCAGCTTTTATTAACACGTCAAGCCGTTTACGCGGCTGTACTTGACCATTGCCCATTACCACGAAATCGCCATCTTTCAAGCCCAGCTTTTTTCGTGCCGTTTTCTTTTCCGCAGCAGTATGTTTATACCTCGACATGTCAATTGTATTGTAAAACACCTTAGTTTTAGGGACGTTCATGTCATTTATAAGCTCCTCGGCAACCATACCAGAACAGGCCAAAACCAAATCTGCCTTCCTGTAAAAGAACTTCAACCACATTTTACCTAAAGGCTTCCAATATTTTGCGCCCTTAATTGAACCAATAAAACTATCTGGCACAATATGAGCTGAAACTACTTTCTTGCCGCCTTTCTTTATCAAGCGTCGAAAAGAATACAGCCCCATGGTTTGGATATGAATAATATCAGCAGGACGATCGGTGTTTACCTCAATATCAACGTCTTTTCTTTTCCGCAGCGCGTCCGTAATCTCCTTATATGCTGTATGCACGCCATGACCCTGAACAGTAAACTCGCTTTCAGAAATCATATTAACAGTTAATTTCTTGTCATTCCTCTTACTCATAGCTACAGTATAGCAAACTATTCTCCTGGCAATATGAGTCTTGAGATTAATTCTGGACTATCCAGCACCGACAAATGTCCTGTGTCAAGTTCTGCAAATCTATCAATTTTCACTCCAGACGGACAAATGGGACAAGTAATTTTATCAAACTTTCCCACGATAACCCCTGTAAATTTTTGCCCGGAGACAACTATCCTCTCTTTTCTGGAAATATCCCGCGCGATCTTCGCATGCTCCAAATATTGCCGCGGCGTCACGCAAGTTTGTTTCGTTAGCCATTTTATTAGATTTATCGTACTCCTTTGTTTATTTTTCGCCAAACATATGCCGCGCAGTACTGAAAAATAATAGTTTAAATAGATGTGTCGATTTATCCAACGAACACGATATAAAAATGCAGAAGAAGTCTTCGCCATTACTGGAGTTTTAACCGGAGGATTAACATACCAAATCTTCGGACATTCCATCTTGCTAGCCGCCAAGCAGCCTAGGGAATGAGCTACTATCTCATTAATCCGTAAACCTCTTTGCTTAAAAGCTGGCAACAAATTACTCGCCCAGCACTCAATATCGCTAATTTCTACATCTGTAATCAACTGGCTCTTGCCGTGCGACGGCAGGTCGACAAATAGCACATTTGCGCTATCCTTCAGATAATGCGCCAGCGGAATCATTCCATGAAAGTCGCCGCCAATGCCATGAATCAATAGGATAGTTTTATCCGAATTTCCGTCATAAAAATAATAAGCAGTTTTTATACCTCCCACATCTATAAAATCACTTGAAATTTCGCTCAAAAACTCATTATACATTAGCAGCATCTTCATTAAATTATAGCATCGCGGTACAATAACTGCTCGAAACTATTATACTGACAAGTTGGTAGTATTTCACCTCAAACAATCTATCCCAAGCCTCGCCCGCAGCAACCAGCCGCCCGCATTTTACTTGGACATTCCGTTATATTATAATTAGCATTATGAGGGCCGAAATAAAACTGGCTAAACTGGACGATCCGCTGCGTATCGCCTTAATTTCGGACGATATCTACCCAGCATCGGGCGGTATTGCACGCTCAATTCAGACACAAGTTAACGAGCTGGTCCGGCTAGGCCACAAGGTGACGCTATTAGCGCCGCGGCATTACTTAGAAAAGCCAGATAACTGCGAGACAATCGTTACGCCATCGACATACATATCAGGCATGCCAGTGCAGACATGCACCATCAAACAAAGTTGGCGCATAGCCCGGCGCATCTGCCGCCATCATCAGTTTGATATCATTCATAGCCATACGGATCGAGGCGGGCTGGCGCTGGCAGCGCGTATTGCCAAACTGCAAAACATCCCGCACGTCCATACTTTTCATGCCAATTTAGCCGGAGCGCATGCTTCGCAGCCATTCATGGCAGTCTGGGGTTCTCTGGCTTACATGCTCCTCATCAGCCCGGTGATTTCTCTAATTGCCAAAAAACGGCACGATCAGCCGATCCGCCTAGCGCCGAAAAGTCCCGACGCCACTGGACTGCTAGCGCGATTTGATTGGCGCTCCATGGCAATTATCGCCTCGCAGGTTGACGGTTTTACTGCGCCAGCCGATTTCATGATACAGCGAATAATCGAATGTACTGGGCAGATTAATATCCCGTACCGCGCCATACCGACCGGTGTTAATCCTGAATTAAGCCGCGCCATTAGCCGAGTTAAGCGCCATCGTTCTGACCGCGCCATCCGCTTTTTAAGTATTTGCCGCTTGGCGCCAGAAAAACGAATCGATACGATTATCCGCGCTTTTATAAAAGCTGACATTCCTAATTCAGAGCTGCACATCGCTGGCGGCGGAAATCAGCTTAGAAGACTACGCCAGTTAGCGAAAGGACATGACAATATTATCTTCCGCGGGCACATGTCTGGCATTAATCAAGTAGCCGAAGAGTTAGTTAACGCGGATGTTTTCGTTTTAGCGTCTTATGGTTTTGACACGCAAGCTATGACCATCGGCGAAGCGGCAACAGCTGGACTACCGATTATTTATTGCGATCCACGGCTGACAGTTGGAGTGAACGAGGGCAATAGCATTTTGACTGACGGGCCAGAAGTTGAGCACTTTGCCGCTGCAATGCAGCAGCTGGCAACCGACCCGAAAAAACGACGAGCAATGGGGCAGGCGTCGCTTAAACTTGCACCAGAACTCACACCCGACCGAATGGCTGAAAAATATTTGCAGTTATACAGAGACGCCATCAGCAAGCGAAAGGTCTAAAAAAGTATGAGACTCTTTTCCTGGAACGTCAATGGCATCCGCGCCGTCATCAATAAGGGCGAGTTTGCCCGCTTCCTGCAAACCTATGATCCGGACATTCTATGCCTGCAAGAAACCAAGGCCGCCCGCGACCAGGTAGAAATTGATCTGCCAGAGTACCACGAGCATTTCTATTCAGCCGCCAAAAAAGGCTATTCCGGCACGGCGATTTTGTCGAAAATCCGGCCGCTACACTGGCGCGACGGGCTGCTGCCACATATCATTGAGCGGTTCAATCTGACCGGCGATCAGTATGGCAACCCAGCGGACGAAGGGCGTATCATCACTGCCGAGTTCGACGATTTTTGGGTGGTGACCTGCTACACGCCAAATTCGAAAGGGGATTTGAGCCGGCTGAGTCTGCGTCATGAACAATGGGATCCGGCAGTGCTGGCCTATCTGGAGGAATTGGAGCTAGTCAAGCCAGTATTATACTGCGGCGATATGAACGTGGCGCATCAAGAAATTGACCTGACAAATCCAAAGCCTAATGTCGGCAAGCACGGTTTCACCGACGAGGAGCGGGAAGGCTTTCAGAACTACTTAGACGCTGGATTTATCGACACCTTCCGGGCGGCTTTTCCTGATAAAACCGGGGCCTACACCTGGTGGACGCACTGGGCCAACGCCCGGGCGCGCAACGTCGGCTGGCGGATTGACTATTGGCTGGCGTCGCGCGAAATCGCTAAGCGTGTCAAAAATCCGCAAATCCACCCCGAACAAATGGGCAGCGACCATTGTCCGGTAAGTATTGAGATACCAACCTCAACTCGCTGATATCCATAGTCCGCTGAACCTAATTCTTATCATTTTGGCGACGATCACTGCCATACAGCGAGCGATATTCAACCGGACGCCCCTCGTCCTCAGCCCGTTTAATGCCTTGTTTCATGCCTGGCGAGATGCCTCTATCTGTATAAACAACCGTTCTATCAGCTGATCGTCCTATCAGCAATCCAGCTTCAATTCCCATGCGGCGTTCGTCTTCATCAGCATCGTCAAGCATCTGCGTGTAGAGTAAGTGACTGGCAAACGGCGTCTCCCCGCGATATAGCGAATCGCGCATCACTTCTTTAGCGTATGCTGTATTTTCGGCTTCTTCCGCGGGCGTGCTGCCCTTGAAAGGAGATTCAATGACGACAAATTCACCTTGCACTATATTTTACCTTCCTGGAGTTTATCATCAATCATCACTGTCAATTCATACAGCCGCTGCACGCCATTTTCTAACTGGTAATAATGTCGAATGTATGCCAATTCTAACACAAACAAAATCAGTGCCAATAATCCCAGCAAACAATTCATCGCCAGCCCCATCGCTGCGGTTGCCAAAAATGCCGCCAGGGACGCTAAAAACAGCCCAGCGAAGAAAAATGTCACCAACAAGTGAATCAGCCGCTCGTGCTGAAATTCTTGCACGCGCGTGCGGTGATAGTACGCCAATTCCGTCAGATCAGTTTTCGACTTGGCTGCTGCTAGGCGCTGAGATATAGTTTGATAATGCTCGGCAATGTGTTTTTCCATAGCCTAAATTGTACGCTAGCTCGGCGGCTGCGGCAAGCGCTTGAGCTGGTATGTCCGCACTTTTCGCGCTACAATACATTCATGAAATCACCATATTGGCAGCGCGCCAGCGAGGAGGCACAATGAAACAAAATAGTAAAAAGTGCGCGACGCTGCTAGCCGCAGCTGTCGTGATAGGATTAGCGAGCGGCGGCATTATTGCTTACCGAAAATTAAATTCGCCGCAGCCGCCAAACACCCAGAAAACGCAGAACAATACCGCCAATTCTAATAAATCTCCAGCGGAAAAACTCATCAAACTGACCGATTCCGTCTCTGTCAATCCAGCTGCCGGCGACTATACCGCTGACGATCACATCTGGCGGCTAGTCAATAAAACCCACCCGCTGAAAAACAGCAAATATCGTCCGAAAAATTTACAATTGGCAGCGGTCAATTCGCGGCCGGATAAACCGGAAGAGGAGCGGTCGGTTCGCGCTGATATTATGCCAGACGTTGAACAGCTGTTTGCCAGCGCCAAAGCAGCCGGACACGACTTGCAAATCGGCAGCGGTTTTCGCGGCTATGAATTGCAAAACACTTATTACAGGAGTTACGTCAACGCCTACGGGCAAGCGGCCGCTGATAAATTTAGCTCCAAACCCGGCTACAGCGAGCATCAAACCGGATTAGTGATGGATATCGCCGCCGCCGACCATAATTGCTATCTTGAGACCTGTTTCGGCGAAACAGCTGCCGGCAAGTGGCTCGCCAAACACGCCCATGAATACGGCTTCATCTTACGCTATCCGAAAGGCAAGGAACACATTACCGGCTACCAATACGAACCGTGGCATTTCCGTTATGTCGGCCGCGAACTAGCAGCGGCACTCAAACAAGCAGACATGACACTTGATCAGGCATCGCCAATTTTACTGGGGAAATCATCGGCAGAAAAATCCCGCTAGTAAGCAGCGCATCACTCAACAGTTACTTTAGCTGTGCCATCCAGCCACTGCCGAACTTTTGCCAGGCGTTCTTCGACCGTCGTGCCGTGCAGTTTAGTTTCGTCCGCCGCTTGTTTGAGCGGCTGCAATTTCAGATTGCGGCGCGCCAATAAATTCTGCGCCTGCCGGTCAGCTGGCGACCACTCGTAACTCATGAACGTCGGACGGAATTTGACGTCGGAAATTGAAATGCCTTTATCTGTTTTAACAAGCTTAAACTGCGCCACGCCGCCGGTCAATTCGTCAACTTGCAGCTGGCTGGATAAAAAATTGCCGATCGAATACCACACTAGCGTTTTCCCGCCGCCGGCTCGATCCAGCATGTCCGCTTTTTGGATCATGTGCGGGCCAGTACCGATCACCACATCTGCGCCCAAATCAGCAAATAATTTGGCAAATTTCTGCTGGTCGGCAGTTACTGTATGCGAATCCTCCGTACCCCAATGCGCCGACACGATCACCGCATCCGCATGCTGGCGCGCCTCGGACATTAACTGCCGCACTAGCGCCTCGTCATGATATGTATTAACGCTGTAAGAGTTCGGCAAACGAACATTACTGAAGTCGGCAAACGCTAAAAATGCCGCCTTTATGCCATTTTTCTCAAAATATTTAACCTTTTTCTGCTCGCTAGCATTACGATTAGCGCCTGCTGCTGCCAGGACGGGTAGTTTCTGCCACTCGTCAAGCGTGGCATTAATCGCCGCTTGGCCCTTATCCGCCATGTGATTAGTCGCCAAATTGATAAGATTGCAGCCGGTTTTACTCATGTCGCGAGCCAATTCGACTGGCGCGTTAAACGCTGGATATCCGGAAATCCCGTACGCCGCGCCAGCACTGGGCGTTTCCGGATTGCAAAAGAACACGTCGCTGCCGCCATATAACGATTTGACAGAGGTAAAATACGGTGAAAAATCATAGCCATTATTCGTTTTAGCTTGCTTAACGACCGAATCATGCGCTAAAAAATCGCCCGCCGCCGAAAAGGTCAGCGTCCGTTCGTCTGAATTGTGCGGTTTAGTTTTCACGGTACTTGTAGCCGCCGGCTGATTTTTTACAGGCGTGCCAAGCTGCCAAACCAGCACTTTATACGTTAAAAATCCTGCACCTGCCATTAAAAACACCGCAGCGATTAAACGCGAAATTGCTTTCTTAGGCGAACTATTTTTAGCGCGTACCATAATGCAAGTATAGCAAAAACTGCCCGATAGCGTATAATACATATCATGAAGAAGGGCGGGAAAAATATATTTACTTATTTGCTGGCGATGGTTCTATCAGCATGGGCAACGTTTACTTTTTTACTGGTCGGCGGCATGTACGAAGCCAGCGACACCTACGACCAAAATCAAGCGCAAATGGCGGCTCAGCCAATCACTCCGCCAGTAAGAACCGTAACATTTGCCGGCGCCAATAACACGCAGTTAAAACTAAAAATCCCATCGCAAAAGTTATTACAGACCGGCGGTATTTGGGCTTACGTATCAAAAACCCAGGGAATTAGCGAAGATTACCAGCCAAAATTAGCAAACCTAACAGTCGAGCACGGCGACTGGCTGGAAGACAAGCGGGCCAGCGCCGAAATTCAGCCGGAGCTAAAAGACATGTTTACTGCCGCCAAAGCCGCTAAAAACGACTTAATCGTGACCAGTGCCTACCGTTCAGCTGCCGACCAGAAAAAACTTGTTGCCGAATCGAAAGCCAAAAGCGGCGCCGCTTACACCGAAAAATACGTTAATCAAGCAGGGCACAGCGAGCATCAGCTTGGCCTAGCGGTTGATTTATCCAGCCTTGATAAAGACTGCAAAGCCAATTTTGCCCGCTGCAACCTTAAAAAAGAGACGGCCACTTGGCTGGCCAATAATTCCTATAAATACGGCTTTATCCTGCGCTATCCGGAAGGTAAAGAGGATTTGACTGGCATAGAAGCCGAAAGCTGGCACTTCCGTTACGTCGGTAAAGACATGGCAAAATTAGTCCACGACTCAGGACTAACATTTGATGAAATATATAAAAAGATTGCTGGAAACGATAAGCTATCCGCCCAAAAATCCGTCAAACCCGAGGAACCCCAACCTGTCCAGCCGCGCGCTACTTGGCGGTAATTTTCTCTTCAATCAGCACTGTCAAATCGTATAATTTCTAAACACCATTCTCCAGCTGGCAATAAAACAACTCTAATGCGCTACAATTGATATATGGACATGAAGTTTTGGCGCAAGCAGGAACAATCAAAGCCGTTGTTCCCGGACATTGAATGGAATAAGCCGGAGCGCCGCAGCCAAGCGGGGAAATTGGCGATAATTGGCGGCAATAAATTAGGTTTTCTGGCGGTAGCCGACAGCTACCAAGAAGCCCTGAAAACTGGCGTCGGCGAAGTTCGCGTATTGCTGCCAGACGCGCTAAAAAAAAGCGTTCCCGCCGCCATGACCGACGTGCTGTTTGCGCCAACCAACCCTTCGGGCAGCCTGGCTCGCGAGGCGCTGCAGCCAGCATTAGCCTTGGAAGATTGGGCGGACGCACTGCTGCTGGTCGGCGATGCCGGTAAAAACAGCCAGACAGCAATCGTTTACGAGGAACTGATTAAAAAAGCCCAGCATCCGATCGTTGTGACGCGCGACGCCGTAGACCTGCTGCAAAACAGCTTCGCCGAAATTCTGGACAATCCGCGCCTTGTTTTCGTGGTCTCATTCGCCCAAGTCCAAAAATTATTGCGCGCGGTCTATTATCCAAAAATCCTGACATTCAATCTTCAATTAGCGCAGTTCGTCGACATTTTACATAAATTCACCATCACGTATCCCGTTACGATCTGCGCGTTTCACGCCGAACACCTGATTATCGCTCACGGCGGCGACGTCGTCACCCAGAGCTGGAACGAACCAATGTCAATCTGGCGCGGCATAGTCGGCGCCCGTATCGCCAGCTACCTGGTCTGGTCGCCAGAATCGCCGCTGGCAGCCGCCAGTACCGCTGTTTGCGCGGGGTAGCTTTATTTTTCCGCTAATCACGGCAGAGACTACGAAATTTTCCCTTTTTTCGTCATTTTTTGCATAAAATTCAAGAAAATTGCCTAAATCTATTGACTTTTTATTCAATTATTGATATATATATTAGCTTTTTGCTCAAAGGTAGTCTTTTAGGGCGAGGAGCGCCCTTTACTTTGAGTGAAAGCTTCCTCGTGAAAGGGGAGAGTCATGTTCTTTCTGAGACTGAAGATGTCGGCTATGACCGATATCTTCATCGTGGTGATGTCGCTCGTCGCGACGAGCATTCTGAGACTGTGTGAGTACACAGATTTGATGCCGTTTGCTGTCATCACGGCCCTCGCTATCGAGGGGATCTTGTCCATGTCCAGAGCATTCGAACTGCAGGACATGTTCCGACTTTGGAGCATGAAAAAGAAGGAGGTTGACCGCCTGAATAGGTTGGTCAGCCGACAGAGTCTCCGCTGCCAGAAGAAGCCGCTGAAGCACAAGGGCTAACGCCCGCCAAGAGAAAATAGCTCGCCTCGTAGGCTTTGATGCCTCGGCTTGAGCCTCTTGGCGGGCTATTTTCTTTGTCGAAAATTTGAAAATTGATTATATAAGCGAAATATTATAAAATACATGTTGTCAATTAAAGGAAGGTTTATGCAGATGGAGCGAGTCGGTTATGACAGGCTAAAGGGAATGCTAGAAAGCTATAGCGATGAACAACCTTATCTAGCAGGATTTTTAAAAAAAGAAGTAGAATATTGGGAGACTATCGACTCGTTAAGAGACGGGGTACCTAACTGGTCAAAAATACCTGATGAAACCAGACTAAAGCTGGCAAGCTACTTTGAATGGAGCTGCCACGCATATTTTCCTTTTCCAGACATAAAAAATCCTGTATACGCGCCAGACCAGGTCGTTGAAGTGCGTAATCCAATAGGACTTTCAGAAACTTACTCCAAAGAAAAAATTCAAGAAAATTTCTCCGCAATACTAGGTTTAGCCAGCCGAATACCCGAGAGATTCTACCAAGATGGTGGCTGCTCCTATGAGCACATAACCGTTGATAGAGGTAGCGGGCAGTGGGCTGACGGCACTGATATTTCAGCGACATTCACCGGGGTCTGTGTCGCAGCGGGGCTGCTTGAGTACGTAAACGATCCTCCTTCAAGCTACGAAGAATACCGGACTCGGCAAAATCCAACTCTCGTAAGAGCAACATCTGGATTTCGACAGTATATGCGACCATATAATGAAGCTATGAAAAGTATGCATAATGAAGAATCCTCGCGACAATACGCGGAATCGTAGCAGAATACATTTTGGTAACTAAGATCGGCAAATCGACATTAAAACCCGCCCCAGCCAAAAAGCAAAGGGGCGGGTTTTTCCGTCTGAAGCAGTCTCTGGTACCGCGGGCCGGACTTGAACCGGCACGAGCAAATGCTCACCAGATTTTGAGTCTAGCGCGTCTACCAATTCCGCCACCGCGGCACGAGAGAACGCTTCAAACTACGGTAGAGATTGTACCACAACAGCCGCTGGCTAATCAAGCGCCGGCTTTTATTTTTTACCGTTTTCGCTTATAATTAAACCAGTTATGAACCCGACGGATGATCAGTCAAACGGTCGAGTGGGCGCACCGCTATCAGATCATAATCGACCTATCGTGCTACCAACTCGCGATCAAGCGTCGCCGCAGAATACTGCCGCGGCTAATGTTATTCGCGGACAGCTGGACGCTATTTATTCCGGAAAATCGGGCGAGAACACACCGCACACCACGCCGGTTCAGCGTCCAGTCCAGCAGCCAAGCCAGCAAACTATAGAAAAGCTTCGGGTTCAATCAGCGCAAACCAGCTCATCTCAGCCAACTAATAATCCGCAGGATTCGACCCACGCCATGCGCACATCGCCGCCAGATAACCAGCCAGCGGCGCCTCAACCGAATAAGGATAGGCCGACTGCGCGTCCAGTCCAGCAGCCAATCGACCCGGCACGCACGCAAATCACCAGCGACCAGTGGAAACAATATCACAGCGCTTGGCAAAAATATTACCAAATGTATTACGAGCGGTATTACGCCAATCATTTGACGGCCAAAGAACAAGAATTATCCCGCCTGCAAAAAACTCCCGGTCAAACTTCAGAAACAGACGCCGATAATAAACCAGTGGATTTGCAGGCAAACGCCATGAAAGAGCTGCGCCAGCAAATCCAGCAGAAAGTCCGCAACTCCGCTAAAAAGGTTAAAAAATCCCGCCACTTCATGCCAGCCATGGCAGGTATTACCGTTTTACTAGTATTTATGTTTTTACAATATAACCGGATTATTTTCGGCGCAGTTGCCGCTTACACCACGCCGGGGGCGATTGATCCGCAAAACATCATCGTTGACGCCTCGACCGACGTAGCGGTTAGTCCCGAGCCGCGCATGATTATCCCGAAAATCAACATCGACGCGCCAGTGGTTTACGGCGCCGCCAGCGACACGCAGTCGCAGAACGCCGCCATGCGAAACGGTATCGCGCACTTTTCAATTCCCGGCGCAAACGCCGTGCCAGGGCAGGTCGGCAACGCCGTTTTTGCTGCGCACTCCAGCAACGACGCTTTCGCTGCCGGCGATTATAAATTCATCTTCGCCCAGAATGAAAAACTCGTTAAAGGCGATATTATTTACATGAACTACCAAAGCAAACGCTACACTTATAAAGTCACCTCCACGGAGGTCGTCCTACCGACCGAAGTTTCCAAGGTACAGATAAAGACCAGCAAGCCAATGTTGACGCTCATCAGTTGCGTACCGTTAGGCACTGCCGAAAAAAGACTATTAGTCTTCGCCGAGCAAATCAGCCCGGATCCAAACGGCGCCCAATTATCTGACAACGCTAATTCCGGCAACTCTAAAAGTTCAGCTTCCGCCGCCATTCCCGGCAAGCCGTCGCCAACGCTTTTAGAGCGATTATTCGGCGCAAGTTAAACTTTTATCCAAGGAATTTTCCTTAGGCTACTCTGGACTAAAACCCAAACCAGCCGGTCGAGCCGTTGGTCATATTCATCTTGCTTAGAACCAGCTTGCCGGACGCATCGGCAGCCAGCGCGTAAACATACCGCTGATTAGACGACAAAACCATGCCCATTTTTTTGTCCGCTGGCAGTAACTCGTGAAAGTTAGTGCCATCATATTCTTGGATCGCCGTTTTACCGGAATTTGCCGCCGCCAAGAGGTGAAAATCATCCAGCCATTTTATTTTCTGACCGTCGCCCAGCTGGAATTTACTAGACAATGTCGACCTCTCCAAGTCGTAACTCTGCGCCGACGAACCAATTTGCGCCACGATAAACCGTCCGCTGTTATTCAAAGAAATATCCTCTATGCTGCCGTCAAGCTGCAGAGTTTTGGCGGTTTTCAGAAACTTGGCTTGGGCTTCTTTGGAATCGGAAATGTCGCCCCGGTATATCGTCAATCTTTTACCAGCGCCCAGAACGACCGTGTCTTTATTAAAATAGCCCGAAACTCGAATAATTGGCGACTCATCGGCCGTAAAAGTCCTAATCACAAACGGCTTTTTCCAATCCTTTTTCCAAATCCCGGCAATCTTTTTACCTTTGCTAGAATCCGCCGCCACATACGCCAACCGGTCGGTACCGTATAATTTGAACGATTCCACGCCTGTTATTATCGGGCTGGAAATCACGGAACTATCGACGTTGACATGCCTAAGCTCGCCGCTTTCCTGTAGAGCATATAGTTCGTTGCCGCTCGTGCCGACAAAATGCGCTTGCTTAATATCAAAACCAGTTATCGCCGTAATGTCAACGATTTTTTCCGGATTCTCGCGGTCCAGCCGCAACCATTGCACATCCTGAGCGCCGTCCTCGCCACGATAAATATGCTTCGCCAATAGATACCGCGCATCCTTATCCCACTCGTTAACCATAAACGAATGTCCGTCAGCCGACCAAGCATAGCCAGCCAGCACTTCCGTACTGAGCGCATATTCCTTAAATTTCTCATTATTAGTGTCGCGAATGTCGCCGAACACCGCCACTGGCGTCTTATCCTTCTGGCCGATTCCCGCTACAAAATTTCCCGCAGGCGACAAATACGCCGCCTGTATATTATCAAAAGTTTTAACCGCGGATACTGTCCGCTTGACTGGAATCATTCTGACATAGTCAATATTGGTGACCGTGTTTGATTTTATCTCCAGCGTCTTTTGCCACGGCTCGTAATCATCCAGCTTCATAGAAAAAGTATGTATCCCAGGCAAAACCGCATGCTTCGCCTGAGTACGGCGGAATTCCATACCATCAACCGACACCATCGCACCGCTTGGGTATGACGTATATTGTACTAGGCCAGTTTGCTGCAGCTGGCTGGTGTTTGAGTTAAATGTATAGCCAAGCATATTAAACATCAAGAAAATCAGCCCGCTAATCATCGTTACTACCATCAGCGTATACACAAATGTCCGGCGAGCAAGCTCTTTAGTACGAGTTTTCTCCTGAGTCATAATCACGACAGATTATACCATATTTTTACTCTTGAAAAAACCTTAGGCACTTTGTAAAATAAAATAGAGAAATAAGCATAGGGGGATTGATGGTAAATAAAAAATATGTCGTAGTCAACGGGCGAGCCTACAGCGGCACCACCGGTTTGCCGATGGACGATATTAGAGTCGACCCAGCAAAATTGCAATTAAGAAAAAAACCAGAGAGCCAGGCGGCAGCACGCAGCGCTGCACCGTCGAATATCCACGCGTCCCACACCCAAAAATCAATCACGCTGAATCGCCGGCACGTTAAGCAGCCGGCAAAAGTCCCGCTCGCTGCCCGTCCGCAAAAAGTCCGCGCGCCAATTAGCCAAAACGCCGCTATTAATAAGTTCGCGCCAGAATCCGGAAAAACGCTTGAGCAGAAAAATACCCAGCCCGACCGCCCAGCCGAAACTCATCCGGTGGCTCATCGCGCCAAAGAACATCAAGCCAGCATCAACACGCAGCTGCGCAGAGAACGGCAAACACCGCCAACCCCTATCATTAAAAGAGACGAACCTGCCATCACTAAGCCCGCTGAAGCTGCGACGCCTGTTCAGCGCCCAGCGACCGTAAAAGCCGTAAAAACCGCCAAAGAGCTGAAGAATGACGCTATCGCCGAAGCGCTAGCCAGAGAAGTCGCCGACACTAAAAAGCACCGCGTCAAGCACCGTCCGAACCGGTTTGCCCGCATAACCAGTATCTTTTCCGCCGGACTGGCTATCATGCTGCTCGGCGGCTACCTGACATACCTCAGTATGCCGAATATCTCCATTAAAATGGCAGCCGTACAATCCGGCATCAACGCCAAATATCCCGGCTACAAACCAGACGGCTACGCGCTGAACGGCCCGATAAAATTCAAAAGCGGGGAAGTAAGCATGAAATATGCGTACGCCGACGGCAGCTCGGAATATACGCTAACCCAGCAGAAAAGTAATTGGGATTCGGCAGCAGTTAAAGAATATTTTACAGAAAAATCAAAATCGCCAACCACCACCATGGTTGACGGCTTGACAATTTACAGTAGCGGCAAAAACGCGGTTTGGGTTAACGGCGGTATTTTATATCAAATCACTGGCAGTGCCAACCTTTCCAACGAGCAAATTCAAAAAATTGCCACCAGTTTATAGTTAATTTACCGATATCCGTAAAGCAGCGCCGCGTAGGTAGCAATCCCTGCGTTTACCAGCGCCGCCCGCCCGTGATATAATTTACCCATGACTATTAGAACTCGTTTCGCGCCCAGTCCAACTGGCTATATGCATGTCGGCGGTATGCGTACCGCGCTATTCGCTTGGCTTATTGCTCGGCAGTCAAATGGAAAATTCATCCTGCGCATAGAAGATACCGACCAAAAAAGGGAAGTATCTGGCAGCGTAGAGCATATTTACGAATGCCTGAGATGGCTCGACCTTATACCAGACGAAGGTCCCAGTAATTTTGGCGGCGAATTTGGACCGTACAAGCAATCAGAGCGTCTTGATATTTACCGTAAATATGCGCAAAAACTCATTGACGCTGGTCGCGCCTATGCCGATCCGTATACGCCAGAGCAATTAGACGCTTTTCGCGAAGAAGCCAAAGCCCATAAAAAGCCTTTTTTGTACCGTGATTACCGCCCGGAAAACCCGCCGATTTGGGATGGCAGCCAGCCGCTGCGCTTTCGTTCAGAACCGAAAGCTTACACCTGGCACGACGAAGTCATGGGCGAAATGCACGCCGGCCCAGAGGTAATTGACGATTTTATATTAGTCAAATCCGACGGCTTTCCGACGTACAACTTTGCGCACATTGTCGATGACGCCGAAATGGAAATCACCCACGTTATCCGCGGGCAAGAATTCCTTGCCAGTACGCCCAAATATCTTAATCTCTACGATGCGCTGGATATACCTTGGCCAATATTCGCCTCGGTACCGCCGATCATGAACGAGCAGGGCAATAAGAAATTGGCCAAACGCGACGGCGCCAAAGACATCCTAGCCTACAGAGAAGAGGGTTATCTGCCAGACGCCATGCTCAATTTCCTCGCCAGCCTGGGATGGAACGACGGCACTGAACAGGAAGTTTTCACCAGAGACGAATTGATTAAAAAATTCAGCCTGAAACGCGTCCAAAAATCAGGCGCGCGGTTTGACGAAAAACGCTTGTTATGGCTTAACGGCGCTCATATACGCAATGTTCCCGTCGATAGGCTCTACGACTACGTGTCGCCATGGGACGATAACCCGCAAAAAGACGGGGGACAGACTGGTTTCTGGCCGGAATCCGCCTACGCTCCAGCTATAACCAAGGAATACCGCATGAAAGTGCTGGCTTTAGCGCAAGACCGCCTGAAAATGTTTGAAGATTTACACGGATTTGGCTACTTTTTCGCGGAGCCTGAAATTAACCTGGAACTTATTGATGGCAATAATCAGCTAAAGAAGTTGTCTGAGGACGAGCGGCGCGAACTGTTAGAAACCGCCCGCGCTGAGCTCGCCAAACTCACCGGCTGGACGCCAGAATCAATCCAAAATTGCCTGAACAAATTGCTGGAGATAACTGGTCAAAAGCCCGGCATTCTGTTCAGCCTGATCCGCATCGCCGTCACCTGGGCGCCGTTCAGCCCGCAGCTGAATGACACGCTGGCACTAATTGGCAAAGAAAAAACCTTGCGCCGGCTGGATACATATCTTGATAGTTAGCCCTGCTGAAACGGTGTATGAATATCAACCGGACGCGACGGGTTTTCCAACGGATAGAGAAACGGCAATTCCCGGTTTGCTACCACGCTATAATAACCGCTATACTTTGGGTTATCAAGATTCTGCTCATTTCCAGAAATGAAATGCAGCACAGGACGTCTATCGCCAGTCCTAGCCGGCAATAATCCAGCCTCTACTCTTCCGTCAGATTCAATAGCTAAAAAACCGCATCGCGCTAAGACCAAGGCCATTACCGGCTTTCGAATTATCGAAGTTTCTCCAACGCTTAAGCCAAGTTCAGGACAAAGAGAATTTACGAAATAATCAACTATCCTTTCTCCGGCTCGTGATCCTGGCGGCGCATCACGGAATAGCATACCGGCAAGTAAGGCCTTGCCGCCCGCTTGATGAAATGACAATCTGGGTATCCGGCTGCGATCAGTTATTCCCATTTCCTCGGCGCACCCAAACGCAACTCGCCAGCGCTTGTTCTCGGTGCGATCAGCATCCACAGCAACTTCCGCGAGCTTTGCTGGCAACTTCATGCCATTCGCCAGAATCAATGGCGGTAAATCATGCTTCATATCCTAGTATTATAGCATATATTAGCTTAATTTACTAGTAAATTGTCCTGATTATTTGCAGAGTCGCGATTATCGCTGCTCAATACGCCCAGCAGGCGATAAGCCTTGTATCGCTTGCCAGTTTCCAGGTCATATACAAAAGTTGTCTCTAATTTTTTAAGTAGACCCGCCTCTATTAGTTTTGCCCTCAAATTAGTAATCGCGTCTCTAACTACTACTTCGATAGTTCCCTGTAAACGCTCTTTTTCTTCATCACTAGCATCAACAAACCGTTCTGTAAATGCTTGGCACAAATTTTCAATTAGCATTGGCCCCGAGTTTTCCTGCATCAGTTCTGGCATCAGCAAAAGTGCATTTGATGATAATTTTGGCGACTCATATCTTACTCGTTTCTTCCACTTAGGTCGAGAAATTGACGCTGCAGCTCTGCCATCCGTATACCTAGTTACAGATAAACCCCAATCCGTCAGCTTCACTTCTTCTGTTTCCGGCGGACGATCCATGTACCTTAACAGACTATCAAAATCTAGTATCTCTGAGTTTACTGGACACCCAGAAAGAACTGGCTGCAAAGCCCTCTCGCCGAGTGCTGCTGTTGGATCAGAATTAGCAGCTCGTTCGAGGCGACATGTATTTTCCTCTCTATCAGAACATCCGTGTCTTGGCAGCGGCTCAAACTTGACCGGTCTATTTGATTCCGGCTCTTCTCCAACTAACTCCAAGTCGTCAGGCTGTCTGCGATTAACAAGTATAGACCAGGCTGCTAACTTTAATTTCTTCCTTTGTTCTTGACTCATATTTTCGCCATCTTTAACGAACAATCTTTCACCAACCACAAAAACAGTTGCCATAAATCTCTCCTTAATTATCTATCAATCATACTATAAAATTGGCACGCCTCAAACCATAACCGGTAGCCATTTTCCATTATGCTTGTGCTATAATATTGCCATGGAAGTGAAGAAGCCCCGGTCAGAGACGCCAAAAGAAAAATCGTCGTTTAAGAAGTGGTTTAAGAAGCATTTGGCGGCAATCGTACTAATCGTGGCTGCCAGTGTTATTGCTGCCGTTTTTATCATCGCCATCAATTCTGTTAAATATGATGAAAATCTTCCCACCATATCCACCAAGCGTAAACCAGCGCCTGTAAAATATTATTCGCCGCTGACAGGACTACCAGTTGCCGATGAGGCCGCCACCAAGCTGCCTGTGACTGGTATCATGATCGAAAATAGTCCTGAATCCAGACCGCAGTCGGGCCTGAAGAACGCCGGCGTGGTATATGAAGCTGTCGCCGAGGGCGGTATCACCAGGTTTATGGCGTTATATCAAGGCGCAAAGCCAGCTCTAATCGGGCCGGTTCGCAGTTTGCGTATATATTATCTGAACTGGGCGGCAGCTTATCAAGCCTCCATCGCCCACGTCGGCGGCAGTCCTAACGCCCTCGCTCAAGCCAGAAGCGGCGGCTACCGCGACATCGACCAGTTCTTTAACGGCGGCTCGTATTGGCGCGCAAGCGACCGCCAAGCACCGCACAACGTATATACCTCCGGCGAAAAACTTGACCAGCTAAACAATGCTAAAAAATATACCCAATCAGATTTCACCAGCTTCTCCCGCACCGACGGCAAGCCAGCCGCCAAACCAAACGCCACTACTATCAATATCAACTTCAGCAGCAGCCCGTTCAATACATCATACGCGTATGACAAGGCTTCTAATTCGTACATCAGAAGCCTGGCTGGCGGCGCCCATCACGACCGCGAAGGCGGGCAAATCTCGCCAAACGTCGTCGTCGCCCTGGAAGTCGGCGTAGAGGCGCGGGCGCAGAATTCCGACGGCTACGAAGACGTAAAAACCATCGGCAGCGGCAAAGCATATATTTTCCAAAACGGCACAGTAACTACTGCGGCCTGGAGTAAAGACGGCGTTACTTCGCCATTAAAACTGCAAGATTCGAAAGGAAAGAATATCGCGCTTAACCGCGGACAGACTTGGATAGCGGCCTTCACGCCCGGGCGGGGAAGTATCGCATGGCAGTAAGCCCGAGCGCAGAGCCTCTGCGCGGCTACCGGCAATATTACTATAAGAAAATTATCGGCGTGTTTGCTTTGGTGTTGTTAAATACGCTGCTAGCTTTGGGAATTATACTGGCAGCAACCGGCGCAGCACCGATACATAAGCCAAATTTTTGGCTCATTATTTTAATAATTTTTATAATAGAGGCAGCGTCATTTGCGGCAGCTATGAAAGTTATCGCCGAGCCGCTCTGCCAAATCTTAGCCGCCTTATCCCATAAAGCTGGCGTATCGTCCAGCGAAACGCCGCCCGACATTAATGATAAGCGCTATGAAAAATCCGGTTTCAAAGCCGTACTGCAAATCATCTACGACAAACCGACGACGGTGCCGGCAAATCATCACGTCGGATCAGAAAACTCCTTTTTAATCCAATCGCTTAATCGCACCAGTTGCGGCATCGCTATCTTTAATAGTAAAAAACAAATTATTTTTGCCAATTCTGCCGCACCGATCGCCCGGGGAATTGACGGCAAAGATTATTTGGCGCTGGAATTTCTAAACGAACCGTCGATTTCCGAATGGCTTGACGAAATAAGCAATAAGGAAACCAAAGCCGAGCAGCGCTGGTACCGTATCGCCACCAATCCTGAAGTTGTTAAAACTACTAAAATTTATGACATTGTGGCATCGTTTGAAAAAGGCGCAGAAGGGGAGACGGTTGTTTTTCTCATCGACAAATCCAGCCGATACGTGCCGGAAGAAGAAGACTTGAATTTTATTTCCTTCGCCGCACACGAACTGCGCGGACCGATTACAGTGATTCGCGGATATTTGGATATCATCGCCGACGAGTTTGCCGACCGACTGCACGGCGACGAGGCTCAGCTGATGGACAGGCTAATCGTTTCAGCCAACCGGCTGTCCAGCTACATTGATAATATCCTAAACGTATCGCGATTTGACCGGCATCATCTGAAAGTTCACCTTTTAGAAGACACAATTCATGGCATTTACGACTCAATCGCCGACGACATGCAGCTGCGCGCAGCGACCCAGCACCGCTTGTTAAATGTCAATATTCCAAACGACCTGCCGACCGTGGCAGCCGACCGTGGCAGCATTAGCGAAGTAATCAGCAACCTCATCGATAACGCCATAAAATACAGCTTCGAAGGCGGCGTTATTAGCGTCACCGCCGAAAGAAGAGGCGACTTTATAGAAGTTTCTGTCGCCGATAACGGCATCGGCATGCCCGCCAACGTCGTTAATAATTTATTCCACAAATTTTACCGCTCGCATCGATCGCGCGAGGCGGTCGCCGGCACCGGCATCGGACTATATATCTGCAAAGCCTTCGTCGAATCGCACGGCGGCTCCATTACCGCTCGCTCCCGCGAAAACGAGGGTTCGGTTTTCTCATTCACCTTGCCAATTTACGCCACTGTTAAAGATAAATTATTAGAAGACGGCCAATTGAACAATCAATTGATCAGAAAAGGCGGCGGTTGGATTAAAAATCACGCCATGTATAGGGATTAGGAGGGAATATGATAAAGACAATTTTATGCGTAGAAGACGACCGGTTTATCGGCGAGATGTATGTGCGAAGTTTGCAAAAAGCCGGCTATGATGTGACGTGGGTGGTTGACGGCAATGACGGCTTAGTGGCAGCGCGCAATCAGCATTTCGACCTGATTATCCTGGATTTGATGCTTCCAGAACAGCGCGGCGACCAGATTCTTGACGCGCTGCGTAATAACGACGTCGATTTGATCCCCAATAGCAAGGTGCTGATTATGACCAACTTTGAGCAGGACGAAGCTTCGCGCAACTCCGTCATGAGTCGTGTTGATGGATACTTAATCAAGGCCGACATCACGCCGCGAAAGCTAATAGAAGTTATCGGACAAATCGACGGCGCAGCAGAGAAGTAGAATAAAAAGGTTTGCGCTCGCAATCAACAATTGAGTTTCCAGAATAATGAGCAAAACTAAGCCCATACCGCCAAAGTTGTTTACAGCGCTGACTGCCAATCCATACATTAACAAACTGTATATTTTTGGTTCGCGGGCCATATTCGATGACGACCAATTTTCTGACATTGATCTTACAGCCATAACCGGCTGTCCGGTAGCCGCCGAAAATTACACGCGCAAGACTCTCGATAATCAATTTGGTATCATTGCAACATACACCATTGCTCAGAATGATCACGAAGTTGCCCGCTCATTTTTTCTAAGCAGCATGAGCTTGTTTCATAAAATTGACATCGGCTTTTCATTACCTGATAAAACTAAATTATTTCCAAATTCAACATTAATTTTTCAAAACGACCACACAGACCAGCCCGCTAAAAAATCCGGCAAAATATGGACAGAATCAGACGAACAGCACAATTATCTGGATGTATTAATGGGTTCGCTGCGCTATGTTAAGCATCGGTATCGCCAGGAATACTGGTCGGCATATAAATGCTACCGCGGGTTTATCGAGCAGCTAGCCCAATCGCGAATAGCAAACCAATCGTCTGCAGATAGATATAAAGAGCTAGACAAGAAGCATGACGATGAAATCTTAGGGCTGTTCTTTTCTGGCGATCTTCACGCTAAAGAGCAGAAATATTATGAGTTTGTGAAAAAGTTGATTGACGAAAAGCAGCTTTTACCGAAATTCAGCGATGGGGTTTTGAAAATTTGGAAAGAGTATTTGGATAAGTAGTTTACAGAAGAGCTATCATTTCAACTTCTTCGCCATCTCAACTTCATGCGCCGTAAAGCCATATTTTTCGTAAAACGCTATGGCGTGCTGGTTGCCGCTCAGCACTTTTAGCCGCAGCGTATCGCAATTTTTACTCTGGAAATAGCGCTTCATTTCATCCAGCAAGGCTCGCCCGATACCGCTACCTCGCTGTTCTGGCTCGACATAAAGCAGTCCGATCCAGCCATCTTTTCGCGGCTCATGCACCGCATCGAAAACGACGTCTTGACCAGGCTGATGATCAATAATCACGCCCTGAATAAAGCCGACCACCTCGCCATTCTCCTCGGCAACATACATCGCGCCGTCCATGTCTTCGCTATCGTTGATCATCCGCTGCATGTAGTCGCGTGCATCTCGCGGGCTAGCGAACGGCAGTGATTCCGCCGTGTCGTCAACCTGTGCGAAATGCGCGTGCAGTTTGATCGCCAGCTGATCGATTGCGGCGCGGTCTTTGGGATGGAAGGGACGGATTGTCATAATACTTATTTCTCCTTAGCGTTAAAAATTACTGTCAAAGCCTAGAGGTAAAATAAGCTGGTTACGCTACCTCTATAGCCAGGATACTACTTTGGAATATTAATAGCAAAACTCACACTTATTAAATCAGACCTTGCGAGAAACAATACTATTTTCAACTTTCTCCATCTTATAACAAACAATGCCGCTATATTCGTTGCCAGACAGGAACGGATAAAACGATTCGCCGCCTTTTTCTGTTAGCACAAAATCTCTAAGAGCTGGATCATGTTCGCCATACAATTTGCCATAGACATTGTAGAACTCAACATTTTTATCGCCACGAACTTCCTGACCGCTCCGATTCGCCTCTATAAATCGACGCACCGCAGAGTATGTTAGGTCAAACGCTTTTTTAGTACCCTTTGGTCCGCATTCAAATTCTATAGCCGGCACAGGCATGTGTTGAGCTAATGGTCCGGCAATTTTTGACTTTTCCGAATACCACACAACATTACGGCTCAGTCCCGCCGATTTTGCTAATCTAATATTTTCTTCTGTAGGGTAAGGTATGATTGTAACAATACCGCTGTCTGTTTTTGTCCCGTGAAGATCAATGACGACATCGAAATTTTTGCCGTATTCAATTAGCTCTGCCGCGCGACGAACTTCATATATGGAGCTATTAATATCGCCTGGAGCACTGCGATTAAGATCCTGTTCGACGAAGCGCGCGTTGGCCGCAAAAGCCTTTTCATTTCCTATAATCCAATTATATCCGTATTTTTCCTTAGGTAATTCTTTCTCAAGTTGCCGCATCACCTTAACACTATCTCGTTCATTACCATGAGTAGCAGCGATAAATAGAATCTTACGCATATCGCCTCCTATATTCAGCAGCTGCTGCAAAGGCTTTTTTGACCGCTTCTTCTGGTGACGCTGCACCGATTGTCAATATTCGATTACGAGTGTCGAGGTATTCATCAGCAAGTTTATCGGCCCAGCCCCCGTAGCCTGCTAGTGCTACCATCGGGATATCGGCCTGATAGGCTATAGCTAATTCGGTGAGTGTGCCTGAACCACCGCTTATCGCGATCACCGCATCGCAACCAGTTACCAGTACGGTTTCTCGACCGCCACCGCGTTCCAATCCGCAGGGGATGATAATGTCAGCATCTTTTTCCCAAACGTCTTTTCCTTTGCCATATGTGATGCCGACCGTTAATCCGCCAGCATCTTTTGCACCGCGACATGCCGCCGTCGACAGGGAATCGCTATCTTTTTCGGCTCCAAAAAACAAGATCCCGCCTTCTTCGGCTATTAACCTGCCGGCTTCGTATGCCGCTCTTTCAACTTCTTTGCTATATTTTAGATCGGCCGCCGAACCCATTACACCGATTTGAAATTTTCTTGCCATATTTAGATAAAACCTCCTCAGGCACAATAAATTTATATTATTTACCCAAGGAACGAGAGATCAAAAAAGAGACCTCCCGCGGTCCCATCCTTGTTCTATAGTTCATTACTGAATTATAGCGCTCAGTACCGGCTCTACGATGGATCGCGATTTCGGTTGTGTGACTTTACGGCTTCACTCCCGTGGTGTATTTTGACACCCAGCTCGTTCCGGCGTGACTGGAACTCTGACGCTTTATGTTTAGGATTATACATAGCGCCTGCAGTTGGGTCAAGCATCTAAATTAGCGCTACTGCGTAGATTATGGCGGGGATTTTCCATCCTTTGGAGTGAAAATGTATTAGATTAGAGTGTTTTTACATTTTTCTCGTAGGCTTTTCTTAGTTCGCTTGACAAGGACTCGTCCAACAATCCATCGGATAATTCCATAAAATACGCATACTTATCTCGAAGTTGTCTTTGCATATCGACTGGCGCCAGATGATAATAGTAGCTATTCTGAATAAGGTCTGCTGCGCGAATCGACAATACATCACCGCCAAGTTCAGCTGTGCGAATAAAAGACTGCTTGACATCTTGATTGCTTGAAATTGTTAATACATCGACATACCGCATAACCTGTTGGCCAAATTTGCACTCTATTTCCTGTATCGTCACAGCTACTATTGTTGCACTTTCTGTGCTAGCTGGCTTAACAATTAGCAAAAAATAGCTTGCTGCCAGAAGCAAACGAGCTATTTCAAATCCGAATGTAATATAAAACCCTTATGGTGACCTTACCGGGAATCGAACCCGGATTGCCAGGATGAAAACCTGGTGTCC
>CAUUVR010000005.1:0-91389 GCA_963548945.1 uncultured Candidatus Saccharibacteria bacterium
AACCCGGATTGCCAGGATGAAAACCTGGTGTCCTAACCGTTAGACGATAAGGCCATAACAAAGCAGATTATAACACGCCTCAGTGCAATTTGTCTATTGCCTTGTATCCAACTCGCAGCCTCAGCACTCAAACAGCGCAAAAGACGCCAAGGCGCGCCAGCTGACCAGTTACAATTAGACACCAAACTTGCGCTTTTTTCACCGATTCGCCATAATAGAATTATGAAAAAGGGAGGGCTTGGCGAAAAACCTCGTACGATTTCCAGATTTTGGCTGCGGCGGCTATGCGAAACCGCGCTTTTTGGCTGCTGCACAATTGTTATCCTCTATATTTGGGCCCGATTTATTCCGACTGGTTATCAGTTGCCAATTGGCTTATCCGTCACCGACCTGACAGCCGCAGTAGCTGCCATCGGCAGTTTGGTTTCGCTCATTTTATGTTTTTGGCTGCCAAAAAACAATGAAACCGCCATCGCAATTTTCGTCTATCTGCTGTCTGCCGCTGTTGCCGCTGTTGCTGTCTGCACAAGCGGTGGTCCATCGTCGCCATTCCTGGCTGTTTGGATTGTCGCGGCAATTTTCTCCGGATTTTTCGGCGCAATTGTCATAAGTTCCATCGCAATCCTCGTTGCCATTCAGACAGTCATAGCAGCTATCCAAACTGGATTTAATGTCCAGACGATCGTCGGCTATCTGTTCTTCGGCTTCGCGCCGCTGATATTCAGTTTTATTCTATGGAGTCGCCGCCAGCCGCCGGCAGAAGGTAGCGACTATGCCGATTTAGCCGACCGGCTATCAACTGTCGAAGGCAAATCTGAAGTAGTTATCAATACCATCGACGACGGCGTATTGGCGATCTCGCGCCAGGGCAATATTGAACTGATCAATCCGTCGGCGCAGCGGATTATCGGCTGGGATCAGGGCGACGCGCTGGGGTTAAACTGGAAAAGCGTCTTAAAATTAGCATCCTCTGACGGTAAAGACGTCGCAGAAATTGACAACCCAGTAGCCCAAGCCTTGATATCTAACAAGCCGACGCACAGCGATAAATTATTCCTTATCACCAGTTCTGAAAAGCGCATTCTGGTGTCAATCGTTAGTTCGCCAGTCGGCAAGGACGGCGAGGGAATTATCGTCGTTTTCCGCGATATCACCAGGGAAAAAGCCGAGGAGCGCCAGCAAGCCGAATTTATCTCCACCGCCAGCCACGAAATGCGTACGCCAGTAGCGTCAATTGAGGGATATTTAGGACTAGCATTAAACCCAGCCACCGCTCATATCGACGAGAAGGCCCGCGATTTCATTACCAAAGCC
This sequence comes from uncultured Candidatus Saccharibacteria bacterium, assembly GCA_963548945.1. Classification (GTDB taxonomy): domain Bacteria; phylum Patescibacteriota; class Saccharimonadia; order Saccharimonadales; family Saccharimonadaceae; genus Nanosynbacter. The sequence continues at coordinate 1,315 of CAUUVR010000005.1, forward strand.
CACAAATCGGCGCGGCATTTAGGCAAATTATTCCAGGATTTGCTGGATATTAGCAAAGCCGAAGACGGCCGGTTAAAAAACGAGCCGAAGGTAATTGACGTTAACGAATTCGTGAAAGAAATATTTGACGGACTAGCCCAGAAAGCCGCTGAAAAAAAGCTTGACTATATTTTTAATCCGGCGGTGAAGATTAATGACGACGGCAGCGAGAAATCTTTGCAGCCAATTTTCTACGCTAATGTCGATCCCGACCACTTCCGCGAAGTTGTCAGCAACTTGATCGAAAACGCCATCAAATATACGCCGTACGGCGAAGTCGTCGTTGATATAACTGGCGATGAAAAACAAATTTCCGTCAGCGTCAAAGACAGCGGAATTGGCATCCCGAAGGAGGATATCCCGCATTTATTCCAAAAGTTCTACCGCGTCGATAATTCCGACACCCAAGAAATCAATGGCACCGGCCTGGGGCTGTATCTTAGCCGGCGGCTAGCAGAAGCTATGTCTGGCAATTTACATGTCGAAAGCGAATATAAAAAGGGCAGCACGTTCTTCTTAGACATCCCCAGGATGAGTAATATCGAGGCGAAACGAAAATTGGAAGAATCTCAAATCGACCCTGCTACTAAAGAAGTCTCCGACGAATTAGAAATACAAATGCAAGCCATGGCTATGCCGCAAGAGATAGCCGCCAGTACTGAGTCTGGCCAGGCTAATCCTGTTATTCTATCCTCAGAACCAGCCAAATCAGATCTTTCGCCGATGCAAACATTAGCGCCGACGCCGACTACGCAAATGCCGACCAGGCCGCCGGATGAACTTGCATCGCAAGCGCCCGCGCCGCCTCAGGGAACATCCATAACACCCCAGGAGCCATCCGTACAATCACAGGAAGCACCAGCCCAGCCAGCCGCCAAACCGCCGACGCTGGCAGAGATTGAGGATAGCTTAAAAACTCAACGCAGCCATCTGTCAATACCGGACAGAAAGTAACCATAAGAACTATAGATTTTTTAGAGAAATTTAAGTATAGTATAAGTATATGACGAAAATTTTATTGGTTGAAGACGACAAAAGCCTGCGCGAAATTTACGGCGTGCGGCTTTTGGCGGAGGGCTACGATATCGTTTCGGCGGGCGACGGTGAAGAAGCTTTAGCCATGGCAATTAAAGAACGTCCGCGTCTTATTCTGAGCGATGTAATGATGCCAAAGATATCCGGCTTCGATATGCTGGACATTCTGCGATCCACTACTGAAACGAAGGATGTCAAAGTCATCATGATGACCGCCTTGTCGTCCGAAGACCAGCGCAAACGCGGCGAGCAGCTGGGTGCTGACAGATATTTGGTTAAATCGCAAGTGGGCATTGAAGATGTTGTCAGAGCGGTTCACGAAGTTTTGCGCGACGTACCAGGAATTGGCACCGAACCAAAGCCGTCTGCTGCCGCCGAGCCTGATAATTCCAGCCAAGATATGTCGTACGTAGAAAATCTTGAAGTAGATCCAAATGATACTCCATCGGTTGAACGGCCAGATGTCGAATCGCTGTCGCCGCAGCCAGCCCCGGAAGAGCCGCCAGTATTGCCAACAGCTGAATCGCCTCAAGCAGCTCAGACGCCGCCAGAGCCAGCTGCTCCGGAAAATACAGCGCCAGTCTTACAGCCAGTTCCGCAAATTAGCCCGCAGAGTCCGATTCAGGCTGTACCTCAACCAAATGGCTTGCCTCGGCCGGCATCAGCCGCGCCGCAGCCCGCACAGCCAAGCGGATTACCGCAGCCTCTAGCGCCATTCTCATCGCCAATGCCGCGTCCAGCTGGACTAGGCGACAGAGTTATTCAACCGCTACCAGCATCAGAAAAAGGCGAGTCGGTTGATGTTTCGGAATTAATTGACCAGGAATTAAACGCACCCGCTATTCCTACCGTTCCAGTAGCAGAGCCGGCATCAGCCATGGAACCTATCGCTACACCTATTCCGCAGCCAATTCAGCCAGCCCCGGAAGAACCGCCAGTATTACCAACAGCTGAATCGCCTCAAGCAGCTCAGACGCCGCCAGAGCCAGCTGCTCCGGAAAATACAGCGCCAGTCTTACAGCCAGTTCCGCAAATTAGCCCGCAGAGTCCGATTCAGGCTGTACCTCAACCAAATGGCTTGCCTCGGCCGGCATCAGCCGCGCCGCAGCCCGCAGCTCCAAATCCATCGGACGCAGCAGTACTAACACCAGCGGCACCAGACCCCGCAGCTGCCATGCAGCAATCCGCCCAAGCTCAAGCAGACGATCCAGCTCAGCAACAACCAGCTCCAGCACCGACTTCCATGCCGACAGCGCCGCAACAATGACCGAACGGCAACCCATAAAAAATCTGATGAGACTAAACAAATTCGTAGCTTTAAGCCTCGGCGTGTCGCGCCGAAAAGCTGACGAGCTGATAGAACAGGGGCAAATACTAGTTAACGGCGATCGCGCGGTTTTAGGCCGGCAGATAAGCCAATCCGACACTGTCCTATATAACTCCCGAGAGCTGCACATTCAGCCAAAAAAGCTCATCCTCCTCCACAAACCCGTCGGATACCTCTGTTCGCGCGCCTCTCAGGGCGGGATACCAACCATTTACGAATTATTGCCAAAAAGCCTTCATCACCTCAAGCCCGTCGGCCGCCTGGACAAAGACAGCTCCGGCCTCATCCTCCTCACCAACGACGGCGACTTCGCCCACCAGATGACCCATCCGTCGTTTCATAAAATTAAGCGCTATCTGGTGACGCTCGACCAGCCGCTGCAGCCGCTCCACCGGCAAATGATTAACGACTTTGGCGTGCAGCTGCCTGACGGGCCCAGCCGCTTGACGCTTGAGCGCCAGCACGACGGCGACGACCGCCGCTGGATTGTCCAGATGAGCGAAGGCCGCAACCGCCAAATCCGCCGCACCTTCGCCGCGCTTGGCTACACAGTCACCAAGCTTCACCGAACAGATTTTGGTAGTTATTCGCTTGGTGGCATGAAGCGAGGGGAATTTCAGGAAAGCAATTTGACACCAAATTAACGATAGTGTACTATACCTTACATCATAAATATTAGGAGGATATTATTATGGGAAAAGGCGAAGGGCTTTCAATTGGCAAAGTACACGAGTCGTTAGGAGAAAGAACAGGGAGAGTGCTTGGCGTCATAAGCGAGTCGTTACGAAAAAGAGCAGGGAAAGCTCTTGGTGTCATGGCTGCCGCTGCATGGGTTGTTTCGGGCTGTGCCGCGCCAACACCAGAAACAAAACCAGCCGACACAGAACAAGGGCAAGAAGATACACAGACAGACTCAGAAGGCAACCCTGACCTTGACTGGAAGCTAGTTGACGCGGGCTGCGAGCAAGATTGCGAAAAAGGAGAGCCGCTAGGCAAAATATCAAAAGCTTGTGACGGTACCACTCTAATATACGGACACCGCCGCCCCGGCAGGCAAGGCAGTATCACCGCCATCCCCAACAGCCCTGAATGCGGCTACACTCTGCCAACAGCTGAAAACAGCCCCGCGCCAACCGCTGAGACAACACCCACTCCAGCAAGCGGCAATTAAACTTGACATCACAGTTTATCCTCGCCAAATCGCCGCGCCTCTGTTATAATGGGCATAATTATGCCTAATAAATTACCCACTGTCGCCATCATCGGCCAAGCTAACGTTGGCAAAAGTTCATTGTTCAATCGCTTGACACGCGCCCGCACCGCCATCGTCGCCCGCGAAGCTGGTACTACTCGCGACAATGTTGTTGGCAAAGTCTCATATAAACGCCGTGCTTCATCTCCTAACGAGAATGCGGCAGGCGCGACACCTCCTGCGCTGGAGGTTGACGCAACCGCGACCGCCAGCCTCTCCGACAAGTCGATAGCTCTGCGGACGGCATTGCCGGATGCATTCGACATGGAGGAGACGGTTGGCGGTCGCGCTGCAGCAGACACGCACGCCGAATTCTGGCTCATCGACACCGCCGGCCTCAAACCCGCCGAAGATGAATTCGAAGCCACCATCCAAGACCAAATCGCCGACGCCTCCGCCGCGGCCGATGTCATTCTCATTATGGTTGATTCTACCGTCTATCCATCAGACGCCGACCGCCAACTGGCCAAAAAAGCCTTAAAAAGCGGCAAACCCGTCCTCCTCATCGCCAACAAAGCTGACCTCAAAGGCTCACTCCACACCGACGAATTCAAGCGCCTCGGCATCAAAACCATCATCAAAACCTCTGCCGAACACAACATCGGCATCTCTGAGCTGCTCGACAACATCGCCGATCTCATCCCGCCAGCTACCGACACCGCACCTGACGACATCATTCGCGTCGCCTTGATCGGCCGGCCAAACGTCGGCAAAAGCAACTTGTTTAACACCCTAGCGGGCAAGCAGCAGGCCATCGTCGCCAACGTTGCCGGCACCACCCGCGACGTCAACCGCGTCCAAGTCCGCTACCACGGCCAGGCCATTGAGCTGCTGGACACTGCCGGCATCCGTCGCCAAGGCAAACAAGAGACCGGCATCGAAAAGTTCTCCGTCCTGCGCACCATGCAGGCCATCAACGAAGCCGACATCTGTTTTCTGTTGATGGATGTCAACGAATTAAACGTCGGGCTAGACCAACGCCTGGCTGGCATCATCGACGAGGCGGGCAAGGGGTTGGTGCTGGTGGTCAGCAAATGGGACTCCGTCGAAGGCAAAGACGCCTACACCCGCGACGAGCTAGCACCGCAAATTAGCTATCATTTCAAATTTACGCCCTACGCGCCACTGATCTTCACCTCATCAGCTACCGGCCAAAACGTCGCCAAATTATTCGACCTAGCCCTCGACATCCACACTCACCGCCGCCAAGAATGCAAAACCCGTGCCCTCAACGACCTCTTGCAAAAAGCCGTCGCCGCTCATCCACCAGCCGGCCTGAAGAACTCGCACCCGAAATTGCGCTACATCGTCCAGACCGACACGGCCCCACCGTGGTTCGTCATCTACGGCAGCAACCTGAAATTCGTCCACTGGAGCTACAAACGCTACTTGGAGCGAACTTTACGCGAAGCCTTCAATTTTGCTGGCACACCAATTAAACTCAGTTTCCGCGACGAAAAGCAACTAAAAGCCAACCGCGAACGCATCGCCCGCGGCCTGGCACCCGTCACCAAAGCCTACAAGCAAGCCAAAAATGCCGAAAAAGGCATATAACACCACAATTTTGACAAAATCTATTGACATTTTATTCTATTAGTGATATATATATATTAGCTTTTGTTGACAGATGTTTGACGTTTTGTCCAAAAGTGTATTTTGACAAGCAGTTGAGAATAGAGCAAGGTGAGATTTTATGGCGTTATTTTAGCGGGAGTAAAATAGTGTCGTGAAACCTCATCTTGCTCGCCGCCATCCGGGCGTCGAGCAGTGTTTTTACAAGAAAACACAGGCAATCCGCCTGGGTGAGGAGAGAGATACATATCATGGGCACCTACTACAAGCACGCAGAGGACATCCTCAAGGGCTATGTCGGGCGCAAGCTCGACACGTTCATGTATCACCAGGCAAAGGAGCAGCTCCGAGAGGGGGAGCACCTCTATGCCTTGATCGAGTTCACGACGTACAGCGCAGCGCTGTGCGTCGACGACTACAAGGAATTCTGTGAGCTCAGCAAGCTTCTCTGCCCCTACACGTTCTACGTCTTGAGCGAGGCCGCGCACTCACGCTCGGTCTAGCTCCGGACTGGCAAGCCGCCGAGAATACTTGGCGGTTCTCTCCGTCGCACATATTATATTCTCCTGCTTGTCAGTTCGCTCCATAGATGTGTGTCTATGCTGATGAGTCGGAAACGACGAAAGCGAACTTTTATCCAAACATCACTAGTTGCGCCGCCAAGGCTTCGCGCGTAATTTCATCCGCTCGCTCGCCGATGAATACGATTTTTGCCGCCTCCTCAGGCTTGGCATTAGTTAGCTGAATCTGCTGCTCGGTCGCCTCCACATGCTGGCGCACACTGTTGTCGTTGATAAAGCAGCCTTTCATTCGCCGCAGGCCATACGCCGCAAATAATTCCGGCCATATTTTCTCCAACGTCGTCGCCGTAATTTTCATGCCCGACACATCCAGTACTGCATAAGTCGGATTATCCGGCACCGCCAGTTCGCCGTCATACGTATCAAAAAACGCCAGCAGTCCCGACGGCGTGGTTAATTTGCTGAGATCAAACCGACCGTGCGGCGCGCTGAGCACCTTAGCGTAGGGCAGGGCGCGCCGTTTCGCTCCGTATTCCGCCCGCTCGCTATCGTTCAATAAATCTTCCTTAGTCACTAAAATCACGTCTGCCGCTTGTAGTTCAACCTCGTGTGCCGGCTCGACACCATTAAGAATCTCGTGCGCATCGATCACGTAAAAACTCTGCATCAACTCATACTTATTGAAGATTTGTGCATTTATCAATTTCTCGACCAAGTTCATCGTTCGCGCCACACCCGTTGCTTCGATAAACACTGGCGCCGGAGAATTGCGACAAAAGTCCAGCAACATCCTGGTTAGCGCGTGCTTCGACGAGCAGCAGACGCAGTCGCCAGCCAACGTCGTCACCATCTCCGCCAGCCCTTCCAGCCGGTAACCGTCGACATTTTCATTGGCATATTCATTTTCAATCACTCGCGCGCCCTTATAGTCACTTTGTTGCAATAAGAATTCCAGCACGCTGGTTTTGCCGGCGCCGAGCGAACCGTTCATCAGATAGAGCGGTACCTTATCGACCACCGCCCGCGCCTCATCAAAGGCAGCGTTAACACTAAATTCCAAATCATCATCGCGTTTCGCCATACGTCTATTATACGTCATCCTGGCCAAGGTGATATACTAAGGCTATGAAAGTCATTCTGGCCCTCGGCAATCCTGGCGATAAGTACACGCACACGCGGCATAACGCTGGTTTTTTAGTGATCGACAACTTGGCGACAGGGCAGAGTGCACAATTTAGCAATAAGCCAAAATTCTCGGCGGATATTGCCGAATTAAACATATCTGGAGAAAAAATTCTCCTCGTCAAGCCGACCACCTATTACAATGAGGTTGGTATTTCCGCGCGGGCGATTTTAGGTTTCTATAAATTGACCCTAAATGACTTACTGATTATTCACGATGACACTGACCTTGATTTTGGTAAAATCCGTGTCCGCAAGGGCGGCCGCGACGCTGGCAGCAACGGCTTAAAATCGCTTCATGCTCACATTGGCTCCGACTTTTGGCATATTCGTATCGGCACCGACAACTTACTGCGGCGGCAAGTCTCAACCGACCGTTTTGTTATGATGAATTTTAATAGCGATGAATTAACTATTTTGAAAAATTGGGCCATCCCAACGGCGCAAACAATGATTCATGACTTTTTATCCGATCACATTTCAGCCATAAGCGTCAAGTTCTAACCCCCGACACATCACTACACCATTACGCCTGCGAAATTAAAAATGCTTATTGCAACAATGTCGCAATAAGTAAACGCTCCCGCCCGAAAATAAAAAGCCACAAATATCAATTACCGTCGCTTACGCGGCACAATCCTCGCCGCGCCGTGTTTCAACCGCCGCTCAGCGCTATGTAATTTCGCCGCAGCTGCCTCTTGCAAATTAATCGCTCGCGCCTCCAACATACTGCTACCAACCGCCAAACTTACAAACAACAGCCCCAAACCGCCCGTCGCCCACTCCGGCAGCTCCAGATGAAACAGCTTGGCGATCATCATCATACCCAGCGCCATGATGGCCCAGTGCGCGCCATTTTCCAGGTATTTATACTTGCCAAGCACGCCCGTCCGCAGCAAATACACCGTCAGCGACCGCACCCAAATTGCCCCAGCACCCAGGCCCGCCACGATCAGCAGCACGCTGCTAGTGATGGCAAAGGCACCGATGACGCCGTCGAAGCTAAAACTAGCATCCAGCACCTCCAGATAGAGCAGGCTAGCAAAGGCCGCCCAGCCGACCTTGACCTTGACTGACTTGGCATCATCCTCATGAAAGAATGAGCCGAACAGCTCCAGCCCGATGTGCAGTATAATCCCCAACACCGACGAGATCAGCACCAGCGCCCGATGCGGCGGCTCGACCGTGAAATACAGCACCGCCGCCACGCTGAGCATCAGACACACCTTGAAATTCTCAAACCGCCCGGCCTTCGCCATCCACGGCTCGACATGCCGCATCCAGTGCACGCGCTTGTTATAATCAATGAAATAGCTGAGGCCAATCATAATCAGAAACGCGCCGCCAAAAGCATCGATCATCGGCGAGGCCTCGTGCAAAATATGACCGTATTCCGCCGGCTTATGCAGTGCCAAATCAACCACTTCCATAAACCCATGACCGCTCGCTACCATCACGATGATAATCGGCAGCACGAACCGCACCACGAACACCGCCACGAAAATCCCAACTGTCAAAAACACTTTCTGCCAGACCTGGCTCATGCCAGCCAGCACCTTGCTATTAATCACCGCGTTATCGAAGCTAAAAGTCACCTCGAGCACCACCAAAATCGCGAACAGCCACAAACCATTCGGACCCAGATGACCAAAAATCAGCCCGCCCAAAGCCAGCGTCAACAGCGCCGAAAACCAAAAAATCCGAAATGGGTGATGCGAGTGCCAGAGATGTTTCATAATGATTTAGTATAGCACAAAGCGCGTGCGTTATAATTTATATATGGCAAAAAGTAAAAAGCCTAATAATCGACTTGCTAGTTTCATATCCAACAACGGGGAGCTTCTCGGCTGGATTGCCGCCGGTTCGCTAGTTGTTATTTTTCACAATTTTAGCCTCCATTTTGGCGTATGGTTAGCTAGCGGCGAGGCTGGCAAATGGCTCTCTCAAGCAGCATTATCCTTGCAAGATTTCCTCACGCTCACGCTGAGCGTCATCGTTGAAGCGGTCCCATTTCTCATCTTAGGAACTATCATTTCCGCTCTGATCCGCCGCTTTTTACCGCCGGAAAAGCTGGTCAAAATTTTACCAAAAAACGCATTACTCCGGCGGCTTGTCTTATCGATAGCGGGGCTAGCACTGCCAGTTTGCGAGTGCGGCAACGTGCCGGTTGCCCGCAGCTTGCTAGCCCGCGGTCTCAAACCCGCCGATGTCGTCAGTTTTCTGTTTGCCGCGCCAATCCTTAATCCAATCACCATCATCGCCACTATCACCGCCTTCAGTTTCGAACCGCGCATGGTTTGGTGGCGGGTTATTTTCGCGCTTGTCATCGTTCAGATGACCGCTTTCGTCGTCAGCTTTTTCAAGGAAGATTCCATCATAAATCCAGAGTTCAAAAGCTACTGCCGCTCGCACAAACACAGCTCAAATCTACCAGAATTGTTCAGTTCCTCGCGCAACGAATTTTGGCAATTATTCACCATGCTAGTCATCGGCGCCAGCATCGCCGCCGCCACTCAAGTTTTCGTTCCGCGCTTTATTATAAACGCCGTCGGCAGCGACATTATCTTATCAGTTGCCGCTATGATTGGCCTCAGTTTTATCGTTTCAATCTGCTCTAGTATCGACGCCTTCTTCGCGCTGGCATACGCGCGCAGCTTCACGACTGGCTCAATTTTATCTTTCTTACTAGCCGGCCCAATGGTTGACATCAAGCTGATTATGCTCATGAAAACAACTTTTCGCTGGCGTTTCATTGTGGCAATTGTGCTGATAATTTTCACGTTATCGTTCGCGGCGGGCATGGGGGTAAATCTATATGCGCGTTAATTTATTAAAATCAATCGGCGGAATTATCGTGTGCGGCTATATATTACTATTAGCTTGCCGCGACCAGCTCGGTTTTTATATTCACCCACGATATCACATATTTGCTAGCATTATCAGCATCGTCGGAATCGTACTTTTGCTTATTGACACAATGTTGCAATTAAAACTTAAAGCCTCTGTTAAACCTGCTAAATTCAGCTTAAAAAGCGTCAAGTCAGCGTCTTATTTGGCAATAATTATCCTACTGGCTGGCTACTTACTACCGCCAAAGCCGCTGTCGCCCAGCAGCCTCGCTCAGAGAGAAAGCCCAGCAATCATTGAGCCGGAAAGCCGCTGCGAAGTCCCCAAACCTAAGGAGGGCAGCTCCACCATTTCAATCAACCGCTGGAAAACCGCCATAAATTCCTGCAAGCAAACTTCATATTTTAACAACACCGACATCTCTATAACTGGCTTCGTCTCAAACGGCTTGCTAAAAAACTACGGCTACAATTATTTCTACATCGCGCGCTACGTCATCAGCTGCTGCGCCGTCGACAGCGTCCCGATGAAAATTCTTGTTGAAAAAACCTTTTTTATCGATTATCCAGATGGAACTTGGCTAACCGTCAAGGGGAAACTATCGCAAAAAGTCGTCAACGGCCAAGCTGAATACGTCATCACTGATGCGCGCGCCACTAAAATCGACCAGCCAAAATATCCTTATGAACTGCTTGGCGTGTAATTCTGCCATTTTTTAATCGCGCCATCTTCCTGGTAATATTCATGCGCGCGCCAACTGGACATGAAAACTTCATCTTGTTCAATTTCGCCAAGTAGCGGAAAAATCTCTCTGAGCAGCATTTCGTCGGGATATTTTTTGCTGTCTGTCAGGGGACGTTGCCCGTTACTGCACAAATGTGCATTAAGAAATATAAAGCGCTTGGTGCAAATATAGCCTGGTTTAGAACAGTGCAAGCGAAAATCGTGCATGGCTCGAATCGGCTGCGCCTCGTCCTGATATGCCTCAAATTTATACATCACCCAAATCAATGGCGTATCAAACGTCATGTCATCAGACAGTTGCTGCTGACTATGTCGTAAGTCGTCCAGCTCTATCCGTATCTGTTCGACACCGCTATTCTTCAATTTCGCCAATGCCAAACGGCGCTCCGCAGCAGCAATCTTTGCTGTCAAAGTCTTATACTCATCATACATACGCAGTAACTTATCAACCGCCGCTCTCGCACCATTCATCATCCAAGTTCCTCCGTAATTACTGCGCGCGTGACTTCACGCGCCCGCTCACCAATGACAACCAGCTTTAATGACTCGTCAATGGCACCGCGTGTAACCCGTATTTGCTGCGGCGTTGCCTCAATGTGGTATATATCGTTACTATCAGCGGCCGCGCCTTTCATGCGCCGCAAAGCATATTTACTTCGTAAATTCGTCCAAATCTTTTCAATTTTCTCAGCATTGATATCCAATTCAGTCATATCAACCAAGCTATAATTTAAGGCATTCTCAGCCGCGTTTTCCGCAGGCTCGTGCAGTAGTAAGTAGTCCAAAATACGCGACTGGCCGCCAAGCTGCGTCAGATCAAATTTACCGCGATCCATCCTCACAACTTTCATCAGTCCTTGTTGCAACAATGTTTCAATTAGCTGTTGGCGGTCATTTTCGGCCAGCAAATCCAGTTTACTGATCAATACCATGTCCGCCGCCCGAGCTTCCGCTAGCAGCGTCTCCGCCAGGCCGTCAGCCTTGGTTTCAGCTCCATCCACAACATACAACGACTGCTTCAAACCATATTGCTCAAATACATCACCAGCCAGCAATTTCTCGACCACCCGCAAAGTGTTAGCGACGCCAGTCGATTCAATAATTACTGGTGCTTTTCCGCTTATTGCAAAATTGTGCAAAATGTCAATCAGCTCTTCGCCGCTACTGCAGCAGATACACTCGCCAGCAATTGTCGCCACTTCATCAACCCGTTGCGCCAGAGTGCAACTATCAATACTTTCCGACGCAAACTCATTCTCAATCACTCGCGCGCCAGTAAACTTAGGCTGCTGCACCAAAAAATCGACCAGCGTAGTTTTACCAGCGCCCAGCGCGCCATTCACCAAATATAATGCAATCTTATCATTCATATTAGCCTTTCCTATACACATATACTGAGTTAATGATATCGTCGTCAGGATTATACTCGACCAGCAGCTGTACGCGCCGCAAACTATTCGGGTCAAACGCTGGATATAGCAACGTTTTCGCGCCATGAGCGCCGCGAACAATGATCCGCCCGCCAGGCCGAAGCGCTGGCAAAATATTATCAATAATTTGCTGCTTGGCTTCAGCCGAATCGCCCGCCAGCCCAGCCACATAAATCACGTCGTAAGCACTATCTGGCAAAGCCGCCGCCGCTCCGTCCGCCGCCAGACACTCGCCAACCGGCCAAGTAATCGCCCGTGCCAGCTCGCGCGACTGCGCCAAAGCAGCCGGCTCCATATCCACCAAATCAACCGTAGCATCAGTCTGACACCACAAACACCAAGCCGTCAAAGGCAGGGGACCGCTGCCGATCATCGCCACGCGGCTACCATTACTCAACATCAAACCCGACCCAGCCAGTAAGCCAACTTCACGCCGTACCAGCTCGCGGTAATTGTCAATATACCAAAACTTTTCCAGCTCTTGCTGCGGACAAGCTGAGCTGGCAATTCGCCGCGACCAATACATCTCCATCTCTGATTCCGACAGAGAGCAACGGCGCTGCACTTCGCGGCACACCTCATCATTACACCACTTTGGTAATGTTGTCGCCTGCACGGCTGCCGCCACCAAGCCAGAAAAAGCCGCATTGACGTCTGGCGATGGTGCAAAATCGTGCAAATTCATCACTGTTTTAATTGCCGTATCCATAGCTTTTCATAATGCCAAATCCGCCGAATTATTGCAAATTTGTTGCAATAAGTTGTATACTTGCAATATCATGACTCTCGATGATCTATTCAAACAACACAACCTGCGCATAACCAAACCGCGCCAGCAAGTTTTCGACGCACTGCAAAAATCAAATGTTCCGCTAACTATCAGCGATATTGCAAAAAAGTGCAAAACTATTGACCGTACTAGCGTTTACCGCGCGCTGGTCATCTTTGACAGACTGAAGATCGTCAATGCCGTGACTATTGGCTGGAAAAATTACTACGAGCTAGCCGAGCCTTTCATTCCGCATCACCACCACTTATACTGCATCCGCTGCCAAAATGCCGCACCAATTCAAACGCCGGAGCTTGAACAACTTATTCGCTATCTTGGCAATAAGTATGATTTCAAAGTTACCGATCATCACTTTGAATTGGAAGGTTTGTGTAAAAATTGCCAGCAAGCATTACACGAACAAGCCTCGCGCCAGCACGAGCAAGACCAAAGCCAAAGCCTCCAAGAGCCTAATCAAAAAGCCAAGGATTGAAACATCTCCTCGGCTTTTATGGATCTGCAATCAAACCAGAGCTCAAATAGCTTCAAATAGTCCGAACAAGATTACTCTTCAATTTTCGCCGCCAAAGCCTCGCGCTCGCGCACCAGTTGGCGGTATTGCTTCATAGCGCTCATCATGGCATTGCGCTGCTTACTGTCGAGGTCAAAAATCGCCAACAACACCGCGTCAATCTCCTTCAATGCCTGCTGCACATCCGACAAATTAGACAATCCCGGCACGGAATCCAAATATCCAGCCCTAATCGCTTCGGTTTTTTTCTGATATAAATCTAGCCGCTTCGCCGGACTCGACGCTGACTTTTTACCAAGGCGCGCCAATGCTTTTTCATATTCCTGCCGCGCCGCCAGCACCGTCACCAAATCAATTTTCAGACCAAACAACCGCGCCGGCAATCCGCCGTTAAGCTGCTCAATGGCTGCTATCTCGCCGTCAATCGCTGCCAGCCGCCGCCGAGATTCTTTCTCTAAACGCCGCGTCTGCCGCCGTACCCGCCGCGTCTGCCGCCGGCGCGCCAGCCAGTTCTTGTTTGCATCGACAACCGCCACGCCGCTCGCTTTAGCCGCCTCCCGGTATAGTTCGTACGCGACATAACGTTCAATTTGTTCATTACAAACGTCCATCGGCTGATTAACAAACGATAATGCCAGTTCATACATTTTCCGTTCGCCCTTAGAATAACGCGTATTTACGAAAGTCTGCCGTTCCTGCGCCAGCCGCTGCCGAACCGCCGAATCTAGCACCTCCAAGCGCTGCGCTTCGTTTTCCGCCAGCAGCGCCGACTTAAACGCTTCAATCAGCTGCGAATCATGCGGAGCGTTCTGAATCGTCTCCAACCGCGGCAAAAGTTCGCCGCGCCACTGCATGAAAAACTCCAGCGACATCGGCACCGTTCTGTCTAGCCGGCGCGCCATTTTACGAAACCGGCGCGGACAGGCCGCAAACGCCGCCTCAGCTTCAGCACGAAACCTCAGCGGACGGTTTTCAGCCTTTTTCATCAGTGCCGCAAACCGCGTCGTAAACAATCTTTCAACCTCGCTCATAATGAATTCTCACCTTTCTGAATGAATAATCAAATAATTTTTGCCACGCTCGTCCGGCTTTATCAAACCGGCGAACTTCACCGTTAACCGAAGCCACTTTTACTAATGCCGGGCTGTACGGCACTTGCAAGCTATACCATTTCACATCTTTTTTATTCCAAGAATACAGCGACGGGAAAGCCTGCTTAAATAACTTGACGCCATTCCGGTAAAAATAATTCAAATCGCCGTCCGGCAGATAAAACTTGCCGATGGTAATGCCCATATTTTTCGACATAGTAACGACATCCGCCAGCGTCTGCTGCCCGCCATCCGGCGCAACGAACAACGCGTAAACATCGCCGGAACTGCGGAACAAAATCGCATACGAGCCATCGCCAGTCTCTATATCATCAAACAAAATTTCGTCAATCGGCAAATTGACCCGAAACACCCGCGGAATCAACTCATTGCACTGATCGCGCCGCAACTTATCGTACTGAACATCATTGGCTGTCATACATTTGACTATACTATTTTCAAGACAAAAAGTCAATATTATGCCAAAGCTTTTTCCTCCGCACTACCGCGAATCGCCGGATAAATCTCCCGTAAATCCCATAAAAAACCAATCAAAAAAGCACCAGGTAAGGGTGGGCATCACCTGGTGCTTTGTCGCCCTTCAACCCACCCGAGCTCTCGTTTCAGCGAAGCGTCGCGGCTAAAACTCCAAAAGCCCGCGCCTGATTATTATCAACACCATCCAGTGCTCGCCTTAACTGAGTCGCCTTAAAAAAGGGCAGTTAAAGGGGTTAGTATGCGCGTAACGTTGAATCGCAAAAAGTGGAGGGTAAGAATACTTAATGCCATTGCGCGCAACCTAACATATTAGTTAGAATAGGGGGTATAAGGTGCTTTTGATTAGCGCTTTAAGCTAACCAATCGCTCCTGATTATAGCAAGCATTTGACAACATGTCAATACTTTTTATCACAAAAGTCATGGAAATCAATAGAATCCGTCCAGATGAGTATAATTTTACCCAGAGGTTGGCAAGTATTGCTAATCCGCCGAAAAGCTTGTGTTTCATGGGAAAATTACCAACGAGCGGCGCGCCAGTCGTGGCCATCGTCGGCTCGCGCAAACCCTCGGCGTACGGCCGGGAGGTGACCGAGCAGCTGGCGGGCGACCTAGCAACAGCCGGCTGCATCATCGTCAGCGGCCTGGCGCTCGGCATCGACGGCATTGCCCAGAAAGCTGCCCTGGAGGCTGGCGGCACGGTCATCGGCGTCATTCCCAATGAACTGCCTGACATCTCGCCACAAACCAATTACAAATTAGCCATGAATATCATAAAAAACGGCGGCGCTATTATATCCGAATGGAAAAAAGGCGACGGTAAAGTCGTCAATCGCTGGAGCTTTTTAGAGCGCAACCGCTTGGTATCAGGACTAGCCGATGCCGTCATCATCACCGAGGCCGCTGAGCGCAGCGGCACGCTGAACACCGCTGCCCACGCCTTATCCCAAGGCCGCGACGTCTTTGCTGTGCCAGGCAACATCACCAGTCCGCTGTCTGCCGGCTGCAACGCGCTGCTCAAACAAGGCGCCTATCCCGCCACCGAGGCCAAAGATATCCTGCAAATAATCGCGCCGGAACAATTGAAAAAATCAAGCCAAAACCAATTACCGCTCGGCAGCTCGCCGGAAGAAACGATCATCATCAATCTGATAGCCAGCGGCGTCCGCAGCGGCGACCAATTACAACAACAATCAGGACTGTCAGCGTCAAACTTTTCAACGGCACTAACTATGCTGGAAATCAACGGCGTAATCAAGCCGCTTGGGGCAAATAATTGGACGCTTAAATAATGCCAGTGGCGCTAGGCGCCAAGGAAACCAGCCAGAAGTTCAGTCCGGTGATTATACCTAATCAAACCGCCCATGCTTGCTACTGCATGCTTTTTAATACTATCCTTTTTCTATGGAACAAGTACCGAAAAAACCAGAAAGTTTGCCAAATGACGGAGCGGGCAGCGATAGAAAACCGCTTTTTAACCGCAAAGGTATTCCGCCGACAATGGTCAGTATTGCCGGCACTATCGGGTCAATCGTCGGCATAAGAAATATTGATAAACACTGGGGTCCTATTATGTTGGCTGCCAGTTCGTTTGGCGACCTTTTGGACGGAAAAATGGCACGCGGCGAAATTGATATTGAAAAAATTATCAGGAAATTTATAGGAAAGAATGAAGACTCTTCAGATAACCCAGGCTCAGAAAACAAAGAAACCGGCGAAACCATACTCGGCACGCTTGCTGATCATATCGGCGACAAAATTAAGATGGCTGCCATTCTATACGAGCTACACCGAAGAGGCGCTGCGCCAAATCTTGTACTGGGCGGTATTGCCGTGTCTAACGCGTTTAATGCGGGGATGACCGCCATTAATACGGTCCGCCATCCTGGAGAATCTCGCCCAGTAAGGGCTGGTAAAATAGGCATGGCGTGCCAAGTCGTGTCAGTCGTATCTTACGCCACTGGAGACTTTTTAGAAGCCCGCGGAAAAACCACTGCCGGAAAACTTCTGCGCAAACTTGGCACTGCCGCGTTCACCGCCGGCGTACCGTTTATGATAAAAGCTGGCAAAGAATACACTGAAGAGGCTTTCAAAGAGTAATCTCGCTAATCGTTTGACTTTTTGTCCACTAATTGATATATATATATCAGATTTTCAGAGAACGAAGGTCTGATGTTATCAAATAGTTACGCGGAAAATTAGCGGAAGGAAAGAATATTATGGGAGAAAGAGAAGATTTAGAATGGAAAATTGGCATATGCGATGACCAGCTTAGCAATTTCGAATCGTTCAAAAAAATGCTCAGAGAGGAGGTTGGACTAGACCTGGATACGCCATACACTGACCCTGCTGACAGATTTGATGATCCCTTGGCTCAACGTATTTTTGGCAAAGCACAGAATCGCTTTATGGAATCCAGAAAGAGTCTTTATAGTACAGTAGGTGAAATAGCGGCCGAAAGAGCTCGGCTTCAGGCTGAGCTTGACGAGCTTAAAGGTCGCAGCAGATAACTAACGCCCAAAAATCTTTGGCGGTTGTGGTTATACGGCGATTTGTTATAATATAAAACTATGAAAAATCTCGTCATCGTCGAGTCGCCAGCCAAAGCCAAAACCATTGAGAAATATTTGGGCAAGGATTTTCACGTCCTGTCAAGCGTGGGACATATCCGCTCAATCGTCAAAAAAACCAAGGACGGCACGCCGCCGATTGATGTGGCGAATGATTTTTTTGCCGTCTACGAAGTCGATCCCGAGAAAAAGAAAGTCATCACCGAGCTAAAGAAAAATGTCAAGGCCGTCGGCAAAGACAACGTCTGGCTGGCGACCGATGAAGACCGCGAAGGGGAGGCTATTGCTTGGCACCTCTGTAAAGTGTTGGGTTTGCCGATTGAGACGACCAAGCGCATCGTTTTTCACGAGATCACCAAAGACGCTATCACCAATGCCATCAAAAACCCGCGCACTGTTGATATGAATCTGGTGCAGGCGCAGCAGGCACGGCAGATTCTCGACCGATTGGTTGGCTTTGAGCTCAGCCCGGTAGTCTGGCAAAAAGTACCGGGCGGCAAATCGGCTGGTCGCGTCCAGAGCCCGGCAGTGCGGCTGCTAGTCGAGCGCGAACGAGAAATTATGAAATTTGAAAGCAGCTCGCAGTTCAAGGTGACCGCCATATTTATCCACGACAATCAAGAATTCAAAGCCGAGCTCAACCAGAAATTTGATTCTGAAGCAGCCGCTCACGAATTCTTAAATAGCCTCAAGCCAGCCACATTCACCGTCAGCGATATCTCGAAAACGCCTGGCACCCGCAACCCAGCCGCGCCGTTTACAACCTCAACGCTGCAACAGGAGGCCAACGCCAAGCTTGGTTTTAGCTCCAAAGCCACCATGGCTTCAGCCCAGCGGCTCTACCAGGATGGTAAGATCACCTACATGCGTACTGACTCGGTCAATTTGAGCGGGCAGGCCATCGCCAGTGCCACCGACTTTATAAAGCGGCTGTACGGCCCAGATTATTCCACCGTCCGCAAGTTTAAGACCAAATCCGCCTCCGCTCAAGAAGCCCACGAAGCCATCCGCCCAACCGACATCACCCGCGAGACTGTCACCTCCAACGAGTACGACCAAAAACTCTACGACCTCATCCGCCGCCGCACCCTGGCATCACAAATGTCGCCAGCGAAACTAGAGAAGACGACAGTGGTAATTTCTATTGAGAAAGCGCTCGTTTCACCATCCTCCTCCAGAGTACACTCTTCACTCGCATCTCCACCGGAGATGGCTCGTGAGCGTTCGGCTGAAACGCCCGCTCCTCGCGAACGTTTCACAGCCTCTGTCGGAGGAGATGAAACGAGCAGCACCAACTCGACCGATCAGCTGGAGCCTCGAGCGACATCTCAGAAAAAATCTGGGCTGGCTTTAGCGGGTCCCGGATTATTTTCTGACGATGTCCGAGAGGCAACCATGACAGATCTTTGCTTCGAGGCCAAAGGCGAAGTCATCACCTTCGACGGCTTCCTACGCGTCTACGGCGGCGGCAAAGACGAGATTTTGCCAAAACTCCACACTGGCGACACCCTCGAAACCCACGACATCACCGCCCGCCAAACCTTCGCCCGACCGCCGAGCAGATATACCGAAGGATCACTGGTCAAAAAACTTGAAGACCTCGGCATTGGCCGGCCAAGCACCTACGCTACCATCATCGACACCGTCCAAACCCGCGGCTACGTCGAAAAAGGCGACAGCGAAGGCCAACCGCGCGACGTCATCGTCCTCAGCTACAACGGTGAGGAAGTCAGCCGCGACGTCGTCCAGGAAAAAACCGGTTCCACCCGCGGTAAACTCATCCCAACACCAAGCGGGGAACTGATCGCTGACTTTTTGACCGACCATTTCACGCAAATCGTTGACTATGATTTCACCGCCAACGTCGAGACTGAATTTGATAAAATCGCCGCCGCTGAGCTAGCGAAAAGCGCCATGCTGCACGGATTTTACACGCCATTTCACAAATTGATTGAACAATCAGGCGGCATCGACCGCAGTAAAGTTGGCGCTAACCGCGAAGTCGGCATTGATCCAAAATCTGGCAAGCCAATCCTGGCACGCTTTGGCCGCTTTGGCCCGATGTTGCAACTGGGCGCCACTGACGATGAAGACAAACCGCGCTTTGCGCCGCTACCGAAGGGGGCGAAAATTGAAACCGTCACCTTGGAGCAGGCACTAGAAATGTTCAAGTTGCCGCGCGTCGTTGGTCAAACCGAAGACGGACAAGACATCAAAGCCAATATCGGCCGCTTCGGTCCGTACATTCAAGTTGGCAAGCTCTTCGTCTCCATCAAGCCTGAAGACCCACACACCATCACCCTAGAAAAAGCCCGCGAACTCTACGCCGCCAAACTCCAAGCCGAAGCCGAGAAAAATATCGCTGATTTTGGCGACGGCGTCAAAGTCCTTAACGGTCGCTTTGGCCCATACATCACCGATGGCACTAAAAACGCTAAAATCCCCAAAGACACCGACCCGAAAACTATTACTCATGAGCAAGCCCTAGAGATCCTAAAAGCCGCACCGGCAAAGAATACACGGCGTCCAGGACGGCGCAGCAATACGTCTGCTCGGCGTAAAAAATAACCTAAAAGAACAGCTTTAATCGCCGCGCCACATTTCGCTTATACTGTATATAGATAATTACATAATCAGAAAAAATAAAAAGTCTCATATCATCCATTGCAAAAAACGTAAAATACATGCTATAATTTGACCAGACAATTATAGCAATTAGTCCTTGACATTGATTAATTGTCATTGTATAATCAAAAACATAATTCAATCAACAATAACCTGTGGTGAGGCAGAGAGGACGTTTCTATAGTATGAGCGAAACAACAAAAACCGAACAAGAATCTGTACTAAGTTCTGTCATCAAAGATATTCTTTCCAATGTAAGCCAAGAGCGTGAAAAAGAAATTATTTCGCGGCGCTTCGGTTTGTATGACCGCAAGGAGACGCTGGAGCAGATTGGCGATATGCTGGGAATTACCCGCGAGCGCGTCCGCCAGCTAGAGAAGGCGATTCTGGTGCGCCTGCGCCTGAGTATCACCGACGGCAATATACCGTCGGTCGTTGATATAGAGAAGGAATTGACATCGCATTTATCAGAGATGGGGCGGATAGCACGCGTGCAAGATTTAGCGTCGCATTTTTTGGGCCGGCAAGCTACGCCGATTGAAAAAGCCCACACAGCATTTATTTCCGAGCTAGCACAGAACATCACTATTATCAATGAAAATGACGATTATTACCAATCGGCAGCCATTAGCTCGTTAGGCGACGAAAAGACTATCAAAACGAAAATCGAAGAAATCGTCAAGTTTATTAAAAAGCACGGCCAGCCGATTACTGCCGAAGAAATGCATAAAAAGCTAAGCTACGAACATCCGTCGAACATCGCCGCGCTGGCAAGCACCAGTAAAAAACTGGCTCAATTAAAGGGAAATTGGGGACTAATCAAGTGGCCGACAGTCAACCCGAAAAACATCCGCGATAAAATCTTCGTTATCCTGGAAGACAACGGCAAACCGATGCACTTCTCAGACATCTCCAAAGCCATCAAAGACAGCGATTTTAAGCGCAAGAACGTCACCACGCAGGCAATCCACAACGAACTTATCAAAGACAGCCGCTTTATTCTTATCGGCCGCGGCATTTACGCATTAGGCAGCTGGGGCTATAGCCGCGGTACGGTTTCCGACATCATTGCCGACATCTTAAGAGAAGCCGGCGAGCCGCTGCACCGCGATGAAATTGTCCGGCGCGTTCTGGACAAACGGCGCGTTAAAGAAACCACTATCTTGCTCAATCTGCAATCCAAACCGCAGTTCAAACGCACCGCTAAAGCCACATACGTTTTGGACGAAAAAGCTTAAGTTGCAAACTCCTGTAAGAGGTGAGATAATTTAACTAGCATGCAAATTATTTCATGGACTATTGAGATGCTGCTGCAGTGGTATGTGTGGATGCCAATTGTTGCCATCCTGTCTTTCTTAACTTGGCGCAATTACCAGCGCGCCGATGAGTTTGAGCCGGCCGAAAGCGTCCTGTTGATTCTGGAAATCCCTAAAGCCAACGATAAAAAAGAACTAGCCGCCGAGCAGCTATTCGCCAGCCTGCACGGCATTTTGCGCGATAAAAAAGAATTGCGCCTATCTGGCGGGCAGCAAGAGCATATTAGCTTTGAAATCGCCTCGGTTAACGGCCAGATCCGTTTTTATGTCTGGACGCCAAGGACGCTGCAGAGTTTCGTCGAGGGGCAAATTTACTCGCAATACCCAACTGTCCAGATTCATCAAGCCGATGAAGATTACACCGAGCACGAACGCAGCCACGAAATTGCCTATTCTGCCGAGTTGACGATGACCGCTTCCGAATTTTTACCGATTCGCACCTTTCAAAGCTTTGAGGTCGACCCGTTGGCCGGCATTACCGGCACGCTGGCAAAATTGGAAACAACCGGCGAAGAATTATGGATTCAAGTTTTAACGCGGCCAATTACCGATGATTGGCAGCATGCCGCAGATAGATATATTGATAATTTGAAAAATGGGCGAATGCTATCATTGCCAGGTTTCGGCGACGGCATGCAGTGGCTTGTCAGTCTAATTGGCGCATTATGGCAGCCGCCAGAGCCTGGAGAAAACGGCGCAAAAACTGTAGAATTATCCGAGCGCGACAAAACCCGCATCGCCGAGGCCGAAAAAAAATCGCAAAAATTAGGCTACGAAGTAAAAATCCGCCTAGCGTATCTAGGCGAAAGCCAAACCAACGCCAAGCTCCGTATGCAAGCGCTGGTCGGCACTTTCAAACAATTTAATTCAACCAATTTGAACGGATTTAAGGCTACGAAATCAGCATTCGGCAAAGAATTCTTAAATAAATATCGGCGGCGGGCATTTTACGGCGAAGGATTTGTCCTGAATATTGAGGAGTTGGCCTCTGTTTTTCACTTACCGCACACCAATGTCGAGACGCCGAACATCGTCTGGGCCAGCGCCAAAACCGCCGAACCGCCATCCAAGCTGCCTGTCCTGACCGGCAGCGACGCTAATGACGACCAGATTTCCGCCTTTGGCGTCACCAACTTCCGCGGCATCAACCACCAGTTCGGCATGCTGCGCTATGATCGCTCGCGCCACGTTTACATCATCGGCCAGACCGGAGCAGGCAAGTCGGGGTTGCTAGAGTTATTCGCGCTCAGCGACATTTTTCACAATCAAGGCTACGCCATCATCGACCCGCACGGCGACTTCGCCATCAACAACATGAAATTCATCCCCGGCTCACGGCTGAACGACGTTGTCTATTTCAACCCAGCCGACACCGCCTATCCACTCGGCTTCAACCCGCTGGAAGTCACCAACCCGAACCAAAAAACCAACATCTCATCAGAGGTCATCGGCGTTCTGAAGCGCATGTTTGGCGAAAGTTGGGGTCCGCGGCTAGAATACATCCTGCGCTACACCATCCTGGCACTGCTCGACCGGCCAGAGACGACCATGCTCGACATCACTCGCATGCTGACTGATAAAAATTTCCGCAAAGAAACGCTGGGCTATTGCCGCGACACCGTGGTCTTGCAGTTCTGGAATGTTGAATTCGCCAGCTGGAACGACAAGTTCGTCGCCGAGGCCGTCGCGCCAGTCCTCAACAAGGTTGGTGCTTTTACCGCCAATCCCATCATCCGCAATATCATCGGTCAGCCCAAATCCACCTTTAACATCCGCCAAATCATGGACGAAGGCAGAATTCTTATCGTTAATTTGTCCAAGGGCCTCATCGGCGAAGACAACGCCGCCATCCTCGGCTCGTTCCTAGTCACCAAGATTCAGCTGGCCGCCATGAGCCGCTCGGACATTCCAGACATCCGCGACCGCCGCCCATTCTATCTTTATGTCGACGAGTTCCAGAACTTCGCCACTGATTCATTTGCCACCATCCTGTCCGAAGCCCGCAAGTACGGCCTCAACCTGACCGTCGCCAACCAGTACATCTCGCAGATGAACGAAACCGTGCGCGACGCGGTGTTTGGTAATGTCGGCACCATGATTTCATTCCGTGTTTCTGCTGATGACGCACCAATCCTCGCCAAGCAATTTGAGCCAAACTTCGAAGCCGTCGACCTCTTGCAAATGCACAATCGCAACTTCGTCATCAACATGGTCATCGGGGGAGAGAAGACGCCAGCCTTTTCCGCACGCACCCTCGAACTCCCGCCAAGCCAGGCCGACAACACACCGCACATCATTGAACATTCGCGGCGTATGTACTCGCGAAACAGGGAGGACGTCGAACGAGAAATTACTGCCGCCATTATGCCGAACCACCGCCCAAAAAACCAACCAGCCCAACCGCGCCCGCAAGCCGTCGCCGCAGCTGCATTAGCCCAGCCCGTTAAAAAGTCCGCTAGTCAACCAGCTCAAAAAGCCAACTCTGCCGCCAACGCCCAACCAGCTACACCGCAAACCGCCACAAATAGCGGCGAGGTTATCCTGCAAATCCGCGGCAATAACACGCTCGATAAACCAGCAGATTCAACCGACCCGGCCACTGCCACCACGCCTAAAAAGCGGCGGCGAAGGCGAAAGAAGAGTGCTGCATAAACAACTATTTGCAATAATCAATATCTTCAGTTACAATATCTTTGCAGTCCCTTAAGTAAGGATTGTACCAATATCTAAATTGTTCTAGGTTTCTATAATAATCTGGCGGTAAAAATCCGCTGTAAAGTATATGAAATACTGGAGCAAAGCACTAATCCGCTCACTTGTTGGGCGGATTATCTTTTATACCACATTCATTGCTTAAGCTTTCAATTATCCCTTTTTAGTTATATAATTATACTAAAATATATTATACAAAGGACGCTTCATGACGCAAAAATCTTCGTATTCACCGAAAAAATATTCGCTCGGATTAGATATCGGCACGACATCAATTGGTTGGGCAATGTTGGATTTAGACAAGGACCGTATTCACGACTTGGGAGTGAGGATTTTTGAGCGACCGGAAGATCCGCAAAATGGCGATTCGCTGGCTAAACCGCGACGCGACGCCCGTTCAGCTCGCCGCCGCTTGAAGCGCCGCCGCCAGCGCCTCAATCACCTCAAACAGTTCTTTATCGACCAAAAAATCCTTACCAAAGACCAAGTCGAGGGAGTGCTGGATTATAGGTCTGACTTCAACAAATTAGACGTATATAACCTGCGAGCAAAGGCACTTACCGAGGAGTTATCGCCTGAAGAATTACTCAAAGTTTTATATCAAATCGCCAAACGACGCGGCTTTAAATCAAACCGCAAGGTCGTAGAAGAGTCAGACAAAGAAGGTGGTCGTGTCACTAGTGCACTCAAGACTAACGAGAAATTCCTCGCCGACAACAATTACACGACCGTCGGCGAAGCGCTGAGTCGTGATGAAAAATTCGCTTTGCATAAGCGCAATAAACGCGACGATTATACCAACAGTTTTGCACGCGATGATTTTTTGTGTGAGTTAGAAGCTATTATTAAAACTCAGCGAAACTACGCCCTGAAAAATGTCCCCGAACCAGCTATTAATGAATTGATTTACGGCATTGACGATGGACAAGTCACCAATGTCAGCGCCATCATGTACCAGCGTCCATTTATGACCAAAGAGTTAATCGAAAAGATGGTCGGCAATTGTACTTTTGAAGACGATGAAAAGAGGGCGCCAAAAGCCAGCTATAGTTTCGAGGTATTTCGCCTGGCAAGCGATTTATCGCACCTCGTTTTCATTCCTCGTGATGCCAGCAAACGCCAAGCTAAGCGCGAGAATCTAGAAGTAAGGCTATCTCCGGAACAAATTAAACAAGTTATTGAGCTGGCCAAAAGCCAAAAGAGCTTAACATACAAAAAAGTACGCAGCACCGCAGGAATTAGCGAAGATTACGTGCCAAAAGATGTGCGTGGCAAGAAAAAAGATGGTGATGAATTCGGCGAGGAAAACGTCTTCGGTGGGCTCAAAGCCTACAATGATATTAGGCTTGCGCTAAAAGATCTACCAGAAGATTGGGTAAAAATTGATAATGAATCAGCAATCAACCAAATCGCCTATATCCTCACGACACAAAAAGCCGACGAAGGTATTCGTGATGAATTAAATCTATTACCGATTTCCGACAAAGCCAAAGAGGCGATTGTCAAAATTAAGCCAACTAATTTCAAAGCATTTGGTCATTTATCGATCAAAGCTCTACAAAAAATCACGCCACATATTCTCGAAGGTATGACTTACGACAAAGCCTGCGAGGCGGCCGGTTACGACTTCAAAAAGCAATCTGCCAGCCTAGAGCAAATTACCAACCCTGTCGTCAAACGCGCCATCACACAGACCCTGAAGGTCGTTCGTGCTATTGAGCGTAAATACGGTAAGCCATATTTCATCAAAGTCGAAACCGCCCGTGATTTGGCGAAAAATTTTAAGGACCGCAATGCGATTAAAAAAGAAAACGAAGAAAATCAAGGATATAACGAAGACATTAAATCAATAATTACAGACGGGTACGAGGCATCGCCTAAAACCAAGGGCGGTAAACAGCTCCTTAGTCATCTTAAAGAATTTAACGTACGATTGAATAAAAATGCCGATTTTAATGGCCAGCAGATTATTAAGGTCAAGCTCTACCGCGAGCAAAACTGTGTCTGTCTATATTCTGGAAAACCTATCGATTTTGAGACGATGCTACATGACGATAATGCCTATCAGGTTGACCATATTATACCGTTTTCACGTTCCAATAACGATGGAATGACAAACAAAGTTCTGGTGTTAACTGAGGAAAATCAAAAGAAAGGTAATCAAACGCCATTTGAATATTTTGGCGCAGACGAAAAACTCTGGAAAGAGTATGTAGCTCGAGTAGGGTCAACTTATCAAACGCGAGAAGTTAAAAAAGGCGACAAAGATGCTGGAATTAACTACAAATACAACGGCTACGCCATGAAAAAGAAGCAAAATCTATTGCTTCAAGATTACAAAAATGACAGTTGGAATGTGCGTGCGCTGAATGACACTCGATACATCACTCGATTTATCCAAAATTATTTGCGCCAGAATGTCGACTTTGCCGAAGGTGAAGAAAAACAGCGCGTCATCGCGCCGAATGGCACAACAACGGCATATTTGCGTAAACGCTGGGGATTAGCCAAAGATCGCGCCGAAGATGTGCTACATCACGCCAAGGACGCGGCAGTTGTGGCGGCAATCGATCAGAAGATTGTCATGCAAGCTAACTTGTACGCCAAACGCCACGAAATCAAAGCACTGCTCGCGGCGACCAAAACAATGGAAGAAAAAACCGACAAGCTCACTGGCGAAATCACCGATGAAGACGAGTTCGACAAAGCACAGCAACGTAAAGCCGCCATCCTTGTATTGTCATCTAAACATTTCCCTCAACCATGGGATAACTTTGGCAAGGAAGTTATGAAGCGCACCCTTAACACCGACATTGCAACACTACAAAACGAATTACGCGGACTTGAAAATTATGATGACGAGTTCCGCTTGAGCATAAAGCCAATTTTCGTTTCGCGCATGCCACGCCGCAAAGCTACCGGCTCAGCGCACAAAGAAACTATCCGCTCACCAAAGGTCAAAGACAACGATCAGCGAACTGTACGAATGCCGCTCAACAAGGTCAAGCGCAAAGATATCGAAAACTCAGTTCTCAAGGAGTCCGATAAGTGGCTGTATGATAAATTGCTCGAGAGGCTAGACGCCCACGACAACAATCCCGAAAAAGCTTTTGCTGAACCTATTTATAAAAATGACAAAAAATTTGATAAAAACGGCAAAAAACTATCGCCAGTTTCGACCATCAAAGTCTATTCAACGCAACCGAGCGGCTTTTATATCAACGATGGCAAAGCGTTTGTCAATAACGGATCTATGGTACGGCTTGACGTTTATCAAAAGCCGAATAAAAAGGGGAAAATTGAACACTTCTTTGTGCCAGTTTACGCTCATCAAATTGGCAAAAATAAACCCATACCAACAAAGATACTACCGGCGCCGAAAGGCTTTACCGATGTAGACGAAACATTCACTAAGGTTTGTTCATTGTATCCGAGTGATTATGTACGAATTTACCTTAAAAATAAAATACTAGAGGGTTACTATTCTGGCTATGACATATCCGTAGGAACTATGATACTATATCCGCACTTTACACCGTCTAAGGATATTAAAGTAGCCAACAGAGTTTCTGCGCGTTCCGCTACCCTTATCGAGCGTTACGACATCTCTATCCTCGGCGATAACTACAGGTGGTTATAAATGGCCTGGCGCGTTGTAGCTATCGAAAATCCCGCCAGGCTAAGTTTGCGCGACAACCAATTGGTAATTGCGCAGGAAACTGAGGCAACTTTACCGATTGAAGATATCGACTCGCTCATTCTGGACGGCTATGGTATTACCGCAACCACAAATCTACTCACAGCACTAGCAACCAAGGGTACAACTACTATAATATGTGACGAAAAGCACTTACCAGCTAGCGTACTTCTACCGTATTCACAACATTCGCGCCAAGCCAAAGTTTCACGCCAACAACTTGCCATGAGCCAACCACTCAAAAAGCAATTGTGGCAACAAATTATCATCAGCAAAATCACCAACCAAGCCGATGTCTTGCGGTCAACCGGATTAGACGATGCCGCCTTACGCACCCATATTAGCGATGTTAAATCAGGCGATACTAGCAATCGTGAATCAATTGCTGCTCGCATTTATTTTGACCAGCTACTCGACGATGCCACGCGCCGTAAGCCGATTTGGCATAATGCCGCGCTCAATTATGGCTACGCGATGGTACGCAGTCATATTGCTCGGCATATCGCTGCTCGTGGGCTAGTCGCTTCGCAAGGAATCTTCCATCACAATGAGCTCAATAGTTTTAATTTAGCTGACGACTTGATAGAGCCCTATCGCGCCGCCGTTGATTTATATGTCCTAGAAAAAGTCGCACCGCTTCACGTCGGCGACCGCGATGCCGTCCTCACCAAGCACGATCGCCAACTTATTATTGACATATTAAATTATTATGTTATAATGAATGGCAAGAAGTTTACTATAAAACATGCGATTGAGCGAACAATTGAAAGCTTTATCGAATGTATCGAGGTAAAGGAGGCGCGTAAGCTTCTTTTACCAAAAATCGCCTCCTAACAGGGAAGGGATGTCATATAAAATCATGAGGGTCGCAGTATTTTTCGATTTGCCGACCAATACTAAAGCTGAGCGCAAAGCCGCCACGCAGTTTCGCAAATTTTTACTGGATGACGGCTTTGATATGTTGCAATACAGTGTTTATACGCGGTTATGTCCAAATCGTGACATTGCTGAAAAGCACATGATGCGCGTTAAACGTCATGCACCAGGCAGCGGATCAGTGCGATTACTGTATCTGACCGAACATCAATTCACACATATGTACGTTATCGTTGGCGAGAAAACTGTCCAAGAAAAGAAAATACCCGCTGGTCAATTAGCATTTTTCTAACCAAAAATCCCCCTCGTAACAGAGGGGGATTTGAGAAAGTATTATACCAATATCTAAATTGTTAGGGAACTATAACCCTCAAAAGCGTCTTTGCCAACTTCTCTTGATTATACCAATATCTAAATTGTTAGGGAACTATAACTAAATCGGCTGACTAGCTCATTTCGTGCATATTATACCAATATCTAAATTGTTAGGGAACTATAACCTTGCTCTAAGCTCTCTGCTTCCACTACCTATTATACCAATATCTAAATTGTTAGGGAACTATAACCTGGAAAGAATATCGAGACTATCTTCTTGAATTATACCAATATCTAAATTGTTAGGGAACTATAACAACCGCTCTGGGCAAATTCACGGATATTGTATTATACCAATATCTAAATTGTTAGGGAACTATAACTCCATCAGTCTGCGAGTTCCGCCTTAACATATTATACCAATATCTAAATTGTTAGGGAACTATAACTTGCGTCGGCCGATGCGTGGGCGCCGCTGGATTATACCAATATCCTCTTCATCAACAGACAAGCTTCTTCTTTGGTATAATTAAGATATGACAGATGAGCTAGAAATCAAACAAAACAATAGCATTTTTGAATCTATCAAGCACAAAGATGAACAGGGTGAATTTTGGTATGCTAGAGAACTTGGCGAAGCTCTTGAATACGGGACGTGGGATGGTTTTATGCCAGTAATTACACGGGCTAAAATAGCAATATCTAAAACAGGTGCTCCTGTGGAAAACCATTTTCGAGATGTGTCGAAAATGGTTTCTATAGGGTACGGCAACCCAAGAGCTATAGACGATATAAAACTTACACGTTTTGCATGTTACATTATTGCTCAAAACGGTAGCCCCGTTAAAAAACCCAAGATTGCAGAGGCTCAGGCATACTTTGCTATTCAAACACGCAAACAGGAGATGTCAGATCAATATAGACAAGACATGGACAGACTTGCACGCCGGCGTGAATTTTCCGAATCAGACAAGAGATTATCCTCTAGTATCATGGAGGCGGGTATTAGTCCAAGAGGATTAGCTAGAATAAAAAGCGAGGGCGATAAGTCTTTCTTCGGCGGCAAAACTAATAAGCAGATGAAAAGAAAGCTAAACACCGGAAACAAGCCTTGGGCAAATAAAGCCCACAATGTTGTGCTAGCCGGTAAAACATTAGCAAACGAGATGACGGCAGCCAACATAGAAAACTACGGGATATCATCGCACGACTCCATACTTCATGACAATAACGATAATAATGACGCTGTTAGAACGACTATTCGCAACCAACAAGGCATGAACCCAGAGGATTTTCCAGCAGCTGAAGATACTGAAAAAATACAGCGTCGCATCAAAAAGCAAAGTACACCTGAAATTGAATAATACATTCATTAAACACTCGAAAAATAATAGAACAAAAAGCGAACTAATTATCCTCAGGTTTCTTAAAGTCATGCCAGAATAATTATCTAACGATTGCCAATATTTCATATATTCATAAAACACCATCTTTAGCGATCAAAGTCCAAACCATAATCAACAACACAAATTAGCGCGCCAAAAGCTATTAATAGCCAATAGCAATAAAAACATGGAACATGGCAAATATAGATTTAGGACATAAATACCAGCAAATCCCAAACAGGGCGGTAGCATAATTAATTGCCGCCGATATTTCCAAAAGTTTACAAACTACATAAATTTATCTTGAAAAAAGACGATGGAGTAATCATGTTTCGTAGATAGTTTTAATGTCGTACAATGTACCTTTTACGAACTAATAAATACGTTCAACCGGATGAACGAGAGTGTATCCAAAATAACTCCATTTATCGTTTTTCCTGGCCAACACCTGGCAGGGCAACCTTAATACTGCCAGACTGCGACCTAAGATTATTCTAAACTTTTTACGCGTATTCCATTTACATTAAGACTAAGACGAACCAATTCATTCCACGCTAGACCCACAATCGTTAATCCAAAAGCCAACACACTTAAAAGCCGCCAGCATATACTTGTTGGCGTTTTTACAACCAAACTACTACCGCACATAGCTCATCGCGCATGAGCTTAAGCCAAGTTTTCCACACGCCGCCAAATCCAGCCAGAAATCCACATTTGACTTTTTCTTAATTTTATTCCCCCGCTCCCCTAATTCGCCGTCTAGTCAATATTTGACTTTTTAGCATTTAGATATAATAATATATAGTTTTTCGTGTTTTACCCAGCCTCCCAAAAAAGAACAAAAAGAGAACTAATATCTTAAATAGAGCAATACCCACCCCTGTTAATTAGACTACCCAATCACCTATTCAGCTATCTATAAAACGACCGCTGATCTACTCTGACATCAATATATGCTGGCGTTATCCCCTGCCCATCCAGATGCTTTATGGTAATAATCGCCTGCTTAACTTGCGACTCAGCTGCCCTGTCCACCGTCATTCGTATATAATAATCCCTGCCATCAACCTTAAACCAAACCTGGCGCACTGTGCCAGCTGGCAGTGTCGCCTCTGATACTTTTAGGTTATTTTGGGTGAATAAGGACACCGCCTGGCCTAAAAAACTTAAAAATTGCCGGTTAATGACCTCTTGGCCGCTTTTAGCAGGGATGCCGCTTTCATCCTTGACAGCTACCGTCGGCGCGTCAAAATAATTCTGCTCAAACGTCACGCCGCTTTCATCGACAAAATATACTTTACTACCGGACGACCACTGAGCAATTGGCTGGCGAAATTGTAATTTTACTGATGATGAAGCCAAAGATTCGCCCTCGATTCGAATCGTTTTTACCTCCGGAGCTTGCTGTAAAAAGAAGTTTATCAAACTATTATGATCCAAAAAAAATCGGAATCTTTCAGCTGGACGCGACGCATAATAATCGTTAAGGATTTTAATATATTTGGCGGCGTTGCCAGAACTCTTCGGGTCGGGGGTTTGAATTGAAATATTAATCGTCAGCTGAGACAGCAGATATAACACAATTCCAAGCCCGCATACCGCGCTAAAAAGCCGACGGCTGGCTTTGCGCCGCTTTTTAATCAGCCGGTGCGCCTCCAGCCGCTCGGATGTTTCCATCGGCGAAGCTGTCTGGCGGCTGTTCAGCGTTCGGTTGCGCCGGTATGATTGCGCCGGTATATCATCATAAATTTCAGCCTGGCGCCTCGCAGCAATCTCGCGGCGCGTCAACTTAGGTTCTTTCTTTTTCAGAAAGCCAAATTTCATTTACGCCTGCCCTGCCGGCGAATTGTAGTTAATATCATATTTGACATATCGCGAGCAGCGTTCGGCTTGGCAAATTTGCCAAAATTATTGCCCAAACCTTGCAGAATTTTCTGAGACCGCAGCAAGCCGATAATTTTCTTTGCCAAAATCTGGCTGTCGTCATCCAGCTCGTCCTCTGTCACAATCACCGCCGCCAGCGCCTCTTGATACACCTTAGCATTCTTTAACTGGTGTCCAGCCGTCAGCCGGCCGTTTGGAATAATGATAGTCGGCTTGTGCAGCGCCGCCAGCTCCAACAGCGTCGTCGCGCCTGCCCTAGTCACTACCAAATCAGCCGCCGCCAAAACTTCCGCCATACCGTCATGGACGAAGGCCTGCAGACGCCAACCGTCGCATTCGCTGACCGCCTCCTTCAATTGCTCATATTGCAAATTGCCAGAAATTAAAAACACCGATGATTCAGCCAGCAAATCCTCCCGAACCGCAACCACCGCCTCATTTATCCTGGCTGCACCCAAACCGCCGCCGGTAATCACCACGAGCGGCCGATTCGGGTCAAATTGCAACTTAGACTTTAGCTGGCGGCGCTCCTCGTCCGTATACGGCCTGAACTCTGCCGCGACTGGAATACCGACATACTTAGCCTTTTCCGGCGGATAACTATAATATTTAAGCGGCGCGCCCGTGCCAATCGCCTTAGCGAACGGGCTTAACAGCCGATTAGTTAATCCCGGGTGAGCATCGGAATCGTGCAGCACCAGCGGAATTTTTAGCAGCCGCGCCGCGTAGCCAGCCGGTAAGCAAACATAACCGCCCTTAATGAAAATCACATCCGGCCGCCAAAGCAACAACTTAATAAAGCTTTGGCAAAACCCGATAGCCACCTTAAAAGCATCGCGGATGTTTGGCAATAAAATTGACGGATGAAAGTGAAAGCTAATGCTTTTACCATGATAGCGCCGCAATTTTCCAGCAGCAATCAGCTCAACTGGAATAGTATCGTCAAATTTGCTAAAAATTCCGCGGGCGCGAGCGCCAAATTTTCGATCGCACCAAAACCGCAGCTCATGATCGCCTGATTTTTTCAACTCCCTAAATACGGCTACCACTGGCGTAACGTGTCCGCCCGAACCGCCGCCGACCGCTAAGATTCTTGCCATCGCTTCCCTCCTCTAATGGTTTATGTGATGTGTATCTGGAAATCTGAAAAACTAGCCCAAGCGCCGCGGCAATAAACATCATACTAGTACCGCCGTAGCTCAACAGCGGCAGCGGAATCCCCGTTAACGGCGCCACGCCGGTCATCGCAGCGATATTCATAATAACATGCGACGCTACCCAGCCGAATACGCCAGCCGCAGCCAGCCGCAGCCGCATGTCCGGCAATCTGGCAGACACGCGCAAAATTGACAATAGTAGCGCCGTAAAAAGCGCTAAAATCGCCATCAAGCCGAGAAAACCAAACGTCTCGCCCATTACCGCGAAAATCGAGTCGTTAATCGCCTCAGGCAGATAACCGGTCGCCTGCACGCTCTTGCCAATCCCCAGGCCTAGCAGCCCGCCAGAACCAATCGCAATCCGCGCCTGCTGAATATGATAATCGCCGTCATCCTGGCTAGCTGCGCGGCGGCTGTCGCCCTGTAAGAACGTTACTACGCGCTCAATCCGGTGCGGCGACATAGCAATCATCAACACGCCAAGGATTAATACCGCGCCCAGCACCTTGGCGATAATCTTTCCATCCATCCCAGACACCACCAGCATTGCCATGATAATCGCCACCAGCGACATGCCAGTCCCCAAATCCTTTTGTAAGAACACCACGACGATTAACGAAATCCCTGCCAATACCGCTACCGGCACAAGCGTTTCCTGCATGTCGTTAATTTTCTCCTGTTTGACACGTTTGCTTAAAAACCCCGCCAGAAACACCAGCACGCCGTATTTTAGCAGCTCCGACGGCTGAAGACTGCCTAATTGCCCCAAATAAAACCAGCGGTAAGCCCCGTTCGTACCTTTGGCAATTGACAGATGGAGAACTGCGCCCATAACCACCAGCAGCACGCATAAAACCAGCCCGGTTAAAAAAATCTGTTTCGCATACTTATTAAACCACTTCAATGGTAGCAGCGCGCAAATCGCAAACGCTGCGATAGCGATAATAACGCTAGCTAACTGCTTATTAAAGAAAAAGTTACTATCATAATGCGTACCGTATGCGTAATTTAGCACATTCGCCCGCTGCGGCCCCAGCGCGTACATTACCACCAGCCCCAGCATTAATAGCAACCCCATATACAGAGCAATCTGATACATCGGTCGATGGCGGCGAACCGGCACAACTTTGCTGGCGTTGCGCTTAGGGACGGCTAAACTACGCAATATGACCCCCTGCCAAAGCCAGCATCACGCCGATAAACGCCATCACGCAGCCAATTACCCAAAACCGCATCGTCACCTTGGTTTCCGGCCAGCCGATAGCCTCCAAATGATGATGAATTGGCGCCGATAAGAAAATCTTGCGCTTAAAGAATTTTTTACTGGCAATCTGTATCAAACTAGATCCCGCCTCAATTACAAACAACAGCCCAATTACTGGCAGCAGCAACAGCGAATCCGTCAGCATCGCCACCACCCCTAAACTAGCGCCGTAAGCAAAGCTGCCAACATCGCCCATGAAAAACCGCGCCGGATAAATATTAAACCACAAATAACTCAGCAGCACGCCGACCACCGTAAAGCAAAATCCTGCCAGCAGTACCTGCTGCTGCAACAGCGCAATCACCCCGAACGCACCGAAACTAGCACCCAAGAGACCGCCAGCCAGCCCGTCCATGCCATCAGAAATATTGACCGCATTACCAGTCGCTACCACCGCAAATGCAAATAGCGGAATAATCAACCAGCCAATATTGACATCCCCCATAAACGGCACGTGAAAACTCATCACGCCTAATTTGGCGAAGAAGAACCAGCCCAGAACTATGCCGATAAGCGTAATTAGCGCAAACTTCACTGGACTGCGTAAGCCTGCCGCACCGCCGCCTGTACCGCGAATATTAATAATATCGTCGATCAAACCAACCGCGCCGCCGCCCAGCAGCGCTGCTAATGGCAGCCACGTCTGTGCTCGATCTAAGTTGCAGAAAAAGGTCACAATAAAAATAGCAATCACGCCGATCACGCCGGCCATTGTCGGAATATTACGCTGTAGTTTCGCCGCTTGGAATTTGGCAAAAATCTTCAATTTCTTACCGTCGGTACTCTCTGAGCGCTGCCGCTTCCAAAACCGATATCGGTAAGCAAAAAACGTATAAATCGGCGTCAGGAACATCGCCAATAAAAACGCCCCCACGCTTAGTAAAAATACGTGCGTTAATTCGTTAGTCATTGTTTGTAAAGCGGTTGCCATGATTATCCCTTCGGTGCTAATTTCATATAATCAATCATCCAGTTGGAGATGTCCGTGAAAATCGGGCCGGCGTGGTAATTTCCCTGCAGGTTAATCCCTCTGCCCGGCGCCGCCACGCGTACCATTATGACATATTCCGCCCTATTTGCGCCACCATAGCCGATATAGGTCGCGATTGTCTCTTTTTGTGAATAGTGTCCGCTAACGACCGCTTCCGACGTTCCAGTCTTACCGCCAATTTCATATCCCGGCTTATCATTCTTCGATAAAAACGACGAACCGCGCGCCGTCGCTAGCATACCGCGCATTTGCGACGATGTCCCAGCACTGACCGTCTGGCGCAGCGCTTTGTTCTCGGACGGATGTATTTTACCGTTTTTATCAACCGACCCGCCAACAATCGCCGGCCTATAGTATTGTCCGCCATTAACAATCGACGAAAACCCAGCCGCCACCTGTACCATTGTTAAGTTCATACTCTGCCCGTACGTCATTGCCGAATAACGGACTTCGTTACCCTCGGCGCTGTCCGGCGGATAAACATAACCGGCTGCCTCGTTCAATTCAATGCCGGTAGCTTGCCCGAACCCAAACCGATCATGATAATAATCGTACAGCGTCTGGCGTGCTGGCAAATTGATCTGCGATCCATTACCAAGCCTCCGCACTGCCGTAATTGTACCCACATTCAACGAATTATTAAACGCTCCCTGAATTGATATCGGACCATTCAAACCGCGCAGCGCATTGCACATGGTCCTGTCAGCCACCTTAATGCAATCAGTATTATTATAGACAGTCGACGGCGTAACCGCGCCTTTATCAATCGCCGCAGCAAAACTAAACGACTTAATAATCGACCCCGGCTCAAACGGCGTCATCGTGACATTATTCATAAAAACCGCGGCATTAGTTTGCTTGGCGTATTCCGCCGGATTATATGACGGATAATTAGCCATCGCCAAAATTCGGCCGTTATTCGGATTCATAACGATAACGCTTCCTTCAGTGGCGTGCGCTGCCTCGACGCCGTTTTTCAACGCCGACTCAGTGTAGCTCTGAATATTCCGATCAACCGTCAAAGCAATACTCTCGCCTGCCTTCGCTTCAATCCGAATATTATCCTTGCCCACTGTCAGCGGCACGTTCCTAACATCAGTCACTGCCTGCAGAAAACCGTTTTGCCCCTTTAGGCGCTTTTCCAGCGCACCCTCCACGCCGTATTGCCCATCACCAGCATCATTAACGAAACCCAGCACGTGCGCACCTAAACCATTCTCCGGATAATCGCGAATCGACCCCTGTTGATACAGCATACCAGCAAAATTCTTATTCCTCAATTTTTCGGCTTGCGTTCTGGAAATATTCCTAGCCAAAACCTCATAGCGAGACTTTTTATTATTCAGCTTGGCCTCGGCATGATGAACCATCTCTCCGCCGGCAATTTCTTTCAAGCTAGTAATAATTTTACTGCGCTCGTTGTCTTCCACCGCCTGCGGATCAGCAATTACCGTATAAATCATCCGATTCAGCACCACTGGCGCCAACGCCTGCCCGTCCATCATATAGATCTTACCGCGCTCTGCCGGAATAACAAATTGCCGCTGCTGGCTAGCCCGAGCCAACTCAGTATACATACCATGCTGCAAAATCTGCAAGTAAAACAGCCTTAACACAAAAGCCGCCATCGCCAAGAGTAAAACGATGGCCAACCAGCCAGTTCTGGAATGTCTAAGCCGCTGCATAATCGCTCTATTTAGTATATCATTTCAGGCTACCGCGCGTAACTAGTCTCGGTCGATGTCATGGCCGCCGCGACATTGCTATTCTTCGCCCTCTCTAGCGATGTCAGCCGCGCATTTTGGACTTCCAATTCTGATTTTTTAGCGCTCAATTCATTTATCTGCGAATCCAAATCCTGCGCCTCGTAGCCATAGGCTGTAGTTTTAATTGCCTGAGTCAAATAAATCAAGCCCAGTACTGTAATCATCAGCGCGACGAGCACTGTATGAGCGACAGGACCAAGTTTGACCCGAGATTGGAAACGTGTTGAGTTCTGGTTGCGCCGCATCTGGACGCCTGAACGTCGCGGAGTAAATGTGGTGGTTGTCATTGCTTCTATTCTTGTTTTTATTTATAATTTTTATTAGGGAAAGCTAGCCCGCCCCTGTTAGCATGTTAGAACGGGCTGCTTCCGATTTAGAGTGTATATTCCGGAATACGCGCTCTGTTAGTCGCGGCGTACCGCAACGGTCTCAGCTACTTCTGCGTCCTGGAATTGTACTTTGATGTGGATTGGCATGGTGTCGCCCTCCTTTTTGTTTTATTTTTTCACGGCGTAGCGAAACTGAGCGCTTCGACTGCGCGGATTGTGAACATCTTCTGTTCCAGACACCGGTTTTTTCTCTGGGATGGTCAGCTCGGCCTCGTAGCCGGCAGCCGCTTGCTCCCAGAAATATCGCTTGACCAATCGATCCTCCAGACTGTGAAAGCTAATTATTCCGACTCGCCCGCCCCTGTTAAGGAGGCGCGGCAGCAGCGGCAATAATTCTTCAACTAGCCGAAGTTCGTGATTGACTTCAATGCGCAGTGCCTGAAAAGTGCGAGTCGCCGGATGGTGTTTCATCCCGCCGCGACCGACAGTGTGCTTGATCAGATCAGCCAGCTCGGTCGTTCCCCGAATCGGCCTGGCGCCAACAATTGCCTGCGCAATCCGCCTGGCCCGCCCGGGACTTTCCTCACCGTAACGAGTTATCAGCCGCATCAACTCATCAACCGAATACGAATTGACGATATCCGCCGCCGTGATTTCCGTCCGATTATCCATCCGCATATCCAGCGGCCCGTCAAACCGAAACGAAAAACCTCTCTCTGCTCTGTCAAGCTGCGGTGACGACACCCCCAAATCAGCCAAAATCACGTCAAATGTACGTCCCTGCTTGACCAAATCCTGCGCCGCGCTCACAAAATCCTTGTGAATTAGCGTGGCGCCTTTTTCAGCCAAATCGCCCAGCGTGTTAATCGCGTTATCATCGCGGTCAACCAGCACTGCGCCCAAGTAATTATCCGTCCTTCTTAAGAATTCCCTGGCGTGGCCGCCGTAGCCAGCCGTCAGGTCGAGATAACTCTCGCCCGTAGCTGGCCGCAACCTATCCAAGGTCACCTCAAGGAGCACGGGAACATGAATCGGTTCGCTCACTTGAAGCATCTCCGACTGTGGTGGATGTTCTTTAATACTCATCATTGCTTTATTATTGTATCATCGGTCGCGGCGATTCTTCGAGATTTACTCCTCTTTACGCGCCAGGCGACATTCGTCGCTTGGGCTGCAATCGCTGTACGGAGATAAATCTCGAAAATCTTGCGACCAGATACAGTAGCAATGCTCGAGATCACCTAACTGGATATTTAATTCTGGCTGTTTTGTATTTGTGTTTTGTTTGTTTTTGTTGTCTAAGAGTGGAAATGTGATGATTGTCAGTGACAACCATAGTTTCCAAAAGAGACTTATGTGTGAGGTGGAGTTTTTTGGGAGGTGTTTTGAGGAAAGAACGTTGCCGTTTTTATCGTGGAGCAAATTGCCACCTGCCATCTTCAAATACCCAGATAGTTGATCTCGAGAGGTTTTCAAATTGTTAAAGTACTAGACCAGCTAATCAATCTGCATTCTCAGCCGCCATCAGCCGAAAATACGCGCCCGCCCGCACCGCCACGACTTCCCGGTCAATGCCAGCATAGTCGAGTAAATGCTGCTCAATCGTCACTCGCCCCTGTTTCTGGTCGAGCGCCGAAGCGGTTTTACCGCGGCGGAATTTGACATTCAGGTCGGCTACGCGCTCATCCAGAATACTTCCAGTCAGCGCGCCCTCCACTTCCCGATCCCAGACTTGCTGCGGATACAGGTGCAGATACTTGCCAAACCCGCGGGTCAACACGACGCCGGATGCAAACTCTGCCCTGAGCTCGGCCGGGATCGTCAAGCGCCGCTTGTCGTCCAACTTTCGCTCAAAGTAATCTGTCTGCACGTCGTCCTTCCTCCGTGGTAGATTAGTTGGTTTTTTCGCAGTGGATGTTTGTTTTGGTTGGTGTTGCCATCAACTTTCGTTCCACTGATTCCACTATACTACCCACAACTACCCACATGCAAGCCCTTTTACCCACTTTCTACCCATTTCCCTACCAAACGAAAACTTTTCCACGGT
Source organism: uncultured Candidatus Saccharibacteria bacterium (assembly GCA_963548945.1). Lineage (GTDB taxonomy): Bacteria > Patescibacteriota > Saccharimonadia > Saccharimonadales > Saccharimonadaceae > Nanosynbacter. Next base: position 41,087 of record CAUUVR010000005.1, read on the forward strand.
TTTGTGGAAAAGTCTAGTGGTACTATGTTTATTTCAGACGCTAATTAGCTATATACTAGCGCAGCAACTATCCCTTGGCTAATCATCGTAATCCCAGCCTGTAAAATCCTCAAGCGGACGACTATACAACGCAATAGGATACCTTCTATTGCAGCTACTGCCAGTATGGTGACCTGACTCAGCAGGAGCAAACCATCCCTCAGGTAGTCGAACCATCTCGGTATTGCCTAATAAGTCCTCAATACTGACGCGCGGCGCCATTTCTTCCGGACGAGGCTCGTGAGCGGCATTTTCTATCAAGCAGTCCACGATAGCGTCGTCAACTCTTGCCCGCATAGCAGCAATCGCACCTAAGGCGCGTTTTTGCCTCTTTAGACCAATCCCCTCTCCAAACCGCCAAGTTCCGCAATCTTCTCCTTGTACGGCAAGTTTCGTATCATAACAACCAGTCTCCCCAACCAGTCTTGTCTGCTTAAGATATCTGTCGCCTCTACTACCATCTTTACGCGTAACCTCTCCTACTGCGTACAAAACAACTATAGGTTTTCTTATAAACTTGTCTTCTTTCTTTTCTTTGCCCTCTTCTGACCGTGTCGTCTCTTTGACTTTTTTTACTTTTTTTATAAAACTTTCTACAGGCAATACTATCCTGTCATCATCATCAGGATAAAACCCAACGCTAAATCCGTCTTCAAGGTCTTCGTACGAACCTCTTGTTAACCGAGACAAAAGCCCTGCCCTGCGCCACAACTCCGGCATAAGCTCCTGTAGCCGCTCACTTGCCTCCTTTAACTGTTCATTCCTTGATTTCTTTTCCCTGCCTTTGTCGCATCCTCGAAGATGTTCAATTGTTTCTCTCTTTATAGATCCTAGTCGGCTAGCCATTATAATAACTACTTCTTTTCTCACACCACGCTTAATATTTAGGAAGTCATCATATCACTACACTTCTAATATGTCAAATAACCATCTATTACCGCAAACAGCCAATAACATCCTCGCCGTCATGCAGCATGCTATATAAAATATCTTTATCCATGATGTCCATAAACTCCGCTACGGTTTCACTAATAGCATCCCTAATTTCTTGATTATCGCCAGTTTCCCGATAATCCTGTACGTTTTTCCACAATTCTTCAACGATAGCGCCTCGAATAGCCTTCATCACGGTATACGGATTATTTATTGCTAATATCTTATCAACGTCCATCTGGGCTATATGACCCGCCAAATTTATAACAGCAATATCGTCTGGATTCCGAAATTCTTGGCGAAAACGCTCCATACCGAGGCCGCCCGGTCTGTTTTTATTCTCATCAGCAGCCTTGAAAATTTCATCTAAACTTCCGTCTATAACGCCAAACAACCGCCGCATACCATCCTCCAAGCCCGCTTCTTTACCATCAAGATCCGAAACGTAGCTTGACAACTCTCCTTTCGTTTGCACCAGAAAATCCCGTATCAGCATCCGATTGCCAATCCCTTCGAGAACTACACTATGCGGCAGCACCGCGGCCTGATCTCTAATCTTTGCAGAATCTTTTTGCTCTAATCCAGCCAGAAAATCACCAGATAAAAAATCAGAAGCTTTTTGCGGTAACTTCTCCATATTTTCATAGTATAACATAACCGCTTCCTTGCCTTTCTGCCAGTCGCCTGCGCCTACACTGGCGAGCTCTCTTAATATTAACCAAACTATCTCTCGTCACTCCATCCTTGCGATACGGACGTACGATATTTGTTCCGGGAGGCATATACATCTCTCCTCTTGGTTCAGATTTCTTTTCTCTACCTTCGGCGTGCCAAAGCATTCTCCGTATCAACTTCTCGAAATCGTAGTCAACAGAAGAATGAAACCCAGTGATATAAGCTCCGTTCTTTGCTGTTTTAGAATCGTGTGCCGAGAAATACGCTCTAACGGGAATCTTCTTACCATCACCCATCAGCTCATCGACCGAAAGTCCATATTTTATTCTTTGCTCATTAGCTACAATCAACTGCATTTCAATTTGATCTTCTATTTCGGGATATTGATCAACTAGCGAATGATAAACATCTCTAAGCTGCGAGCCGCTAATAGTCCAATCATCCAGTAGCACAACTCGCAAATTTTCTTTTGGCATATTCGCAATATCATCTCGATCAACGATAATCCTATCACCGTATTTTTCCCAATCTTCTTCGGTAAAATTGGCTAGTATATTATCTAATAAATATTCATCGCTCTTTATCTGATTCTTATTAATTTTAATTTCTCCAGCGATAACACAAATTTGTAAATCGGTATTTGCCTCAAGAGCTGCTTTCCAGCTGACAGCGATACCAGCCGCTGCTTCTTTGTATTCTTTTTCGCCAATAAATGTCAAATTTTCGCGCATGGATTTAGCTTCATTTGCATATTTACCGTTTAGGGATTCTACATAGGCAAAAAACCCATCAAGCTGGCATAGCGTTTCGTATTCCGTTAATTCTGCCCTATCACCTCTATACAGATCATCTAATGTAAAAGTTTGTGGGATGCAGCATGTTCTGGGAGTATATGTGATAATATTATGCCTGCCTTTCTCGTCCGCCAGCTGCTCAGCTAGACGCGGGGCAACTTTGACCACTCCCTCCGATTCTAGCCGCCAGCATACCTCTTCAGGACTAATTTCATCGCGCGCTCCAGCGGGATGAATTTCGACTTCCGAAGACTCTAACGAGGTAAGACTATAGTTGTCGACATACGAATCACCTCCTCCCCCAGTAGCCTCTATATCTGGCCCGGCGTCCGAATCCCTTTCAAGATTATCTTCATTCTCTCCTGGCGGAAGAAATGTTGTCTCAAGACTTCTTCTCATAAAAATTACCTTTAGTCCTTGGATTTTCTACTAACTGCAAGCTCCTTCCAAATCCGCCCCAACGTGTTACAAGTATCAAGGTTCGCGTCTTGCACGGTAATCTCTTGCATAGTAGCCTTCTGCGGGTCACCTTCACCAGGAACAATTTTGTACACACGGCATTCGCCAATCCCTCCATTTTCACTAGCCTTGTATTTAATACGATATATGTCAAATTCATCTTCAGACAGATTACCATGACTATCAAACCGAGCCAGATTAACATCCATAGAAGCATCGCCGCCCTGCGCAAAATGATACATCGCACTCGCTATATATGCCAAGTAATTCTCCGCGAACGCCTCGTAATCGTCAGGGTTCGCCGGCCTCGCTTCTGAAGTTGGGTCGCCGACATCATCACGCGCTTTTTCAATCATTGTCTATCCGCTCCTTTCTTGTATATACGCGTCAATCCATTCCGGGTTTCCGCCATTGTAGACGTCCTATCTCCATTACTATCTTCAGTTTCAATATTAACATATCCTGTTTCATCTACACGACCGCACACTATTCCATCTAGACCGCTAACAACTCTGATCCACGGAAATGCCTTAGAAATCGCCGCCGCTGTACCCTCGCGCTGCTGAAATCCTTCGCCAAGCGTAAGAGGTTCAAATTTATCCTCTTCTCGCACAAGCGGATGGCACGAATTTAGTACAATAGTATCTATTACTAAAGCCGTAACGAGATCGCGCAGACCCTTTTTATTGTACCATTCTTCAGAATCCGGCGATATTTTTTCACCATACGACATATTAAACACATCTTCGCTGCCATGACCAAACAAGATGGCCGCATAGAACGTATTGCTGTCAGCACCAGTCCTCTCCAGTTTTTCGACTATACCAGATAGCATATCGGTATGGGCTATTTCAACAGCAAACATATCAGCAGATTTTATGTTGCGATACGCATGCGCAGCGCCGTTGTGATCACCATTGTCTCCCCTGATAATTATCGTTGCCGGATTGCCAGATTCCGTACGCCCAGTCTCTAATATATGCAGCGTACCTCGCAAGACTTCTGGACTCCAGTCAGAAAAATGCGTTATCCCCAGCTCTTCACCCAGCTTGTTGGCATTTTCTTGTCCAATCCCGCGAATAGTTTGGATATAATCGTAATATCTATCGGTCTGCAGGTATATACTCTTAGAAGAATATAGAGTAACCATGCTCGAAACGCCGCAAAATATCATCTCACGATCTAACTCTGGCAAACGCCCTTCGAAATATTTCTGTATCAAATCGCACCGTTCGGAGACGTCAGGCTTCATCTTACCATCATCACCGTAGATCTCTGTCTTTTCTATACAGTATTTGATGATCGCCCGATCAAGCCCCTTTTCTTTATCGCCCTGTTCGTTAACCATTCGGCGCAATGGCTCCGGAAAGTCCTCTCGATCTCTGGCGAGCGTGGGCCAGCGCTCCGGCGGAAAACCATAATCTGCTAGCCGAGCCGCGTACATATCAAATCTGTGCCAGCCCATTGAATCCGCATCAGCTTCAGTAGCCTCAGCCACCTCGTTAACAATTCCATTTTTAAACTCTTCAGCTATCTCCCTAGGTAGCGCCGATTCAATGCTCATTAGTTTAAGTACAGCGCTCTCATGTTCATAATAACCACCACTGCCGCCCCCACCTTTAAGAGAACGTATCAAATCAATCTGCTCCTGCATAGCGCGCCGCGCACTATCCATAAGTTTTGGCATATGCCTATAATGTTCTTTGAAAAACGCTGCAACATTCTTTTTTGCTAAATTTAGCAAAAAAGAATGAGTGAAATAGTGGAAGTATCCTTCATAATGTTCTGATTCCGAATTAAGTCTATCTTCTTTCGCTATACGCTCTCTTATATCAGGCACCAGCCACTCTATTTCTTCATAATTACCGCTCGCAATGCTCCCTGCGAAATCAGGATAACTCTTAGAAATAAAATTGCCATTAAAGCCATCCACGTCAGCCCGAAACTCCCACTCTTCGTCAATCCTATCAATTCTCCGCAGAGTCAATTCGTCAAGCTCTTCTTCAGCATGAGAATGCTTGCTTTCAGAATCGCCGCTCGCATTATCTGCAGCCTCATGACTCTCATCAGCACTACGCCAGCCAGTCCTTTCCGCCAGCCGAGACGCTAAACCAGCCACATATCCTCCTATCCGCCGCAGCAGTCGAGGTTTCCGTTCATCATAACTAGCTCCTTCCTCTAATAAAGGCGCTCCATCAGGCGCAGGAAGAAGCGCCGCTCTACCAAGGTCGCCAGCTTTATCCGGCCCTGGCGCCAGCAGTCTATCAGCGCCGGGCACAAGTCTATCTTCGCCATTCTTCTTATTAGTCGCGGCAATCAATTCTTCTGTCATATTTGTTTATTTTAATTCCTTACTACTTGTATAGTAGCACAAAATATAAATAATGTCAAATCACCGTATCAGCTCACAGTCTCAGCAAGCCCAACCTTGCATCCAAAAACCGACCGCACCCTATTTCATTATTATCGGAGCTATGGTAACCACGACAGCATATATCACAAGAAACACAGCAGACAACACAAAAACAATAGTACTAATCAACGGCATATAATTCTTCAAGCGTTTGCCCTGATCGGCAACAACATTAAACTGCCAATTGCCAATTCGCTCATCAGCATAGTAATCCATCTGATTGTACAACTTGGCACCCATAATACTCATAATGCGAAACGCTTTCCATACAAATTCCATCTCTTTTACATAATCAAACTTATTATAGGCGCTATAAAAATAAATCTGACTATCCACTATTTCAACATCGCACCACGTCGCGCCATCAATCAACAGCGCCATTAAATCCGGCGTAAAGATATACAAAGCATCCCGTTCGTAATCTTTTGGCGCATACAGCGTGAAATAATCGTTAAAACCTCCCTCCAGACTAAGCCGTTGATTAGGATCAATATCATCTGGCAAATTATTAAAAACTTTGCCGAGAACGTTAACATTATCAACTGTCGAGTCAAGAATAACATGCGGCAAATTCCGATTCATATCAATTCGCAAATAGCGCCAATAGCGTGTGGCGTGATCCAATGTAACTTCATTCTCATACCAGCCCATTTGAAAATTAAGCTTGCCGCCGAGCGTACCGGACAAAACATTGCGCGAGATCTTATCGCGCGACCACTCTTCTTGAAAAATAACACCAGAATTATCAGGGTTTTCTACGTACGGCATGAAATCAAGCTGATTTAACCCAGCAAATTTACTTAAAGCTGCCATCATGTACCGTTCGCCAGTCGCCCTTCCTGAATCAAATAAAACCCTGATATGTCGCCTAATAAGAGCAATGAATGATATATAGATGAAAATAACCATCGGCGCTAATATGAGTTTAAGATTTGCAGGCATCGATGATTCTGGTATTACAAAAAATCCGCCTGTAAAGACACTCATTACGATAGTCATATAAACAATACCCAGCGCTTGGCCAAAAACTCCCTTAGCTTTTCTTTCGACGTTGACGCTTTGGTAATACTGCCGAAACCACTGTACTTCAGACTCGGACATCGGCGTGTATAGGGGTGAAAAATCTAACTGCTTCATGCGGTCATTATAGCATTTGAGCTAGCCCAAAACATCCTCCCCAAAATGCTTCTGCAATCGCATCTTAATTGAGCCTTCGTGCCGGCCAAGTTGTTGACTAAGCTGCTGAATAGTTGCGCCCTGTAAAAATTCCTGTTTGAGAGTGTCGTCGTCGGTTTTTTCCCATGGCATGTATGCTTTCGGGTGTGTCTCGCGCATTTTGGCAATTTTTTGCTGCCAACTGCCGGACTGAGATTTCTTACCGGATTTTTTCGGCGTTGGCTGTTTTAGCTTCATTTCCTCCAGCATCGGACTATAGTGCCTGGCTGCCTCATTACTTGCTCGCTGCAACACCTCATCAATCGCCAGTGCATCCGACGAAATTTCCAACGCCTTGCGGTTAATTCCATATAGATACAAGTTATCCAAATCTCGCACCCGACTAAGCGCTACATAACCCATGCCCTCAACAAACGCCTTTCTCAGGTCAATCCGAGCCGCGTCCAGCGTCATACCCTGGCTTTTGTGTACAGTGATAGCCCACGCCAGCCGCAGTGGTACCTGGGAAATACTGGCGCGCCTACGCTCACCGTCGCGTAACTCCCATACATCCGGCACCATGGTTACCTGCCGACCGTCACGAAACTCCACAATTGGATAGTCCGTCAGCGGCTCAAAATCCACCACCGTGCCAATGCTCCCATTGGCGTACAATTTCTGGGGCGAATTTTTCACCGCCATCACCAACGCGCCCAATTTCAACACAAGTTCACCCGGCGCCAGCACCGACCGCTGCAGGCTCTCGACGTACATCTTTGAGCCAGTCGTCGTCTGCTGATATGTTCGCTCCTCGCCCGCCAGCTCCGCCAACTTCTGGCTGTTGATAGCATCAACGTCAACATTGACGGTGTGTAGTTCGGTGATGTCGCCATCAGACAGTTCGACTTCAGTCCGCGCTAGCAAGGTCTCGGCATGATGCCGCCTGATACCATCATTTCTCAGTGCCGTCAAAATCTCCAGCAACTGCTCGTCACTCTGCCGGTATTGCCGCTCCAGATATAGTACCGCCGGCTGCAATTCCTGCCACACTTCCGAATACACCACGAAGCCGCCGCCCTGCTCGCCCGGACGATTGATTGGTGGCAATTGGAAAAAATCACCGCTCATCACTAGCTGCACGCCGCCAAATGGCTGGTCATTTTCCCGGACACCGCGCAGAACCCGGTCAACCATGTCCAGCCGAAAATCATGCAGCATGGAAATCTCGTCAATCACCAACACATCAGTCCTGGCAATTACCTCACGTCGCGTTTTTGACAGCCGATCAAAAAAGTTGTTCGCCAAGTGATCACTGACACCAATACCACTCCAACTGTGAATGGTATTGCCGCCCAAATGTGTCGCCGCCAAGCCCGTCGTCGCTGTTACCGACACCTTTTTACCCTGGTCACGCGCCTGTGCAATAAAAGTATTCAGCAGGTGCGTCTTGCCGGTACCAGCCGCACCCGTCAGCAGCGCCGACCGACCGCTCATCAAAATCGCCAGCGCTAATTCCTGGTCCATACTTAACCTCGTGGCGGTTCGCCTTCTGGCTCGCCCAGCAGTTTTTTCGATTTAATTTCGTAGCGTTTACCAGTAATTTTGCTCTCGATGTAGTCCTCATTGATCAAGTTCACAAACATATCCAGATCATTGCCGTCCATAATGATAATCGCGCCGTTATCATCACTCATCAGCTCCAGCTGCATCTCGTCAGCATAGTCTAACACCTGCTCCTGCTTGACCTCGCCGATCTCCAGTTTCTGTAGTTTATTGATGGTCTTTTTGCGCTCCTTGACCAGCGCATTCAGGTCCAGCCCTTCAGGAAAACTTAGCTTATATTGCTTTTCAATTTCCGCCACTTTCTTATCGGCAATCACCTGCTTCTTGTACTCATAGCCAAACATCCGCTCAAATTTGCCTGGATTAAAGGCAAAAATATCCTGACCGATGATCAGCGCTTGGTTATCATCCGGCACCTTAAAACCGACTTCCGCCTTAAATGCACCAAACTTGCCGTCAGAAAACTCCCACGCCAGCGCGCTTTTGAGCGTCTGTCCCTGTTGGATTAGCTTCGCTGTATAAAAGACTTTTTCTGGATCATTCGGGTCAGTAAACCGTGCCAGCACGCCTTTCATTCGCTTGAACTCATGCTCAGCTTCCGAGAACTCCACGATATCACCACGCTCGTGCTCAATCAAATGAATCAAGGTCTCCGCTCGGCCGACCTTGCCGAGGTCCGTCCGCAGCAGCACATTGTCTTCCGCTTCGCTCAATTCATAATCGCGCACACTAAGGCCAGTGCCCGCGCCCAAATTAACTTGATTGATATAATCAAACAAAAATAGCGGCCGCAGCTGCTGCTCAACATCGCCTTTCAGGGGCATGAAATACGGCGTGTAATTTTTATTAAACAAAAACAGCTCAATCGATAGATCATTCTTTTTCGCGTCAGTTTGATTGGCCCACAAAAAAATATCAGTCGTTTCCCTCACTTCTTCCATTGCTCCAGTATAGCACGCAAGAAGAAACGACGTCCAGAAAACTTACCCCTGGCGAACTTCGATTCTTCTACCTATCTCTTCATCTAACTGCTGCATCCGTGGAACTTCAAACAACAAATCGCTCGGATTCTTCAGATTACCAATCTCCTCTCGCGGCATACTTAACAACCCTCCCAACGCTAAACTGGCCATATAAGCGGAGGCCGCGGTCTATTGCGGTGTCAAATTTGACCTATCACGCATATTTAACAGCATACAAGCTACCTCTAATCGCCCCCTTCTCCTCGCACGAGAAAATCCTGCAGAAGAACCGCGTATTATTGCTTGAGAATACGCCATCCCGCCAGGTAGCGGTATACTGCCAGCTGCTACGTCCATTTTATGTAACAATACGCCATGAAACCCACAATCACCCAGCCCCATCGTAACACGTATTTCATCCTCCTTTGGCTCTATTTCAGTAACAACCCCTATAAACCCTAGGTCATCTCCGGGACGATCAAAAAAGAGCTTTGCGTCAGCTCGCACCACAGTAAGATCTGCTGAATATAGCCTATTCATCCTTCCATTGTAACATAAATTATTTATTTAGTCAACCGCTCGCCTTCACGCGCCCGGTTCGCCCACTGATCCGCCAGCTCATTGCCCTCATCACCCTCATGACCGCGCACCCAGCGGAGTTCCGCCTGCGAGTTTGAGTACAGCTCATATAGCTCACAAACGATGTCCAGATTCTTGATCTCGCCGCCCTTCTTTGTCCAGCCGCGCTGCTGCCAACCCGGCGCCCACTTGGTCACCACGTTGATCCAAAATTCGCTGTCAGTATAAATCACACATGGTGCGCCGTCCGCATCTTGAAGCGCCGCAATCAGCGCCTTGCCTTCCATGCGAATATTGGTCGTCTCGCCGTCCTCCGAGCCCAAAATCCACGGCTCAAGATCACGAATCACCGCAAACCCGCCCGGGCCGGGATTTGGCGAAGTTGAGCCATCAGTGTAGTATATCGTCATTATGAGTTAATTATACCACCCAAAGCCCGCTTAGCTAGATCGCGGACACGCCCTAGCAGAACTCTACGCCTGTCCGTCGCTTGTTCTTTGAAACGCGCCACGCGCTCGCGGCTCTGATTTGTTAAGTGATATTCCTTTATGCTATCATCAGGCTTTGTAAAATAATCTTGCTTACGCTGCCAAATATCAATTACCGCATCAGCAGCCTCATCGCTCATGCTCACCAAATCGCCGTATATTTTCCGCAACTTAAAGAAGAAGTGCGCCGCTTTCTTGCCAGTTCGCGCCACCAAGCGGGCATCCGGCGTCGAAAACTGCATTTCAAATGGTGCAAACGAAACCCTCCCATCACCTGTCTCATAAAAACCAGTAATCTTTGCATCAGTAAAGTCTCTACCGCTGTCCTTAAAACTAAACATTCCCATATCAATATTCGGAATTCTCTCAAGGACTGCTTTGCGAATAGTCTCCTGAAATTCCGGAGATCCTTTAACGACAAAACATTCCTTTTCTCGGCTGGGTGATGGATACGGACTAATACTCTTACCTTCCAGAGCATTAACTACCGCTTCTACGTACGATTCAGCCAATTGCTTATCATCCTCGGCAATTACCGTCATGCCATACATATCAATCGGATGAAACTCCCCCTCGTCTTTCAGCGGCTGAGAATGCGGCTCATAGTATCCGATAGCCCTTAGCAATTTTCTAAGATACGAGCCTCGTCCTTTGCCGCGGGCTCGCACTTCCAGCTCAGTGCCATTCGAAATCTTCACCGTACCCACTTCAAACAATGTACCGTGCGGCGAGCCAGTTTCTACGGCTGGCTTTAAATCCGGCGCGCCAAGCAACTCAGAGAAAATCCCATTAATATTCTTCCTCGCAAAATCAAACCGCTTAGGATCAACTGAATCCTTAGCACCAAAATGCAGTGATATAACCCTGTCTACTTCGTCCAAAAGCGAATCAATATCATTACTCAAATCGCTACCATCCCTACCATCGCCAATATTTCGTCCCGTAATGATGTCAACTTCATCATTCAGCTCGGACTCCAGATTATCAAGACTAATAATACTGCATATTGGAATCAAAAAGTTTTTAGCAAACACCGCTTGTTTATAAACCGCCGCATCATGATAAGGAGTAGTCTTTAACTTAGCAAGCGTTACTGCACCGACAATCATTGCTGTTTCCAGCCCGACGCCCTGGACGCCTTCGCCTTTCGTGGAAAATGTCTTGATCAAATCATCAATACGCGGCACCGGAATTGGCGGATTGTCTGACCACGGGCTCTGAGAATTGTCCTTTCCCAAATCATCAGGTATCTTCTGTCCATCCTCCAGCCGCAATGCCCTGCCTTGCAGTGTCGTCTCGTCAATCCCTTCAATATACGATTCAAACAAGCCTTGTAAGACTTTATAATCCTCCAGAATGCCGACCACCACGTCTCGATGCGCTTCATCAGTTATTGTCTCGTCGTTATCAAGCGCCGACATAATATAGTCAATGCGATCGTCCTCTTCAATGTCCGCTGGCATTTCTATGATAAGCTTTGCCGCCAAGCGGCGCGCTGGCGTCATGTGATGACCGCTAAACGTCTCCGTCAAATTCATCGCAAGTTCTTCAGGATGGAAAAATACCTCGCCTCTTCTGGGAGAGTAGTCAGGATTTTCGGTCGCCCGTTCTGGTTGTTGTGTATCGATTGCCATAACAAACTTGTCTATTATACAACAAAAAATAATGATTTGCAAGCAAATCGCCACATTTCGGAGTTTTTAGAACATCTTAGGCAAAATAAATCCGCATCAGCTCGCGCGCTACTCTGTCGGCGTCATGCCGGATTAGACTGCGCTGTGCTGCCAGCGGGTCGCTGTCGGAATTTTTATTAACCCAAGCAGTATCAGCGATCAGGCGCTTGCCTGAGGCGTAATAATGCTTCTTTTTCAGTAAATCCTCATCCCATTCCACCGTATGTGAAGTGAAAAGTTTATTTTTTGCTCTGAAAGTATCTGTTGCTATCCAGTACCTGCTTCAACAATTTTGGACTATAGCCTATACTTTATAAGCTCAGCGCTTCAGCGGGTCTGCACTGAAAATATTGAGTGTGCGGACCTAGTATGGGTCCAAATATATCAAACAGATACTCAGCTTCGCCAGGGCTACCTCCAACTATGAAAAATCTTGCATCCTTTATACTTTTATGTATAGGATTAAAGTAGGCACTTTCTCCAACATATTCTGGAGAGAATGAGATATTTTTACCTGTTGTATTGTGTAAGCAATCTGTTGTTCCTGACGGTATAGTTGATTTTATTAGTATGTGAGTATTACTTAGCCTATTTATAGTACGCTCTACTATAGACACATTATACGCCCACCGCTCTCGCTCATGGGAGTAGAAACACAGACGATAGCAAGTTCGCATTTGTCTATAGTTCCTTTTGGATAATCTAGATCCAATTTAGGATCATAAGTTACTATCTCATAGTAATCTTCTACCAATTCTTTAATCGCTTTACCCACATAGCCTTGCCCAATAATGGCTATCTCATGCTTCGCCCTTTCTTATCGTATAATTAAATGAACCTGCATAAGTTATACTCGTGTTCTACACAAGTTGCCTTATATTCCGCCAAAGTATTGCTTTAGTCTATCAATAGCCTCATTAAATCTAAGGTGTGTAAAGGATATACGCAAGCCCTTAGGAACACCAAAATCCGATCCAGGTACAACAGCAACACCTGTTTTCTCAAGAATATCTTTTGCTAAATCAAAGCTTGTAAATATATTATTCTGTGCCATAAAATCACCACACATTACCACGAGATAAAAGCCACCTTCTGCCGGAATTACTTTTACGCCGTCAATTCCAGCAAGCTTTTTTACGACATAATCGTTACGATCAGAGTATATTTGTGCTAATTTTTTTACCTCATCAAGATGGTTTAATGCCTCAATACAAGCAAATTGCTCTGTGGGGTTTGTAGCTAATAATGCGTGCTGCAACATTACTCGATAAGGCAACAATAGTTTATCTGGCAGAATAGCAAAACCTACACGAGCAGTATACATTCTGAAGCCTTTGGAGAAAGAATTAGTTATAATAATGCGGCTATTTATGTCTTTTTCAGTAGCTACATCTAAAATGGAAGTTACATCTGCCCTGAATCCAGTGTTTCGATATATCTCATCCGACAAAAGATATGTGTTAGAAGACGTAATGTTAATTATTTCTTGATAGTCTTTCGCGCTTAGAATATTGCCGTAGGGATTACCCGGACTGCACATTATTACAAATCGTGTTTTCTCAGGATTGTATTTTGCACGAAAATCATCCATATCAATCTTTAGAGTTGCTGGATCGACATGATAATACTTTACTTTTGCTCCTGTTAATAGAGCACAAACATAGTACACCGAATAGTATGGTTCAGGCAATAGTATTTCGTCATTTTCTTCTACTAAAAGCCTAAATAGATCCTTAAAGAATGGGCTAGTGCCAGTGTTTATTAGAATACTTTCTTTCTCAACATTATTCCCTAGACTCTGATACCATTCAGCAATCTTTTGGCGCAACTCTGGCAAACCTTCTGGATACACAAGATTTCTTTTATTCTCATCTTTGACGGCATCCACCCATGCCGACACAATTCTAGGATGTAAAGGTTCCTGCGCCTTACCAAGGGTCAACTTAATTACATCCTTACCATCTTTACTTAATTCATCAGCAAGTTCATCCAGTACGAACATCAGGAATTCAATCTCGTTAAATTTAACTTTATCTATTAACTTAGCCATCTACTATAAACCCTCCTTGATTACTATTATATCATTGCCATTAAAATCTAGGTGGCCATATTCATCGGTAAGTCTATAATTTGACCCTCTTATTTCTACTATTTGCGTCTGAATACGCGCATCTGGATTCAATTCCACCTCCGAACAGTAATAATCGACATAATGCATAGATAATTTTTCACCTAACTTAAGGTGGGTCATCTTTGCCCTAAAGGAAGGGTAAAAGAATTCGCGAGCGCACAACAAAGAGTCTGTATATTCAGTAATAATATCCGCTATATTTGAAGCCATACAAGAATAGGTGCTAACCCCCAAGAAACGATCTGACTCCTTAACAAAAAATTTTAGACATTCGCCAGCAAAGAAGGCTTCCTCTAAACCTTCTTGAAACACAGGGTTCTCATGCTCCAGATATTGCAGTCTGTTATCGACTTTTATTTTTCCACGCCTCACCAAAGAACTAACCTCTTCTGCAAGAGCACCATTAGTAATTTCAGGATCCAACACTAAAGCTACCGAACCGAGCGATCTGTCATTATTGACTGTATAGGCTTTCATTCCCTGCTGCACTAGCCTAGAGCCAGCCAATCGCATCTCATCACACCCAGAGCTGGTAAGACCAGAAAATAGTTCATTGTCATCGCTGTCAGGTATATGATTACCGTGTCTCATAAAAATTAGCTCACTCATATTATACACTTCCTAATGTATCTCATAATCTCAGCAAAATTAGCAAAATCATGGTGATAGTCTTGCACTTTATCAAATTCCACAAACTCCCTAGCTGATGATTCGTACGAAGCTACAAAATCATCTATTCGTTTTACATCAGCCAGAAAAAGCAGCTGATATGCCCTATCGGGGTATCTATCGTTATATTTAGAATGAAATAATTTTTCAATATACCAAGCACCAATCAATTTTAGAGAATTTAGTTCAACGGATGTTTCCTCGTACACTTCGCGTCGCGCACAATCTTCTGGCGTTTCTCCTAATTCCATACGACCACCTGGCAAACCCCAGCCACGCGGTGGCTTGGCTAAAAGTATTTTATTTTCATGAACTACACAAACCATACACGATGTCACAAGCGAGAAATCGAAAATATCTTCGCACGGACAAAATTGAGCTTTCGTCGACTTGTCTTTGCCCCAAAAAACAGCTGGAAAACTATTGTCAATTTTCATTCAATGCATAATTCCTTCGCATATTTTATGATAGCACACGGCACGTCTATACCATAATCCGACGCATCAATCCTCGCTACCGGATTAACCTCAAGAATTGAAAAGTTTTTGCCGCCCACACAATCAACTCTGCAAAAGCCACTTGAATACACAGTTGCAGCAGCAGCTAGAACAATATTTGCCTCGTCAACCGACAGACTATATTGCACGGCTTTTGATTCTCTTGTTAATCCAGCACAATTAACCACGCCATACCCTGTTGTTGTATAACTGCCCACTACTCGTCCCCCCACAACATAAGCCCGAACAACCGTTCTCTTACTATTGCCAGCATCAAGGTCATTCTGTATGACCTTTGGTCTTTCGCTCAGTCTGCACGACCATAGCTCTGGCGCTAAATGATTAATTTCTTTAACCACAGGCTTAACGCCAACACCGCCTGCAGTTAATCCACTGGTTTTTGAAATTATAAAATCACCCTTGCATCTCAAGGCGTCAATAATCTTCTGTGAATTTGAGCGGGCTGATGCAATAAAAGACTGAGCGATAGGCAAGCCAGATCCCGCTAATTCTATTGCCATAAGGGCCTTATCATCAGCAACCGTCAATGCCCGATAGTTATTAATGACTTTTGTGTCAGTACGTTCCAGGGATTTTATTATATATCTTGTCATCTGTCTATCTAAAGGACTGTGAGAAAAGGCAAAATAAACGTCAGCATCCAACATTTCGCCGGAGTCGTCGTAGAGGATTGGTTTGCTATGACAATCTCCATAAACTAAGGTTCGTTGAGGGTCAATATACACCATCTCAACATCGTTAAAGTTTTTGATGGCATTATTAAACTGCTCAACCGGCGATATCGGCGCAGAGAAACCTAAATACCTATTGACTGGAGTAATTATTGCTAACTTCATCTTTTTCCTCCTTTAGACTCTGATATTATTTGCGCTCTGGATATGATCGTATCGAGCCAACTCCTAGAGGAAAGTCTACTAGCCGAGTTTCTAAGCTCCTTGTACGAGACGTTGACCTCCTTCTCCGATCGTACAAGCGCCTTATAAAGAATTTCAACATCATTCTCAAGACTGAGCTTCAATCGGTTATATCCTTTTATATAATCAGTTGCACCTATATTACTAAGCAATAATTGAACCTTTGGCATTTCCTGCGTTTGACTATGGATTGCCTCAAGCGCTAAATGATTAAATCCATCCGCAACAGAAGCTACAATTACAATGTCTGAAGCTTGCAATACAGCAGTCACCTCCTGGTCGGTTAGCTTGTGCTCATTGCTATATATGATAGGAGTCCACGATTTTCCTCCGTATTTACGATTTATATTTTCCACTCCTTTTAATACCCTGTCGTGCAAAGCACTATATTCATAGTCATCAATCTTCTTTTTAGATCTGTACGTATATCGCATAAATACAAATTTATCCTTCAACTCAGGATGTTTCTTTATTAGAGTATTAACTAAATCAATCTCGTACTCCACCCCTTTTGTTTGTTCAAATCTACTAATACTAGTAATTATCTTCTTGCCTTTATGGTCACTTCGTATTTTCTTAACAATCTCACGAGCCTCTTTTGTATATGCAAGACTCTGACGATACTGTAGATTATTACCCATTGGCACAACAAGTAGTTCTACAGTATGACCATCCTTGGTCAATATCAAAATACTAAAATCATCGACCACCTTGGTTTTATCAATAACGCTAGTCGCATTTTCTTCTAAAAATTTAATATATGTTAACATATCACACCTTCTATGAAAGGTAATTAGATCAGAATTTAGCAAGTCAACAAACATGCCAACGTCTGGTTGTTGTATGTTAGGGTAAAAACCTTCCCTGCCAAAAGGGGTTCTAAAACTAAATACTATCGTAGCTCTTTCATAATGATCTCTTAATTCTCGTACCAAAGGCAGTGCTGTATAATCGTTTATCCAAAATATATCACCATTAAAACTATTGTTTTTCGTTCCTATTTCTTGCACCATCTTGCTAACAAGCACCGCCACCTGCTTGTGCAAATCCCGCCTGGCTATATTAAGTTGTTTATCGCTAATTTTACACTCTATGCCGTGCAGTAATGACCATAGATATTTCTTGAAAAACAATAAATGGACTTTGCCATGATTTACACCATTCCCTAAATTAATGCCAACATCAGAACCCCTTATTGCTTTTGTGCCATCCCAAAATATACATCTCACACCAGGATAATACTCAATGAGGTCTCTACTTACCGTGCCAACACCCCCCACTCCGGCGATTGAATTTTTATAGTTAATAAAATAAAACTGAGGCTCTTTCATGATAGACTATCTCAATTATACTATAACGGCTGGAATTTGTAGTATATACTTGGCCAACATTTTAAGATACTCTCACCCCCTACCTTCGTAACAATACACTATATATAGCTACAGCATACCGAAGCATAATAAGATAGACGCTAATCGCCTTAGGCAAAATAAATCCGCATCAACTCGCGCGCCACTCTGTCGGCGTCGTGTCGGATCAAACTGCGTTGTGCTGCCAGTGGGTCGCTGTCGGAATTTTTATTAACCCAAGCAGTATCAGCAATCAACCGCTTGCCCGACGCATAATAATGCTTGTTTTTCAACACCTCCTCATCCCATTCCACCAAATATTCGCCGTCATGTGAATACTTCTCGATCAGTTTTTCCGGAGGACGATGATTATTGTATAGAATATAATCCATACTTACACCTGAAAATCGCTCAATCTCATCCGCAAAATCCGCCACGGTAAAACCATCTGTCTGGCCCGGTTTATTAACTAAGTTGCAAACATAAACTTTCTTCGCCCTAGTCTCCGCCAGCGCCCTGGTTACGCCGCGCACCAACAATGCTGGCGCCAGACTACCATACAGCAGCCCGGGCGCAATCACCACCAAATCAGCATCTAAAATCGCCTGGCGCGCCCGCGGATTAATGCCAGCCGGCGGCTTCAACTCCAGCCATGGACGCTCGCCGCGCGGAATCTGCAGCGATTCTGCCGCGTGCTGGCCATTGACAGTCGTACCGTCTTTTAGCTTAATCGACATAGTCGTATCATCCAGTGTAATCGGGAATACCCGGCCGTTTACACCCAGAACTTCACTCGCCAGCTCCACCGCCTCGGCAAAACTCCCCGTCATCTTTTCCAGCGCTGCCATAAACAAATTGCCAAAGGCGTGCCCCTTCATGCTACCCTCGTCAAACCGATAATTAAATAAATCGCGCACCTTCGGCGAACTGCTCAGCGCCACCAAACATTGCCGGACATCGCCCGCTGGCAGTACGCCCAGTTCGTCGCGCAGTTGTCCAGTCGAGCCGCCGTCGTCAACCATATTAACCAGCGCCGTAATGCTATGCGTGTACTTTTTCAAGCCCGACAGCAGCGTAAAACTGCCGGTTCCGCCGCCGATTACTACAATTTTTACCCCAAAATAATCATTATTTGAAACATTCATTACCATTCCCGAATTATACCACCTTACCGGAACTTAAACCAACGTGCCCTTTGGCAGCGGCCACTCCAGATATGGTTGCTGCTGATTTTCAATGGCGTTGATAATATGCGTAGCAATTTTAGCGGGATCGTTGAAAAACGCATAATCAGCCGGCAACTCTCGGCCATTCCAAAACGGCGTCTTCATGGCGCCCGGCAAGAATAATGCGACTTTCACTGACAGTTTCTGTTCATCCGCCTGCATACCCAAACTGCGCGCCAGACCCGCTTGCGCGTGCTTGGTGGCGACGTAGACCGCCTCGTCCGCCCGAGCTTTGACACTGCTGGTCGAACCGATGATGGTCAACACTGACTTCTGATTTTGACGAGCCATCTTTCGCCACACCCACTGCACCAGCGGTAACGCACCGGCAAAGTTAACCTCCGCCATGGAGCGGGCGTCGAGCTGATCCTCAAAATTACCGCGCCAGCCATAACCCGCCGCCCAAACAAATTGTTCAATAGTATCACTACCCAGCATCTGCTCAATCCGCGCTGGCGCTGCCTCTACCTGTTCGGGATAATACACATCCAATTGGAAACCCTCGCCGTGTTCATGGGCGTTATGCGTCTTCCCCAACACTAACACACGCTTGCCACTTTCTCTGAACTGCCTAGCCATCTCCAGACCAAGCCCGCTCGTCCCACCAAGAATAATATGCATATGATTATTATAGCACGCCAGACTCACGTATCGTAAATTGAGTATTTAAAATCTGAAGTTCGCGAATTTTTCCGCCCGATCAAGAGCTACCCTGACAATGCCTTTCCAGCCGCTCCTGCAGACGCTCGTGAAAATATTTTGCGTATTTTGCCTGACTATCGTCAAACAAATCAAGTTCATTAGGATCAATAAAGCGCATATCTTCGCCGTCAACGCCGATAGAAAAATCGTAATCCTCCGGCTGAACCCAGCAGACAACATACACCTGATACGCATCAATTCCCTTCAGATACATCGGATCCGCCACGTCAATCACATCAAACGTAAAACCGCCGCTATAGCCAACTTCCTCTTCCAGTTCGCGCGCCAACGCCTGTTCAAACGTTTCGCCAAAATCAAGTCCGCCGCCAGGCAAACCCCAATTAAGACCATGCTCTTTAACTACCAGCAGCTCGCCATCATCGTTATAAATCACCGCTTTAATTGACACGCGGAACAAATAATCCTGCCGCATTACGCCGTCAGGCTGCGTAGTAAAAATATGCCCCTCAGCGAGCTTTTTATCTGTACTCATTAGCGTATCTTAACACAATAATTTGACAAAAATCAAACGCGTTTCGTCAGGGATTTGCCCCGCTGCCAAGATTTACTCTGCGTATTTTTCAACGAACCGCCGCAATATCTTGACTGGTTCGGTTACCAATTCCGATTCGCGGTACGCCGCATCGATCAGATCTTGAGCTTCCTCCGGCGCGAAATAGCCAGCATGTTTATAGATATTAATCCGCAGAGCCAAGCCATCAGCATCAAGCTCAGGATGGAATTGCGCCGCATAAACATTTTTCCCGGCGCGCAGCAATTGTATACAGGTCGCAGAACGAGCCAGCACCACGCTGTTCGGCGGCGCCGTATCTGTCCCCTCTTTATGCCCGACGAAGCCGCGAAAACTAGCCGGCAAGCCAGCCAGCAGCGGATCGTCCTGCGCTTCCGGCGTCAAATTTATATCCACCGCGCAAACCGGCTCGCCATGATCGAAATCCGTCCGACCGCCCAGCGCCGTCACCAACGCCCCCACGCCCAAACAAGTGCCTAAAAACGGCTTATCCTCGGCTGCAATCCGGCGAAGCAACGGCATGATATAATCTTCAAACTGCAATTGTTCCGGTGATTTTTCCTCTGGCGGATAAGCAAAATTAGCCGGCCCGCCGCCCATAAAAATACCGCTATAATCATCCAAATTAACTGGCGAGAACTCGCCGCGGTCAAGCCGCAAGCGCTGCAACTGCTCCGGCTGCAAACCGCCAAATTTCAAAAAAGCTGCGTACTCGTCGTCAGACGCTTCGTCCTCAGGACGGGATTGTAAAAGAAGAAAAGGTTTTGTCATAGATTAAGTGTAACACGTCGCAACCTGATCAGCCAACGCCGGCGAATTACGAATCGCTGCGATTATCGGATTTTATATCTATATATCACGTACCGGCCGTATCAATTTAAGACTATCTGGCATATACCATTTATTGCCCTGGTTGTCCTGTTCATATTTGTAATTAATCGTATGATCGGCCTGAAAATAATCGCCGGTGCCGACAATTTTATACTGAATATACATCTTACGGACTGAATCATTCTCAGGCATCGCGCCTCGGTACATCCGCAGCTCAAAAATCTCGCCCGGTTTGAGAAATTTATTCAAATCGCCCCGCTGCCCCAGCAGCTCGTATTTATCTAGCTCAATATCAAAACTAGCGAGATTGTGAATGTACGCCCATATTTCAAGGGATTTATTATCACTAGACGGCTGCGCTTTAATCCGCTCGACCTCTATTTCAGGAATTATTTTTTGACCGCCAGCCAAGTGGTACTGATCAGGTTTCTGCTCGCTAACCGCCGGCGTTTCATCCGGTTTATTTTCAACATCGCCATTAATTTCCTGCGGCAAGCCTGCGCGGCTGCTGTCGCCGATATTTTTAATACTGCTAATACGCGCCAAATACTCGTCATCTGGTTCGCCAAAAATTAAGTTACGTAACCATCCCATACCTACATTATACCGCATTCCCAACACGCTACCCATACGCTATATATAGCGCCACTACATATAGCGTATATGGTAATGTGGAAAATTCCGTAAAACTTTTCACCTACGCTAGACTACTGTTATTTCGTTTATGTTTGGCACTCTTGACACGAGAGTGCCAACAGCTCTATACTGTAAATAGAGCCAAAGCTCGCCAAACCATAAACGAAAGGAGTAACAAATGAGTAAACTCGTTCGATTCGACCCGTTTGCCGAAATGGATGCCCTGCAGCGCCATTTTTTTAACGACGATGGCTGGATGCCGCGCCAAATGCGCTCGGTTAGCCTGCCTACCACCGATGTCTATATGAAGGACAACTCGCTAGTTGTTGAGGCGCATTTGCCGAATTTTAGCGAAGACGATGTCAATATTTCGATAGAGCATGGCAACCTGGTAGTCCAAGCCCAACGCCACGAAAAAGAAGAAGATAAAGAGAAGAAATACGTCGTACGCGAATCCAGCAGCAGCTTCTACCGCAGCATCCAGCTGCCAGAACGCGCTGACACTGACGCTATTGAAGCACACCTGGACGATGGCGTCCTCAAAGTCACTATACCGGTCACGCCGGCGCCAGAGCCAAAGAAAATTACCGTCAAATCGCGCGGCAAGAAGAAGTAAACCTTTCTAGGCTCTACCCCGTTAAAAACCTCGGACAAATCCGAGGTTTTTATTAGAGGCGAGACAGAACTCCAGCGCCCCTTACTGCTTTCTCAACTTTCTCATCAAAATATCATAACCGTCAGTCACTTCATCTTGACGGCTGATACCCAATTCCGCCATAATGCGCCACAGATCATCTGTTATCGCGGCAGAGTTGGCGTTCTCATTGGCTAATTGTTCCAGCTCCATAAAGTCGCCTAAACCCTCCACCGAGTCGATGCATACTTCCACATCGTTCAGCTTGCCAGTCTGGCGAGTCTTCGACAAGTCCGAAAACGGCACGAAACCTAGCTCCTTAACTATAGCAATCATGACATCTGGATCGCCAACTTCCGTTTCGCGTTCAATACTATCCAGCTGCCCAGTCACTGATCGTTTTAGAGTGAATAACGTCCGCTTGGTCTCATATCCCCCATTCGTACCCGCCGCTGCTCCGTCGTATCCCGCTCGCGCACGGTCACAGTGCCGTCCTCCAGCGTCTGGAAGTCGATGACCACGCAGTGCGGGGTGCCGATTTCGTCTTGGCGGCGGTAGCGTTTGCCGATGTTGCCGTTGTCGTCCCACATCACTCGGCCGGGGTTAGCTTTGGCGAGGCTAGCGTAGACTTCGCGGGCTTTTTCCACCAATTCTGGCTTGTTTTTAAGTAGTGGCGAGACGGCAAATCTAACTGGCGCCAAGTGTTCTGGCAGCGCCAAATACACCCGCTTTTCACCGTTTTGCTCGTCCTCGCGGTACGCGCCTGACAGCACCGCCATCAGCGCCCGCTCGACACCAAACGACGGCTCGATGACGTGCGGAACAAATTTTGTGTTCGTCCCCTTGACGGTGTATTCCATACTCTTGCCACTGACCCGCTGGATATTCATTAGGTCAAAATCAGTCCGGTAGGCGATACCCATCAACTCTTCGCGACCAATTGGATAATCGTATTCGATGTCAATCGTCTTTTTGCTGTAGTGCGCCCGATCCTCCGCTGGCACATCCAGCTCGTGAATGTGCTCTGGCTTCAAGCCCAATTCTGCCAAAAACGCATGCGTCGCCGCCAGCAATTCATCAAACGCCTCCTGCCAATGCTCGGGATCGACGAAATACTCAATCTCCATCTGCTCAAACTCGCGGCTGCGGAAGACGAAATCGCGCGGCGCAATTTCATTACGAAACGCCTTGCCCTGCTGAGCGATACCAAACGGCAGGTTTGGGTAGAAACTATCAACGACGTTTTTGAAATTAGTGAAGATACCTTGGGCGGTTTCGGGGCGGAGATACGTTTTTGCCGTCTTATCAAAATACATTAAGCCATCGACCTGATCTCGCTTTGTCAAATGAGTCTCTTGAGAAGTTTGCTCATCATCTCCATTAAACGATCTAAACTCTGCTGTTATATATCCATTTTCATCAAACACTTCTGCCATACCCCACTTGGCTCCAGCAATAGTGTTGAACATCATATTAAACTGAAAAGGTTTATTCCACTTTTTTTCAGAGCCGCAATTAGGACACTTCATATTTATATAATCATTTACATAAAAAGCCGCAAAATTGCCAGTATAATTCTTAGCTTCTTTAAGTAAGGCACGCTGCTCAATCTCAACCTCAATATCCGACCTCAAATCATCCACTAATCTCTGAAATTTGTCTACCACTTTATCAAAGTCATCATAACTATAATCCCTTATTGCACTCTCAATCTCGTCAAGCATTTCGTCATTCTTATCTGATTTAGCATCCACTAAGGCCTTAAAATTGTTTACAGCCTTCTGATAAGCAATACTATCTACTAGCTTATCAAAGCGAAAACGCATTCTACAGTGCGAGCATTCAATTAGCGGATCAGAAAACGTATCCACATGCCCACTCGCCTTCCAGACCTTCTGATTCATCAAAATCGCAGCATCAACGCCGTACATATCGTCGCGCTCATCCACAAACCGGCGCCACCACAAATCCATGATATTACGCTTCAGTTGCACGCCCAGCGGACCATAGTCCCACGTACCGCTCAGGCCGCCGTACACATCTGACCCCTGATAAATAAAGCCGCGGCGCTTACACAGGCTAATAATATCTTCCATTTTTGATTGACCCATCACACAACCTTTCTCCATGTTGGCAACATGGCGATTCATAATTATTACTTAAAGTATACCATTTTTATGGGTAATTTTATACCGCCGCGTGCTGCCGCGCTGCCAGCCAACAATCATTGATCACCTCAGTTATCCCGCCAATTTGCGCCACATTCGCCAGCGGCTTCGCTTGGATGAGCCGAAGCAGCTTAATGGCGTCCGCCGACAAGTCGCCCTGCTCCGCCAGCCGCAGACCCTTTTCCGCGCTATCGTACATATATTTTTTATCGGGCGACAACGCCTGAGCCGCCACATCGCTGCGTAAATTCAACTCATCGCCCAGCAGACTAGCATATTGCACATAAAACCAGGTTTCAATCAGCTTTTGGTTAACTGCCGGGTTATTTAATTGCTCTAATACCTGGCTTAGCACAAAATACCATTCCGGCTCGTCGATGTTTTCGCTCGCCGCTGACACCAGCTTCATCGCCGCATAAGCGAATTGCATCCGCTCGTAATCTTCCAAAATATGCCGATAAAACGCCGCCAGCCGCGCCGAGGTCAACAACCCCAAATCTCCGCGGCCCGAACGAATCACCACGTCGCAAATCGCAAATAGTTCAATACCGCCCGCCAATTTCGACCGCTCGCGACGCACACCCTTGGCGATGACACTGCGCCGGCCTTTCGGTGTCAGTAGTTGCAATACCCGATCCGCCTCGGCGTAATTCGTCCGCCTCAGTACAATCGCTTTTAACCGCTCACTCTGTCCCATCCAAAACCTCGCTAAAAATCGCCCGCACTTCATCCGGACGCATTGACGCCTTATCCAGCAGCGCTCTCACGCCAAACGGCCGCAAATCCGCCAGACTGACATCCGTGTTGCTGCAAACCACGATCGGCAATCTCGCCAAATCCGCATGCGACCTCAGTTCGTTCAACAGCGCCACCGCCGTTTCGCCCGCCAGCAGCATATCTAAGACAATCGCGTCCGGCTGCCAATTGTCAATCATTTCCATCGCCTGGCCGCCAGAAACCACCACCCGCGCTTCCGCGCCAACTGCCGCCGCATATCCGCATAAAATATCCGCCCAATTTTTATCATCCTCAACGATTAGCAACTTTTTCATAGCAAGCTCAGCTGCCGGCTTACTGGCATTTCCACATAAAATGTCAATCCGTCCCGATGCCTGATTAGCCCAATCTGACCGTTCATCGCTCGGGCAAATTGGCTAGCCACATAAATCCCCAAGCCGCTGCTTTCCGGCCGCGTCCGCACCGTTTTTCGCACATCCATCTCATCAAGCAGCCGCCGATACTCCTTCAAACTCATCATCGGCCCAAAATCACGCACACTTAACCTCACTGCGTCACCAGCAGCCTTGACTGACACTTTTATCTCTGAGTTGTCCTCGGTGTATTTCAAAGCATTGTTTAAGAAATTTGCCAAAATCCGCCCCAATAATGTCCGATTTGCCAATATCAATCGGCTATTCCGCCCGCCCCGAGGCCAACTAATCTTTCGCCCGTACAGCACTGCGTTAAGTCTCGTTTCCGCGGCTATTTGCTGGCATAGCGCCAACGGATTAACTGGTTCCAGCGGAAACAATGACGGCGTCAAATTTGCCGAATTCGCTAGATCAGCTGTCAATTGCAGCGCCTGCTCGGATGTCTGAATAATCCGCTGCTTGATCTGTTTTTTATCAGCTAAGCTTGTCAAATCGTCATCTAGCAGTAGCGCCATCTGCCGAATTAAAGCCAGCGGCGTTTTTAGCTCGTGCGCCGCCACCAAGACACTCGGCAGCCCTCCAAAATCAGCATCGCTCCACTCTCTACCTGCCATACATTTCTAGTATAGCAAACTCAAACCAGATTTGCCCTAATCAGCGATCTTGATAGTACCCAAGATAGTCTCGAAATCAGGCTTAAACGTATCGGCGTCGGTCGAGCAGCGAATAGTTTTGTCGCGCACCTTCATGAAGACCGCCGAACCGCGCAAATCCTTCTCGAACGCTCCGTCAATTCTGGTAGCAGCAATACCATTGAACTCGGTGCTGCTGGCGGTCAATTCGCCTTTCTTAATCTTATTCTGGTAAGGCTTTAAGACCGTATCCATATTTTGGTTAATTATTTCCAACCTAAACGCGAACCGGCTATCTTTGTTTGACAATGAAGGCACAGACACCGGATGCAAATACGCCTTATAGTCGCCCCGGTCGCTGCCGTCTTTATCGACATAAACACTCCAAGTTTTTGGATACATAAACGACACGCGGCCATATTCATTCGGGCTGACAAACTCAATTCGCGGATTCTTCGCTTCCTCAGAGAACTTCTTCTGATCAATTTCCGCCTGCTCGCCCTTGCCCCTGGCTACCTCGACAGCAATCTTACTATCAACGTTATTTTTTTCCTGCGTATAGGACATAAACATCCAAATTGCCAGCGACCCGGCGATCAAAAACAGTACCAAACAACCAATCGTACCAATCATCCAGCCGTTAACCGACCCCTGTTCTTTTCTATTTCTCATATTCATATCCTAAAGTATAGCTTATGCTTCAGGCGATGTAAAGCCCCTATTACGCGCTAAAATCCTCGCTGAGCACTGTAATTTCGTACTGCATGCCGTCCAGCGCTGCCGTAATGTCTTTCGCCAGCTGCCGCGCCTCGACGAACCGCTGTTTCGCCTCGTCCAGGTTAAAGTCATCGCCCTGAAACCACGCGATGCG
Organism: uncultured Candidatus Saccharibacteria bacterium; assembly: GCA_963548945.1. Taxonomy (GTDB): domain Bacteria; phylum Patescibacteriota; class Saccharimonadia; order Saccharimonadales; family Saccharimonadaceae; genus Nanosynbacter. The sequence goes on from CAUUVR010000005.1 coordinate 67,784, forward strand.
CTCGTTCAATTCTGTCATCATTTGCTCAATCGTTTTCTCATTCGTTTTATCGTTTTTCACTACTCTCAATCCTCGCTTTCATGATCTTATCTTTTGTTGTAATCTTTACAATACTACCAATCTGGCAGTCGCCGCTAATCATCGCGTAACCGCGCCGCAGCGCCATCTCTGGATCGTACTCAGCAATAATTCGTTGTTGCGACAATGTTGCATTCATGGCAATCTCGACGCGGTGCGACCACTGTTCTAGCGCCGCTTGTTGCAACATTGTTACGTGAAGACGGTACTCCGTAATCTGCCGCTGAATCACCTCTGATATGCTACCCAGACTCAACGCTAACTGCCGCCTCACCTCGTGTTTATCCGGAAATAGCAGCTGAGCGGCATTACTCGGCGTGGCCGCCCGCACATCAGCCGCCAGATCGCATAAACTCTCGTCTATTTCATGCCCGATACCAGTCAGCACTGGCACGCGGCTGCCAGCCACCGCTCGCACCAAGCGTTCGTCATTAAAGCTCGCCAGGTCCTCCGCGCTACCGCCGCCGCGAATCAGCACAATCACCTCTGGCGGCTCCGCCAGCTGGTTACAGTGGGCAATCGCCCGCACCGCCTGATCGGCCGCGCCGTCGCCCTGAACCTTAACATTAGCGACGATAAACTGCACCCCGCCCCAGCGCTCACCAGCAATTTTCATAAAATCGGCGTAGCCCGCCGCTTGCGTGCTGGAAATGACCGCCACCCGGGCAGGATATGGCGGCAAGGAGCGCTTCCGTTCCGCATCAAACAACCCCTCAGCCGCCAGCCGCTGCCGCAAAATATCAAAACTCCGCTTTAGACTCCCCTTGCCCAGAGGATGAATCTCCTGAACTTGTAAATTAAACCTGCCATCGCCTCTCAGGCTTGGCATCGCCCGAACCACCACTTTCATACCGTCCTCGATTGGCGTCCGCAGATTGCTAAAGCCCACAAAACAATTAACCGATCCGTCCTCGTCCTTCAGAGTAAAAAACGCGTATTTTGGCGGATACGGCTTAAAGCTGGCAACCTCGCCCTCAACTTCAACCGCGCCGTTAAAAGCCACTTCAAACGTCTGGTTAACCACCGCCAGGAAGTTGCTGACGCTAAACCTGGGAATCATTCGGCTTGCCGTACTTAATCAATGCGTGCTGGTAAAAAATATAGCCAAAAACAATCGTGCCAGTCAGTAAAATCGCCCTCGTTAAAATAATTCCAGCAATCGCTAATTCCGGCGAAGTATTTGCCATACTTAAAAACAGAATCATGATCGTTTCGTAAACGCCAGCACCGCCCGGCGTAAATGCCACAAGTCCCGCCAGCCCGGCAACACCGTAACCGATCATCAAAGTCGCCGGATTGACAAAAACTCCCAGCGCCAGAAACACGACAACAAACATCAATACGTCAAAAATATTGTAGACAAAGCCCCAGATCATCGGCTTGACAAGCAGCTTGGGATGATTGGTTATATCCTGAAAATCGCCTTGCATATCGACGAAAAAGTCCTCAATAACCTTAGCGCTTAGCGCTCGTTTTCGCTTGCCTAAGGTCGCTATTTTTACCGCGCCGTTAATAATCCGCGCCACCCGCGCCGCTGTTAACTGCATGCGCCGCCTTGACGAAAACATAAATATCAGGCCAAACACCAACGCCAGAACGCAAATTATTAACAAAAAACTAGCCGCCACAATGTAACGGTTAACCCGTCCGTCAATCGCCAGCACGATCACCGCTATAACTAGCAAAATCAGCAGCGACAAAAAAGTCGTCACATAGCGAATCACCTGCGCAAACGTCGAGCGCGCCGAACTGACGCCGAGTTTATGCATCCGCCAAGATGTATAAGAAATACCGCTGACACCGCCTGACGGAAAAATATGATTAACCAAGTTCAGCTCCAGCGCAATCCGCGTCTGCTCAAACCGCGAAATATGCCCGATTAGCTTCTTATCGCGAAGATAAACGAAAATCATCTCGCCGCCCGCGAAATAAACAATAATTTGGAACGGAATAAGCAGCAATAATAGCAACGTATCAGCCTTCAAAAACAAACCCCACGCCTTAACTAGTTCAGCGCGCGACAAAAATATAATAATTGCCAAAACTAACAGCGTCAAAATACTCATCAGCATCCGCGGCGATTTTAACGACCTAAAAACTCTCGGTAACATCCATATTATTATACCATGCCTGGTAATACGGATGATATAATGTCGGTATGTATATCGCCCTGCTTGGCCGCCAGCCAGAGATCTCGCTCGCCGAACTTGCGGCGGTCTTTGGCGCAGACTGCGTCAATCGCATCAGCCAGCAGTTTGCCAAAGTGCAGACAGCTCAATTCGACATTACTACATTGGGCGGCACCATCAAATGCGCCAAAGTGATCACCGAGCTCCCAGCCAGCCGCACTGATAAAGCCTCGCTCCTCGCCGCTTCGCGCTTCATTACCCAGCATTATCACGCTAAGTGGGCACACTCGCCGCACAAAATCACCCTCGGTCTCAGCGCTTATAACCTGGCTGTTGTCGCCCGCGACATCCAGAAAACCGGCCTGATCCTCAAATCATCCCTCAAAAAATCTGGTACCAGCCTCCGCCTCATCCCGAATGACCAGCCTGCTCTCTCCACTGCCACCGCACACAATAACAAGCTCGGTGGTTCGCCGTATAAAGTCGAGCTACTTCTCATCAAAACGACCGACCGCCGCCTGATCATTGCCGAGAGCCGCGGCGTCCAGAATATCACCGCCTACACCCGCCGCGACCGCCATCGCCCCAAGCGCGACGCCTTCGTCGGCATGCTGCCGCCTAAACTGGCGCAGATTATGCTAAATTTGGCGCTGGGTGCTGGATCGCTGACCCGTCAAAGACCACACGACAATTCTGTGACAAGCTCGGATTCCAGCCTCTCCGATAAGTCAATGGTTCTGCGGACGGCGTTGCCGGATGCATTCGACTTGGAGGAGACGGCTGGAATCCGAGCTGCCGTGACAATCCTCGACCCGTTCTGCGGCACTGGCACCGTCCTGCAAGAAGCGCTGATTGCTGGCTACGATGTCGTCGGCACCGACCTCAGCCAAAAAATGGTTGATTATACCACCGAAAACCTATCGTGGCTGCAATCAACCTTCACCGCGCCCAGCCGCCCTGTCGGCCGCGTTATCGACATCCATCAAGCCGATGCCACCACTCACCACTGGCCAAACAGCACACACCTCACCGCCGTCGTCTGCGAAACTTACCTCGGCCAACCCTTCTCCGCGCCGCCCGCACCCCAAAAACTAGCGGAAGTTGTCGGTAACTGCAACCACATTATCACTAGCTTCCTCACTAACATCCGCCCGCAGCTAGCTCCAAACACACCGCTGTGTATCGCCGTGCCAGCGTGGTACGACGCGTCTGGTCACGCCACTCATTTGCCGCTGATAAAAAACCTCCAGCAGCTCGGCTATTACCAGCTCAACCACACACCGCTTATCTATCGCCGCCCCGACCAAATCGTCGCCCGCGAACTGCTAGTCCTAAAGCCAATTGACAAAACCGCGCCTCAAGCTTGACAACTTAAGCCAAATTCGCTACACTGGTACAGATTGTTTATAAAAACTATTTAAGGAGTTGCTATGTCAAAAGTTAAGGCTGGCGGTTCAGCCAGAAACACAAGGGACAGTGTTGGTCAGAGACTCGGCGTCAAGTGTTTTGGCGGTCAGAAAGTCAACGCTGGCCAGGTGTTAGTACGCCAAACAGGCGCAACTAAAATTGCTGGTAACGGCGCATACGTTAGTAAAAATTACACTATTCATGCTGCGAAAGCCGGTACAGTTAGCTTTAAGAAAGTCAAGAAAACCCGGTTCACCGGTAAAACCCAGCGGCGAACTCAGGTTTGCGTAGACTAGAAAACCATAAGGAATAACAAACGACCGGACGCGCAGTTCGGTCGTTTGTTATTTCGCTCACTGAATTATAATCTCTTTAGTCTAGCGAAGAATCATCACCCTCTTCAGCCTGTTTACGCCTGTCTTGATCTTGGCGGTCTCTTAGTTCTGCTACAAATCTAACCATTTCATCAACACGTTCTAATAATCTTGATAAATAGCCCCTATCAACATTCGCCCCGGGTCGTGCATTCGCATCCAGCGATCTTATTCTCAGCCGGACATCGTTAACCGAATTGCCAAGTAGATCTATTTTATTTTGCGGAGCAATCTTCTCAAGTACCTGAGCTGTATTGCCAACTTGATTAAGATTACCGTCAGCAAACGACAAACCTGCCTGAAAACCATCAAGCGACACGCTTCCCGCTGTATCTATACTTTGCATAGCTTTTTCCAAACCCTCTCTCGCCGACTGCGCTGCCTGTAAACAGTTGCCTATCAATTCCCTAAGCTTTTCGCTATTCATTTCCGGCTGCTGTTCATCGCCCTGCGTGTTTGCTTCTGGCTGATTATTAGATTCGCCTGTTTTTACCGCTTTTTCAGGCGGCTGAGAACTTGCATCTGGCGATTCTTTGCCTCTACCCCTTAACGCTGCTAATAAATCAGCGCGGGCTTTCTCTCGGTCTCCTGAACTATCCGCCTCAGGAGCGGCGTTATTTTTACCAGCTTAAAAGCCAGCCAGCCTCGCTCGTAACGCCTCCGCAGGTGACAATGTCTTTGGAGGGCCGGAACTGTCTTGCGATGTATCCCCTTCCGGAGACGCCACGCCAGACGCCTCCAAAGCCAAATTCCCCATACGACCCGAAACTACATCCCCATCTTCCCGCAACGCTTCCGGATTAACCGCCGGCAAACCATCAGCCTGAGATTCACCGTCTGCTGGATGTTCTGTTTTTGGTTCTGTTTCTGGTGTTTTTTGTTCTTGATAATCTCCAGCTATATAATGACCTGGAAACGCTTCTGTCATAATGATAATTATAGCAAAACATAAGCGAAAAGTCAACTATAAAATAATAAAGATAAGATATAGCAAATACCCTACTCAGAAGAATCTTGTCTGCAACAACTAGCCAAAACAACATGAGCAGCTTCTCTATGCTGACCGTATATTGGAGTGCCATCTTTACGCCTATCAGATTCGATATTTTCCTCTAATTCCGGGCTAAACGACCCGTCTAGCATTGATAAAGCCAGTACCACTGTATATTCAGAACTTGTCATTTTATCCGGATAGCCAGGACGGTTCGAGTGTTTTAGATTGCCAGGATCGTTGTGTTTAACCCGTTCTGGCAAGTCGTCTGGTGATAACTGCCGTATAACTTCAAGTTTTCCTCCAAAAAACTTCAGTAGCTGGCAGCGCAGTAGATGATTCTTCCGAATCTCATTTATCGTCTTCTTAAATCCGTCAAAACCAGTCTCAACACCATAAGGAGCATACTCATCAATGATACTCTTTATATTAGTACCTGCCAGAGCTTTAAGCCAGTTTATGGAATTATAAAAACTCTTTCTTGAAACCTTATCCCTACCCCTTATTCCTTCGGATAATTGTCGCCGTGCATATGTCTGGTGTGCTTGCTCGCGCTGTTCGTCTGTCGCTGTAGGGCTTAGTATAACGTCCCATAACTCTCGCAAGTTTTTACTTTCCCTTTCTTGAGCTTGCTTCGGAGGCTCGTTAAATCTATTACCATCAATATCCGTTCCAAGCGGCTGCGCCAGAAACTGTATTCTTTCAGAAAAGTCGCCTAATCTACTTCGCTCTGGCGTCTGGCTTTGTTCTTGGCTACTTGGCGGTACATTTGGCGGTGCATAATGCCGCAAACTACCCCATCCGCCAAAATCGCCCTGATGTTCCAGTCTCTCATAAGAAACCACTGTACCGTATGTTGAAGTATCCTTTATCGTTAGAGTTCCATTCTCGTCAGTAGAGATATATAAATGCTGGCGAGACACAGACGTATTGCTATACAAATTAGGAAACCTACCATGACCCCTGCCTATAACAACCTGATCATCTAGCCTGACACCCTTGATACCTGTAACATCCGCCGGATCGCTTAAATCGTGATGTTCGTCTGATACAATAATATAAACACATGTTGGATTAATTATATAACCATCATAAGTACGCTGGCCATTTACCTCAGGCAATTCAGCAGCCTTATATATGGATAGCGTAGCCGGTTTCGCTCCTGTCCCCTCAGGATGTTTATCTCTGGTTCCCCCTAATGACAACTCAATTTTTGCCGGCGCCTGTTCAATAGAAAAAGACACCTCTTGACCGCGCGAAAGGGATTTTTCAATGATTGTTTTCTCTTCTGGCCTGTACTGCTCCATAATATTGATTATAGCAAAACATAAGCAAAAAGTCAACTACAGCACAACGAAAACATGCCCCAGTCAAATACCAAAATACGCTAATCTAGGCCCAGATGATACTTAATGCGAGACACTACATCGCTAATAACCACCTGCGACTTCACCAAATAGTCATCAACACCCAAGCTCTCAGCGCGCTCCTTGTCTTTTGGCTGGCTCAGCGCTGTTAGCATTATAATCCGCACATTGGCAGTCTCTGGAGTGTTGCGCAAAATATCCAGCACGTCAAAGCCGCTAATCTTCGGCATCATGGCGTCGAGCAAAATCAAATCCGGACGATATTCCACTGTCGCTGATAAAGCATCCTCGCCATTATGGACTTCCCTGACGTCAAAACCCTCAAGCTCAAGCCTTGAACGATAAACCGCCGACAGCGCCATTTCATCTTCTACTAATAAGATCTTTTTTTTCTGACCGCTCCCATTCATAATACTTTTAATTTTAACGGTTATTGATAAAAAACACAAGCATTATAAAGATTCGGCTTTTTCCAGCTGCGGATCTTTATCATTCTTCACATCGTCCGCTGTCAATTCCACTTCCACATCAGGCTTAATACCTTCCTTATCGATATTCTTGCCCTTTGGCGTATACCAGCGCGCTTCAGTGACTTTTAGCTGCGAGCCGCTGGCCAAATCAAGTACCACTTGTACGCTGCCTTTGCCATAACTTTTTTTACCGACTATTTTTGCCTTGCCGTAATCTCGCAGCGCTCCTGCCGTAATCTCGCTGGCGCTAGCACTATTTTCATTGATCAGCACTATCGTCTGCATATTCTCTAAAATCGGCGAACCAGTCGAATTTAAGGTCTTGACCGTCTCCGAACCGCGTCGTTCTGTCAAAACAACTTGGTCATTCAGCCATAGCCCCAGCAAGCCCTGCGCCGAATCGACTGTCCCGCCCGGATTATTGCGTAAATCCACAATCACCTTCGTCACGCCCCTGTCGATGAATTCCCGGGCAGCTTTTCTGGCAGCACTGACCGTGTCGCCATTAAACCTGCTAACTGTCAAAATACCAGTTTTACCGTTAATTCTCGACTCCACCGCTGGCGCGGTAATGTTTTGCCGCACCACAGAGACTTCGCGGACTTGCTGTCCGTTCTGCAGCGTCAACTTAACCGACGTGCCAATTTCGCCGCGAATTTTATCGACAACTTTATCAACGCCCCAATCAGCAGCTTCCTCGCCGTTCACTTTCATAATTACTTCGCCAGCCTTTATGCCCGCTTTTTGCGCTGGACTGTCGTTTAACGGCTTGATAATTGTCGGCTTATTATTTCTTAGACCAATCTCTGCGCCGATGCCGCCGCCAATATTGCCGCTTAATGATTTCTTAAACTCCTCGGATTCCTTCGGGTCCATATACGACGTATGCTTGTCGCCGACAGCAGCCACCAAACCCCGGCTGGCGCCGTAAATTAACTTTTGCGTATCCAGTTTGCCGTCATAATTTGCCGCTAATTGCTGGTATGTCTCTTGAACGCTAGACAAATCGATCGTTTTATTAGACGCGCGCACCCCAAACATTGGCGCTGCCGCCGCAAAAATTGTTTCATAGCGAGTCCCCGCCGCAAAGCTAACAATCGCCACGATAATCACTGCTAAAAACTGAACCGACTGGCTTTTTTTTCTCTCCGTCATATCATTACATTATACAACAAAACGCCCGGTTAGCGCGAGCGTTTTTATATTAATAGAGGTTATTACTAGAAATAAATGTACGTCAGACCAGAGGCTGAGCGCGTATAATTCCTATATAAACCATCCCAAGCAAAGTTATAATCGCTCACCGTGATAGTACCGTCGCCATTAACCGATTCAACATACATAACATGACCGTAATAACCGATGTTCATCACTGCCGCGGCGCCCGCTTTTGGTGTCGAGCCGCTGGAAATACCATGGCGCGCTGCCGTTGATGGCCACTGGTTAGCGTTGCCCGCCCCGCCAAAGTGCGGCACATACCGACCAGTGCTATGAATTTTCCAAGCCACATAGCTCACACACTCGCGCGTGTATAGCCCCCACGGGTCAACATAAGCATCCAGCGGCGCATTCGCCCAGACACCTGGATAGCCGCCACCACCTGGAATACCGCCTGGAATTGATACGCCACTACCAAGGGCGCGCCGGTTGGCAGCTGCCTGTTCCTCGCGGAGCTTAGCGACCTCGCTGTTACGCTTTTGCGCTAGTGCCGAATAGGCGTTTTGGTCGTTCTTAGTATCGGCAACCAGCTTAGCTTTCTCCGACTGTTTGGATGACAAAACATTGCGCTGCGCTTCCTGGTCTCTAAGCGTATTTTCGACCAGCTTTTTATTCTCTTCCAACTTCTTTTGGAGCGCCTTAATCTCCTTAATTTTACCGTTCAGCGACGTCCTCAACGAACTGCGCTGCTCTTGCTTATCAATGTAATCTCCTATGCTATTTGAGCTGGCTAGCATCTCCAACGGTGAAATCTGATCATCAACATGCATATCCGCCAGGACCTGGCCCATCGCCTTGCGCCTTTGCTTTATCAATATCTCATTTCTCTTTATCTGCGCATTCAGATTATCTATTTTCTTTTGGCTGTCAACTATCTGCCCCTGGATAGCAGTAATTTGGTTATTTATTTTATCCAGCTCAGACTGCAAATTATCCGCCATTTCACCCAAACGGGACGCCTCGGAATTATATTTGCTGGCTTCTTGTTCTTTTGCTTTGATTTCCGCCTCGTAGTCACGAGCAAAAACATGCGAACCCAAGGCGAAAACGCCTGAGCCTGCAACCAACACAGCCACCGCCACCAGGGCTGCCCTGCTGGCTAATGAATCTGAAATTGGTGTGGTGGACCGTAATTTCATACCTATATGTTAGCACAAGCATGATAACGCTGTCAACAGGATTTGAACCATTTAAGAAAACCCTATAACAAGCACTTTTTTTAGACCAAAATTACAGCTTCAAATACTTGCGCGTGGCAATCCATGAGGAGACCACGCCGATGAATGCACCGATGACAATCATCGCCAAAAGCACCAAGCCGACGTACATAGTTAGACTGCTAAGCAAGCCCTCCGCCGGAATGCCGTATCTGGTCATCGGCTCGCGAACGAAGAATAATAAGCTATAGCCGGCGATCGTCGCGATAATTGCCGCGATGAATCCGTACATTACCGCTTCTACGATAAACGGCCCGCGGATAAAACTCCTTTCAGCGCCGATTAGCTTCATCATTTGAATCTCGTCTTTCCGGTTAAAGATTGCCATGCGAATCGTATTAAAAACGACCAGCGAAGAAATCACCACGAACACCACAGTAGCAATTGAACCGCCAATACTTGCCAAATGCACCCAGTCGCCAACGGTTTTCAGCGCCTGCTGGCGGTCGCCGCTAAACGACGGTTCTTGGCGCGGATCTTTGTATTTTTTATACAATTTGTCAGTTTTAATAAAATTCTCCAGAGATTTCTGATTATTCAAATCTTCTACCGAGACTCGCAGCGTCGCCGACATTTCGTTGCTGGATTCTTTAATGGCTTCCAATGCCTCCGGATCGTCCTCATACTGCTTAGCTTGCTGATCGCGCGCCTCCTCGGCAGAAACATATTTTACGCCAATCACATTATCCAATTTGGCAATCCGCGACTTGATAGTGTTAATTTCTTTTTCCGGCGTATCGCCCTTTAGGTAAATCGACATATCGGCTTGTTTAGAGATATTGGATGCCGTGTCTAATAAAATTTGGCGGGCGGACATCGTCATAAAAACGATCAAAAGCGTAATACTCATCACCGCAGTAGCAGCAACCGTCAGCCAAGCATTACGGCTAAAACTATTGATGCCGTAGCGACACATTCTAACAAATGTCAACCAGCCGCGCCGGCGCTGTTTGATACGAACTGCTTCCCTTGAAGATACGGGTTTTTTCCTTGTCTTTGCCTTTGTCATTGCTTATAGCTTCCTTTTGCTTGGTCAGAAGTAATCTTACCGTGATCAATAGTAATAACGCGCCGCTTCAACCGGTTAACAATCTCCACGTTATGCGTCGTTAAAATCACTGTCGTGCCGTATTTATTAATTTTTTCCAGCAAGCGCACGATATCCCAGCTGTGTTTCGGATCCAGGTTGCCAGTCGGCTCGTCAGCGATCAGAATTTTCGGTTGGCGCACTACTGCCCTGGCAATCGCCACCCGCTGCTGCTCGCCGCCAGACAACTGATTCGGAAATTGTTTTTCCTTGCCTTTCAAGCCCACCAGCTCAATCACCTTCGGCACGGTCGATTTGATCTCGCGGTTAGTCATACCGGCAATTTCCAGCGCAAACGCAATATTCTCAAACACTGTCCGATTTGGCAACAGCTTAAAATCCTGAAACACCACGCCAATTTTACGGCGCAATAGTGGAATATGTTTATCTTTCAGATTGTCATAATCAATGCCGCCAACCACAATCTTCCCCGAACTTGGCTTTTCCTCGCGCGTCAGGAGTTTTAGTAGCGTCGATTTACCAGCACCAGAAGTACCAACGATAATCACAAACTCGCCAGCGCTAACATGAATACTCGCCCGATTTAAGGCTGGCTTATTATTCTTCCCGTAATTCTTCGTCACCCTATCTAACAGAATCATCAAGCAATATTATAGCATAAACTGTATTCTGGCCGCAAACTGCTAATATTACTGAGTTTCTCGCAGGTACGCCTCAATAAACTCATCAATATCGCCATCCAGTACCCCTTGGGCGTTGCGATTTTCGTGCTTGGTGCGGGTATCTTTGACTAGCGTATACGGATGCAACACATAGTTTCTAATCTGGCTGCCCCAGTTGGCCGACTCGCCAGCCCTGAGATCAGACAGCGTTTCAGCGTGCTGCTCCAGCTTCATCGCTAGCAACTTGGAGCGCAAAATCTTCAGCGCCGTTTCTTTATTCTGGATCTGCGAGCGCTCATTCTGAATCGCCACGGTAATGTCCGTCGGCACGTGCGTCACCCGCACCGCTGAGTCAGTGGTATTCACTCCCTGGCCGCCCTTGCCGCCCGAGCGATACACATCAATCCTCAGATCACTCGGATCAATCGCAATTTCATCCGGCGTATCAATCTTTGGCAGCACCTCCACCAGCGCAAAGCTAGTCTGGCGCAAATTGTCAGCATTAAACGGACTGAGTCGCACCAGCCGATGCACGCCATTTTCTGAGCGCAGTTTCCCATACGCAAACGGCCCAGAAATCTCCAGCACCGTCGTCTTTATCCCGGCATCATCATTGGTCGAGCGCTCCAGCGTGTCGGCTTTCATCCCCGACCGCTCCGCCCAACGCAGATACATCCGCTCCAACATGGACGCAAAATCCTGAGCATCCAGCCCGCCTACGCCGGCCGAAATCCGCACTACCGCCTCGCGGTTGTCGTATGGGCCGCTAAATAATAGATCAGTCTTGCGCCGGGTAAATTCTTGCTCTAATGCCGTCACCTGCGCCTCAAACTCCGGCAGCAGATCATCATCGCCCAGCTCCATCAACTCAGCGATATCTGCTAACTGCACCCCGAGCGTCTGCCACGGCTCGACCGTCTGGCGCAAGCTAGCCGCCTTTTTGGCCAGCGCCTGCGCCTCGTCCGGATTATGCCAAATCTCCGGCTGATTAAGCCGCTCATCCAGCGCCGCCATCTCCTGCTCCAACGCCGCAAAATCCAGCGCCGCCTTGGCCTGTTCTACTTCTGACTGCAGGGTTTGGATGCGTTTTTTGAGTGGCTGCATAGATACCATTGTAACAATTTTGCTATACTTTTTGTATGAAGATTGGCATATTTGATACGGGAACTGGCGGCAAATTAGTAGCAAAGAGGCTGAAAAAATTACTGCCGCAACATTCGTACATTACGGCGATCGACCGCGAGCACGCACCGTACGGCAATCGTTCACCGGAAGAGATTATCACGCTAACCGACGCCGCCATCCAGTCGCTACTATCATGCGATATCATTGTCCTGGCATGCAATACCGCCACGACCAACGCGATTAGCTCGCTGCGGCAACATTACCCAGACGTCCGATTTATCGGCTTTGAACCAATGGTCAAATCGGCCGCCGCCTTGACCAAATCGCATCATATTACCCTGCTGGCGACAAACGCCACCAAACACAGCCAGCGTCTGCGCGCGCTTATCAGTGAATATGCTACTGGCGTTCGCATCGACACGCCAGACACCCGTGCGTGGGCGCAGATGACTGATCAAGGTTTGGCCGACGATATTGTGCTTGATGAAGTATCGACCAGTGTTGCGGACGGCAGCGATGTTATTGTTCTAGGCTGCACGCATTATCTGGCGCTTAAGAGGCGGTTACAACGCCTTTTCCCGCAATGCCGCATTCTTGAACCCACTGCAATTATCGCCAAGCGGATTAGCGATTTTGCTAGTTAATTGTTATACTATCCTAATGAATCAAGACATTGCTAAAATCCTCGTGACTACTGAGCAGATTAACAATGCAGTGGCACAGCTGGGCCGAGAGCTGACGGCAGAGTATCGTGACAAGAACCCGCTGGTCATCGGTGTACTGCGCGGCGCAGTACCGTTTATGATTGATCTAGTGCGAGCGATGGACTGTTACCTGGAAATCGATTTCATTGACGTCTCTAGCTACGGCGACGCAACTGAATCATCCGGCGCGGTCACTATCCTCAAAGACATTGATAGCGACGTTACTGGGCGGCATATTTTGCTGGTCGAAGACATCGTCGATACCGGCCGAACGTTGGAAAGGTTGCTAGAATTATTCTCTGGTCGCGGTGCGGCCTCAATCAAAGTCTGCTCACTACTCGACAAACCCGAACGACGTATCGCCAACGTTACCGCCGATTATGTCGGCCTGTCAGTTCCTAACGAATTCGTCGTCGGCTACGGCCTAGATTTCCGCCAACAATACCGCAATCTGCCATATATAGGGGTATTGAAACCAGAAATCTATCAAAATTAGAGATTCTCCACTGCCGTCACGAACTGCTCGCCGCGATCATTGTAGCTCTTAAACATATCGAAGCTAGCGGCGGCTGGGCTGAGAATCACTACGTCGCCGGGCTGCGCCTGACTTGCCGCCGCTTCAACAACCGCTAGCATCGGCGCCATTTCCAGCTGGACAACCTGGCAAGATACCTCATTTTTATGCAAAATTTCGATAATTTCACTGACATTAGCGCCGTTGACAATCACCGCTCGCATTTGCTGCCTGGCGATTTCCTGCGCCAATTCCGTATAGTCCGCACCCTTGTCAGATCCGCCCAAAATCAAAACTTTTGGCTCCGTGAAGGCTTTTAACGCGGCAATAGCGCTACCGGGCGTGGTCGAAATACTATCGTCGTAATATTTCACGCCGTTTTTCTCAGCGACGAATTTCAAGCGGTGCGGCAGACCCGTGAAACTCTCCAGTCCAGCAGCAAATTGCTCATCAGTCACGTTGATCGGCAACTCCGTCACCGCGCTCATCGCCGCACAGGCATTCTCTAGATTATGTGCGCCCGGCAACCGCAAATGACTGGTGCTGCAAATCTGCCGATTTTGCACGCAAAAGTAGCCGTCCTGAACATAAACTTGGTCATCGTCGGGAATAGCGTAGCGCTGCGCGAAGTCCAGCGTATCGCCATGATTATCGCCCGTACCTAACAGTCTATCAAGCGGCGCGGCAGCCACTTCCCGCGAATATTTATTCGTTGGGTGATATAAACAAACATCGCCAAGATACTGGTGGCGGCGAATATTTTTCTTAGCATTGAGGTAGTCGGCGAAATCCGTATGGACATTCAGATGATCCGGCTCGATCATCAGCACTACTGCAATATGCGGCGATTTTTCTAGATCCCACAGCTGAAAACTAGACAATTCATAAACGACGATGTCGGTTTTTTTAATCTTCGGCAAGACATCCAGCGCCGGCACGCCGATATTACCGACCAAATGCACCGTTTGTCCGGCTTGCTGCAATATCGCCGCGATTAGGCTGCACGTCGTCCCCTTGCCCTTCGTCCCTGTCACGCCGATAATCGGCGCCGGACATTTATCAAAAAACTCGTTGGTTGCCGACCAAATTTTACCGTTAGTTTTTATGTTACGCGGCGGCAAGCTGGCCGTTCGCACCACCAAATCAGCATCGCCCAGCTGTTCGTTAAAGACATTTTTACCAGAAATCAGCTTCACGCCATCCGGAATCACCGGCAGTTTATCCGCTGGCCGCTCATCCGCCACCACAAACTCAGCATCCGGAAACTTCCGCCGGAAATATACCAAATTTGACATACCTTCTACGCCGTAACCAGCGATAATGATCTTCATGTTCACAGTATAGCATGAGACGAACTAGCCATAAACACACCCTAAACTTGACTTATTTCATATACTATGCTACTATTCAAGGCATGAGTGAACAATTTATTACCCCCACACAACCAAAAGACAAACTAAAAGACACACCTGGCAACAGCGATTGGGATACAGTTGCTGGCGTCGTAAGTAGAGAAGTCGGAGCTAGCAAAGGTTTGGCGATTGATTATGACACTCTACCATTAACTCATGAAGCTATGGGATTGCCGTCTCCAGAAAAAAAAGAAGAAACAAGTCCAGATTCAGCAACGGATTCAACACCGCAAGGAGCTGTTGACCTGCCGTCAGAATTAGATTCTGATAATAAACAGGTTTAGAATTTGCGCCACCGTTTGCGCGCCCATTTGATAGCGTCCCAGGGCGTAAGACTTGGCAGCCTCGCTATCGTCGACAAATAACAATAAATTATTAGCCATAAGGAAGTTTTACAAAAAACATATCAAATTTGATATGTTTTTTGTGTATTATTAGTCATTCTAATCCAACACAGCCAGCTTCTCCTGAAGCCGCAGCAGCAGATCTTTATCGCCAGAACTCACGCCAGCGAGGATGCGGACGTTTGAGTGAAGGAATTCTCTGGCTACTTGGATTATCTTATCGGTGGTAATTGCCAGAATTGCCGCTGGCACGCCGGCATAGTCCTTAACAAAGTCGTCAGAAAAATAGCGCCGGGTATAAAAATTACTGATTTGCGCCACTGTTTGCGCGCCCATTTGATAGCGCCCCAGAGCGTACGACTTGGCAGCCTCAATATCCTCGGCAGCGATATCGCCGTTTAACACCTTCTTCAGCTCGCGCACGATAATGTCAAATAGCACCTCCGCAGTCTCCAAATTGACTTGGCCGCCAAAATCCCACGACGAGTCATAAAATCCTACCGAAGTATCGCTAAACATTCCATACACCAAGCCTTTCTTACGGGCCATACCCAGAATCCGCGAACTCAGCGTTCCGGTTAAAATATGGTTCAGGCAGCCCATAGCATCCGACTCTTCGTTAGTTAGCTCGCGCGGCAGGCTTATTGACCAGCCAAAGTTCAAATTCGACGCTTCTTTACGGCGAATTAACAGAGGCCGCGCGCCGTGCAGTTCATCACGCGGAATCGCAAATCGTTCGCCGGATTCCAATTGCCATTGCTCTAAAAAATCCTTAATGGCGGTCTTGCGGCCAGCCATTTTCCCGGCGATCACAAACCGCATATTGTTTAGCGTATGCGTCCGCCGATGATGCTCCTTAATATCTTTTATCGTTACGTTGTCCATTTTTTTCAGGCGCTGGCTATCCGTCAAAATATCCTCGCCCAAAGCTTGCTGCACCCGCAGCCATAATACGCGGCTGTGATTATTCAAATAGCCGGTTAATTCCGAGCGAACATTGCCCTTCTCTGCTTCAAACGAGTCGCTAGTAAACCGCGGCGTGACGATCGCCAGCCGCTGCAATTCCAAAATCCGATCCCACTCAAAATCTGCGCAAACCGCCTCGTACACCATAGAATAATCGGAAGTATAAGCATTATGATAGGCGCCGTTCTTTATAAATTCCTGCTCGTAGGCATGCTCCGAACGAAATTTCTCGTTTGCACCAAACGCCATATGCTCCATCAAATGCGCTGTCTCGTAAATCTCTTTATCTCGCACGTAGCGGTCGCCTGCCCGAAACTGTACCTGAAAACTCATCACCGTAGCGTCTGGCACATCAATTAACAAACCACGCGCGCCATTCTTCAGTTTAACTTCCTCAACTGTATGCTTCATCTATTCTGCTCCTTAATTGTCTATTGCCTGAATTATCTGCGATGTTTTTTACGATTTTGGCGCTGAGTTTTCTTTTTCTTGCGCGCTTGGTTCTTAGCGCGGTTTGACTCGGCGCTTGATTTGCCTTTTTTTACCGAAAAATCATCGTCGCGATTTTCCTCGCCCGCACCGAGCTCATTGACGCCGCGTTCCACCGCGTTCTCCGCCAAACGCGTCAACTCCGTGTCATATTCATCATCCTGCGACTGGCGAACCACCGCATCGGCCTCATGAATATTGAAGATAACCGTCAAAACTTCATCGCGCAGATTAGCCTGCAAGCTTTCGAACAACTTTTGCGACTCCGAACGATATTCCACCAACGGATCGCGCTGGCCAACGCTGCGCCAGTGAATACCCTCGCGCAGGTGCTGCATATTCTCCAAGTGCTGCATCCATAATGTATCCAGCACTGCCATATAAACCTCGCGCTCCACGCCGCGCAGATTATCCGCGCCAATTTCAGACTCTTTCGCCGCATATGTCTCCTCAGCCAGCTTCAGCGCCTTTTCA
The DNA here is from genome assembly GCA_963548945.1 of uncultured Candidatus Saccharibacteria bacterium. Lineage (GTDB taxonomy): Bacteria > Patescibacteriota > Saccharimonadia > Saccharimonadales > Saccharimonadaceae > Nanosynbacter. The sequence goes on from CAUUVR010000005.1 coordinate 84,773, forward strand.
TAGCGCAGCTTGTCTTTCTTTTCTTTGCCAATCTTAGCAATCTTTCCTTCGTCGCTTGGGAAAATTGCCGTAAAATCTTCGACAAACTTCGGATTATTCTTAGTTGGCAGCGCTGCCAATTCGTGAACTTTCGCTCGCAGTAAGCGCTCAATCTCCGGCTTAATATTATCGCCCTCCAAAATCTTGCGGCGCATGACGTACACCACTCGGCGATGGCGATTGATGACGTTGTCGTACTGAACAACACTTTTGCGCGTATCAAAGTTGTAGCCCTCGACGCGTTTCTGGGCTGCTTCCAAGGTCTTTGACACGGCGCGGTTTTGAATCGGCGTTTCCTCGTCGACGCCCAGCCGGTCCATCAGCGCGGCGATGCGCTCGCCCTGGAAAATTCGCATCAAATCATCTTCGGTCGATACGTAAAACTGGGTCTCGCCCGGGTCGCCCTGACGGCCACCGCGGCCGCGCAGCTGATTGTCAATGCGCCGCGACTCGTGGCGCTCTGAACCGATCACCACCAGGCCGCCCAGCTCCTTGACGCCCTTACCAAGCTTAATGTCGGTACCGCGTCCGGCGATGTTTGTCGCTAGCGTAATCGCACCCTTTTCACCAGCCTTCTCGATGATGGCCGCCTCGCGCTCATTATTCTTGGCGTTCAAAATCTCAAACTTGATGCCTTCCTTTTCCAGATATTTAGCAATCTGTTCATTCTTAGCAATCGAACCAGAGCCAACCAACACCGGCCGGCCTTGCTTGTGATAATCCTTGATAGCTTCAGCCACCGCCTTCAACTTACCCTTTTCGGTCTTGAAAATCAGGTCTTCTTTGTCGTCGCGAATAACTGGCTTGTTCGGTGGAATCTGGATAACGTCCAGTGAATAAATTTGTTGAAACTCTTCAGCTTCAGTAAACGCCGTACCAGTCATACCGCTCAATTTATTGTACAAACGGAAATAATTCTGGAACGAAATGGTCGCCAGCGTCATACTTTCTTCCAGCACTGGCACACCTTCTTTGGCCTCAATTGCCTGGTGCAATCCTTCGTTGTAACGGCGCCCCTGCATCAAACGACCAGTATGTTCATCGACGATGATCACTTCGCCGTCATTGGTTACCACATAATCTTTGTCGCGCTTGAACAATGTTTGTGCTCGCAGAGCCTGATCCATGTGGTAAACGCTGCGCACGTGGTCTGGCGTGTACAAATTTTTTATTCCCAGTAATTTTTGGACTTTCTCCACACCCTCGTCGGTCAAGGCCACGCTGCGGCGCTTTTCATCCAAAACATAGTCCTCTGGCACCAATTTACTGGCAACTTTAGCGAAGGTGTAGTAATTGTCCGGGTTTTCCGCTGCTGGCGCCGAGATGATCAGCGGCGTGCGCGCTTCATCGATCAAAATCGAGTCCACCTCGTCAACGATAGCAAAGTTCAGCTCGCGCTGACGTAATAAGTCAACGTCGTTCACCATGTTGTCGCGTAGATAGTCAAAGCCAAACTCGTTGTTAGTGCCATACGTAATGTCGGCAGCATAAGCTTCTTTACGGGTGACCGGACGGAGCTTGCGCATGCGCGGATCGTCGTGATGCTCGTTGTCATACTCTTTGTCGTACACAAATGACGCTTCGTTGATGATCACGCCAGTGGTCAGGCCTAAAAAGTCATACACCTGGCCCATCCAACCGGCGTCACGCTGCGCCAGATAATCATTGACGGTCACCACGTGAACGCCCTTTTCCTCCAGTGCGTTCAGATAGGTCGGCAGCGTCGCCACCAGGGTCTTACCCTCACCGGTCTTCATCTCAGCAACATTACCCTCATGAAGGACCATGCCGCCGATTAGCTGGACGTCATACGGGCGCTCGCCGATGACGCGCTTGGCTGCCTCGCGCACCACTGCAAAGGCGTCTGGCAAAATCGTATCCAGTGTTACGTTCTTCTTCGTCAGACGCTTTTTCAGCGCCTCTGTCTGCGCCTGCAGCTCTCTGTCTGACAGTTTTTCATACTTTTCAGACAGACCGTTAATTACGTCAACTTGCTTCTGCAGCCGCTTCAAAATCTTCTTCTGCGGATCGCCAAAAATCTTACTCAGCGCCTTTTGTTGTGTCATTGCCATAAACTCAAAACTCCCTCACTTTCAGACATTTTCAAAAACTGTATATTATTATAGCGTTTTCTGAACAATTTGAAAAGAAAAAGCGCCCAAAATCTGAGCGCTTCATACCAACTTCAGCCAACAGTTACTTTCGGCTCAATCCTCGCTTCAACTTAGCCAAAACTCCGCGGCTGCTGCCGACGTGCGTTAAAACGTCGTCCTTATACTTTCTCACCTGTCCGTTTAACTTCGCCTCAACGATATCCACCGCCGCCAGCACGTTCATTGTCGAATCTTTGGCGGTAATTTTCTTATCTGGCACGTTGATAATAACCTCAACCTCGTACTTGTTACCGCCAGGGTTGTCAATCTGCTTAATCTTTACGTCAGCGGTCGCACTCTTACGAGCATGTCGCGGCAAGTACTTGCCCAACGCGCCGATTTTTCGCTCGACATATTTCTTCGTCGTGTCGTTCAGCTCGTACTTGACACCGGTGATAGTAATATTTTTTATCATCTTTCCTCCTATATTTATCATTCTCTAACGCGGCAGCACAACGCCAGCGTCTTTCGCCATTTTTAATAATTCTTCGTTAATGAGAAGCAGCTTTTCCTTTGACGACATTTTGGCAAAACTAGCACTCATAAAGGATTTGTTTGGCTTGCCGTAAATGACATCGTATATTTCTTTGATGTCGTTCGTCAGCGCCTGCAGTTCGCCCTCGACCCGGCCGAGCCGGTCTTTGACTTCACGCATCTCGCTTTTTAGACTAGAGACGTCCTCTTCAACCAAACCAAGCCTGGCCTCAATCCTATCAAACCGCTTGTCATGCTCGTCAAATCGCGGCAAAACAATGGCTTCCAAGGCCTCGACTACGCCATCGGCGATCGCACCCTTGATCCATTGCTTGTCGTCATTAGTTAGCGCCATATACCCTCCTAAGCCCTATTATATCACCTCGCGGCCATTCATGTACGGACGAAGTACTTCCGGCACCGTCAAGCTGCCATCATCGTTCTGGAAATTCTCCAAAATCACCACCAATGACCGCGCCAACGAAACCGCCGTACCGTTTAAGGTGTGGACCGACTCAATGCTGCCGTCCGCTCGCCGCACCCGAATATTCAAACCGCGCGCTTGATAATCCGTACAATTCGAGCAGCTCGTCAGCTCGCGGTAGGTCTGATCAACCGGCGACCAATATTCAATGTCATACTTTTTGGCAGCTGGTGCACCCAAATCACCCGCCGCGATATTTACCACATGATACGAAATGCCAATTTGCTGCCACAACGCTTCCTCGACGCTGAGGATTTTTTCATGAATTTCCTTAGATTGCTCCGGCAGACAAAATACGTACATTTCCAATTTATTAAATTGGTGCACCCGGAACAATCCGCGGGTGTGTTTACCGTACGTTCCCGCCTCTTTGCGGTAGCACGGGCTGTATCCCGTATACAGCAGCGGCAAATCTTTCTCGTCCAAAATCTCATCAGCGTGATAGCCAGTCAGCGGCATTTCCGCCGTCCCAATCAGCGTCAAGTCTTCGCCCTCAACCACATATTCATTGCTGCCCTCGCCCTTTGGCGCAAAGCCCGCACCCTCTGCTGTGCGTAAATTCACCATATGCGGCACCGTCATGAACGTAAAGCCTTGTTTCATAACATAATCCAGCGCAAATTGCGTGACGGCATTTTCCAGCAGCGCCAAGTCGCCCTTGAGATAGTAAAACTTCGCGCCAGCTACTTTTGCACCGCGCTCAAAATCCACCCAACCGCGATTGACAGCATAGTCCAAATGATCCTTGGCGCCCGTTTTACGCTCGCCGTAAGCCTTTACCTCAACCGAGTCTTCCTCGCCACCAAGCGGCACATCGTCAAAGGTGATGTTCGGCACGTTTTTCAGAATTGCGGCTACTTTTTCCTCAGTGGATTTTAAGTAGCCTTCACGCTCCGCCAGTTCAATTTTCAGCTGTTTTCCCTGGTCAATCAGCTCCTGATCTGGGCGACCACCTTTCATTTTGGCTGAAATTGCATTTCGCTGTTCACGCAGTGCTTCAACTTGCTTTTGCAGGTCGCGACGCTCGTCATCCAATTGCAACATTGTTGCAATATCGACCGCGTATCCCTTGTCATTTGCCGATTTTTGCACCAAATCAGCATTTTCTCGAATAAATTTGATATCTAACATGTCTTAATTATATAACAACTTCTGCTTAAACGTGAGAGATTATACCTGCGCCAAGCAGCCCTATTATTACCAGCCCCAGCACAAATCGATAAATAATGAACGAACGAAAATTATTGCTTTGTATAAACTTAAGCAGCCAGGACACTGCCATATAACCCACGACAAACGAAACCGCAGTAGCAATGATGGTTGACGTCCAACCCACGCCACCAGAAATGTGTTTATATTTGGTGACGACCTCCAATAGTCCTGCCGCTACCAACGCTGGAATGCCCAAGAAAAAGCTCAGTTTCGTGACCGATACGCGGTCAAAACCGCGGAACAAACCAACAGAAATTGTCGCGCCAGAACGGCTGACCCCAGGAATCAGCGACAGACATTGTCCCATACCAATCGCCAGCGTATCCTTCCAGTTCGTCTCAACTTCATTGCGCTTATTTTTTGCCGCCCGATTATCTGCCAGCCACATCACCACGCTCCAGCCGATCAACCCGATCGCCACAAACCACAAGCTCCGAAGCACCGTCTCAACTTCATGCTTAAACAATAAACCGACGACAGCGATAGGAATTGAGCCAATGATAATCGCCCAGCCGTATTTATAATCAAACTTCCGGCGCGCTCGCTTCCACCACAGCCCGCACCACCAGGCTTGCAGAATCCGCCAAATATCGCTCCAGAAATAAATTACCGCCGCCAGAATTGCCCCAATTTGGATCACCGCCGTAAACGCCACCACGCTCGGATCGTCAATTTTCATGCCCAGCAGCTTCTCGGCAATTGTCAAATGTCCAGTCGAAGAAATCGGCAAAAACTCCGTAATTCCTTCAACAATACCAAGGACAATCGCCTGCCACCAAGCCACGCTTAAAAATTACCTTTCATCTTTCAAGTGTAGCATTAGCAGGACAATCATTCAAATATTGTTTTGGTAGATTCAGCATCAATGTGCATATTTTCCGGTATACCCTCTTCGTAATATGAACGCGCCGGTCCGTTCACGTTAACGTTAATACTAGCTGGCGCATATATCTTAAAGTTGGCTAACGTGCTAAACACCCGGCAGCCGCCAAAGAACATCGTTCGCGGACATTCTTCATCGACGGACAATATTAGCCGGTCGCCGTCGCGGCGAGCTTTGATAGTCGGTTTTTTGACGCTTGGCAAGTTCAAATAACTAGCTTCGACTCGCAGCTTGTCGGAATCCGTGCGAACCACGCTGCCCATTGCGCCTTCAATTACAATTGATTTAACGCCGTTTGTATCCGGCATTCTAACGTCCATTTTCCTAGTCAAGTGCTGCGTTTCATAAGAAAATTCCGAGCCAGCCTGCATGCCGAAAATCCCGGCACTTGCCATACTCATAGAAATAACAATCGTCGCTGCAATCGTCGTAATTATCGATACGCGGTTCATCGTCCAGGTAAACACGCTGCGCGCCAGCACCATGCCCAGCACCACCGCAGCAATGCCGCCAATCGCCAGCGAGAACCATAGTCCCCACGCCCACATTTGCGCGTTCAAGCCATCAAGCAAATTAACTAACGAAACGCCAAATGCCCCGCCAACAATCAGCCCAAACAACACAGCCAGCGTCATCAAGAAAATCAGCGCGCCGGCAGAGTAGCGGAAAATCTTAGCAACAACCGTTGCCCCGCCGCCATCAGTCATCGCCGAAGCTTCATCAACTGCCGCTTTTTTTAGCGAAGCCAGAGTCACTGGCTCGCCGCGCATCCGAAGCTTGTCCGACGCCGTTCGCGCTGGCGGCATTGACAGCCACATCACAACATAAATCAGTACCGCCGTACCAAACGTCATAAACGGCGAAATAATGGCAATTAACCGCACCCACAGCGGATTGATGTTAAAATACGCCGCCACGCCCGCACATACGCCGCCGATAATCGCATTATCCGGATCGCGCATCAGTTGCTTCGCTGGCTTATCGTCAATATCTTTATCTTCTATATCATCGATCGCCTCGCTGGCATCATCCGAAAAATCGCGCGGCTCGCCCATTTGTTTTTGCACCGCCAGGACATCATCGTTGCCAATCACGCCGTCCTTCGATACGCCGCGCTCCGCCAAAAGCTCCACCATTCGCGCTTCGATTTCCCGCATAGCTTCTGGCTCGGCGTGCATGTTTTTCTGAATTAAATTCAGGTATTTCTCCAATGATTTTTTGGCGTCAATCTCCGCGCTAAACGGCGTTTTCGCCAAATGGATTCTGGTTATTTCTTTCATCGCTTTGCTCCTTTCTCGAGATTTTTCAGCGAATTATTTAACAGTTTTATCCGATCTTTCAATTCATCCACCAATTGCTTGCCATTGTCAGT
>CAUUVR010000006.1:0-59008 GCA_963548945.1 uncultured Candidatus Saccharibacteria bacterium
CGCGCTTTCAGGCATAATCATAACCAGTATGTACTATATCAATAGGATTGAGCTGGGGCGGACTTTGGCGGGGCGCGTGAGCGATTTGAAGGGCCAGGAAGCGGTCGTTATCGCACTGAAAGAAGATGCGCTGACAGCTTGCATTGGTTTGGCGAGCGAGATTAATGCTTGGGTGTTTCCTTTGCTTAGCAAGCGAATCATTATCCCTGGCGATCCGCGGGTAGTCGGGCTGATTGATCCGGCGGGCATGTTTACGTGGAACCCTGATCTGGAAAAACCGCAGCGCGACGGCATTGAGCTAGAATCCCGCTCGGTACTGGAAGACATGAAACGCCAGGCTTTTTCTGAATTGAACCGCATCCTTGATCAATACGGGACATTTTCTAAAGATGGCCTCAATGGTAGAGTGTTGTTGCTGACTGGCGACATCGTCGAGGATCGGATAGAGATTGCGATGGCTCTGGAATATTTGAAGAGTGTGCGCTACAGAGCCTTGTACGGGCTGGGCGGCAACGTCGACAGTACGGCGGCAGATTATTTTCACCTGCAAACCGACAAAGACGTCGCCCTGGATGTCATGACTCATATGTTTCCGGCAGAACACTATTTTGAACAAAAGGATAGTTACACTCCGGAAGAGTGCCGCTTGTTGGTAACAAATATTTCGCAATATTGGACATAGAAAGGAATAATTATTATGAATCCAAATCCGTTTATATCAGCAGACCAAGAACCAGCGCCAGCTCAGTCGGATTCTCAGGCAGACAATGGTGCGTCCGTAGCTATGCCAGAAGCGCAATTTCAACCGGCAACCGAGCCGGCAGCACAATCCCAGCCTGCAACCACACTAGTAGCACAGTCCCAGACTGCCGCACAGCCAGCGACGCAATTTCAACCTGCCGCCGCGCCGATTAGTAACGACGAGCTGGCCGCAGCTGACCAAAATATCCAGACTGTTTTCGACGCTTTCTCGTCGCGAGTGGTCGGACAAGAGAACTTACGGACGGCGTTGATGGTTAGCTTGATGACTGGCGGACATATTCTGCTGGAAAGCGTGCCAGGTCTTGCCAAAACGACAGCCGTGCAGACGCTAGCCGCCAGCGTACAGGGCTCGTTCAAGCGTATTCAATGCACGCCGGATTTGCTGCCAAGCGACATCATCGGTACGCAGATTTACGATTATAACAAGGGCGAATTCCGCACCGAACTGGGCCCAGTGCATGCCAATTTCGTACTATTAGACGAAATTAACCGCTCTAGCGCCAAAACCCAAAGCGCCATGTTGGAAGCAATGCAGGAAAAGCAGACTAGCATCGGCGGACAACGCTATGATTTGCCGAAACCTTTCATAGTGCTAGCTACCCAGAACCCGATTGAACAGGAAGGAACTTACGAGCTGCCAGAGGCACAGCTAGATCGCTTCCTATTGAAAGAAGTTTTGTCCTACCCTGCTCCGGACGAGGAATTAGAGATTTTGAAACGCATAGAATCGGGAAAGCTGAGCGAGGCGCCGAATAATAGCAACACGCCGAATATCGAGCTGGCGGCAGTCGAGACGCTGCAAAACTTGGCGCAAAAAGTATACATTGACGACGCTATTAAGAATTATATCGTGAAAATTGTCTCGGCAACGCGCAATCCAGCCTCAGTCATACCAAGCGAAACAGCACGCTACGTCCAATACGGCGCCAGCCCGCGTGCCAGCATCGCTTTCCAACAAGTTGCCAAAGCCCTGGCGCTAATTAACGGCCGCAATTACGTTATTCCAGAGGACGTCAAACAATTACGCCACAGCGTATTGCGCCACCGCATTATCCTCAACTTTGAAGCCATCGCCGACCAAGTTCATCCGGAAGTTATCATTGATTCTATATTTAACGCTGTTCCTGTGCCGTAATATGCCAAGTCTCTTCGCCAAAGTCAAAGCCAAGATGGATCTCTACGCACACGAGAAGGTGCGGAGTTTACTGGACGGTCAATACGGATCGGTATTTAAGGGGCGCAGTCTCGATTTTGACGATTTGCGCGAATACATTCCTGGCGACGATGTAAAAGATATCGACTGGAAAGCGACTGCTCGCAGCAGCGGTATTCGAATCCGGCGTTACCAAGCAATCCGCAAACATAATATTTTACTAGTAGTCGACACTGGCCGCCACATGGCAGCGACCGGTAAAAGCGGCAGCAATAAGCGCGACATCAGTATCATGGCTGCCGGAGTTTTAGGCTATATCGTATTACGGCACGGCGATTTGATCGGACTGGTATCCGGCGACGCCAAAAATAACACCTATATTCCTTTCAAGGGCGACGACCGGCATATTGAGCAGCTACTGCGGCACATTGAAAAGAATACTCAGCTAGCAGCAGCGCCAAGCAATATTGTGAATCAGCTTGAATATATTGCACGCAACTTACGGCGTAAGATGATGCTGGTGGTGGTCGCCAACGACGATGAACTAACTAGCGAGCACCAGCATATTATCCGGCGGTTGCGCGCCCAGCACGAGATATTATGGATAACTGTCAATGACGCTTCAGGACTTGACGGAAACCGCAGTTTTTATGATATTAACGATTTAGCCGAGCTGCCTTATTTTATCCGCAAACAAATGAAACTGCAGGCTGATTTCGACCGCGAGCAGCAATCATACTACCGCGAATATTCCACTGCCCTGGAGCGTTTGGGCGTCGTCAGCGAGCGAATTTCCGGAGAAGAGGATGTCGTCGGCAGTTTCTTTTCGCTGTTAGAAAGGCAAAAACATGCACGCTGGCGCTGAGCTTCGCGAATGGGTAGATTATGACCCGCTGTGGCTGATTATCGGCTGCCTGCTTTTAAGCGCGATTATTTTATGGTACGGATTTGTGTTTTACTCTACTCGCCGCCGCTCTCACCGCAGCCTGGCAACGCTCAAACCAAAACCATACACGCCGCCAGATTTGACTGACTTGAAACAGAAATACCAACAGCTAATCGACGAAATCGAGCAAAATCATACTGCCGGAAAGTTATCCTCGCGTAAAGCCCACCAGAAATTAAGCCATATTCTTCGCATGTTCGTCGTCGAGATAAACGGCCACCGCGTTGACACATTGACGCTGCGAGATTTAGAAAAGACTCGCTATAAAACGTTGGCAACCGCCATCAAACAATTCTATATTCCTGAATTTACCGCGGTCGAACAAGGCAGCGTTGCCGAGGCGGCGGCATTAGCCAGAAAGACGGTAGCGGCATGGAATTAGTTTTTTGGCAATTGTCGCTGGCGTTAATTATAATTATCGCCCTGCTGTGGTTTGCCGCGCCGATTATACTCCGCCGATACAGCCGATCGAAACGCCATGACGCGCCTAGGCAAAAACTCCCCATCGCTAATACATCGCGGCTGCGCGCTTTCCCGCTCTATATTCAGCAGGTCAAACGGTATAAAAAACTATTAGCGGTTGTACTGGGACTGCACGCGCTCCTGCTGGTTATGATGATTATTCTCACTGGCCGCCCGTCGTCGGTGGCTGTCGTTTCTCCCGAGGTGAAAAATCGCGACATTGTGCTGTGCCTTGACGTATCACGGTCGATGTATGAATATGACGTAGAGATTATTAAAACTTACCGCACATTGGCGCGAAAATTTGACGGCGAACGACTAGGTTTGGTGCTGTTTGACCGCTCGCCGGCAGTGATATTTCCTTTGACAGACGACGCCAGCCTCATCGATAGCAAGCTAGCGCTAATTGAAAAGGCATTGACGCCGCCTGGAACGCTGGAATATTTTGACATCCTGTCTGGCACGGTAGTCTCGAACGGACAAGGCTCATCGCTGATCGGCGACGGACTAGCGAGCTGTATCGGACGCTTCGATAAATTGGACAGCAAACGCTCCCGAAGCATCATTCTAGGAACCGACAATCAACTAGCTGGCACCCCAATAATCTCCCTGCCCGAAGCAGCAGAACTTGCCAAACAAAAAGATATCCGCGCATACGGCATTTACCCGAATAGTAATAAAAACCGCGAGACCGAAGCGGCAGAATTGAAGCGAACCATGTTAGCGACGAGCGGCGATTACTACGCACTGCGCGACAAAAACACAATTCCAAACATTGTCCAAAAAATCACCGCCCAAGATGCTTCCCGCTTCAAAGGCACGCCGCGCGTTACTCGCACCGATCAGCCGCAATTATTACTGTACGGCATGCTTATCATCATAATTTCCCTCATTATTATCGATTGGAGGCTTCGCATATGATAATGCAACCGATTTTGCCGTGGTATCTGCTGCTGATAATTCTGATAGTTGCTGCAATTTTTACCGGCTGGAGGATTTTCTCCAAACCAATATCTAACCGGCGAGCGTGGCTGCGGCGGTTCTGTATTGCCTTGCTCATCATTACCGCTTGTTTTCGCCCAGCTATTCCTGGCGAAGTGAAAGAATGGGGCGCGCCGCTAGTCGATGTTTATGTTGTCATGGACACAACGATGAGTTCTGCTGCCGAGGATTATGATAACGGCCAGCCGCGAATCAACGGCATGCGCCGCGACGCCAAAGAAATTGCTAAAAAGCTGGTCGGCGCGCGATTTAGCCTAATAACTTTCAATAATAAAACCTTTGTCAATTCGCCGTTATCAACGGACGTTAGAATGTTTGAATCGGCAGTTGACACGGTAAATATCATCAGCGAAAGCTATGCCATGGGCAGCTCAATTGATACACCGATTGACACCATCGCCTCGGAAATTACTCGCACCAAGCATAAAAATCCCGAGCGCACCTCGCTGCTATTTTACCTGGGCGACGGCGAACAAACCAGCGACGCCTCGCCAAAATCATTCGCCAGCTTAAAGCCACTACTGGGCGGCGGCGCGATCATGGGTTACGGCACTACCGACGGCGGAAAAATGAAAACGCCAAGTTACAGCGGCGGCTTTGACGGTTTTTACTTGCGCGGGCCAGATTTGAAATATGCCGTATCGAAAATCGACGAGACAAATCTTAAAAACATTGCCAGTCAAACAGGTTTACCGTACACGCACCGGCAAACCCCAGATTCTATTGACACTGTCGTCAAGAACGGTTCAGTCGACAAAGCTGTCAATAGTAGTCGCTCGTTCGACGGCTACAATGATGTATATTGGATAGCGATATTTACGGCTGCTGTTTTGCTGGCCTTTGAAATCAGAAATATCTATTTGCCTCTATGCAAACTTCAGAATATAACGCCGTCGGAGGGAGAAAATCGTGAGTAAGAATCGTCCATTTGACCTGAAAAAATTGGACTTTGAAAAAATCCGCCGAGAAAAACGCCGGAAACTGCTCCGCTATTCGTTCCCTGCTTGCGCGGTGATTTTGCTGATTGCTATTAAATTGACGAGTTTTCCTCTGCTATCGCTAGCAGCGCACGCCGCCTATAAAAACGGCGACAACAGCCAGGCCTCCTTCCGCTTATCGCCAGTTTATGCCGTGAATTTGTTTGAATCTTATAAAGTATTTTTTAACGACGGTAATGCTTTATATAGGCAAGCCCGCTACGACTCGGCAGAAAAACAATTCCGACAAGCCTTGCAAAAAGCGCCGAAAACGCGCGAATGCCCTGTCCGCATCAACCTGTCGCTGTCAATCGAGGCGCAAGCAGACGCCCTTTCCAGCGAAAAACGCTACGATCAGGCAATCATCCGCTACGACGAGGCAAACGCCGTACTGCACGATGGCGAGGATAGTTGCGGCGTGCAATTTGCCAGCCGGACAGTCGATGCGAATAATGACGATGGCAAGACGGCAATAACTATCGAGCAGCGAATCCGGCAAAAGTTGGCGCAAATAAAACAACTTAGAAACGGCGACCAAGGTATTTCAGCCACCAACCCTGGCGATAAAGAAAAAGTTGACGCAGGCAGCACCGATAGCAAACTCAAAGAATTGGACAAGCGATTCATTGACGCCTACAACGAACAGCGAAAATCCCAGGAAAGAAGCCAGCACTTGGAAGATTACAAAGACGCCACGCCAGATCATACGAAGAGAAATTGGTGAGAAGATTATTGAAATGGGCGGTTTTGTTTGCTATACTTACTATGTAATCGAAAGATTGGCTGTTGCATCGCACATCGTAGGCGAGTTCGCAAAATTGTGACGATTTGCCAGCGAGATACGCAGCAAGCATTATGCGGGTTTAGCTCAGTTGTTAGAGCGCTTCCTTGCCATGGAAGAGGCCAGGAGTTAGAGTCTCCTAACCCGCACCAATTTAAGATGTCGAGCTTTGAGCTCGATTTTTAATATACATATCACGAAGACAGCAGTCTATGCTATAATCACCTTAACTATGAAGACAATTGATAACGGTGGTGCAAGCGCTATAAAGGGCTTCAATTACCAAAAGTCTATCGCTATGCTCATAGCAGTCTTGCACTTTCTCGAGAAGGACTTCGAACTGGCCGTAGAAGCTGAGGATGATATAGTATTTTCTTCACCATTTAGGACTGTATATATACAGGCAAAAAGCAGAACAATGAGCCTTGCTACTGTTTCAAAAAAACACAAAGAAAAGCCATCAGTAATTGAAAAGAATATATCCCACGGAACAGGAAAAAATGACCTTTACAAAATAGTAGCCCCTGCCTTTAAAAATATGGATAAAACTCTAAAAAAAGTTGATGCAACTCTCATCACACAAGGTGCAAGTATATTCCAGTATAGTAGTGAGGCTATAAAAACCATAAGCAAGAACTCACCAAATATACCGCAAGAAAAACTTGCCCGAGCAAGAGTTGCGTTAACCAATTTTAAGGACGATCAATCAGAGTTCCTTATTTATATACAAGGAATTATGGCGTCAATGGGAATACCAGTAGATAACAATCATGGGCAGAGATCACTAGAAGAACTAAGCAGGCAGATTGATCAAAGGAGCGCCATCATAGCTAAGAGCGAAGATGATTATGGAAAGAAAAAATTTACTCCAAAAGATCTCTCCAGTATCTTTTCGCACTCCCATAAACTAGAAATCTTTAAGAATATAATCAAAAAGCTTAATTATAGTATACCTAAACAAGAAGCCTTGATTGAGAAAAGGGTTTCTATAGCTGCACTCTATGGGGCTGTTTATGCTGATATAGAAACAGCTATTAAGAAGCTTGACATTATAGAAATAAACGAAGTAGAGGTCGTATCATCTTTACTTGAAAATTCGGATTTTAAAAACATTGAAGATACTTTAATTCGTGAAGCTATAGTTATTGATGCATATAGCCAGGTAATTTATGAAAAGGAATATATATGATAATTAAAAGGATACTAATAGTAGACCATGAGAACGCCGAGTCAGGAGAATACACTTTCGGGAATAAGGCCAATCTAATAATTAGTAAATCTAACAGCCAGGGTAAGTCGAGTTTAATAAAGTCTATATATTACGGTCTAGGCTTCAAGATAAATAAATTTCCAACAGGTTGGGATATATCAAAAATGTCAATAAAGCTTAGTCTTTTTAACGAAATAACCGGGGAGGATCTTTATGTTATTAGACATGAAAATCTCTATTATGTGTCTGGAAAGGATGATCCGCTAAGTTCCACTGAATACACACGCTGGCTCAGCGGCCAACTTGATATTAACCTAAAACTTAAGAATAAATCATCAGACGAAGTTGCCTCCGTAGCTTATCCTTCGGCACTCATTGTACCATTCTATATAGACCAAGATGACTCATGGTCGGGAAGGTTGTTCGCATCTACCAATGAACTTACAATGTATGAAAAAGTACCCGATAGGATATTTGAATATGTTCTCGGTATATCTGACGATGAAGAAATGAAATTAAGTGAGAAGATTTCAAAAAAACAAAAGCAACATTCTAATGCGAAAGCTAAACATGGCTACATCAAGAATGCCTTTCTTGATTATATTGAGAATGATAATTTTAACTCAAATATCGTTCTTACCGAAAGTCTTGATAGCTTCAGCAAACAAAGCATCGACAATTTACTTAGCCTTATAAATACGGCCAACAAAAAATATATGGGACATAAGACAAAGAGGATAAAGCTTCAAAGAATCTATGATCAAAAAAGAAAGAGCGAAGCGGAATATCGTAGTATTTTAAAGATGTACGAAGACGACTATAAACAAATTAAGGCTAAATGTAAGCATTGTAAATCTGAACTTACAATTGAACAGGTACAAACAAGGATGGATATTTCGTCTAACGTATCCCAGCTTAAGATGATGATAGCCTCTATCAAAAAGGACATTGATATATCGGAAAGAAAGGTGCATGAGGCACACTTAGAGGAAAAGACGGCGTTAGAAGAATATCGTAACTTGTCGGGCCAGATAAGAAGTGTACCAGAAATAAAGTCTCTTAACGACTATATAAGTCAGGCATCTAAAAAACGATCACAAGAAGAATTTGCAAAAATTATTCAGACCCTAGAAACTGAAGTAGGTAAGCTGGAGATAGAAATTCGTGAATTAAAATTAGAGGAAAAAGAACTAAAGAGCAATATCCGTAGAGCTTTGGAGGATGTAAAATCTTTGTATGAAAGGTACGTAACTCAACTTTCACTATTGATGCCAAGATCAGACATAAACAAGATAAGCTTTAAGAAATTTACTGGATTGCAGTCAAGCGGCGTTATAGGCAATCAAACATATTTTGGCATCTATCTAGTCTATATGCGGCTGGTATCTGAGCTTGGTCGATATAAATTACCCTTTTGTATAGATTCCTTTATAAAGAACGAAACGGACTGTGATAACTTAGACAAAATGTTTGAAGCTACGGAAAAGTATCTTTTGAACCAGGATTCTCAAACAATATTTTCAGCAATTCAGGATAGTGTTGATAAATACATAGAACACCCAGAAAAATACAACTGTATTATACTGGGCGATAGACTACTGTCCTCTGCTAATTATCAGGATAATCTTCAAGAGATAATGAGAGAAGTCCAAATTTAACACTGGACTTTGTATGCTTATCTATAGCTATTTTCGAGCAATTTTAGCACCTTTGTCAAGAAGACTCTATTCATGTTCGATAGCAAGTCATATATAGCGTAGCGATACACTAAATCAGCCTATATACTAAACACCATCATTACTCTCATCTCACCCACGTTTAGCCCACGAGAATCTGGCAAGATGCCGCCTTCCTCTACATCAAATTCATCCGCGCAGTTTTCATAAAATACCAATGGCGGCGAGAATAGCTACAAGACGGACAGTCTAAACACGCCTCAACAAAAATGCTCCACAATCTTATTACCAGCGATACCAAATCCAGTTAGCGTGTAAGTGCTCGACATGATGGATTGCCTGTGCGGCGGCGATTGCATCCAGGCGTTAAAGGCTACGCGGCTAGTGTGCAAGTCTGGCAGCGAAGTTTGCACCAGATTCTCGGCCGGCGCATTACAGACAGTCCTCGCTTTAAGCAATCCGTGCGGAATAGTTGTGTCAGGTTTATAATGGCTAAAATAATTATTCTCTTTCATATCATTCGCCATCCACTGCGCCGTTCGATTAAGCGGCTCGTACATTTTTAACGGCTTCAGATTTTCTTTACTACGAGCATAATTAATCAATTCAAGAATCTCCAAAGCATCTGGCGGGCCTATGTCATACTTTTTATCTTGGTCTGCCGGTTGCGGCTGTGGATTTGGAGTCGGATTTGGCTGCGGATTCGGCGCAGGCTGCTGCGAATTACCGGGCTGCTGAGACTGCGGAGCTGGCCGCTGGCTGTTTTTCGGCGGCGCGGCTGGACTCGCCGGTGGTTGCGGGGCTGGATTATGCTTCGGGCGCACAGGGTCAATTCTCTGCTCTTTTTGGCTTGGCTGCGGTTTTTCAGGCTTCTTCTCTTGCTGGTTCGGCGTAGACTGCTTAGGCTGGGAATCTTTATTAGACTTGCTACTGCTGGAACTATTACCGGAACTAGACTTAGTAAAATTAGGACTGGAAGTTGTTTTTTGCTGCTGCTGGCTGGCATTACCCTTATTTTTCGGCGCAATACATACAGCAATGTATACGCCTATCCCCGCCCCGATCAGTGTTAGAATAACTAATACAATTACAAGTTTTTGTTTTTTCATATTTTGATTGTAGCAAGGAAACTGGTTATGTCAATCTAGAAGCAATGGTCTGCGGAGAGCGGACGAGATATGGTGTATAATATAGTCAGCGCGGGTATCGTATAACGGCTATTATGTATGCTTCCCAAGCATGAGACGAGGGTTCGACTCCCTCTACCCGCACCAATTCACCCAAAGCGCAAAAGCGCTTTTTCTTTTTACCGCGAATTACAAATTTCAGTAAAATTCACATCATTAAAAGGTCTATGATCCGTGAAAATAAAAACTTGTGAAAAAGTTGCCAAAACCCCTTGAAAAAACATAAGCGCAGTCCTACAATAGAATAGAGATGAAGATTTTGATGCTTGGGTGGGAGTTGCCTCCGCATAATAGCGGCGGTCTTGGTGTGGCCTGTTACCAAATGTCAAAAGCGCTCGCTTCCCAGGGCGTTGATATTGATTTTGTCGTTCCTTATTCTGCCAAGCATCCAGGTATTGATTATATGAATGTGTATTCGGCGACGCCGCTGCCGCCAAATTATTACGATTTGGGTGCGTATGATCACGGCACGCCGGAAGACCGGGAAAACGCTAAAGACGAGTACGGCTTATCGCCAATGCGAGCAGTGCAGCGCCGTTACGGTAAGTTCGTCCGGCAATTTATCCGCAAGCATCCGCCGGATGCCATTCACGCTCATGACTGGCTGACAATGGAGGCTGGTATTATCGCTAAGGAAAACAGCAATGCGCCGCTGATTGTGCACGTACACGCGACAGAATTTGACCGATCGGGCGAGCAGCTTGGTAATCCGCTGGTGCACGAGATTGAGCAGCACGGCTTGATGATGGCTGACCGAATCATCGCCGTTAGCCAGATCACCAAAGACATAATTGTTAAGAATTACCACATCCCGCCAGAGAAAATCGAGGTGATTTATAACGCCATTGACCTGGCTAGCCTGCCGCCGCACGAGTACGATATCGACACCTACAAATATCTTGAAGACCTGAAAAGTGACGGCTACACGATTGTCGGCACATTGACGCGGCTGACAGTGCAGAAAGGGCTAACTTATTTCGTGCGCGCTGCTTCGGCGGCATTGAGCAAATACGATAAAATCGCTTTCGTCTTGTCAGGCAGCGGCGAACAGCGGGACGAGCTTATCACGCTAGCAGCCAGCCTGGGGATTAGCGATAAAGTGATTTTTACCGGATTCGTCCGCGGTAAGCAATGGCGCGATATATACCATCTGATCGATGTGTTCGTGATGAGTTCGGTATCTGAGCCGTTTGGACTAACCGCGCTGGAGGCGGCTCATCATGACACTGCGCTATTAATTAGCCGCCAATCCGGAGTTGGTGAAGTGTTAAATAATATTATGCGGTTTGATTATTGGGACGTTAACCGACTGGCTGATGAAATTGTTAATATCGCCCAATCTACAGCATTACGAGAGACGCTGAAGAAAAATGTGAAGGACGAGTACGCGAAGATTTCCTGGCAAGATGCAGCGCGCCAGTGTTTAAAGTTGTATAAAATTTCATTATCCAAAGGAGTAATTTCATGAACGACAGGCGCGGCATAACGCTTTACCTTCACGTCCATCAGCCATGGCGGCTACGGCAATACAGTGTTTTCGACACGGCGCAGCGGCACGACTATTTTTCAGACGGCCACAATCCAGCCCAGAACAACCAGCAAATTTTCCATAAAATTGCCCGCAAATCATACCTGCCGATGAATGCACTGTTACAAAAAATGCTGCGCAAATACCCTGACTTTAAACTATCTCTCAGCATGAGTGGCACGTTTCTGGAACAGGCACAGCAGTTCAATCCTGAAGTTTTAGAAAGCTTCAAGCGGCTAGTTGCTACGGGCCGCGTGGAGATATTGTCAAGTCCGTACCATCACAGTTTGGCGTTCTTTTATTCTTTGCAGGAGTTTGAGACTCAGATTGAATTACACCACCAAGCTATCCGCCGAATTTTTGGCGTGGAAACGCACGTTTTAGCAAATACGGAGTTAGCGTACAATGATCAGCTAGCCAAATGGGCAGAGAATCACAATTTCAGCGGCGTATTGGCGGAAGGCTGGGATCCAATTCTGGATTGGCGCAGCCCGAATTATGTATACCGCCCGAGCGGCACAGAAAAGATTGGTTTGCTTCTGAAAAATTATCGCTTAAGCGACGACTTGGCGTTCCGCTTTAGCAATCGAAATTGGAATGGCTGGCCGCTGACAGCAGAAAAATTTAACGCCTGGGCGATGGATTCGCTGCAGCACGCACCGCTGCTTAACCTATTCATGGATTATGAAACATTTGGCGAACATCAGTGGTCGGAGACAGGTATTTTTGACTTCTTTGAGAGTTTCGTCGGCTGCTGGCTGAATAATCCTGACAATACATTTTATACCGTTAGCGAGGCGTTATCTACACAGCGTCCAGTCGGCGAAATCAGCATGCCGTCGCCAGTCACTTGGGCTGACAGCGAGCGCGATTTAACAGCTTGGAATGGCAATGATTTACAATCCGAAGCCTTGCGGTATTTGTATGACTTAGAAAGCAGCATACTATCCAGCGGCGACGAATCGCTAATTAGCGACTGGAGAAGGCTGCAGACGTCAGACCATCTATATTATATGTGCACCAAATGGTTCACCGATGGCGACGTTCACGCGTATTTTAGTCCGTACGATTCGCCGTACGACGCCTTTTTATACTACATGAATGCTATTCGCGATGTTCGCTGGCGATTATCGCAGCAGATTCAAGCTTAAACTAATAGTTTCGCAATCCGCCTATTTACCTAAGCTGCCGCCGGGTTGTTCGTTTTTCAAATACCAGAAATTTATTCTACATAGAAAAGCTCCTTGCCATAAAACATTCGGCAAGGAGCTTATTTCCGTAAATAAGCGGCAGCTGTTAGCCTTTGCGGGCTTTGACTTCGTTACGGCCAAGGTTTTTCTTCGTCTGAACGTAAGTCACGTGTTTTCTCTTAATCGGGTCGTATTTGCGCAGCGTCAAATTACCCTTACCTTTATTAGTACGATTTTGCGTATTGATAGTAGTATAGTAAGTCCGGTGCTTGCTTGAATTGCTCACCAAACCAATCAACTTTCGTTTCGTATTCTTCTTTGCCATCTCTTTACTCGTTAAGTTTTATAAAAATTCTTAACCAATTATAGCATGCATATACGGAAAATACTAGGCATTTAACACAACTCAAACTAACTCTATTAGAAAACCTATAGTACGTTGTGGACTACTTGACACGCCTTGCAATGTACCAATATAATACTAGGTATGAACGGAGAGCAACAAATTTTTCGTGACCATGATGTTCCTCACATAGTAGGGGAATTATCGCTCGCCTCAAAAGCTCTTGATATTTTACGAAATCCAAATGAAGAGAAAGTTCTGTCAATTAGCAATGATTCTAGTTTCCACTCTGCCATAGAGGCTTTGGATAAAAAAGGAATAAGAATAAGCCGCCGCTACGATTATGACCCTAAATCTGGCAAATATACCTGCAATATACGCACTCTGTTGTTTTTACCCCACGAAACATGCGAATATAGTGATGACAATATTAAAGGCGTGGAGGTCTTGACATCAGTCGTTGCAGCTGAAGCCAAGTGCGACACGAGTTCTGGTATGTTGTTGTTATTCAAGTTGTCGCCAAACACAGAACATATGAGAGACGAGCCTAGCTACTTGACTGCTGAAGATCTTGTTTTTGGGCACAATTGTCTTTACGGTGGTTTTATTAACGAAAAAGGCGTCCAATGGATGCGTTTTTTCGATAGCGGCAAACGTGTAGCAATTACTGAAATTGCTGAACACATCAGGAAAGACAAAGAAGACAAAGAAGATCTTAATCTTGATTTAGCTAAATTTTTGAATTCCCGTACCGACGAAGCAGAATCTTAGTACCACCGCGCAATTTCATCCATCATTCGCCGCGTTTGCGAGTGCGGTTTCTTATTACCATAACCCAGCGCCAGCATCACCACTGGCAATTCTTTCTCGCAGTCAATCAGCTTAACGTCCTCCAGGATTTCTGCAAGTTTATCAATCGAGAATCCTTCCATGGCGCACGAATCAATCCCCCGCTCCGCTGCCGCCATCATAGCAAATCCCAGCGCAATATACGCCTGGCGCGCCGCCCATTGATGAAGCTTGTCATCGTCGCCCAGAATCTTAAAATCAGTCTTCGCCCATTTTTTCCAAAACGTTTTATAGCCAGTCCTAACAATTGCGTTCATCTGCGCCACATCGCGCAGCATATGGTCAATATGCCCGTCCTTTCGCGTAAATTCCTGTCCGGTTTTGGCAGTAAAAATCAACAGATGGCTGGCGGTAAACCTCGCAGCGTTAACGCCGGCAGCTTTTTCAATCCTTTTACGAAGATCGGCGTCTTGCGCCACGATAACATTAAACGGCTCAAACCCGTACGATGTCGGCGCCAGGCGAATCGCTTCTAAAATTAGCTCAATATCTTCATCGCTAATTTTCTTTTTCGGGTCGAAACTTTTTATCGCCCGCCGAAACTTCAGCGCCAACTCTATATCTTTAACCGCAATATTTGGTTTGTCCATAATCCCTCCGTCTATTTGTAATTATTATACCTTATGCTTATTTGACAGCCAAATTTACCCCAAGATATATTCTTAAAAATTGCTAATTACTCAACTGCAGCGTCTGCTTGCATTCCGGATAATTAGTGCAGCCTAAGAACTCGCCATACTTACCGCGGCGGCGCACCAAAAAGCCGCTTTGGCATGACGAACATAAGATTGGCTTACTTAAAATTTCGACATTATTATACGACTGGCTGCAATGCGGATAATGCGAGCAACCAACGAAACTTTTGCCGGTTTGGCCGTTCTGGCGGATAATCAGCCTGCCGGTTTTACACCACGGACAGCTAACCAGTTCCGATTCGCCGTAACGTCCTTGGACCAGGTAATTGGAATACCGTTTAATCTCCTTGGTAAACAGCGATTCATTTTCCGGTGTTAACAGATAGACCTTATTCTTCGTCCTAGTAAGCGCTACATAAAACAAACGTCTTTCCTCGGCGAAACGGCAAGCCTCCGGCGCACTCAGCAACAGCGATATAATCGGATCATCGGTTAGTTTATTTGGGAAACCATACAAGTCGTTTTTCAAATTTAAGACGATCACATTATCCGCCTCCAGACCCTTGGACTTATGTACGGTGATAAATTTGACATCAACATTCTCAAAACCAGTAAGTATCAGCGCGCCAGTGGATTCATTATACCTCTTAACTTCCTCCCTCAACTGGTCTTTAATAACTTTTCCCTTGTTATCCCTCTGGCAAATCACATAATCCACGTCAAAGCTATGCCGCCCCAACAGTAAAATCTGCTGCCCTACGCCGCATTCGGCAACAATTTGACGAATCTGCTTGACCAGCACCGCAAAGGCATTATCCTGATCATACACTACAAACTCCATCGGGCAATCCAGCTGCTTGGAAGATTTAGGATTCTTAGCCAGCTGCTGCGGATTTTGCTGGATGAATTTGGCGGAAATATCGATCAGCTGCTGCGAGTTGCGGTAAGTCCTTTCAATGAATAACTTTTCATACTTGCCAACAAACTTGCCAAAATCACTGAACAGCGAAATATCGCTGCCCGTAAACCGATAAATTGATTGCCAGTCATCACCGACGCAAACCAACCGCGCGCCCGAGCGCTGGCGAATTTCCATAATCAACTTAAACCTAGCCGCCGAAATATCCTGATATTCATCGATAATGATATAGTCATATACTTTGGTAATACCCTTTTGCCGCACCAAATTAGCAGCTTGATTAATCATGTCGTTAAAATCAATTTCACCGCGCGCTGATAAAACAGCGTTATACTTCTCAATAATCGGCAGCGCGAAATCTAAAAACAGCTGCCGGCGAGCGTTCATAAATTGGTCGTCGGTTTCGCTGTCTTCCATAAATTTTCGCAAACCATTGGCGGCTAGTCCCCGCGATTTGCTTAAATTGATAAAACTAGTAATTAAGCTAATAATCTCCGCGCCAAACGACGAATCCTGCTTGATAATTTTATCATAGATCTCCTGCTCGCTCAGCGGCTGAAAGGTAACGCCCGATTTTTCCAGCATTTCCCGCAGTTTATCCAGCAAAATATTATCGCGATTATACCACGAATACGTCTCTAAAAGTTTGGTTCGGTACAGATGGTGCTTGGCGCGTTTTTTATGCATAGATTTCAAATATTGCTTTTCCTGAAACCCCGATAGCCATTTGGCGCGCCCATGCTTATCAATACCGAAATGCTCCAGCCAAATATCATAATCCGTCAGATAAAAATCCGGCCGGTACATATGATCGCCGTGCGGATACGGTTTTTCATATTCATAATTCACGCCGTTTAAGAATAAGAAATTAGCAATCATCAACTCCTCGACGCTTTTAACGCGCTCACCAGAAAATGTATCAAGTTTGTTTTTACTAATCCGCCGGCTGCCGGAAGCATTGGTGTAATATTTCGATTTTAGCGTCTCAAAATCTATGCCGTTTTTAATATCAAGCTTCTCGCCAAGCGAATCAAACGCGTCATTTTCCTCGGGAATATTCAAGTAGCAAGCCATAAATTGCACGAATGATTTAAGCGCAGAATCATGATGTAAAATATCATTTTTCAAAAATTGCTTGATAGTTTGGTACAGCAAATTCTCATTAGTAACGGCCGGCGGATTCTTCTGGAAATACTTGATATAGTCATAACCCAGTTTATGAAAGGTTGTCGCCTTGGTTTTCAGACCCAAATTACGCAGCCGCTGGTTTAACTCCTCGACAGTCTTGCGAGTAAACGACAGCAACAGGATTTTTGACGGATCGATATTTCTTTTCTCGACCAGATATTTGACTTTCCCTAAAATCGTCAACGTCTTTCCAGAGCCGGCGCCAGCGATAATTAAATTAGAATATTCATCGGTGATGATTGCCTGGCGCTGCTGATCATCCAGCGATTTGCCCTCGATATTATCAAAGAAACCACGGTTTAATTGTTTTTGTGCAGCGATATATTTCTGATTATAGTTTTTAATAAACTCAGCGAAGTTTTCATACGTATCGTTAAAGCGGCGAACGCGCGGCTGTTTTTTATAAAATTTAGACTTGCCCCGAAAAAAATCGCTGGTCTCCTCGTATTTTTTCAAAATTTCATCGCGTTTTTTCCACGTTATGTAATCATTAAAATGCGCAATCTGTTCTAAAAAATCATCGATCTTACGCAGGTTTTTAAGAAACGCCGGATCTTGATATTTTTCAACTTCCCGCAATTTCTGAGTTTGGAAAAATTTAATTATAATGACGATGGCAGCCAGGAATAAGAGCACAACTACTGCCCCAGCCATTGTTAAATCGCTTGTTTATTTTTTAGTATAATTTCCTGCTCTTCGGGTGTGAATCGCCGCGATTCGCGCATTTTTTGATAGGCTTTGTTGCGCGTCCAAGCGTCGATATGCTCGTTTTCTAATTCAGCCAGCGTCAGCTCAAAGAAGTGTACCGCCGCCGTCGCATACAGCCAGGCTAGCGCCATTTTGACGTAATAGCCGTCGTGTTTAATCCCCCGCAGCGCCGTGAAAACCTGGTCGATACGTGCTTCATCTAGGAAATTAGTCATCAAAGAAATCACGCCGTAGCGCACTGTAAATTCGGCTTCGCTCTGCAGGCATTCCAACGCAAAATCCCGCCACATTTCACCAGCAAAGCGCCGCTTTTTCTCAACAAATATATCAATATGCGCCCACGAATCAACATGCGGCAGGTATTGCTTGGTTAGGTCAATCGCCATTTGATCATCAAGCCGAGCGTGCGTGATCAGCAGCCCGCACAGCAGTACGTAGTCAAATGATTCATTTTGTGCCGTTAATAATTCGCTAATGTCCGCCGCGCTCATGTCAGGCGCTAATTCCCTCGCCAGCCGCCGCAAATCCGGCACGCGCACGCCGATGACCGGCATCTTAGTGTTGACAATGCGCCTGTTAAAGGCAGCGTAGGATTCGTTGCCTTGAGCAAGGTTCGCCAATTGAGCTATGATGCGATCGTACATATTTACAATTCCTCCCCGCATAATTCTGCGGCTGCCCGAATCGTCTCGTCTAGCGTTGTGTAAATTACAGCGCGGGGTAGCTCCAAATGAACCTGCGTTTCAATATCAAAACGGCGATTATAGTCTGGATCTACACCGACAACGATACGCGACTTACGTGCCAACTCTTTGCCAAGCTCCAAAAAAGTAATAATTGTTTCGGCGTTAGGAAACCAAAACAATACAACCTTAGCAGACTTCAGGTTCTCAAATTCCCAAATAATTTGCTGGCGCGCCGTCTCGCCAATAGCGGAAATAATCTCATCGCGGCGCGGATTAGCAACAACCAAATCAGTACCAGCTAGCATTTCAAGCGCTTCTTTTTGCCAGTTTGGACTATACGTCACCCCGCCCGCTAGGAAAATATCCGGGATCAGTTCTTGATTAGATGAAATTGGAGTTTTTATAATCATTGCGCAATTGAAAAATATCAAAACAGAGCGATTCTCTCGAATTCTCTAAAGTCTATTTTAGCAAACCTCCATAAATAAAACCAATTAAACTGCTCTTAGGCGGAACTATTGAGCGTACAAATAACGCTGCTCATTTACAATAACTTCGCGATCATGAAAATGATATAATACTATCACAAATGGAAATAGTAGTAATTGTGCTAGCGATAATCACACTGCTCGCAATCGCCAACAGACGTAAACCGGCGGAATCTGCGCACATTATCAACGACCAGGACGAGCAGAAAAAGAGAGAACAACAAACCGACGAACTAATCACGGTGATTTTGCCGACGATAGATAATGATAAGTAAAACTCAAGTTTAAAGTTTGATAATCTTGTAATATTTTACATCTTTATCTTATATAGACCGTATTATTTTAGAATATTGTAATTATGTATATCATTTAATTCTATATAAAACTAAAAATTATTGACGATGCCGCATATCCAAATAGTGTACCTGTAATCGCTCTCTTAAGATTATTAGATTCATATCTAGTATGCAGTTGTATAAAGCCATCAATTATCATTGGGAAAAGCAGAATAACTAAAATGTATATTGGCGGATCTGTAAATATTCCTATTATAGAACCTATGAAAAACGATAGATATAAAGTAGTACAGCGAACACACAACGGAAACTTACGAATACCAAAATGAAATGACCTATCGTCCAGCTGGTGACATATTCTGTTACCAATTAATAGTAATTTTGGGTATATAATATCCAAGAAAAATTTAGAATTTGTGACCACAGTTTAAACACATTCTATGCGAATGCTCCTGTTCTCTGCCACTTCCACACATGCCACACATGAGACCTATAGGTCCAAATAAACAGCAACCACCACACGCTTGCGTGTCGTCAAACCCTTTGTTTGTCGTAGTGTATATTGCTTGTAATCTATCGCTGCCGCAATTTGGACATTGACCATTATTAGCTCGCCATGTCTGTAATTGTTGTACCGTTGCATCTATCTGCTTTTCATCCAGTTCCGCTTGCTGCTTCATGTCTTCTGCTTTTTGCTTCATTTCAGCGGCAGCTTCATTGTGCTGTATATCTATTATTGATCGCGACGAGCTACTTGGCGTAATATTTTGAATGAACCTTTCTATGTCATCAATATCCTTAGATCTTACAATAGCAAATACCGTATTCTTATTGTCATCAGAACTAGTTATATTATAAAAATCTTTACCCCGCCAGCCTCCAGATACTTGAAGAATAATAGGCGAACTATCCCTAACAACTAATTCTTTTATAAACCGAATATCGTGTTGTAAACTTGTAATTTTTGTACTAATGATGCGACGAGTAGTGATAACGAGAGCTTGTGTATCTAACATAGTATTCTCAAAAATCCCCTGCACTTTCTCGTCCCGCTCAAGATAAGGACGCAAACCTCTTCCTATTTGAACAGCCAGGCTAGGTTTTATGTTTTTACTTATTTTTGGTAGAGCAGGCGCTTTTTTGTTTTTTTGTTCTACCGCCATACTAAGACTCTCCTTTTGTGAGTGCAATTTCACTGTAGATGCGTTCAGCATCTTGTTTGTACTTTCTAGACTCGTCTTCGTATTTATAGCTCGCAGCGGATCTTATAGCCATAATCATATCGCCAAATCTACTACATAGATAATGATAATATCCTGTAATATCTGACTCACATTTATCATGGTCTTTAGATGTACCAATATCAAATGCACTAGGTTTCATATATTTTTTATACTCACCCTGTAGACACCCTTTGTTAAAATAGGACACTAATTCATTATTAGTTTTTCGGGTATATAGACTACATTTGTTATCTATATACGCCCAATTTGCACATTCACTCCCGGCGCCACAATCACCATGACCAGACCCTCCAATTATCCAATTATAGAAATCATCAAAGCTATGCTTCGGCTCGTTAGCGCGTGCCTGCAGTTCTGTCTTAGTGAGTCTATAGATTTTTATAGACTTTTTGCTTGAGCCATTATTATTCGTAGCAACAATAGTAAATATATTATCTCCTTCTTGCAGAGAGACCTCATATGAAAACTTTTCATTTATAACAGAGACACCTGCACCATTAATAGTTAGCTTTCCATTCTTAGAGTTTTTGACCGTCCCTATAAATGTATATTTATCACTATCCGTAGTAATCTTATCTTTGTTGTTATTCAATTCAACACTAGGCGTAGGATTGATTGTAGCATTTATTGCAAAGATACTAATAGTAAGTGCAGCAAACGAGGATAGGAATCCTATAACAGCCCTTTTATCTGTATCACGCTTTTTGCGTGATGAGCTGATTTTAACGATTGACCGTATCAAGCCGTTTAAAGCCAAGATAAGTCCTACGAAAGGAATCCACGCTAGCATTAGTGACCCTATATATATTTTTGTTTTTTCGGATTCTGGCGTATCTATACGTTTAACCTCCACCATACTTATGCCTTTCTTTATAAAAATTGATTGTTCATTTTGATAGATGTCCAATTAAAAACGACACCGCAAGGTGTCTTACTTCCATTCACAATCCGACGAGTTGCCGTACTGTTTATGCGGTGCCGTTTATATTCGGCAACCACATAGTAGGTCATCGGATTGGTAATGAAAGTAAGACTTTTTCATTATATCAAAAACTTATACGAATATTGGGTATTTTCTATATCTATATTCAATCAGTCTAGTTTTTTCTACAGTAAAAACAAAAATGACGGCAGCGCCGTCAAATATTGAAAAATCTATTATGGAGCCACGATCGGGGCTTGAACCCGAGACCTCATCCTTACCATGGATGCGCTCTACCAACTGAGCTATCGCGGCATAGCCATCAGATAATCACTCGTTTCTGCGACTAAAAGAGCCACTATCCGACTGCTTGATTCTAGCATATTAGACAGTTATTTAGCAACTAGCGCTTAGCCGTCTTAGATTTTGCTTTAGATTTGGTTTGACTGGCCTTTGGCAGCCTCGGCGTTATGAAAGTATCGATCAATCCCCAGGCGATGCCGTTGACTAAAAATGTAACCGCTAATATACCCGAAAAAGACGCTGCCAGATGTGCCGAGGAAACGCTAAATAACGTTGATAATCCCGCGACCACCAGCCCGATAATTGCCAAAATTAAATATGCCTGCTGCAACTTCAACCGCTGGTTCTTTTCGCTGTTCCAGACGGTAAATATTTGTTTTAATAATTCTAACATGCTTTAACTATAGCACACAAACATAAAAATGTCAAACAAAATCACTTTCACCAGAGAAAAGCTAAAGAAAAAAGCCGCTTCTATAAGCGGCAATTCTCTTAAAAATTATTCCTTGGTGCTGGAAGTAGGACTCGAACCTACGAAGCCTTACGGCGGGAGATTTACAGTCTCCTGTGATTGCCACTACACGATTCCAGCGCGTATTTGGAGCCGATTCTCGGACTCGAACCGAGGACCTGCTGTTTACAAAACAGCTGCTCTAACCAGCTGAGCTAAATCGGCGCTTCCATAATTTTAGCAATTTTTAGTACTGCTGGCAATAGCTATTCGAATTATTTGACATAATACCCCCAGGGGGTATATGATAAAATCATGGACACAACAGATATCAAGAGGCGAGCTCTGCACCGCACGAAAATTATTTTAGGGCAAATGCGCGGACTAGAGAAACAAATCGTCAACGACGCATATTGCATGGATATTTTAACGCAAAGCCTGGCGCTGCAAAAATCGCTGGCATCACTAAATAAGCTCATTTTGGAGCGGCATTTGCGCACGCACATTGCTGACAAAATGGCCTCGGGCGATGAAATCCAGCAAAATGAAGCGGTCGAAGAGCTACTTAATCTATACGAGTTAAATAATATAAGGACGAAATGATGCACCACGAATCTCACCCTCACTGCAATACAAAAACTTCAACCAAACGCATGGCATTAGCAGCGACTTTGCACTGTTTGGCGGGCTGCATGATCGGCGAAATGCTCGGCGTCACCATCGGCACGCACGCTGGATTTACACCGCACGCCACGGTAATTTTGGCATCGGTTTTGGCATTTACGTCTGGCTATACTGTATCAACCGTACCGCTATTGCGCGCTAAGCTACCGTTTACTAAAGCTTTCAAATTAGTTTTCGCCGCCGACACATTATCAATCCTGTCGATGACTGTCGTCGATAATATCATCATGATGATAGTTCCCGGCGCCATGGACAAGAATTTGCTGCACCCGATTTACTGGATTAGCCGGTTGTTGTGTATGACGGCGGCATTCTTAGTATCATTTCCGGTTAATTTGTATCTGCTGCGCCGCGGCAAAGGACACGCGCTGACACATCAATACCATCATCACGATAACTAGCATTATCGATATACAGGGAATTTTGACAAACATCAGCCGTTTTTCTTGTCAGTTGGCAATATTTTTAGTACAATCAGAGGGCAAGTTTGTGGCTCTTTAGCTCAGTTGGTAGAGCAGAGGCCTGAAGAGCCTTGTGTCCCCAGTTCAAGTCTGGGAGGAGCCACCAAGTTGTTTTTATATTGATATTTTCAGACAAAACTTATCCGACCAGTTTTGCCCGCGCGTGATTTTAGTTTTTATCGTTTATCTTGTTCAATAGCCCGCCGTAGGTATACGGCGTAAATTTGTCATTGATAAAAATAGGATAAGCCGGAGTTTTTACTCCCATTTTCTCCGCCAGACTCTGGTCAATTGGCTGGAATGCTCGTAGGCTTGCCTGCTCAAGGTTTAACCTTGTTTTATCCTCCAGAGTCATCCGATACACAAAGCGAAACTTCTCCACCCCCGAGACCGTCTGGCAATCAGCAATGTTCTTTTCAGCAAGCATTTGCAGCTTCTGGCGCCAGACTTTCACATCGTTCAGCCTGCTCTGCACGCTAATTTCTATCGACACGCAATTAAGCGCATACTTATTTATGCAATCATAATCTGCCACAATCACCCGCGGCAAACCCAGCAGCCATGACGCGCCCAGCAACGCTTCATTTGCACCCTCCCCGACAAACGTACAGTCATTGTCCGGGCAAAACGTATTATGAAAGTCAAGCGCAATATCATACTCCTTGCACATTTTCAGTAGCTCAATCGGGCGCTGCTGTTCGTATATGCCGCTTGATTTTACGCCGGGAAATGACCGGTTCAAGTCTTGTTCGACGAACCGCTTATTTCTTTTTATAGCTTCCTCATTTGCCAGTACGCTGTCAATATTTTCCAGCGGATTTTCCTGTAAACTCTTGACTAAATCAATGCCCAGCATTTCATTCCCGTGCATGCCGCCGATTACTAATATTTTCATATTCTTATCCTCCTTATATATTATTTTTTACCGAGATAAATCAATTGATACAAAATTCCGCCAATCAGGAACATCAGATTTGGCTTTATCAATGGTCGCATCATCGCCAAAATCCCTCATGGCTGCGCGCGTCATTGCCGGCGCAATAGTCCGATAGGCTACCTTCGTCTGATCCAGACGGTCAGAAAATCCACGCACCATTGGACGAAAATTCACGAGATTATTACGTCTCGATATCCGGCGGTTAGCAAAAACTTCATCCAGCCATAATATCTCTGAGTCCGAAGCAGCGTTCGGTACGTACTTCTGCTTAAGCCACGCTGCCATTTCTAGCGACCCAGGATATTTTTCCGCCGCAATCTGCACCGGATCAGCCGTCCAAGCAACCGCCGCCAACGCTAATCCCGCTGGCGTCTCCTCGATATACCAACACGCTGGATGCGTCTCGCCGATAGTATCAAATCTCTCGGCCAATTCCTGTTCTGTATATGCTTCATCGCCAGTCGTACTGCCGCAAGCTTGGCATATATCACCAGGATTTTGACGAGAATAACCTGACGAGCAGCCGCTGCATTTACTTACTTCATACCAAGGCTCTGCCGCGAACGCTGCTTGATACGCGGGAATAATCGCGTCGTATTTCTCCCTCGCCTCATCTGGCACAGCGAACCTCGCCGTTCTTATTTCACTCATAAATATCTCCAAAAATTAGCTAAATTAACTGTTAAAAAATCAAAATGCCAGCGTCGCGCCGGCATTTGTTTGGATTTATTCGCAAACTACTCAGCGCGAGCTGGCCAAACGTGCGAATGATGCTTGAAGACGTTTTTATAGCCGCCAGTACCGTTTTGCATCCAGTCGCTAATCCGAGCAACCGTACGGCTACTGAGCTTCGTTGCCGCGATGATGTCGGTGTATTTTTCGCCTTTTGATAACATTTTGGCAGCTTGTAGGCGCGCGCCAACTTCAATAATCTCCTTCTGAGTCATGACATCACGAAGAAACGCTCGCATTTCATTAGGGACACTTATACTAGCAAGAACATCCGCCAGCTGACGCGCCTGTTCATCTTTCCAAATATCGTTCTTGCCATTCATATTTCCAGTTTACCAAAGTAAAGTAGAAATGTCAATAGCCTTCACGCCATCGACTAAAAACTGGAATTTTGCTCTCATCTCGCTTATACTTAAACCATGAAAACTTGGCAAGATGTCGCTTCCCTATATCAGATTTATCCGCGTAGTTTTCGGGATACTAATGGCGATGGGATTGGTGATTTGAATGGCATTACCGAAAAGCTGGACTATTTGGCGTGGCTGGGCGTTGACGCGATTTGGATTTCACCGTTTTTTACCTCGCCGCTGACTGATTTTGGCTATGATATCGCTGACTATCGGGAAATTGATCCGATATTTGGCGGACTGGATGATTTTCGGGCGCTGTTGGAAAGAGCTCATATTCTGGACATCAAAGTCATGATCGACCTCGTTCCCTGCCATACGTCCGACCAGCATCCGTGGTTTCAGGAAGCACGGTCATCGCGGGACAATCCCAAGCGTGATTATTATGTCTGGCGCGACGGGCGGGGTGGCAATGAGCCAAATAATTGGCGCAGTTTATCTGGCGGCAGTTCATGGGAGCTTGATGAGCAGACTGGTCAATTTTATCTCCACTCATTCCTGAAAACGCAGCCAGATTTGAATTGGGATAATCCGGCGGTTCGTGATGAGATGAAAAATGTGGTGCGATTTTGGTTTGACATGGGCGTGGACGGCATGCGGGTTGATGCGATTTGGGGCATTTCTAAAGATCCAGAGATGCGTGACGATTCGCCAAATCCTGATTTTCACGGCGATCCTGAAGCCTACGGCGCGTTCATTCACGACCACTGTAAAATGGGGCCGCATTTTCAGGAATATCTGCGTGAGCTGGCATCAGTTTGCGATGAATATGATGACAAGCAGATGGTGTTTGAATTTTATCCTGACGAGAAGTTGGGCGATATTTATCAGCAGTATCACAAGGTACTGACGGCTCATCCGAAGGCGTCGGCATTCTTTATGGAATATCGCCAAGACGAGTGGCATGCGGAGCATACTGGGCAGAAGATTGAGAAATATTTACAGGCAGCAGGTTCAGCCAAGCCGTTTTTCTGCGTAGGTAATCACGATCAGCCGCGCATTGCCTCGCGGCTCGGAACAGAACGAGCGCGGGCCTTACATTTTCTCAACCTGCTCACGCCGGGCGTTAGCGTGATGTACTATGGTGACGAGATTGGCATGACCAATGGTGAATTGACTACTGAGGATATTCAGGACAATTTTAGTCCCGCCAATTCCATCATCGACAGCCGCGACCTGGAGCGCACGCCGATGCAATGGGACGATACGCGGTTCGCTGGATTCTCAGAAGTAAAACCGTGGTTACCAGTGAATAAAAACCGCTCATTTGTTAACGTTAACAGCGAGAAAAGCTCGCCCATGTCAATACTGAATTTGCACAGAGCTTTACTACGATTACGCCAAGAATTTCCAATTATTAAAAACGGGACACTAAATATCGTAAGTGGTGCTGATACTGGTAACGGGTTTATTCTGGGTATTAAACGCGAGCTAGGCAGAGAACGCGCTTATATTTTTATCAATTTCGCTGACGCCCCGCAAAGTTTTTCCATCCCAGAAAACGGCAGAATCCTTGCCTCTACTCATCCGCAATATCTACTCTTAGGAAAAGACCGGCAAATGACAATTCCTGGTTATTGCGGAGTAATATTGATAGTTGGAAACTAGTTTTTACGAAACAGCGTTAATGCCTTCCAACGCGTAGGCAGTGTCTTCCCAACCTCTCACCTCGATAGAATCGACACCCATTTGTTTGACCGGAAAATCATTGCCACCCTCTTGTAATTTATCGCCAAAGAACAGCGCTTCTTCCTTTGACCAGCCGTTCAGCTCAAGCAGCTTACCAATACCATAGGCTTTATCAATTCCTGGCAGCGTAATATCAGTGCTGGTCGTACCGCCAATCCTCACCTCCAAACCAGGCAATTTCTCTGCCACTTTATCGCGATATACCGGGCGAATATCTTTATACTTTTCCGCCCAGGCATACTTATCTTCTGGAGTCGCCTGCTGACCCAGTGCCGACATGGTAATCTGACTGTGGCGATCCTCAATAATTTCACCCGCAGGATTATCGCACCAAATACCCATCTCCCTGGCAACCTCCTCCAGCACTGCAGTTATCTGAGTTTTTTGCTCATCAGACAGATCGTTCGCATACTGAACCTTCCACTCACCATCAGCAGCGTCAAATCGATAATACCTCGTGCCGCAAGTCGGCATTGCATGAAATCTTTGGAGCAATTCAGACTGAACATTAAGCCGATCAATCACCTGCTTTTTAATCTGCTGGAATGTGCCGCCCGTAATGACACACACATCATAATTTTCAAGCAACCGGCTAAGAATGCCGGCCATCCGATCGCTAATTGGCGACTTGGTAATAGCTAGCGTGTCATCCAAATCAAACCCGATAATTTTTTTCACTCTTCGTCTCCCTCCATGATTAACACAAACGTATTTTTACCTTTTTTCAGCAGCGACGTAGTGTTGACAGCTTGGTCTTCGGTTAATTTTTTGCCGTTGAGGCTGATGGCGCCAGATTTCAGCAGGCGTTTTGCCTCGCCATTAGAACTGACTGCGCCAGAGACCACCAACGCTTCAATGACGCCGACGCCGACATCAACGCGCGGAATTTCTTTAGCCAAAGCATCTAGATCGTCGTCTGACAATTGCCGGAAATCACCGCCGCCAAACAACACTTCAGTCACCCGCTCCACTGATTCGCGCCGATTAACGCCGTGGACTATATCGGTGACTTCGCGCGCCAAGACTTTTTGGGCTGAGCGCGCACCTGGATTGACCGCATGGTTTTCAGCGATAGCCTCAATAGTATCGCGATCGAGCATGGTGAAGATTTTCATGTACTCAATGGCGCTTTCGTCGTCAACGTTCAGCCAGAATTGATAGAACTTGTAGACGCTGGTTTTGTTTTCATCCAGCCAGATGGCACCACCTTCGGACTTACCAAATTTACGCCCGGTTGATTTGTTGATAAGTAGTGGTGCGGTCATGGCATAAACTTCGGCATTCTCTTTTTTGCGAATTAGCTCCACGCCTGAAACCAAATTACCCCATTGATCAGAACCGCCGATTTGCAAATTGACACCGTGATGTTTGAACAAATGCCAGAAATCATAACCCTGCAGCAAGGTGTAAGTAAATTCCGCAAAGCTCAAGCCCTTGCCGTTGTCGATGCGCGCTTTGAAAAATTCACGGCCAATCAAATCTGCCATGTTGAAATTCTTGCCAATGTCGCGGAGAAATGGAATCAGTTCCAGACTGCCCAGCCAATCCGCATTATCCACCAAGGTAAAATCGCGTCCCGCAAAAATTTGTGACACCTGCGCCTTCAAAGCTCGTTTGTTGTGCTCAATTTCCGCATATGAAAGCAAACTCCGCTCCTCGGTGTCGCGCATATCGCCAATCATGCCAGTGCCGCCACCAACCAGCAAAAACACCTTGTGACCGCGCTCCAAGAAATGCCGCACCATCATATAGACCGCCAAATGCCCAACGTGCAAACTGTCAGCCGACGGATCTGTCCCCAAATAGAGCGTGAAATTCTCCGAATCGATAAGCTTGTCATTGGTGAATGTGGTCTGGTTCCAAAACCCGCGCCACTGTAATTCCTCTGATAACTTCATATCACTCCTTTTCTAATGATTAGTATAGCAATTTTATGATTGAAGCGAAACATATGCATGATATAATAGGATTGTGAAGAGGAAAACAACGACTAGCGCCGCTGGACACGGCTCGGATAATAAAAAATCTCCGGCAAAGCGGATGAATGTATATGCCAATTTGGCGCAAAAACGCCGGACAAAGAAAGACAAAAAATCCCGCGAGCGCGCTGAGTATTTAGCAACGCTGCCAAAACACCCCGTCAAGAGGTTTTTCTACCGGCTTCATCCTAAACGAGTTGCTAAGTATTGGTTTTCTAAGCGCGGCGCATTGATGGCGCTGAAAATCCTCGGTGTTAGCGTACTGGCGGTACTCTTACTGATTGGCGGCTTGTTCGCCTACTTCCGCAAGGATTTGGATAGGATTCGGCCGGGCGAACTTGCCAAGCGCGTCCAAACCACGGTCACCAAATATTACGACCGTAATGATGTGTTGTTATGGGAAGACAAAGGAACCGGTAATTATCATCTGGTAGTCGAGTCGAACCAGATTAGCGATTATCTTAAAAAAGCAACGGTAGCGATTGAGGATAGAGATTTTTACAAACACCACGGTATCAGCATCTCTGGATTGATGCGCGCCACGTTCAGCACAGCATCCGGCCGGCAGGTGCAAGGCGGCTCGACATTGACGCAGCAGCTAGTTAAGCAGGTATTTTTCCCGCCAGAAGAAGCGAAT
This sequence comes from uncultured Candidatus Saccharibacteria bacterium, assembly GCA_963548945.1. GTDB lineage: Bacteria > Patescibacteriota > Saccharimonadia > Saccharimonadales > Saccharimonadaceae > Nanosynbacter. Next base: position 29,433 of record CAUUVR010000006.1, read on the forward strand.
AAACGCGGCTTAAGCGGCATTCCTCGTAAGATTAAAGAGATTATCTTGGCTGTTGAAGTTGAGCGGATGTACAACAAAGATCAGATTTTGTCGCTTTATCTTAACGAGTCGCCGTATGGCGGACGTAGAAACGGCGCTGAATCGGCAGCCCAGACATACTTTGGTAAAAAAGCTAAGGATTTGACGCTAGCAGAGGCGGCTTTGATCGCTAGTATCCCGCAAAATCCGCCTTTTTACAATCCATACAACACAGCCGGAAATAAAGCGCTTATCGCTCGCCAGCACACTGTCCTCGACTATATGGCCGAACAAGGGTTTATTTCAAGCAACGAAGCCAAAGAAGCCAAAGCCATTGACATTATCAGCACGATCAAACCGCAAACCGAGCAGCTAGAAGGTATTAAGGCGCCGCATTTCATACTAATGGTCAGAAATCGGCTCAGCAAAGAACTCGGCGAGGCAGTTGTGGGCCGCGGCGGCCTGACAGTGAAAACAACGCTGGATTGGCGTATCCAAGAGAAGCTTGAAACCGACATGAAAAACTTCTTCGCAACAGGGCGGCCGGATTCGGTAAGGATCAGTAACGGCGCTGCGACAATTGAAGATGTGCAAACTGGCCAGATTGTAGCATTGGTCGGCAGCCGCGATTTCAACTACGGCGGATTTGGCCAGGATAATGCAGCAGCGTCGTATATTCAGCCTGGATCAACCATAAAGTCGCTAGTGTTTGCGCAGTTATTTGATGTTCACGGCGGTAACCAGCCAACATTTGGCAGCGGCTCAGTCTTAAGCGATGAAAATATTGACAAATTGTATGGCGCACAATTAAGAAACTGGGATAATAAGTTTATGGGCGGTATTACTATCCGCAAAGCTTTATCGTATTCCAGAAATATCCCGGCGATTAAGGCAGCTTACGTTGTCGGCAATGGTTCAGCCCAGCCTGTTGTTGAAGGTATCCGCCGAATGGGCGACACCAACTATTGCCGCCAGGAAGAAAACGCAGGCGGTTATGGACTAGGTGCAGCGATCGGCGCTTGCGGTACAAAGCAAACTGAGCTAGTCAACGGCTATGGCACACTGGCACGCCTGGGTGTACAAAAAGACAGCTCCAGCGTCATTGAAGTAAAAAACAATCAAGGCGAAACTCTTAAAAAATGGAAAGACAGCAGCAAACAAGCCGTAGACTCCCAGTCAGCGTACATCGTTAATGATATCCTGTCAGACAGAACGATCGGACTGCACGGCTATATGGGCGTTCCTGGCGTAAGAACATCCACCAAAACCGGTACATCCGACAAGGGTTCGCAGCCGAAGGACTTGTGGATCGTTAACTACAGCCCGGCACTGGTCATGGGTGTATGGCTCGGCAACTCCGATACCAGCGTCGTCGGTACTTCAGCGTCAAACTACGCCATGCCGGTAATCAGAAGCGTGATGTCGTTCGCCCATACCGAAGTCTATGCCAAGGATGGCAGATGGAAACCTGGTCAATGGTATGAACGTCCAAGCGGTATCCAGCAAGTTGGCGGCGAACTGTATCCATCGTGGTGGAATAAGAAACAAAACAACTCGTCGCAAAAGATGACATTTGATAGAGTGTCAAAGAAGAAAGCGACTAGCTGTACGCCAGACGGCGCGAAAGAGGAAATTGATGTCATCCGGACAACCGACCCTCTTACTAAAAAAGAGTCTTTCTCAGTTCCAGCAGGATACGATGCTAATGCTGAAGATAACTTCCATAAATGTGACGACACTAAACCGCAAATCAGCTCAATTTCCGTAAGCAACAGCGGCAGCAAATATACTATCAGCGCTAACATATCATCTGGAACCCATAGTTTGGCATCGGTTGAAATAGCCGTTGACGGGAAAACGATTAAAAACGCCAGTATTAGTTCCGGCGGCACACAAAGCGAAACAGTAACTATTGATAGCGCTGGCAGCCACAGCGTAACGGTAACCGTTAGAGATTCGGCATATTATACTGCCACATCCAGCAGCAACTTCCAGTCGTCGTCAGGATCAAGCTCGGGCGATGATTAAAAGCATTCGAGATATAAACTAGGCGCTTTTTTACCTTTTGTCCTAACCGCGACAAGAATACTGAAAATTAAAAACCTGGTTTATGATTTAACTCCAAACCAGGCTTTCTCTACACCTAATGCTATTTATTGACTATTTGCCAAATCAACCAAATCGGCCTCATGCTGGGCTGGAGTCTTACTTTTGGCAGATGAACGTTTTTTTACAGTACTTGAGTTTGCTTTCGTAGTTTTGCGCGGCTGCGATTGCTGCGGACGGCGACCAGTTGAACGCGATTTCGCCGCTGCGGCTGAAGAAACCGCCGAATGCGAATTATTACTTGCCTTCGTGCGCGAAGCAGTTTTCGGCTCGACAACAAGCTTGGCAAACATCATCTTGCCGGCATCAGTTTGCAGGCTGCGAATAATCTCCACTCTTTTTTCCTGGCCGATAAATTTTTTAGCCTGTTCAACTACTACCATCGTACCGTCATGTAAATAGCCAACCGCCTGATGAGAATCTTGGCCTTTTTGCGTCAATTCCAGCACCAGCTCATCGCCAGGCAAATAGCTCATCCGCAAACTCTTGGCCAGCTCATTGATGTTGAGAATCTGAATGCCTTCGACTTGCGCCACCTTGTTCAGGTTGTAGTCCAGCGTCAAAATAGCAGCATTCATTTCCTTGGCAAGCTGTAACAAGCGGTTGTCTACCCCTTCAGGAATGCGCGCTGCATCGTCAAGCAGCGTAAACGAGCCGCCCAACACATCCTTTAGTTCCTTCATGGCGTCCATACCAAAGCGGGCACGTTCGCGCTTGGCGTGATCAGCGCCGTCAGCCAGTAGTTGTAATTCTATCAGCACGCTGCGCGGCACAATGATCTGCCCCAGCAAGAAACCAGTCTTTGCCAAATCAACCACCCGGCCGTCCATCAGTACCGACGTATCAACCAGAATCGGCAGTTGCGTGCCGCTGCCTGCGTGCCGCCGCGGCTTGACCAGCAGATATATCTCCGCCATGATAGCTAGCAGCATTATAATGATGAGAAGTTCAATTGTTTTTTCCATATTAATTTCCTTTTATGTAATAATGTTATTGTAAATAGTCAATCAGTGCCTGGCGTAGATCACCGACGCCACGCACAAATGCGTCTTTGTGAATTTTTGGCGCAATAGCATAGGTAAAGCCGAGTTTCTTAGCCTCTTTGACGCGGGCGTGCCAGCCTTGAGCCGAGCGCACTTCGCCGCCCAAACCGACTTCGCCAAACACCACCGCTTCGTCACTGAGTTTGCGGCCAGCTGAGGCTGAAGCGATGGCCATGGCGACCGCCAAGTCCGCCGCTGGATCGCTCAGTTTCAAGCCGCCAACCACGTTGATGTAAATATCTTTGTCGGAGAGATTGAGCTTGGTGCGCTTTTCCAGCACTGCCACTAACAAATTCAACCTGTTCAGGTCAAAGCCGCTAGCCGCGCGTTTAGGATAGCCAAAATTCGTCGGATTGACCAGCGCCTGAATTTCCACCAATAGCGGCCGCGCGCCCTCCATGGTCGCCAAGACGATTGAGCCGTCGAGGTTCTGCCGCTCCGCCAGTAAGCTAGCCGATGGATTAGCCACAATCTGTAGGCCGTCCTCACGCATCTCGAAAATTGCCGCCTCATTGGTCGAGCCATAGCGGTTTTTCTGCGCCCGCACCACCCGAAAACCGCCGTAGCGATCGCCCTCAAAATTCAGCACCACATCGACCAAGTGCTCCAGGACTTTCGGCCCAGCAATTGAGCCTTCTTTGGTGACGTGGCCGACCAAAATCACCGCGGTATTCGAGGCCTTGGCGGCGCGAATGATGACGTTGGATGAGTTAGTGATTTGGCTGACCGATCCTGGCGCTGAGGCAATTTCTGCCAGCGACAAGGTCTGGATGGAATCGACAATCACCAGGTTGTACTGGCCAGTCTGGATGGACGCGGCGATGTCTTCGGTGCTGTTGCTGGACGCCAGCTGCAAGTTCTCTGAATCAACCGCACCCAACCGCTCAGCCCGCAATTTGACCTGCGATACCGACTCTTCGCCGCTGACATAGAGTACTTGTTTCTGCCGAGCAATAAACGCCGCCACTTGCGCCAGCAGGGTACTTTTTCCAATTCCCGGCTGCCCCGCCACCAGCACCACGCCACCTGGTAAAAAGCCGCCGCCGAGCACCGCGTCAAGGTCGGCGATGCCGGTTGCCAACCGTGCTTGCTTGGCCTCGGCAGCCGTCTCGCTGAGCTTGAGCGTGGTCAGCGCTTTACCTTTACCGCTGCTACGGGCTACCGCCGACGCGCCCATATCAACCGGTAATTGCTCAACCAGCGAATTCCACTCACCACAATTTTCACACTTGCCGACCCACTTCGGATAGCTGGCGCCGCATTGCTGACAGATGAATTGCGACTTTGCTCGCGCCATCAACGCCCTCCTTCTGCACTATCCAGGCTTTTATTCAATTCATCAATCTTAACACCCAATTCCCGCAAACGCGCTACGTCTTTATTGTACTGACTAATATCATTATTTAGTGCAGTGCGGCGCTGATTTATCTCGGTCAGCCGATTCCTCAGGACGCTGCGCTGGGCATTAAAATCCTCCTGCGAGGCAAAACCGCCATCGGCCGCTTTTTGATTAAATGCCTTTACTCGCTGATTATATTGTTCGACGTCAGCCGCATACTGATTAGCTCTTGACTCAATATCCAGCTTACGCGCAGCCAAATTAGTGCGCAGACTGCTTGCCTCATTCTCAACGCTATCAAATTTATTGCTATACTGAGCATGCAGTTTCACTACCGCCGACCGATCGCTGAAATACCGCGTATAATGCTGCTCCAACTCGCTGCCCAAATCAGCGAACTCTGTCCCTAAAATCGAATGCAATTCATTCGTCCGTGAACCAGGCTGAGCGCGTTCGTAATAATTCATCCGCTCAGTAAATTTGTCCGTCTTGACTTTTTGGTATGCTTGTTCTAATAACGGTTCTAGCCGCGATTTTTCCTCAGTACTAAGCCGCGCGTATGCCGCATGTAGCATTTCATGTGAAGCCGTCACTTCTTTCACGCCGTCAAGCTCGGGATTAGCCACGTTATAGATATAAATAGCGCTTGCCGACTGGTCGTAACAACCTAAAATCGGGCTAGCTTTTTCCACGCGGCGGCATTCCTCATTAAACTCGGCAGCAGATTTTAGCTGCGGATGCGCGATATAAAACAAGCGTTTGCCGGCTGCCGACATACCGCTACGCTCAGCAATCTGCGCAATTTCGGAGCTCGGCTGGTATTGGCGAAAACTAATCTCATCGATAATCTGCTGCCGATTGGCTACCGCTAGGATTGCGCCGATAACCAAAGCTAGCGACAGAAAGCCGCTGGCAACTTTACGTACGCTTGACATCAATCACCACCTTATTATTATCAATTTTAGTTTCCAGTATATTGCCGGGTTTTGCCTTGTTTGACAACAAAACGTCGCTAAGCGGATCTGCTAGTTCCGCCTGAATTGTCCGCCTCAGCACCCGCACGCCGCGCTGTTCGTCAAAACCCTGCTTTATCAGCCAGCGTTTCACTGCCGGCGTAATATTAAGAGTCATGCCGCGCTGCTTAACCGCCTCAATTAAATCAGCCGTTAGATTATCAAAAATCTTGCGCACCACTGACCGGGTCAACGGCTTAAACGTAATTACGCCGTCAAATCGGCCAATCAATTCTGGCCGCAAAAAATCCTCCAGTTCGCGCAAGGCAGCCCGCGAATTCCGTTCGTGGCGGTCTTGACTAGACGATTTTTGCTGGCTGGACGGCGCAAAACCCAGCTCTGAATCTTGCACCATTTGTTCAGCGCCGACATTGCTTGTTAAAATCACGATTGTCTGGCGAAAACTGACCGCCCTCCCGTGCGAGTCGCTTAGTTTGCCGTCTTCCAAAATCTGCAGCAGCAAGTTTAGTACGTCTGGATGCGCCTTTTCAATCTCATCAAACAGCACCACGCTATACGGCTGCCGGCGAACCTTGTCGGTCAATTTGCCACCGTCATCATAACCAACATAACCGGCTGGCGCGCCGATCAGCCGGCTAGCCGTGTGCCGCTCCGAAAACTCGCTCATGTCAATCTTAATCAAACTATTATCGCCGCCAAATACTTCCCGCGCTAACACCCGTGCCAATTCCGTCTTACCCACGCCGGTGGGACCGAGGAAAATAAACGATCCTAACGGTCCGTTTTGGCGATTCAACCCAGCTTTATTTCGGCGAATCGACCGCGCTAATTGCTCGATCGCCTCACCCTGACCTAGCACCCCCTGGCTCAGGCGCTTCTCTAATTGGAGCAAATCTTTCATCTGGTTCAGCGACAAACGATCAACCGGAATATTGGTCATTGCCGAAATCGCCCGGCGCAAATATTCATCCGTCAGACTAGGCCTCGTCTCAGCCTCATCAGTTAATTTGCCTGCTTGCTGCTCTAATTGGCGCATTTGCATCTTAAACTCCGCGGCCCGCTGATAATCCTCAGCCTCAACAGCGGCGTCAATCTTCCCAGCCAGCTGCTTTATTCGACGCGACAATTTATCCTTGCGCGATAAATTCGCCGGCAAGCTCGACTTAAGCAGGCTCGCCGCCTCGTCAATCACATCAATCGCTTTATCAGGTAAAAACCGCTCCGTCACGTAGCGCTGACTCAAATCCACCGCCTCAGCCAGTATCTCATCAGAAATCTGTACTTGGTGATGTTTAGCCAAGTTGCCGCTCAATCCTTTCAGTATTGCTACCGCTTCTTCCGGCGACGGCTCCGCCACCGTTACTGCCTGAAAACGCCGGCTTAAGGCCGCATCTTTCTCAATGTGCTTGCGATATTCATCAAACGTCGTCGCGCCAATCAGCCGCACTTCGCCGCGCGCCAATGCTGGTTTTAATACGTTAGCCGCGTCCATTGAACCTTCCGCCGAACCAGCGCCAACCAGCAAGTGCAGCTCGTCAATAAACAAAATGACTTCCTGGTGTTTCTTAGCAACCGCCAAAACTTTTTGCAGCCGCTCCTCGAATTGCCCGCGATATTTTGTCCCGGCAATCATTGCCGTCAAGTCCAGTTGAAAAAGCCGCTTTCCTTTCAAAAACTCCGGCACCTTATTATCGGCAATCTTTTGCGCCAAGCCCTCAACTACTGCAGTTTTACCAACACCCGGCTCGCCGATTAGCGCCGGGTTATTCTTACTGCGGCGCCCTAGTACCGTAATCATTCGCTGAATCTCCGCCGCGCGGCCAATCACTGGATCTAAAAACCCCTCGCTGGCCCGCCGCGTCAAATCTACGCCAAATTTGTCCAGAATTTTCAAATCGCCCGACTTCTTAGCCACCGTACCGCGATCACTTTGCAGTGATTCAAATTGCTGTTTATCAAACACATCTTCCAAGCTCCCGCGCAGATGTTCAATGTCAATATTCATATCGCGCAGTAATTTGGTCGCCCGCGCCTCGTGCTGCTGCAACATGCCATATATAATGTGTTCAGTGCCAACTCGCTCCTGTCCAAACTCTACCGCTAATTGCCACGACGTCCGAATTAGTTCAACCACTTCAGCGCTCAAACCCTTCTGCACCACCGTAATCACCAGCGGCTTGGCGGTTAAATTCAATGCCAATTCTGCCCGATCCAAGGTCACGCCGCTCTCCGCCAAAATCTTCGCGCCCAGCGACGAATTCTGCGCCAGCACGCCGAGTAAAATATGCTCAGTACCGACATAAGCGCTGCCATCATTATGCGCCAGCAAACCAGCCCGCTCCAAGCTCGCGCGAGCCGTTTCCGTCAATCGAGATTCCAATTCAGAAAAATCTTCCGGCATATCGCCCTCCTTTCGTTTTCGGCGATTCTCACGAGGCAGCCTATTCCGCCACCTCCTCAACCGCGCTCATCAAGCTGTCTTCAATATTTTTGCGAGGTTTTGCTTCAGGTTTAGCAGCCGCTTTCGCCTCAATATCCAGCTCATAGCCAGTCAGACGTGACGCCAAGCGAACATTCTGCCCAGCCCGGCCGATGGCCACTGATTGCTGATCCTCGCTAACATACACTGTTGCCCGCTTTTCATCTTCATTGACCGTTACGCTCAGTACTTCCGCTGGACTCATGGCATTCGCGATGAAGCCAGCCGCGTCTTCCTCAAACGGAATGATATCAATTTTTTCCTGCTCGCCAATTTCGTTCATCACCGCCTGAACGCGCGTCCCGTGACCGCCGACGAAGGTACCGACTGGGTCAACACCCGGCAGTGCCGATGCAACCGCCAATTTGGTGCGGCGACCCGCCTCGCGGGCAATGGCTTTGATCTCCACAGCGCCCGTTTCCATCTCTGGCACTTCCTGGCTGAACAAGAACCGCACAAATTCTTCATTACCGCGGCTCAAAATCAACTGCGGACCACGTCCCTCGCGCTCGATGTCCTTGATGTACACCTTGACGCGGCGACCAACACCGTAGTATTCGCCAGGAATTTGCTCTGACTGCGGCATGATGCCGACTGCCTTGCCCAGCTCAATTCGTACCACGCGTGGCTCAACTCGCTGAATCGTACCGGTCACCACCGTGCCAATTTTATCCTCAAATTCTGCCAACACCACCTCACGCTCTGCCTCGCGCAGCCGCTGCAAGATCACCTGCTTGGCGGTCTGGGCTGCCACCCGGCCAAACGTCGTCACGTTGTGAGTCTCGACCGTCACTTCGCTGCCCAGCTCAGCCGCTGGGTCAACCGCCTTGGCCTTGTCGAGGCTCATTTGATTGACGTCATTTTCGACTTCTTCAACCACGGTTTTGACGACCGACACCACAGCCGTGCCGCTATTGATGTTCAGGCTGGCGCGCACCAACTGCTCGCGCGTGCCGTTGTCACGCCGCCACGCTGCGGCGATAGCCTGCTCGATTACCTCTAAAACCGTTTCTTCTGGCAGGTTCTTTTCCTCGGCAATTGTGCGTACCGCCAACGTCAATTGCTTAATGTTCAAATCTTCCATATTAGCTCCTTTACGCTATATATTATACTACTTTTCATATCAAACGCCCAAGAGACGAAAAATTCCGACCTCGACGGCCGGATATAATTTGAGTATATATAAATAAACATCAGATGTCAAATTTTCACTGTTTGGCCAACAGCCACACCTTCTATTCAATAATCGACAGCACGCCGCTAAGATCGTCAACTACCCAACGCGCATCATCAACAATCGGCGAGTCTGTGAACGTTACGCCATTCCCCGTCGCTTGAAAAAGAGCCGCATCATTAGCGCCATCGCCGATAACCATACAATCCGCCAACGTAATACTTAGCTCGCCAACCAATTGCTGTAATTGGCGCAATTTATCGCTGGTGTCTTTTTCGGGCGATTGTATCTGAACAAGCTGCTCATTCTCATCAAAGATAAACCGATTTGAAGACCGCCACCAAGTAATTTGCAGCTCAGCCGCTACATGCTGTACGAGAATATCCATCGCCCCAGAAACGATCGCCAAATTATAACCGCGATTCTTCAACTCGCTCACAACATCGCGAGCATAAGGCATGTAGGTGTATCGCCACAAAATCTTTTCGACATTCGGACGCGACACATCGCCGCGCTGCTGATAAATCTTAAGAAGCTCCGCCTGTCCTTCGGCGTCAGTAATCTCGCCGCGACGCGCCCGCTCCATCAGCTCAGCATCTTCAGCGGGTGTCACACCCATCGCCGAATTCAAATCGCGCCATGAATTCTCCTTAATAAGCGTTTTATTTAAGTCAAATACGATAAGCTCAGGATTCATATAAATTATTATAGTCTACACTCTGCTGTCAGTGAAACACGCCTGGCGCGAGGAAAACCGCGACCGCATTTGCAATCCCAACAATGCCGCTTTATAAAAACCCGCCGGCAGCCATGTGAACGGCTGGTCAATCAGCGTAAATCTTTTTTCGCCATTGACAGTATGCGTGAAAACATTATTTCCTGCATTATTGCTCAAACAAATATCGTTAACTAAAATCCGTGAGGCTGTTCGCCCAAGCGCCTGATCCAAATGTTGCCTAACTACCTTAAGCTCTTCCATAATTGATGAACGGCAACTAACAATACGATCGAAATATGCCTGCTCGGGCATAAATTGGCTGTTGATAGATCCGCCAGGCGCCCGCTCAATAACAGCAGCTGGCGGCAATACGCCGTTACTCGCCATAGCCAGCACTCGCACAGCAGAGACTGGACATTCAGCATACCGCAGAACATCATAAAGTGTGTTCATAGTGTCACGCTGAATAGCCGCTTCGCCGATAGACCTAAATCGCTTCACAACATAATTTCCCTCTGGGTTAAGCACATAAACATGTCTCATTCCTTCTCGCGCCAATATACGGTTTTGCTCAACCTTAATATCTTCTTCGCGCGCCCATTGAGCATCTTTGCTGGCAGCAGCCCGTTCCGCCAGCTCCATAGCCTGCCCAAAGTCATCGCCAATTGCGATTTCCGGCATGATAATTTCTGTTTCTACTTTAGCCATTCTTTCTGAAAATATTTTTCCCGCAAATTTTCATCTTCACTTTATATTAAAGCACAGCCGCTTAACCGCCGCATGAAGAAAGTATCCGCGCCATCGCATCTTTTTCCGCGCTCGTTACCCATAGGCGATATCTGCGCTTGACCGCTACTTGGCGTTCAATGTACTGGCAGCGGAACGGTTTATTGGCAGGCAGCCAAGTTGCCGCGTCGCCATCACCCTTAGCTTGATTAGCCGGACCGTCGACCGCCAGTAAATTCAATGGATCATTCGCTAGCTTTTCCCGTTCCTCGCGCGGTAGCTGCTGCGCACCCTTTTGCCAGGCATCGCTCAATGCCACTACGTGGTCAATCTGCACCCGCTGGCTTGTTTCCTTGCCGCGTTGGAATTGAATCATTTTGCCAGTATATGGATCATCCAACCTGCCTGATTGCACACGGCACTTATCGTCGAGTTTCTCATTAGCCAAATCCCGCGCTAAAATTACCTCGCGTGTCGAGCAGCCGTCAATTTTACCCCAGCCATCGCCAAATTGCTTGCGAGCGTAGCCTGTTTTGGGTGCGCGACCCTTAACCTCCAGTTTAGCTAATTCCGCCTGAGCATTTGAATCACCAAACAATTGCCGCTGCATGGACGGCGAAGTCGGCGCAATTTGCGGCTGTTGCAGCTGCGTCGCCCACGCTGCCGCGCCCGCCACTACCGCGACGAGCAATACCGTTATTTGCCGACGTCTGATTTTCCTCGTTGCCATATCTATATTATAATGAAAATATGAAAACAGTTCCACGCTTAATCGACACATTTATACCAACACGTTACATGCTAAATTTAAGCTTAGAGCATTATGAAGACAACAACCGTAGTTTTAGCGGAGATGTATCTATCATCGGCACCCTTAAAAAAGGAAATGAGATTTTACTGCACGCCAAAGATTTGGATGTTGATTTCGTTTTTATTAGCGAGATGGATTCCAACGGAAAAACCAAAAAAAATAAAAAGGCAAATTTTTCGTACGGTGAATTTGATACTCTTACTATCTCGGCGGATGATTTACGTCCAGGTGAATATTTCATAACTATCGCCTACCACGGCAAGGTAACTGACGCTATGCACGGACTGTATCCATGCTATTTCACTCACGACGGGACAAAAAAACATTTGCTAGCAACACAATTTGAGTCGCACCATGCCCGCGAAGTCTTTCCGTGTGTTGATGAGCCAGCCGCCAAAGCAACCTATGACGTAACGCTCGTCACTGCTCCGGAACTAACCGTCCTAAGCAACATGCCCGTCACTGAATCATCCGAAAAGGACGGCGCACTAACAACCAAATTCGCTACTACGCCACGCATGAGCAGCTACCTACTCGCCTTTGTCGTCGGCGAATTACATAAGAAAACCGCCCGCACTAAATCTGGCGTCGAAGTCAATGTCTGGGCAACACCAGCCCAAAGCGAAGACACTCTGAATTTTGCGCTGGACATCGCCACTCGCTCCATTGATTTTTATGATGAATACTTTGGCGTGCCGTATCCGCTGCCAAAATCCGACCACGTAGCGCTGCCAGATTTCTCGTCGGGCGCCATGGAAAACTGGGGACTCATCACCTACCGCGAAAGTTGTTTGCTGGCTGACCCGAAATTAACGCCAGAATCATCCAAGCGCTTCATCGCTACTGTCATCGCCCACGAACTCAGCCATCAATGGTTCGGCAACCTGGTAACGATGCAATGGTGGAATGACCTGTGGCTGAACGAAAGTTTCGCTAACATGATGGAATACGTAGCAGTCGACGCGCTGCATCCTGAATGGCGGATGTGGGAGGATTTTGCAACAAGCGAGGTCACCGCGGCACTGCGGCGCGACAGCTTGGACGGCGTGCAGCCAGTGCAGGCTGATGTTAATCATCCGGACGAGATCAGCACTTTGTTTGACCCGGCGATTGTCTATGCCAAGGGCGGACGGCTATTAGTGATGGTGCGGCGGCTGATCGGCGAGGAGGCATTTCGTGCGGGTTTGAAAGCATATTTTGAAAAATTCGCTTACCAAAACACTGTTGGCAATGATTTATGGCAGGAATTAGAAACTGCCAGCGGTCAGCCAATTATTACATTGATGAATGCCTGGATTTCTCAGCCGGGGTTGCCGATTGTGCAAGTCGAACAAGACAATTCGGATGAGCAATCTACTGTCACGTTAAACCAGGAACGTTTTTTCATCGGCGACCATCAACCGTCCGACGCCCTGTGGCCGATTCCGCTATTCGCCAATCAGCCGCTTGATGATATTCTGACCGAACGCGAGAAAACATTTACGGCAAATAGCGACGTTCGGCTAAACTGCGGACTGAACGGACATTTCGTAACGCACTACGACTCAGCAACGCGAGATCGATTGATTGAAAAGGCGGCAGAATTACCGACGTTAGATAAAATTTGCTTGTTGCAAGACATGACGTTGTTGGCGCGGTCTGGACGAGAAAGTTCGGCGGCGTTACTGCCGCTGGCACGCGTCTTTCAGCACGAAACCAATGAAAGAGTCTTTAATAAAGCTGGGACAAATTTGGTGGAATTACGCAAATTCGTCGATGACAGTGAAGCAGGACGCGCTCGGCTAAAGCAGATTTCTGTTGAATTTGCCCGCGATACATTCATGGAACTTGGCTGGGATGAGCAGGACGGCGAGTCTGATGACGATCGCGAGCGGCGCACGGCAGCGCTAGGTTTGATGTTATACGGCGAGGACTCAGCAGCGCTCGCGGAGGCCAAACGACGTTTTAATGAGACTAACCCAGAGGATTTACCAGCTGAAATTCGCCCGCTTATTATCAATGCCAATGTCAGATATTTCGAGACGCCAGAAATGATTGACAGGCTTTTTACGATATACCAGAATACGCCGTCAGCCGACCTGCAGGTTGATATAGCGCTAAGCTTGACCTCGACGAAGAATCCAGCAACCGCCGAGCGAATTTTAACGGCGATTAAGGATGCCAACACTATCCGCCCGCAAGACGCCAGCCGTTGGTTTATTTATCTGATTCGTACGCGGGAGAATCGGCAAATTGCTTGGAATTGGCTGAAAGAAAATTGGTCGTGGGTAAAAAATACCTTTGGCGGCGATAAAAGCTACGATAATTTTATCCGCTACGCCGCCAGCGCTCTGTTGACCCACGATGAGCTAAACGACTTCACCGAATTTACCACGCCGCTGCGCGCCGAACCGGCCCTGACCCGCACCATCGACCTGGGCATCCGCGAGATTGCCGGCAGAGTAGCACTGATTGAGCGGGATAAGGCGGCGGTGATTAAAGCGTTGGAAGAGTAATTTTCCTCATTTTTATCGCCATTTTCACCCTATTTTTGCCTAAAATTCAATAAAATTGCTGAAATCCATTGACTTTAACATTCGGATATGATATATATATCAGCTTTTGTTGACGAGTTGAGTGAAAACTCCTTGTCCGAAAGTGTATCATTGACAAGCAGATGTAAGCACGAGATGAGATCTTGATTGGCGAAGAGAGGTATTATTATGTTTCTCTTTGGCGGTTGAGACCTCGTCTCGTGTGATATAGAGAAGAATCGCACGTAGCCTTGCCTCCAGACGGAGGCGGGCGGCATTCGCCGCGAGGAAGCTGAGAGGAGAGCCTATCATGGCTACCCTTATCACCATCACCATCAAGGATGGCGACGGCAAGGTCGTCGCTGTCGACCAGATGCCGCTGCCGCCGAACAGCACCACCGACCTGGTCTCCGAGATCGAGATCGTCGACGTCCCGCCGCGGGCGCGACAGAAGCGGGACCGTAACCCGCTCCACCCGCGAGCACTGAGACTGTCCGACCTTCATGTCGGAAAGAAGATCAGAGTTCACTACGTGGGTCGGCTCTCGTGGCTCAATAGCGACTTCTCCGCCATCGTGGCGGGTAAGATCGTCAACAGAGACAAGGAGCCGATCATTCCCATTGTGAGGCTTGGAGACGAACCGTCCGAATCGTACCACACGAAGGTCTTCGCTGCTGACCTGGGTATCACACCCTATAAGGTTGACGGTAGCTGGAACAGTGTCTGGTACGTCACCGCTGAGTGACCCCAGCTGAATGCGGCAAGCAGACGATATCTAGAAATTGATGTCGTCTTTCGGCATCGTATTTTTTCTTCATATCACCATCTGCTTGTCGCATTCGCTCCATAGATGTGTGTCTATGCTGATGAGTCGGAAACGACGAAAGCGAACAAAAATACAAACTGCCAAGGCGAATTCATCTCCATTATCACCTGGATTGCCAGCGGTTCGCTTTATGTCCATGAATTGGTATAATCACTAATATACGCTGACTATTGGTTCGGAAACAGCGTATATTTACGGTAAATAATTATAAATTATGGAGGATTTTATGGGAAAACATGGATTAAACAGTGCAGGAGAGTGTCTTGGCTCACACGAAAGAGTAAACACAAAAGCCCTAGCAGTAGTTCTTGCTGGAGCGGCTCTTTTAGGGATTGCTGGCTGTGATGGAGATACAGTTCCCAAAGATGTACGTTTTGCCGTAAGTTGCAGCGATCCTAATAATGGTAATCAAGCCCCAGGAATTGATAGCATAAAGCAAGACAGTCCTTACGGCGAAGAGGCAACAAAACGAGTAGAGTTCGTATGTCCTGACGGCACAGAAATGTCAGTACATGAAGTTAATAGCGCAGCAAACTCAACCCTAGGAGAAGAAAGTACTCCTGCAGGAAACAGCGACATCTATACCGTTACAATAAACGCATCTTGTTCTGAATCAGCGGCTGAAAAACCAGTTAATCGAGCGTTTAGCAGCCGCAACGGCTCTGGAAGAGATACTTTTGTAGTAGTTTTAAATTCTGATTGCGATATTAACAATGCAAATGTTTCAAAATAACTACTTCAGAATTTAATCCACAACCACAGCCTGCTTGATTCTCTGATTTCCATCAACCGCCACCGCCAACATCCGCATATCACGTCCCTCGTGTTGCGGATGTTTTGCTATAAATAATTCCGCCGCGAAGCGCATTTGACGCTGTTTTTTGGCAGTAATCGCCGCTAGCCCGTCACCAAAGTCATCGTTTTTACGGTATTTAACTTCAGTGAAATATAACACGTCCTCCTTCATACTGACAATATCAATTTCACAGTACCGCGTCCTCCAATTGCGAGCAATGATCTCATGTCCGTCCGCCGCCAGCCAGTCTGCAGCCACCTGCTCGCCCTTATCTCCAATTTGGCGAGTTGTTGCTGGTTTTTTCACCCCTGAAGTAGTAGTTGGCGCGTCGATCTGAGCAACGTCTTCAGTACTTACGGAATCGCCTGGAGTGGTATCCTCGGAAAAAATTTGGGCAACTTTAAGTGGGTCCCGAATTATTTTCTGAGGATATCCGACAGGCGATTCGTTCAATGGAGCGTTCGACTTTTTTCGATACAGACCCCGTGACTTCATTCCATCCGCATACTTCACTAGTGGTGCAAAACTCAGCCGATGCAGCGGCGTCACACCCAACCGCTCAATCGCTGCCCGGTGCTTCGCCACGCCATAGCCGGCATTTGACGCGAAGCCATACCCTGGATAGACTGCATCTTGCTCGGTCATAAACTGATCGCGCGCTACTTTAGCGATGATCGACGCCGCCGACACACTCGGCACCAAACCATCAGCTTTAGCCATCACCGTCACATATCGCTCCAGCGCCGTATCCGCCAGAAAATTAACCGTCCCGTCAATGATAATTTCATCAAACGCCAGATTCTTCTCTTTACACTGCGCCTGAACCTGCTTCACCGCTCGCCGTGTCGCCAGTCGCAGCGCCTGGCTCATGCCAACGTCGTCAAGCTCCCCGGCACTCACCCAGCCCAGCGCCCACGCAGCCGCCTGCTGGCGAATCACCTCATCCAAAGTCTCGCGGCGTTTTTTGGTCAATTTTTTACTATCGTCCAAGCCGTCGATTTCCGCACCACCCAAAATCACCGCGCCCACCACCAATGGCCCAGCCCACGGCCCACGTCCGACTTCATCAATGCCGAGGATCATGCGCGCGCTGACCCTTTTTCACATCCTTTTTACGCCCGAACGCATGAACACCCAGCCGATCCACACCGCCGCTGCACCCAGCGTATTTGCCAAAATATCCCAATTGGTATCGTCCAGCGTGATGTGCGCCAAACCAACCTTGACCATAAATAATTCCGCCAGCTCATTAATACAGCCCAGCGCCGACACCAGCGCAAACACCGAAAACACCATCACCAACCAGTGTGCCCGCCAGCGCGTCGCCAGCACTAAATATATCCACAACAATCCCGTAAACAGTCCGCCACCCACAAAATGCGTGGTAAAGCTAGTGTCTCGCCCCTCAATCAGCGGCGATGGCAAATACCACGAGATGAAAAACAGCACGCACGCAACATATAGTAGCCAGCGGTACTTTACTTCATCGGTAAAACCCTGGCGGCGCAACACATACGGCACCGCAAATGCCAACGTCACCGGAACAAAAACGGAAATATAATGAAAGATCGACATATTGGCATTATACCATGAAAAACCGCCCCCCCCCAGAGAGGGCGGTCATATGTCTCAAAACCAATTACGCTTCTTTATGGCGGGCTGCGACCTCGGCAGCCTTGGCGTCAAGCTCTGCCTGAGCAGCGTCTTTTTCGGCTTGCTTGGCAGCAGCTTCCTTAGCAGCCTCTTCTTTCAGGCGCTCCGCTTCAGCCTCGGCTTTAGCATCGTGCACATTATTGACAGCAGCACGGTCAAAGTTCTTAGCGGTCAAGCGAGCTGATTTACCAGACCGCTTGCGTAGGAAGCTAAGGAACTTGCGGCGAACCTTGGCGCGGCGTACAATTTCCACCTTTTCAATCAGCGGGCTGTGCAGCAAAAACGATTTTTCCACGCCGACACCTGACGCAATTTTGCGAACGGTGATGCGCGAGGTATGCGACTGCTTATTATAAGTGCGGATAACCACACCCTCAAACATCTGGATACGCTCTTTGTTGCCTTCCTTAATTTTCTGATATACACACACTGTATCGCCGCTGCGGGCGTCAACAACTGCCTGCTTTTTCTGCGCTTGGTTGACTTTATTGATTAACTCAAAACTCATAATATTTCCTATCTTTCAAACCAGCTCTGGCTGGCCACGCAGCTGTACTCCTGCGGCTCCACACCGAACAAAGCCCGAATAATTAACTCTAGTACAATGCAATTAATTTTAGCACAATATTAGATGATAAACAATAGTCGCGAAGCCAAAAGC
Source organism: uncultured Candidatus Saccharibacteria bacterium (assembly GCA_963548945.1). Taxonomy (GTDB): domain Bacteria; phylum Patescibacteriota; class Saccharimonadia; order Saccharimonadales; family Saccharimonadaceae; genus Nanosynbacter. The sequence continues at coordinate 47,270 of CAUUVR010000006.1, forward strand.
GACACGCAAACGAGCAGACCACCAGCTTAACACTTAAATCCTAGTTTTTCATAAAATATCCGAAAATAGTTTACGCTGATGTTGGCTGCTTGCGGCTATCAACATTAGCTGGTGATATATTATTGTTGGATTCGTCTGCCGGGTTGCTGCCTAGATAGGCAAAAATATCATGATGAACGCACATTACATCTTCTCCAAGCTCTCCTTGCTGCGATCTTATATCGCAAGCTGACACGCGAGACGCTCCATCAATCACTATCCTGCGTTCTTCTGGAGATTGATCGATAATACTATCCGGTACCGTTGGCTGCGGCGGCGTACCAGTGCTTTCATCAGGTTTTCTTCCCTCTGGTTGCTGAATGCTCATATCTGCCTTGTCATATTCATCATCAATAGAAGCGCCAACGGTAGTAGCACCGATCGCTGTCACAGCTACTGCAGTAAGACCAGCAGCCAATCTTACTATATCACTACCGGAAGGATAATCTTCACGACTTGATTTTTCAGCAGCATGCCTTGGCGTATATTTTTCAGATTTGCCTGCATGATGAGCGCCAAAATAACTGATTACACTTCTCGGCGTGCGACTACTCGCATGCCTAAATGTAGACTTACTCATTTTTGCTATATCTTTACCTCAAAACGTTAAAATTAATAAACCTCCAAATTATACCACAATCAGACGATAAAAGCAAGCAAAATCCCTAAAAATTTTACAAATCACCTTATGACACTGCTTAAGTTGCCTTACGCTGCTACTGCCGGCAAAGCTCAGTATTGCTAGAACTAACAAAGGTTTGCGGGTCAGCTCCCTGGCTAGCCGCCTGATTATACTCGCAAGCAACCGGAACCATCTGTCCGTCTGGCAGCGTGAAAGTAACAGTAACCCCGCTCCAATCTGTAAAGTCGCGCCCATCAGTCCTTACCGCCTGAATCGTCTGGTATAGCGGCACTACTCTGCCAAACCTCATATCAGCATAAGTATTATCGCCATCTTCAGGGAATACCTCTTTAATAACAGTCGCCCCTGGCTCTTGTTCCCAAACAACAACAAAAAAGCGTACAGCATCTTCTTTTCCTACTTCCACTTTTCCGCCGTTGCATGCTTCCTCGCCAAACGTGGTGAGTTTGCTATTAACTGTCACGATCGGCCTGGAAACAAGCGTGCCGTCTTCAGTCCAGAATGCTCCTACGGAATATATTATGCATTCGTCTTTCTCCAAATTATCCACCGATAGCTGCTCAACTGTTGGCAATTTGCCCGGGGCGACCATCTTTGGCGTTCTCTCGGCGGTCGGCGTTGGAGCTGCTTCCGCGGTGGACGTAGTGTCTGGCGTGGGAGTTACTTCCGGACTAGAGCTAGCTCCTGCGCCAGCTTCGCCAATACTGCAGCCGCCGAGAGCTAATGCAAGACCCGCCAGTCCCGCCGCCGCGCGCTGCAAAAAACCAGGTTTCTTTCTTTCCCTATTACCACCAAAAGAACCTTCATGTCCGACACTACTCCTCATAATAATATTGCATCTCCTCCTTATCTATAAAACTATCCAAATCATATCATGCTTCCAGATATATAACAACAAACCGTTATCATAGCGTATAATATTAATATGGACTACAATAAATTAGCACTAGAACTACATGAAAAGTATAAAGGCAAAATTACCACCGCGCTGCGCGATAACAGTGAAATCGACCGCAATAAACTTAGCGCTTATTACAGCCCAGGCGTCGGCGCTGTTAGCCAGGCGATCGCCGAGAACCCGGCGGATTTGCCGAAGTACACTTGGACGAATAATTTGGTCGGCGTGGTTTCTGACGGTTCAGCGATTTTAGGCTTGGGCGACTTGGGGCCGAAAGCCGCTATGCCAGTCATGGAAGGTAAGGCGCTGCTGTTCAAGCATTTCGCTAATGTCGATGCTGTGCCAATTGTCTTGGATGTTCACCAGCCAGAAGAAATTATCGCTGCCGTCAAGGCGATAGCGCCGAGCTTTGGAGCGATCAACTTGGAAGATATCGCTGCGCCGAAGTGCTTTGAGATTGAAGAACGCCTGAAAGCCGAACTGGATATCCCCGTATTTCATGATGATCAGCACGGCACGGCAGTCGTGGTATTAGCAGGGTTGATTAACTCTATGAAAGTCGTTGGTAAAAACCTGACTGACTGTAAAGTGGTCATGATTGGCGCGGGAGCTGCTGGCACAGCCATCGCTAAATTGCTGTACACTTATGGCGTTCATAATATTTACGCTGTTGATAGCCGCGGCATTATTTCCGATGAGCGCGATGATTTGAATGCCGAAAAAACCGCATTAAAACAATATCTGAGAACCGATATTAGCGGCTCGCTAGACGACGCAATTACCGATGCCGACATTTTCATCGGCGTATCAAAGCCAGGACTGCTAACTCCGGAAATGGTAGCAAAAATGGCCAAAAATCCTGTCGTCTTTGCCCTGGCAAATCCAGTACCAGAAATCATGCCAGACATTGCTAAGGAAGCGGGCGTGGCTGTTATCGCGACTGGCCGCAGCGACTTTCCAAACCAGATCAATAATTCCCTGGCCTTCCCGGGAATTTTCCGCGGCGCATTGGATCACGGCGTTAAGAAAATCACCGACGAACATAAACTAGCGGCAGCCGAGGCTTTAGCGGCACTCGTCGACCACCCGATCGCCGATGAGGTCATACCATCGCCATTTGATGAGCGTGTTGTACCAGCGGTAGCCGACGTTATCAGGTAATTCCTCGCATAAATAGCCAGCCCATAAAATTGCTATTTGACAAAATAGCAATGCTTATGCTATAATTAGAAGAGTTATATCATAAAACAAAAGGATAACCATGACCCCAAAAAATTTTTGCGTTCCGCGCGATGTGCAGCTGCAGGCTGCGATGTTCCGCCTCGGTAAGATGGAAGATGAAATCCAGAGCGGCTACGAAATTCTCCGGAAATATCAGAAAACAGTAACTATCTTTGGTTCGGCGCGTACTGATCCGAATAGCGCCTATTACCATGCCGCGAAAGAAACGGCTGAACGGCTAGCCAAGCTCGGCTATGCCATCGTTTCCGGCGGCGGACACGGCATTATGGGCGCTGCTAATGAAGGTGCTAACAAAGCCGTTCAGGAGGGTGCACGGGCCGCCGGCGGCGAGTCGATTGCTTTCAACATTCGCCTGCCGCACGAACAGGAAGTCAATAAATACGCCACCGAGGTGTTTGAGTTTCAGCACTTTGCGCCGCGAAAGATCGTCATGACTATGTTTGCCAATGCCTACATTTACTTCCCGGGCGGCTTCGGTACATTGGATGAGCTGGCGGAGATATTGACGCTGATCCAGACTGAAAAAGCCAACCGCGCGCCGGTAATCTTGTTCGACACAGCGTTTTGGAGCGATTTGGACGCCTTTTTCCGCAACCATATGTTGGCCGAGGGAGCTATCGTTGAGAAAGACCTGGATATTTATACTATCACCGACAGCGTCGATGAGATTGTTGAGCTGGTGCAAGCAAATAAGACGTACTGCTGACCAGACTTTGTATTAATTCGCCCGATTACTCTGAGTTTTCAAGATTTTCAGATAATTCTTAGAGATTTTCAAGTTTTGCTGGGTTTTTATTAGATTTTTTACTGCCAGATTTTTTAGGCTTTGCAGGTATATCAGCTGACTTGCGGCTTTTTGTTTTAGCATTAGCTACCGGCAATTGAAACGGCGAGGCTGACTTGACTGGCTCGCCAACAGCCGAGGCAATATAACAAATCCCGCCCTCGCAAACAACACGTTCAACAGTTGAATTGTGAGTTTTCGGATGATCTTTATAACGGCGAGCGATTTCAAAGCCCAAACCCCTTCTCCCTCGAGATGTTTGGTGTTGCCCAAGCGGTAATTGATGATGATAATTATCAATGACATCGACCGGATGAAACGAAATAACTTGCCCGTCGATATCCAGCAGTACCCAATCGGATGCCTTAAACGGCGCCCAATTTTCTGCCCGCGGGGCGATTGCTTGCAGCGCCTGGTAAACTTCCTCGGCGGTAGTATTGCTAGGATCAAGACCAAGCGAGCGAATGATCGAATGCGCCCGCGCTAAAATTTCTGCGATCAACCGTACATCGCTATCGTCACGCGTCATTCGCTGCAACTCGTTTAATGCTAATCGCTGCTTACTGTCATCGCCCAAAAGCCTGCTTAAACTTCGCGGCATTTCAAACCTCCTTTTGATGAATTGGCATAGCGTGGAGCGTCACTCCTTTTTGTAAAATTCCAGTTTTAGCACCGATATTCATCACCACCGAACTAGCGTTAGCGCTGGCGAAAATAACTGCATTTTTCAAATTACTATCCTCCGCCCAAGCGCTTAAAAATCCAGACGCAAAAGCATCACCGGCGCCAGTTCTGTCAATCGACGGCCGATCATCATACATACCAGCGCGAACAATCGTCCTGCCATCGCTGGCGATAGAGCCGTTCACGCCGTCGGTTATCAGCACAACTGGCACTAAATTCAGAGCATTGCGCGCCAAAGATTCCAAATCATCACCAGACACCAATAGCTGCATTTCCTCGCGGTTCACAGTTAAGATCTCGACGTCCTGCAGTAAGCCAATCAACTTGTCTTTTTGGGCTAATTCCTTTTTACCTGGATTAAAGCAAATCTTAATCCCTTGGTCTCTGGCTTGGCGGAATAACTTGTTTAGCACATCCATATTTCCCGACAAGGTAGAAACATACAGCCAGTCGGCTTTTTGCTCGCTGATATCAAAATCCGCTGGATGATAATGCGTCGATGCACCGCGATAAGTTAAAATCGTCCTTTCGCCGTTTGGTGCTAACAGCAACACCGAGTAGCCGGTACTGTATTTTAAGGAATATTTTACCAATTGCGTGCCGACGCCTTCTTTATCTAAATCGTCCAGCACCGCCTGCCCAGCCGGATCCTTACCGATAATACCCATGAATAAGGCCTGATGCCCTTGGCGAGCAAATGTCACTGCCGCATTAGTAGCACCGCCGCCTGTAGCGAAATGAATCTGGTTAACATCGGCTTTCGCTCCCAAATCCAACCGGGCAAAACAATGCTCTGGACTTTCGCACACTGGTTTTAGCGCGTCCGACTGGCTTAAAAAAACATCCTGTACGCCTGCACCGACAGTAATAATTTTCGCCATTACACCACCGCCTTTCCCGCCGAACCGAAGGCCTGAATCTTTTCCTCAATTACCTCCTGAACAGCAGCATATACCGGCGGCATCAGCTTGACGATGGCGTATTCGTTCGGATTTTCGCGCAAGGTTTTTTCCAGCGTCGTGCGGAAAGCGTAACGCATATCGGAATTGATATTAATCTTAGAAACACCAATTTTCGCCGCATCCTTAAAATAATGCAGCGGCGTACCTGACCCGCCATGAAGCGAAATCTGGCAATGAAGTGCTTCGCGGATGCGCCCTAATAATTCCAAATCCAGGACTTTCGGCACCGGATACAACCCATGCAAATTACCAATCGCCGCCGCAAAAGTGTCAATTCCCGTTGCCTCTACGAAATCACGCGCGCCCTCTGGCGTGGAAAAGGTTTTCTTAATTTCTTCATAGTCAATCGCCTCGGTATGGACGTTTGACGAACCCCAAAAATAATGCGGCTCGGCTTCCACCAACGCGCCAGTGAACTTGGCGTACTCGACAACTTCGCGAGTTTTGGCAATGATTTCCTCATCCGAGGCATCATGATTTGCCTGGGAGATATCGATATGCACAAACTCATAACCCGCGTCAATCGCCCGCTTGCAACCCTCCACCGTCGGACCGTGATCCAAGTTCAAATACATCTCAATGCCGTATTCAGCCTTATAATTATCCACCAAATCGCGCACGTTCTCCAGCCCCATGGCTTTAACTTCAGCATCCGATACTTCCACCAGCACCGGCGATTGGAGTTTCTGCGACGCTCGCGCCACCGCGATCAGCGTTTCTTGATTATCAATATTAAACGCCCCGACCGCAAAATGTTGCGCCCGTGTCCGCTGCATCAAATGGCGCGCATGCGTGGTATTGCGCCGAATGTCAGAAATTGTCAGTCCCATATACCCTTTTATCCCTTATGCTACTTATGGTTATTATAGCAGCGGCGACGGAAAATGAAAAGAGGCAGATTTTGGCAAATAATTTTTAGCGAATTTTACAGAGGTGGGTGATTTGACTTTTGGGGAAAATGCGGTGAAAGTATTGACGTTTTTATTCCAGTATGATATATATATATATATATCAGCTTTTGCTCAAGCTACAGTCTTAGGGCAAAAGTTGCCCTTTAGCTTGAGTGGAAGACTCGGAAAGGAGGCGGCATCATGACCGCCCTCGTTATCATCCTCACATCCCTCTACCTCCTCGCGCCCATGGCGACTGCTCTGGCAGTTGCCAAGAACAGCAGCATCTGCGCGATTGCGGGTGTCGTTGCGACGGTCGCAGTCAGTGTTGCTTTTTGGGTCACCTTTGGATCTGCTCTTATTACCGAAAAGAACATCGAAATCGGAGCACTCGCTGTTCTTTGGCTGTTCTTCGGTAGTGTAGGGTCTATCGTGATGGTGGCCGAGGACTCTGATATCCTCTGACACTCGCTGCGGGCTTAATGCCCGCTGAACTACTCGCCAAACCTCTCCCCGGTTGAGATATCTCCCCTGATATTTACCGGGTTGAGACCCGGTTCGGTTTGAGATGTTCGGCGGGCTAGTTCACTGGAATTATTTACCACGTTTTACAACATATTTTTTACTTGCTGGACAATCGCTTCGACATCCAGCCCATGCTTTTGCCATAATTCAGCTACCGAGCCGCTTTCGCCGAACTGGTCGCGGACGCCGATGCGCTTTATTTTCACCGGTAATTTTTCGCTGAGCACTTCCGCCACCGCGCTGCCAAATCCGCCGGCAATTTGCCCTTCTTCTGCTATCACCACGCGGCCGCATTTTTGGGCAGCAGCAACGACCGCTGCTTCGTCCAGCGGTTTGATAGTATTAAAATGCACGACTTCTGCCTGAACGCCGGCGTACGCCAATTGTTCTGCCGCCATGAGCAGCTGATACGTCATCGTGCCAGTACCTAATAACGCTACATCGGTACCCTGCCGCAGTACAGACGCTCGGCCGATAGCCACCTCACCATCCAAAAACAGCGGCATGTCAGCTCGCGGCAATCGCACGTAATTTGGCCGCGGATCAGCCGCCATCACTGCTGCCATCATTTCGGCCTCGTAGGCATCACCTGGCGCCAAGACCACCATGTTTGGCAGGCTCCGCATCAGCGCGATATCTTCCAGCATTTGGTGCGTCGCGCCGTCCGCACCGACATTTAGCCCGGCATGCGAGCCGACCAGCTTGACCGGCTGGTTATTCAGGCAAATCGTCGTCCGAATTTGTTCCCAATTACGCCCCGGACTGAACGCCGCATAACTGGCTGCAAACGGAATATTACCCATCGCTGCTAGTCCTGACGCCACTGTCACCAAATTTTGCTCTGCCACGCCAACCTCAATGAACCGCGGCGCACCGATTCGCTCGGCAAATTCGCCAAAGCCAACACTTTCCGCCAAGTCGGCGCTTAGCGCCACGACTTGACTATTGTTCATTGCTGTGTGAACTAGCCCATGGCCAAAACTAAGCCGCATCAACGCAGTATTTCCCGCGCGCCAATCATCCCGCAACACACTCATGCGCCTACTGCTCCTTCCGACTGTTTCCCGGCTGATAGACCCAATTTTGCCAGCGCCGCAGCGGCCTGCTCAGCATTTGGCGCCTTGCCGTGCCACCGATAATCACCCTCCATAAAATCAACGCCGCGCCCGGGCACCGTATGCGCGATAATAAGGCTCGGCCGCTCGCGCACTGCCTGCGCCGATTCAATTGCTGCGATAATTTGCACCATGTCATGCCCATCAATTTCCTGTACCTGCCAGCCGAAACTGCGCCATTTCTCAGCCAAATCATTCAGCGGCATGACCTGCTCAGTATCGCCGCCAATTTGAATATTATTACGATCAACAATGGCAACTAGCCGGCCTAATTTATACTTGGCTGCAAACATTGCCGCTTCCCAAATATTACCCTCATCAAGTTCACCATCGCCTAAACTACAATATACGAAACGCTCCGAATTCTGCAAATACTGCAAATGATATGCCATGCCGGCAGCCTGGCTGAGACCGCAGCCAAGCGGCCCGCTGGTCGTCTCTAGCCCCGGCAATTTCACCCGCTCCGGATGGCCTTGTAGCCGCGAGCCAAACTGCCGCAAACTCATTAACTCTGATTCCGATAAAAATCCGCGCATCGCCATCGCTGCGTATAGCAGCGGCGCATAATGGCCGTTACTCATGACAAACAGATCGCGATCAGGCCAATCCGGTTCTTCTGGTCGCAATCTAAGAATCCGAAAATATAACACCGCCATCACATCAGCAAACCCCAGCGGCCCCGCCACATGCCCGCTGCCAGCGGCTGCTACTTGGCGAATAACCAGTTGCCGTAGCTCTCGCGCTTTTTCCTCCAGCTGTTCAACCGCCAATGTCTCGTTCATAGTTTACAAAACACTCGTTTTGCTAATTTCCTGCTGGAGCTTGGAAAAAATAGCATGCGGATCTGATGCTTTCTGAATGACACCGCCGACATTAAGCACATTGACGCCGCCCTGCACCAAGCTATACGCGTTATCAATCGACACGCCGCCGTCCCAGCCAATTTCTACCCCTGGATTAATTGACTTAATTAAGCGGATTTTCTCCAACTGCATCAGGCTGGCATTACCGCCGAATCTGCCCAGCTCGCCGCTAAAAATCATCACGTGATCGGCTAATTTTATCATTTCCTCAACCGTCCGCGGCACTGTGGAGCGAAGCAAAGCCAAACCAGCATTAATTCCAGCTTGTCTAATCTGCGTGAGCGTCGTCTGGACATCGCCCTTAGCCTCGGCATGCACGATAATCATGTTTGGCCGCAGAGCAATCAGCTTTGGGATATACTCATCAAGCTTATCAACCATCGCGTGAATATCGACCATCCATCCCTCAGGCGCCCACAATTCCGGAATACTAACCGTTAGCGTCGGTGCAAATTCACCGTCAGAAATATCAATATGCACGCGCTCAGCGAAGCCGGTGATTCTATCGACTTGTTCTTTGTATTGAGCAGCGTTTTCTGCTAAAATCGCTGGCGTAATTACGGCGCTCATGATAGCTCATCCAACTGCGCATTGCGCCGATTAAACCGCGGAGCATTAGCATACGGCGTATTTAGCCACGTCTCAATGATACCCTTCCAGGCCGCCTCGTCATCTTCCAAAATTCGCGCCGGCAGACATAATACATTCGAGTCGTTATCATTACGCGTCATTTTTGCTTCAAAGGCATCCCAAATCACGCTGGCGCGAATCCCCTTAAAACGGTTAGCCGCCATGCACATCCCCTGACCGCCGCCGCAAATCAAAATCGCCCGCGGATCTTTACCGTCATCGCCAATAACTTTCAGGGCTGCCGCTTGGGCAAATTGCGGAAAATCATCGTCTGGATTCAATTCCACGCCGCCAACATCCTCGACATCATAACCATTCTTCGCCAAATATGCGAACACTTTTTCTTTCAGTAAAAAGCCGCGATGGTCTGAGCCGAGATAGATTTTCATGATTTTAGTATAAGCGGTTTCGGCGATTTTTGCAAGGGAAAGTTGGAGATTTTTCCAGAGGTGGAGTGTAGCTATTTGACAAAAAGTATTGACATTTTGTGGCTGGTATGATATATATATTAAATTTTGCTCAGGCTACGTCTAGGGCAAGAGTTGCCCTTTAGCTTGAGCGCTCTCTGAAAGGAGAGGAACAATGCTCCAACAAGACTGCTCTCACAGGGGAGAAATCCCCAAAAAAGAGAGCTTTTTCGCACCACGCCGGAAGTTCACCTGGCGACTGATCGGTTCCGACGCAGACACTCTCTGCGTCGAATGTGAGGAGTGTGGGTGGCATCAGCTCACCCACAACATCGACCGCCTGAGCTTCTTCTGGGATGTCGAGAGCTACCTCCCCGAGCACCCCTAACAGAGCAACGGGCGCGACGAAACATATTCGTCGTTAAGCCCACCGGAAAATAGCTCGCCTGGAAGGCTTTTATAAGCCTCGGCTTGAGCCTTTCGGTGGGCTATTTTCATAGGAAATTATGCGCAATTATTCGCTCCGCCTAAGATAATGTCCGACATCCGCCACCAATTCAACCAGCCGGTTGGAATATCCCCACTCGTTATCGTACCAGACCATCACCTTAATCAGATTGCCATCAACCACCTTAGTCAGTGGCAAATCAACAATTCCCGAACACGAATTGCCGATGAAGTCGCGGCTGACCAAAGGCTCTTCAGATACGCCCAAAATCCCCTGGTAAAAATTACTTTGCGCGGCTTTCTTAAACGCGCCATTCACCTGCTCGACCGTCACATCGCGCCGTAATAGCGCCGTCACGTCGCTGAGCGACACCACTGGCGTTGGTACGCGCACACTGAGACCGTCAAACTTGCCGGCCAGCTGCGGCAGCGTTTTCGTCACAGCAATGGCCGCACCCGTCGTTGTCGGCACCATATTTTCAGCCGCGTTGCGACCCTCGCGGAGATCCTTAGCAGGCGCGTCTTGCAATCTTTGGCTGGCGGTGTAGCTATGCACCGTCGTCAGCATTGATTTTTCCACGCCAAATTCTGCATCCAGTACCGCCATCACTGCACCTAAGCTATTGGTGGTACAGCTGGCATTAGAGATTATCGGTGTGGCGTCCTTGATTTTGCTGTCATTGGTGCCGAGCACAATAGTATCGACACCGTCGGATTTGGTCGGCCCGCTGATAACCACGCGCTTAGCGCCCGCAGTCAAGTGCTTGCCTGCGCCATCTTTATCAGTAAACAATCCGGTCGACTCGATCACCACGTCAATATTCATCTCGCCCCACGGCAAGTTTGCCGGATCTTTTTCCGCCAGTACTTTGACACTTTTCCCGTCAACGACCAACTCGTTTTCTGTAAAGTCAACTTGGCGGCCATATTCCCCGTAATTGCTATCGTGTTTTAATAGGTACGCCAGAGTCTTCGTGTCCGTCAAATCATTAATCGCCACAACCTCCAAATCGCTGCGCTCCCATGCAATCTTAAAGGCATTGCGCCCGATCCGTCCGAAACCGTTAATTGCTATTTTCGTTATCGCCATGTAATTATCCCTCCCAAGTAGCATTAGCTTTTCCTTAATTATACTACAAAGTTGTATAATAAGACTATGACGCGCGAGGAATTATTGGATCTGGCGGCACCGCAGTACGACGAGATACCAGTACTGGTGTTAGATAGCGCTATTGATTACGCTACTAAAAAGCACGCCGGACAAAAACGTAAGAGCGGCGAACCCTACATTACGCACCCGCTGGCAGTAGCTGGGATTTTGGTGGAATGGGGTATGGATATCGACACGGTGATCGCTGGCGTGCTGCATGATACGGTCGAGGATACCGATGCGACACTGGATGAATTAGAAAGTTTGTTTGGCCGCGACATTGCTTTTCTGGTTGACGGCGTAACCAAGGTTTCACAGGCGCGCGCTGGCATGCGCAGCCTTGATAGTTACTTGCCGCATACCAAAGACAACCTCGCCAAACTGATGATCGCGGTCGGCGAGGATATCCGAGTGATTATTATCAAGCTGGCGGATCGACTACATAATATGCGCACGCTTC
>CAUUVR010000007.1:0-50726 GCA_963548945.1 uncultured Candidatus Saccharibacteria bacterium
GTGCTAGACCTTCTGGTTTGGGCTGGACAGCATATTCCAGATTGATACCCCACTGTGAACCGTCGCCGAGCAGCCGCTGAAAACCAGCTTGATCATACAGTGTGGTGATGATTAAAATGTCGCGAATTCCTGCCTGCATCAGCGTGGTTAACGGATAATAAATCATTGGTTTATCGTATATCGGCATTAGCTGTTTGCTAATAGCCTTGGTGATAGGGTGGAGGCGAGTACCTGAGCCGCCTGCTAAAATAATTCCTTTCATTGTTCCTCTCTCTAGCTTACTGTTAATATGATATCATATTAACAGATACGGGAGATAATATTCATAGGCGACAACGATACGTTTTAGTGTTAGAAGGAGAAAAAATGACAGAGCGACTGGTAGTTTTATTATTCGTGGCGAGGCGATTCCTATTAAGCTTAATAAGGATAAAATCCCAATAGGATTGATTGCTAATGCTACGTTTAAAAGAGATATTAAAGAGGGTGAGACCATCTCGTTTGATGATGTAAAAATACCTAAATCATTAGCTCGTACCGCATGGGAGTGTACCCTAGAATGTCTGTAGCCATCGATAAACATCACAATCGAACGATTTGTCATTTTATCGCTGACACCTGGTGGTATGGTTTGACGGATAGAATTTCAACAGACGAGTTTTATAGGTTAGCACAACAGCGCAAAGATGAGGGCTTTTCAGCTATTCAATTAGTAATGGGTATACCTTCTGAGGTTGCTATCGATAGCCCTCAATCTCATGGCGGTGGCAAGCCAGCCTTCTATTTACAAGAGTCGAATTTAATTATAAATCAAGATTATATAGCTGCTGCACTTGAAAAGATAGAAATACTAAACAAGCTGCATTTAAAACCAATAATATATGGTGGTTGGGGTCCGCAAATTGGTCGGATTGGTCGAAATAATATGATTGAATGGTGGAGGAGAATAGTTAAAGTTACAGAAAAATTTGATCCAATTTATTGTCTAACTGGTGAAATTGATTTGCGGGTTCATACTCAGCCTAGAACTATAGTGGAAAAAGTTTTTAATAAATTTAACATTTCTTCAATAAAACAAAAAAGACAAATAGCATAATGGTTGCAAGTGTATAAAGAAGTTAAAAAGACAACTGGACTACCAGTAATTTGTCATACTACGCCTAATATGGATAGCTGGGCTATAAGTCGAGATTTTTCTGCTATTACTGTACAAACAGGACGCTCAGAGCGTCCTCGTAGCTGTTTATGGATAGATTCGTTTTTGAAAGCGATCAAATATTTGCTTTTTGGGTAAGTATGCTATCAGGCGCTAGTGCGTATTGTGGTATTTGGAATGTTGGTGATGGAAATTTCTTGGCTCACTGGGGTAGGCGTACTTTTCGGGAAGCTAAAAAAACCTACAGTGCCATTAAAAATAGTAAAATCAAATAAATTGTTTTATGTGCTAAGGGTTTTATACAGGGGAATATAAATAGTAAGGCTAGCGGCGTTGGAGATAATCTTTCTATTCAAATGATTGACAAGACAAGTCAACGTAATTTTATCAAAGAAAACATACCAGATAAGACGGTTGTATTATCTGGTTTTACAGATATAGAGAATAAGCTTTTGAGACAGTCTGTTAATAGTGTTAAATAGGCTAACTTTAGTTTATTTAACGATGTATTCACTTAAATCATCTACCCAATCACGGCTGATAAAACCAGTATCATGTAACTTATCCAAGCTCATATCGCTGCCAAGCGGTCGCGGTGCAATGCCATCTTTACCGGCAAAATATTCAGCAGTCGTTGTGTTGGTGACGGTCAAGTCGTCGCGTCCAGCTAGCCGGAAAATCCGCCTAGTGATGTCCGCCCAGCTTTCCAGTGGACCGTCATTAGTGGCGTTGTATGTGCCGAATGGTGCTTTAGTTGTTAATAGATGATCAATAATTCTCACTAATTCGCTAGTAAATGTTAATCGGCCAATTTGGTCATGAACAACAGTTGGTGAAATATTTTTTTCCGCCAATCCCAACATGGTGCGGACGAAATTTTTACCTTCACCAATTATCCAAGTAGTGCGTAGTAGATAAAACCTATCAAGCTGCTCAACGAGTAGATCTCCAGCCGCCTTCGACGCGCCATAAACACTCAGCGGACTGAAATCTTCACTTTCATAATGCGGTTCTTTCGTTCCGTCAAATACATAATCGCTAGAAATATGCACCAAAGTCATGTTGTGAGTACGGCAAACTCGGGTTAGGTTTGCAACGGCTGAGGCGTTAACCTTCCAGGCTGCTAGGCGACCTTCTGGTGTTTCTGCGCCGTCAACATTAGTAAAGGCTGCTGCGTTCAAAACTATTGATATTCCTGACCAATCAAATGATTCGACTGATTGGCGGTCAGTGATATCCATTTCGTCTATATCAGCAAATTTAGCCTCTGGGTATTGATGACGGAGCGCTCGTCCTAATTGACCGTTTGCTCCGACGATAAAAATGTTATTTGAATTCATACTATACCTCCATTGGGATAACGTTAATTAATAGTGGGTGCTGGGCGTCCTTTTCGGAAATAATCGCTTGGTCTTGGCTGATAGGCCAATCAATACCAAGCTCCGGGTCGAATAGATTGACAAAAGTGTATGTGGCGTCTGGCGACCAGTGGGCGTCAACCAGGTAAGTGTAGGCAATGTTGTCGTCGAGCGCTTGATAGCCATTGGCAACACCTTTGGGTACGAAAATTGCCGTGCCAGGATTGATTTCGTGCGTGAAAACCGTGCCGAAGCTGTCGCCTTGACGTAAATCGCACCACGCGCCGAACACTCGGCCATTAGCGGTGGAGATGAATTTATTCCACGGCTCGGCATGGAGACCGCGGGTGACACCGGCTTTGTCGTTGAAGCTGATATTGTTTTGCACGATAGTAAATGACGGCAGTCCCAGTGCTTCCATTTTTTCCTTTTGATAATTTTCTTTGAACCAGCCGCGGTTATCGCCATGGACCGGTAGTTTTACCACAAACAGCCCGGGGATTGGAGATTCAGTGACGATTAGTTCATTGTAGTCGTTTGGATTAAAGCTCATAGATTGTCCTTTCGCCATAGTTGATAATAATGTAGTCCTGCCAGAGTTTGGCAATCATTGATCTCGCCATCTCGAATCAAATCGTCTATCTCATCAAGCGTGAAAAATCGCATATCGCTAAACATTTCATCGCTTTGTTCACGTTGGCCAGTGAAGTTTAGTTCTCGGGCTAGGCAGACCGCCATTTTTTCGGTCAATAAACCGTTACAAACGTATGCTTCACCTAGTTTTTGCCAAGACTGAGCGATGATGCCGGTTTCTTCTTCGAGTTCGCGCTTTGAGGCTTCTAATAGATCTTCATTATCGCCCCCGCCGCCAGGCAATTCCCAGCCAAAGCTTTGCGACGGATAGCGAAAACCGCGCACCAAGTACAAGCGCTCTTGGTCGTCTACCACTACAACCATGCACGAGTCTCGCGACTCCATGTAACCATAAATCCCAGTGTTTCCGTCTGGACTAACAGTTTGGTCTTCGTGAATGGTGATCCAAGGATTTTGATAGACGATTTTACTGCTGACTTTAGTTTTTGACGGCACATCTGTCATGATTATTGTCCCTGCTTGGCATAAGCTGCTTCAACGGCCTCTTTTTGCGCTTTCCACCAATCTTCGTGATCGCGATACCATTCAATGGTTTGTAGCAGCCCGTCGCGCATACCCGTTTGATTGTCGGTATATTGTGGCTGCCAACCCAGCTCACGTCGCAGTTTGCTAGAGTCCATAGCGTAGCGCATGTCGTGGCCAGGGCGGTCATTGACGTGTTCATACCAATCCTTGCCTTTACCCATCAGCTCGCAAATCAATTCAATCACCATCTTGTTATTGACGTGGTCATTGTCAGCGCCGATGATGTAGGTTTCACCCAACTCGCCTTTTTCCAAGACGAGGTGAACGGCAGCGTTGTGGTCATCGACGTGAATCCAGTCGCGGACTTGCTCGCCAGTGCCGTACAGTTTTGGTTTGATATCGCTCAAAATATTGGTGATTTGGCGCGGGATAAACTTTTCGATGTGCTGGTATGGGCCGTAGTTGTTTGAACAATTGGAAATCGTCGCTTTGATGCCGAAGCTGCGGACCCAGGCGCGCACTAGCATGTCGCTAGAAGCTTTAGTGCTGGAGTAGGGACTAGACGGATTGTACGGGGTGTCCTCAGTGAAGCGGTTTGGATCGTCGAGCTCTAAATCACCAAACACTTCGTCGGTCGAGATGTGATGGAGGCGCTTGCCGTGCTTGCGGATAGCTTCAAGAATGGTGTAGGTACCGACCACGTTGGTCTCGACAAACGGCCACGGATTGCGCAGAGAATTATCATTATGGCTTTCGGCGGCAAAATGGACAATGATGTCGTTTTCAGCAACTAATTTGTCCATCAACGCAGCGTCGCAAATGTCGCCCTCCACGAAATTGATTTGATCGGCTACTGGCTGTAAATTGGCGCGGTTTCCCGCATAAGTTAACTTGTCGATAACGGTGATGTCATATTCTGGCTTGTGTTTGACGGTATAATGCACAAAATTCGAGCCAATGAATCCCGCGCCTCCCGTGACTAGCATCTTTGTCATAAGTATAGTATATCAGGTATAATATAGAAGTTATAGAGGAGGATACATGAAAATTGTAATTGTTAGCGGCTATTTTAATCCATTGCACGGTGGTCACCTTAATTTATTTGAAGCGGCAGCTCAGCTAGGAGATAGATTGCTAGTGATTGTTAATAATGACAAGCAGCAGCTGATAAAAAAAGGCAAAATTATCCTTGATGAACAAAATCGATTGCGCCTAATTCGGGCCTTACGAGTAGTTGATGAGGTGGTGTTATCAATCGATGAAGACGGCACGCAATGCGCTACTCTTGATCATCTTGCGAGATTGTTTGAGGGTAATGAACTGATATTTGCAAACGGTGGCGATCGTAATTCTACTGCCGAGATACCAGAGGCGACTGTCTGTGAAAAATACGGTATTAAAATGCAGTTTTGTGTTGGTGACAGCGAAAAATATGATTCATCGACGCGAATCAATCAAGCGACTGGCGCAGAAAACTAATCCTTAACTACGCTATTGTAAACTGCCAACGTCTGCTCGGCCATCCGCTGCCAGGAGAAAGTTTTGACGTGCTGCTTGCCTTTTTTAATCAACTGGCGGCGCAATTTTTCATCAGTCAAAACATCATCAATAGCGCGTGCTATATCCTCGACATCATACGGATCAAAATAGTGAGCGGCATCGCCGTGCGTTTCTGGCAGGCAAGTAGCGGTGCTTGAAGCTACGGGTGCGCCGTGTAGCATTGCCTCAAGACCTGGCAAGCCAAATCCTTCGCTAAGTGAGGGGAAGCAATAAACAGCCGTATTTTCGTACATCCAGCGTAATTGCTCATCTGATATAAAATCAGTAAAAATGACGTTTTTAATATTATGTTCATTAACGTAAGCTTCGTGGCGAGCGTAATTACTGTCTTTTTTGCCAGCCAAGGCTAATGTCAGCTCTGGGTGTTTTTTTTGTAATAATGCAAAAGCATCAATCAGCCGCCGTAAATTTTTATGCGGTGTTGGACGGCCAATATACATAATAAATTTTTTCCCAATCAGTTCTTTGACAGGATCATTAACCTTTGGTAACTCGTCAGCTGACTCCAGCGTCACTGTAATTTTATCTGGACTAATGCCGGTAAATCCAACCAAATCATTTTTCACGAAATCGGAAATAGTGATAATATGAGCGGATTTTCGAGCGACTTTTTTATTGACCCATTTGTAAATTTGCTGCTTTATCCAGAAGATAACGGGATTTTTATCAGGATTTCTAAACCGAACAGTGGTTAAGTCTTGCATAGTGGTGACAACTGGACTAGCATGATACCAAACCGGTTGCTGAACCATCGCAAAATGCACCAGGTCTAGATTCAGCCCCTCCAATTGTTTCTTAAAATCAATTTGTTCAGAAAAAGTATATTCTTTATAAGGGCAGGCTACTTTTTGGAAACGCGGATTAGTTGGCTGCCAGCTGTCAAAATCCTTTGGCTTTAGTAGAATAATATAGTCATTTTTCTTATCAATCTTTTGTAAATAATGAATCAGGCGTTCAATGTAGCGTCCAGTACTTGTTCGTAATGTGCGAGCGTCAATGGCGATTTTCATGAGAATACTCCTTCCATGATTTTTCAACTATATTTTTCATTGATTTACGGAAAATGGCGGCTGAAAATTCATTGGCAGTGGCAGAAATTTTTGTTGGCGAAACTTTTTTACCTGGTAATTCTTTCAAAGTTTTTATCAATTCTTCAGCTGTTTGATCTGAGAAAAACCAGCCGTTTTTTCCTGGCTTAATATAATCAAGTGCGCCGCCCGCTTGGTAAGCTACCACCGGAATTCCTGCCGCTAAAGCCTCAACCGGGGCAATTCCAAAGTCTTCGTGTGAACAAAAAATAAATAGATCGGCTTTTTTAATATATTTTTCTCGCGTTGCATCATCAGCAAATCCTAAGAAATTTGTATGTGAGCCGGCCAGTTTTTTTAGACGATCCATGTCGGGGCCCTTACCTATAATATCTAGTTGCCAGCCAAGTTTTTGACAGGCCTCAATTGCCACATCAAGTCGCTTCATCGGTACAATTCGTCCCCAAACAAGGCAGCGTGGTTTTTTAGGAATGCTCTTTTTCTGACGAGTTTTAGATAGCGGCGAGAAATTCGATAAGTCAATTGGCGGAAAAATAACAGTGCTTTTTTTCTGGTAAAATTCTGCGATATCAGCTTGGATGCCGGTAGAATTGGCAATGAAAACATCAACTTGCTGGGCAGCAATAAAATCGCGTTTTTTCAACGGACGAACCAAAGTTCTTAAGCCTAATCTGGCTAGCCAGCGCGGACGAAAACTGGGGCGCTTAATATATTCATCATAGTGCCGCCAATAAAAGTGCGTTGGCGTGTGGCAGTAGCAAATATGCAGTTGTTCGGGGTGGGATTTGCGGGCAAATTTAGCTTCACCATTGCCTGAGCTAGAGATAATAATATCATACTCACTAAGGTCAAGCTGTGCAAACCACCATTGCCTCAAGAGCGGCAAAAAGCGACGGATTTTCGAAAATGGCCAGCACTGCAAGTAGCCAGTGATGACTTTATGGTCTAACTTTTTTCGCCATTCATCGCTACAAAAAGAAGTGTAAATTGGCGCCTCTGGATATAATTTGTGAATTTCTAAGACGACTTTTTCAGCGCCGCCGCCATACAACCAGTCGTGAACTATGGCAATTTTCGGCTTGCTCATCAATTGTCCTTTTGGAAAATAACCAAGCAGGTTTTTAATAGAATAGTAATATCCAGCCATAAACTCCAGTTCTGTACGTAATAAAGATCAATTCGCCGCCGTTCCTCAAAGCTAATACTGCGCCTGCCAGAAACTACCGCCAGCCCAGTCAGTCCGGACTTTACCGCCAGTAAAACATGTTTTTTATCGTATGCGCTGAGTTCGTGCGGTACTAGCGCGCGCGGTCCAACTAGGCTAATGTCACCCTTTAGGACATTAAACAACTGCGGTAATTCATCCAGGCTAAACCGGCGAATAAATCGGCCGACTGGCGTAACGCGAAAATCTTGATCAAGTTTATCGCCGTTTTTACGATACTCTTCAATCAGTTCCGGTTTGCCGACCATTTGGAATACTTCTTCGTCGGTTTTACCGTCAAATTTGGCGTAATGCGAGCGGAATTTGTAAACTTTGAACGGCCGGTTATAACGAGTGAGACGCTTTTGTTGTTTGCCGTGCATCAAGATTGGGCCGGCTGGGTCGCTAATTTTCACGGCAATTGCTACTAAAAGCATTATCGGCGAGGCTAAAATAATACCAATTGTTCCGCCGATGATATCCATAATTCGTTTCACAATCTGGCCATAACCCATCAGCGGCGTCGGATGAGCGTGAATTAGCGGTACGGAATCAATGATGTCAATGGTGTGCTTGGCGGTCATAATTCCGTCGAGTTCCGGCGACTGGTAAAAATCAAGATAGTGTTTTTGGGCAAGTTGATAATGTTCGCCGACTTTTTTTGAATCGGTTTGGATGATAACGTCAATTTTATCTCTAGTCAGTGCCGATTCCAGCGATGATCGCCTTAGTTTCTTCAGTTCAATCGGAATAAACTCAGCCCGCGCCACAATCCCGCTAATCTTAAAGCCGGTTAATGGATTATTCTCAATAAAGTCGGCCAAAACATGAGTTAAATCGCAATTGCCAATCAGCACAACTCGGCGCGCTCCCAGGCCGCGTTTTAACAGCCGCAAGCGAATAATATTTGCCATACTCCGAAATATCATCAGTAAAATAAAGCCGATTCCTGCGGCATAGACAGCGACAAGCTTGGCTGGAAACAGCGGCGTGTTGGTGAAAAAGGTTACTGAAATCATAATCATAATTCCAGTAACTGACGCCAGAAGAATTCGTCCAAATTGGCGCAAAGGATGCGTGTAGCTTTCGCGGTCGTATAGTCCGAAGAAATAAAACATAATAATCCATAGCGGTAAGGTCATGATGATAGAAGTGATGAAATCTAGAGCATTAATGCTAATGTGAAATGGCCTGGGATCTAGGGAAATTCGCAGCACATAAGCAATGGTAAAGGCACTCACTAAAGCCAGAATATCCAGGACAACTAAAGCAATTTTGAAGTAAAAATCAGACTTTTTCCGCATAATCTTTGGGGTAATTATACAAAAATATACCAATTATAGCAAAACAATGGATTGTGTTAATGAAACTGCCGAAAAACCAAAAGTGTGTAAATAAGGCAATTGTCAACGATAAAATAAATTGGGCTTTAGTTCGGCGGAGATTTTTTATGGCAAAGAAGATAATTATAAACGGTGTAATGATGAGCGGCAGCAGTCCAACAACGCCCAGTCCGCTAAGCAGTAAAATATAGAAAATGTAGACGGTTTGGTCGGTCGGTACGCTAACGTGGAGGTGCTTTTGGATGAAGCTGCCGAGATTGCCGAGACCGACGCCGAAGAAAAAGGTGTGCGGCGAGTTTAGCCAGGATTTAATCGCTAAATCGCTGGCGCTAAGACGATCGTTGGCTGAGGCTTCGACAAAACCGGCAGGCTGAAAGGTTTGTTCGGGTGAAGCTGGCTTTATATCTGGCGTGTTATGCGGAGAGGGGTTTTTCGCCGCTGGTGCCGGCTGGTTTTTCACGGTGGTTTTTTGCGGGATTTTGATTCGGCCGAGCGACAACTGGTCAATCATGCTAACAAGCGTGTTGTGCGCGATAAACGGCGAGCTGCTATAGCGAATGTTGGCGGATAAAAATAGTAAAGTAAATCCGAAAAACGTGCCGATGATAGTCAGAGGAAGTTTTTTATAGAGGAAAGAGATGTTGAGGCGCTTGATTGAGGCTATAGCGATGAAAATTATGATGGCTAGAAAAATTGCTAAGAACCCGCCGCGAGAAAAAGTCAAGGCGATGGCTGTGGCGGTGAAAAACAAGCTGAATTGAGCGAGGCGAGATTTTGGCTGGAAGAGGGCTAAGAAAAAGGCGGGTAGCAGGGCGTTGGCTAAAAACTGCGGTTCGGCAGCGAATAGATTAACGCGCGGAAAACCAAAAACGTCAGCCTTACAACCAGAGCAAAGCGTGCCAAAGCCAGTTGGCTCAAAGGTGGCGGCGATGAGTTGGATGATGGCTAAGATTCCGAAAACCAGGCCGCTCCATAAGCCAATGCGGATGAACTTATGTTTTTGGTTTTTAGATAATTGGCGGTAGGTTACAGCGGCTGCCAAACCGATAGCCAGTAAAAATAAGAGCGACAATGAATAAAGTATAGTGCGAAGACGCGCCTCGGCGAAAAAGACGCCGATAGACACGGCTAGAAGAATTGTTAAAAACCCGCCAATTAGGTAGCGGTTTTTAAGGAATCTTTGGCAGTTTGTAAATAATAGCGGTAAAGATGTGACAAGGAGGCCAGCGGCTGACATTTGATACAAGCCCAGGCGTAGAGAGGGAAAATCGAGGATTGCTAAACTTAAGCTGGGACTTAAGGCAAAGACGCCGCCAAAAATAACTATTGCCAGAAACCAAAATCGAGCGTCGCCCATAAAGTTTTTTGCCATATTGTAAGTATAACGCATGGTGTATACTTTAGATATGCAACTGACAAAAAAGCAGAAATTGATGCTGGATTTTATCGATGGGTTTATTAAGGGCAACGGCTATAGTCCGACGCTGCGGGAAATTATGCGGGCGCTGGGATATAAGTCGGTCTCAACGGTGGCGAAGCACGTCGATAATTTGGTGGCGGCCGGGATGCTAGATAAGCGCGACGGCGAGGTGCGGTCATTGGTGCTATGCCAGGCGGAAAAAGAGATGTGGTGGCAAAACTTGGTGAAGGAGATTAAGCAGAGGGAAGCGATGGACGATGAGAAATCGCGTTCGGAAGCGGAGGTTTTGAAAAAAGCCCTGGAAATTGTCCGCCGGTAACTTTACAACTGATTGAAAACTCGCTATAATACGATACATATTCCGGGGTAGCTCAGAGGTAGAGCGGTTGGCTGTTAACCAATAGGCCGCGGGTTCGAACCCCGCCCCCGGAGCCAAGAAACTGGCTGAAGACTGTCCCGCGCGGACAGTTTTATATAGCTTATAATCACATAATTTATGCAAAAATCTTTCAAATATTACGATATTATTCTGGCAGTGTTCGCGGCGGTGCTGTTGATTTCTAATTTGGCAGGTACTAAGCTGATTGCTTTCGGTCCGATCACTACCGACGGTGGCGCGGTGCTGTTTCCGCTTGCTTATATTTTGGGTGACGTCTTGACGGAAATTTACGGCTATAAATACGCGCGGCGGGCGATTTGGGCGGCATTTGGTATTATGCTGCTGGCAGTGGCGGCGTTTACGGTCGTGCGCTACATGCCGCCAGCCCCAGAGTATACCGCTCAGGCGTCGTACGAAGCGGTCCTAGGATTTTTCCCGAGGATAGTCGCAGCCAGCTTGGCAGCGTTTTTGACTGGCTCGTTCCTAAACTCGTTTGTATTGGCGAAGTTGAAGATTAAAACGAAGGGTGAAAAGTTGTGGCTGCGACTGATCGGCTCG
Organism: uncultured Candidatus Saccharibacteria bacterium; assembly: GCA_963548945.1. Classification (GTDB taxonomy): domain Bacteria; phylum Patescibacteriota; class Saccharimonadia; order Saccharimonadales; family Saccharimonadaceae; genus Nanosynbacter. The sequence goes on from CAUUVR010000007.1 coordinate 11,147, forward strand.
ACATTTGTCGGTGAATTCTTCGACACTGTAGTGTTTGCCCTGGTGGCTTTTGGCGGTATTCTTCAGGGTACAGGTATGTTGGTGTATATTCTGATCGGCTGGCTGTTTAAGACCGGAGTGGAAGTTGTGTGTTTACCAATCACCTACCGGGTGATTGCCAAAATGAAGCAGATTGAAAAGATTGACACTTATGACAATAAGACTGACTTTACGCCTTTTAGGGTTGATGTGGATTAAAGATTATGAAAAGCCTATCCAGTGTCTTAGTTTATTAAGATTGCATATTTCGCGTTCTGTAAAAACCTCGTTTTACGTAAGTTAGCTTATTCTTTATCATTGCTTTCAGCGGTTGGGCTGTTTTTCTCATACGTCATCTCAAACGCACCTATCTCAATAAGATACCTATCACCATTAACCTGACTTTCTACAATCATGCAATTAGCCGTAGCTGTGGTATTATCAATATATAGCAAGTCCACAAGGAGATATAAGATGGCAAAGAATGTTAACGTCGCTACAATGTCTGAAACAATAGCTACGTCGAGCAGGGCACTCGCTGTCAGCAGCAGTAATTTTGAACAGTTAAAGAAAAACCTCACTGATGTATATGAGAATCGTGCAAAACTACGCAAGCAGCTTACAAAGGTAAAGTTTAACTACTTTATCACATATATTTTTAGCTCATCAGAGAAGCGGCAAGATAAGAAAAATCTAATTAATGAACTGGCAAAGTCTCTTGAAAATGCATATATTAATCTTAATTTTCGTAAGGGTATGAAAGATGCTGGCTCTTGGGATGAAGCTATATATTATTTTCAAGAACTATTTCAGTGCTGCAAGATATGGGACTTAACTTCTCGACAAGATACAGACAAGTTTCGTCAACGTACCATAGCTGACGAGAGTCTTGAAAGGAAGCTAATCACCACACGCGTTCATAAGAGCTTAGAGTTTATTAAATCAGATGTGGATAATCTCTATCTCCCAAATATGAACGGTGCTGATATTTATATCTATCCAACATTTATTGTTCTATTCAAGAATTATAAAAAGTTCAGCATTCATGATTTAAAAGATGTCGATGTATCTATACAGGCTTCATCATTTCAAGAAGAACAGGGCGTTCCGAAAGATTCAGAAGTTATAGGGCATACCTATAAGTATACAAATAAGAATGGCCAGCCCGATAAACGATTTAATAACAATTATGAAATTCCAGTAGTTCGTTATGGAGATCTCCAGCTCCGTTCAAATTCAGGAATCAATGATCGCTATCAGTTTAGTGATTTTGATAAGTTCATTGATTTTGCTAAATCATTTACGACTCACTTACAAGTGAATTTAAAGATGCCTGTTGAAAAATAATATTGAAGACGTAGGTTCATTCGGTTACATATCTTAACCATTTATTGTTAAAAGCCCATAACTTAAAGCAAAATTACAGACCCCTCGTCTATAGTTGCTGGCATGACTATGAAAGCAACAACCATCTACAGGTGCACTATATCTGTTTGGTGCGCTCCACAACGGCATGGCCAATAGTTACTATGCGGCGGCGGTGCAGGCGGCCAGCCAGGATTGGACAGCGTGGCTGTTTGGTAGTTTGGATGCGGCCAACTATGTATCGGTTGACAAGCCGCCATTAGCGACGATGCTGATGGGGCTAAGTGCTCGACTGTTTGGCTTTTCAAGTTTCTCGATGTTACTACCAAGCGTGCTGGCGGGCGTTGGTTCAGTGTGGCTGGTGTACGGGGCGGTAAAACGACAGTTTGGGTTTGCGAGCGCTGTGATTGCTGGAACGACACTGATGCTGACACCGGTGGCGGCGCTGATGTTTGGCTTTAATAACCCCGATGCAATTTTGACATTGATGCTGACAGCTAGTGGCTACGCGTTTTTACGCTCGCTGGAGGGGGAAACGACCACTGTTGTGGCTGGGATTAGCTGGGCTATGGCCCAGGAGGCACAGGTTTTGGTGGGCAAACGGGAATTTTCAGGATCTTTAACAATGATTTTGGACCGAATATTGCTTGGCTGCTGGTCTTGGCGCTGGCGGGTGGTGGATTGATGTTATGGATTTTGCGAAAAACGCCACACACAAATCGTGGACGAGCGGCAGTGATTTTCTGGATGCTATGGCTACTGATTCACATCGTGATTTTCAGCATGACCAGTGGCGTGATCCATCCGTACTACGTGGTGGTGATGGCGCCGGCGGTGGCAGCGCTCGTCGGTATCAGCCTGCCGTTCCTGTGGGGTGCTTATACCAGACGCAAACCATATGCCTGGCTACTACCAGTACTGGTCGGCGTGACGGCGGCGATAGCGGTGATTATTTTCGGTTATACCGGCACGATGACGTGGCTGATGTGGACAGTGGGTCTGTTGGGCCTGACGGGAATGATTGGGTTGTTAGTTAATCTTTACACGCCGCGGCGATGGCTACGAAACTTGGCAATCATCACTGCCATAGCCGCCTGCACACTCGCCCCGACGGTGTATACATTGGCGACAGTCAACGTCGCGCACACCGGTAGCATTCCGACCGCCGGGCCGAATTCCACAGCGATGCGTGGGAGTAATAATGAATCGTCGCAGGCCAATAGCCAGTTGGTGCAATATCTCCTAGATCATCAACATGGCGCCACTTGGCTGGTGGCAGTAGCGAGCGCCAATGAATCAGCGGCGATTCAGCTAACTAGTAGCCAGCCAGTCATGGCGGTCGGTGGATTTAATGGTAGCGATACGCCGCTGACACCGGAGCAATTTAAACAGTTAGTGAAGGCCGGCAAAGTCAAATATTACGCCATCAGCTCGCACAGTCGTGGTGGCGGCGGGCCAGGCGGGCCGGGTGGACAGGCGGGCGGTGCGCCAGGCGCTAACCAGAACCAGACTGGTCAAAATTCACAAACACCATCAACACAGAACAATAATAGTGCCACGCAAAACAACCAGGCTGATTTGCCGTCACAGACTGGCTCAGCACAGCCACCAACCACCAGCACCGCGCCGCAGACCGATTAACCAGCGGCGAATCAGCAAAAAGCAGCGTCTGCCTCCTCGGGCGCTGCTTTTTCGTGTGACAATTTCCCCCACGCCAATAACCAACACTTATCCCAGCCCTTTACAGCGAAATTACAGGTTGTTTGTCTATCATATACTCATCATTAACGGAAAGGATGATCATGAACAAGGTGCAAGCAAACGAAATTAACTTAACCACCAACGAGGCGCTGGTACTCCAGCAAGTCTACGAAGATGGTGGTGATGATGCGGCCATGCTGGCAGTACAAATGGGCCTGCCGCGCCGAACGGCGATGAATGTGCTGGCGGACTTGCGACATAAAGGTTTGATGGCAATCGACCAAGCATACGGCGACGCTTGGGTGCGACTAACCACGCGTGGTAAACGGCTGGTACAGCGAATTTGGCCGGAAGCTCAGGCGATAGCTGCCTAAGTATCACCTATCGGCAACTCATGCAGTCATATTGACTACTTCAACCCCCGAAAAGTACTTGATTTGACGTTATCATGCATCGCGTTGTCTCTAAGGAGTTTCTTCATCGTTTTCACATCGTCGGGCTGTCCTGCCACGAGATATTGAGCCTTGTTGCCATGTCTATCAATCGCCTGCTTGAGGCGTTCTTGACTTTGAGAAAGGCTAGCACTGGTCTCATAAGTCATATTGGCTGTTTTGTTTGCTAGCTCTGAGACTTCCTTGTCAAAGACCTTTACCCCCTTGTCTAGGTGATAGAGCATGATAGGGCGCTTACCGGCCCACTGCCTGACAATTGGTCGTATTGCTGAGATACCGACATCAGAGGCGAAGCAAACCAGCGGCTCGTTACCATCTGTAACTGACAAAGAAGATTCCAGCCAACTCATCTTGACCTGACTACCTGCTGGTAGGCTAGTCAAAGCTTTTTTATAAGGGCTACCGCTATTGTGGGTTAGGATAATAATTTCATTATCCTCAGGACTAGAGGCGATACTCAGCCAACGGCTTGTCTGTTCGCCCTTATGATCACTCTTTCCACCACCAGATGCCGTACTGGGTAGCGTGATCTTGGCATAAGAGCCCGCCTTCCATGTCATATTATCAGGTTTTGCTAGGCGAATGACATGAAGGTCTCCGCTAGGGTTTTCGATAGATTTGACCGATAACGTTTGGCCTCTCCCTAAGTAGGCGATGACACCCCAAGCGATGAGGCCTGTAGCCGCAAGAATAGATATAACGATGATTACCATTTTTTACTCCTTTTCATGATGTAAAAATCCCTTTAACAAAGTTAGTGGCAAGTATTTCCAGCGTCCTACTGATACCTGGAAAATCGCCTTCAGTGATATGTATATCCATGTAGTAAAACAAATTATAAACCTGTAAAATATCCTGAATCTTCTCCTCTGAATATCCTTCTGCTACCATGCGACCAGTAAAGGTCTCGACCAAAAATTGATGGAAGGTGTTCCTGGCTTTACCCTTACCCGAAGAATAATAACCACGTAGTGTGCGAGAGACGGCTGGATTATGCCATTCTGCTAGAATTTTATTGGACGAAACGAGGCTTCGTGACTGTTCAAAAATCTGTCTCACAAGTTCAACCAAATCTTGCTGCCAATCAATGTCGTCCATCATCGCTTGGCGAATGCGATTGTTTTCTTCAATGTACACATCCAGAAAGATAGTTTCTTTGCCGTCGTAGTAGTTGTAGAAAGAACCGACTGCTACCCCAGCTTGTTTTGCAATTTCTGAGATCCCGGCCTCCTTATATCCCTTTTTTGAGAAGACATCATAGGCGGCTGTTTTTAATGCTTGTCTTTTGTCCAATGCTCGTAACCTCCTTATAATATTATGAATGAATAATTTTTTATATTCATTCATATCGTATCGAATTATGATTATTGTGTCAATAGAAGAGTGGCTGAGTGGCTGTTGGTAGATTCGTGATGTCCAAGGACTGATGGCAATCAACCGGGTGTACGGTGACGCTTGGGTGCGACTAATCACGCGCGGTAAACGGCTGGTGCAGCGAATTTGGCCGGAGGCGCAGGCGATAGTATACTAAAGAACATGAGATATATCCTGTTGCTTCGGGGCATCAATGTTGGCGGTAAAAATAAAGTCTCCATGAAAGACCTCACGGCGAGCCTCGAAGATTTGGGATATCAGAATGTGGTCGCGTATATCAATAGTGGTAACGTCATATTTGACACTGATGATGATCTGACGACAATCAAAAAGAATATTGCTGGCATGTTAGGGTGTTTTCCATTTACCATTAAACATGTCATTTTGACGAAAGATGAGTATTTAAACGAAGTATCTAATCTGCCAGAGTGGTGGCACCAGCCCCTGGCGCGGAAAGATGTATTATTCTATACCGATGACATCGACCCTGAATATATCAAGGAGCGGATCGGTCAAATGCCGCTTCATGATGAAATCGTTCATTTTGGTAAAAAGGCGGTATTTTGGGGTAAATACAATGAGAAGGAATTTTTGCGTACCTCATACCATAAGTTACTAATGAAAGAAAAGTTTTACCCACTGATCACTATTCGCAATGGGCGAACATTTGACAGATTAGGCGAGATGCTGGGGTAGGGTATGCGAATTTTACAGATTGAACAGCATGAATAAAAATAACACAAAAGCAGTAATTTTTGATGGTGACGGCACGCTTTGGCGGCCTACTGGCGCGGATAAAAATTCCCGGCCGGATAGTATCTATAAAGGTGATCGGGTTGAGAGACATAGCCATAATAACTTAAGTTTAGTCGATGGCGTGTATGATTTCCTGAAAAATCTTCGGGCTTGTGGATATAAAATATTTATTGTTTCAGCCCACCCTGTCCCAGGACCAGAAGCACTTGAAGAGTTAAAAGCCAAAATTTTTAATCTTAATATCAAGAGGTTTGTTGATGGATTTTTCTGTTCGGACGGTAGCAATAGAAATGGTAAAACGTATGTGATACGAGATATCGTGCGAGATTTTAATCTTGATGCTAGAAATGTATATATGGTCGGCGACAGCTACTATTATGATTACGAAGCTGGCATTAACGCTGGGGTAAACAGTTTTTTCATAAAAAACGACTATTGCAAGCAGCCTGTACCATTACCAGATGATGTGCAGGTTATTGATGTGATTACGGATTTGGCGGTGAAGTAGTATCGCGCCAAGCGATCTGGTACTAGCGAGGTAGATTGACCACTAATTGAGTCATTGACACACCGCCTACTCCCCGACCAAATCAATCTTTGCTATACTATTTCATATGACAAAACCATTTTCACAACATCACCATCATCTCCACGTGTAAGCAGGAGGTGTTTTGTTGCTGTTTTATGCCTCCTGCGGGAGGTTTTTTGATTGATTAATTTTAGGAAAGGAAATATATGATACCAGATAAATTAAAGCCAGGCGATGAAGTCAGGGTAGTTGCGCCGGCGCGTTCAGCAAGCGATATTGACGAAAGAGTTTTAGATCGGGCGAAAGCGGTGTTAGAGTCACTTGGGCTAAGAGTTATGTTTAGCAAAAATGCTTTTTCTCGGAATCAGCGAGGCTGTCCGACGGACGATGAAAAGGTTGAAGATTTGCAGGAAGCGTTTATGGACGAAAACGTGAAGTGCATTCTGGCGGCTATCGGTGGGTTTAATTCAAATCAGATGCTGGGTAAAATTAACTGGCAAATTATAAAAGACAATCCGAAGATCTTTGGTGGCTTTTCTGATATCACCGTTCTCAATCATGCAATTTTAGCAAAAACTGGGTTGGTGACTTATGCGATGCCAAATTTCTATTGTTTTGGTTTGCCGCCAGAAGCTAATTATTCGTTGGAGTATTTTCGGCGGTGTTTGTTTGCAGATCAGCCGGCAGAATTTGTCGTTCAGCAATCAGAAATCTTTTACGATCTTCCGTGGAATTATGACGAAGCTTCGCCGCGCCAAGCTTTGAAAAATAATGGGCCGCGAGTCGTGCAGAGCGGGTCGGCTGAAGGAGTAATGGGAGTAATGATTGGCGGTAATTTGTGTAGCTTAAATCTGTTAAATGGTACGGAATATTTTCCGAAAGTTGAAGGCAATATTATTTTGTGTATTGAAGACGATAGCTATGATTCAATTCCCGAAACATTTGAGCGCCACGTGCAGGCGTTGATGCAACAGCCTTTCTTTCGTCAAGTAAAAGCAGTTTTAATTGGGCGTTTCCAGGGCGAATCTCGGGCGACTGACGATATGATTAGCGATATCATTCTTTCAAAGAATATCGATCCAAAAATTCCAGTGATAGTCAATCTTGATTTTGGTCACACTGACCCGAAGTTCACGTATCCGGTTGGCGGCAAGTGCGAGGTTGTAGCGGGAGATGATACTAAAATTATCATTCGTTATGGCGACTAAGCGACTTTTTAACGGGGCGCTTTAAGCAATTTTTCAGATGCCTGTGCTAAATTAAAAAAAAGAGGATAGTTAGCTAATGAGAATTTTACTAGTAGAAGATGACGTGGCGATTGCCCGGTCGCTGAAGGAAGGCTTGGAGGATGAGGCCTATGCGGTCGATGTGGTGCATGACGGCGACGACGGCTATCGAACGGCGACGACGGACGACTATGATGTGATTATTCTTGATGTGATGCTGCCAGAAATGGATGGCTATGAAGTGTGCCGGGAGCTACGTCAAGACGGTAATCAGACGCCGATTTTGATGTTGACGGCACGTGATGCCGAGCGGGATATAGTCGAAGGATTGGACGTGGGCACTGATGATTATTTGGCGAAGCCGTTTAGTTTTGAGGTGTTGTTGGCGCGTCTTCGTGCTTTGCTGCGCCGTCCAAATGAGAAGCTGGAAGAAGTCTTGCAGGTTGGTGATTTGACGCTTGATCCGAGTTTGAAAAAAGTAACGCGTGCCTCACAGGAAATTAACCTAACCGCCAAAGAATACGGCGTCTTGGAATATCTGATGCGTAACGCCGGTAAGGTCCTGTCCAAAGAGCAAATCATCTCGCATGTGTGGGATTTTGATGCCGATGTCTTGCCGAACAACGTTGAATTATTCATCATGTTTTTGCGGCGAAAAATCGATAAACCATTTGACTCAAAATTGATCCACACTGTCTCCGGCTTTGGCTATAAACTGGAGGATAAATCATGAAACAGCAGCGCGTCAGGCGTTTGGCGCTGAGTTATTTGGCGGTGATTATGACGCTGTCGCTGGCCTTTAGTGTGATTATTTATGCCATCACTTCCGTGCAATTAAATCGGCCATTGCCTCCGAGTGAACACGCTCAGCAACCGCCAGAGCTTATCGAACGTCAGTTTAGTCGCCGCCTGGAGCGGCGCAACCGCGAGACGCGCGGGTCGGTGATCATGTCGCTGGCGGCACTCAATAGCATGATGTTACTGGTTGGCTATTGGCTGAGTGTGCTGGTTGTCCCGAGCAGTTGGATGAGCAGCCATATGACGACTGGTTGTAAAATCCACAGGCCAGTGACGGTGATGCAGATGAACTGGACGATTGGCTGGCGGACTTGCGACATAAAGGTTTGATGGCAATCAACCGGGTGTACGGTGACGCTTGGGTGCGACTAACAGCGTGCGGCAAACGACTAGTTCAGCGAATTTGGCCGGAGGCGCAGGCGATGGCCGTTTAAGGTTTGCCTAATCTAAAGATTTTATTGTAGTTTGGTAGGTATGCCTAGCAGAAACACCTTTATAGGCTGTGCTATAATTTTACTACGACACCGCTGCTGTCTAGAAGTTAAGAAAAACTATAAAAAGATACAACACTGTAGGAATTATGAAAATCTGGCACTCAGGACGAGAATCAAAATTACTCGACGATATTATCGCCGGGCGGAAGACGGTTGAAGGTCGATTGAATCGCGGAAAGTTTGCCGAGTACCGAGTCGGCGATAAGATTCACCTGCGCCGCGATGTTCGCGATGCCGAAGGAATACTACACGACGGCGAACCAGATCAAGCACGCGTGGAGATTATCGCTATCCGCCACTACAATTCCTTTTTAGAAATGGTGCAGGCCGAGGGTTACCACCGTGTTATTCCGCACGCCACCAGTGCCGAAGCTGCCGCTGCCGAATACAATAAATATTATTCCGCTGCTGACCAAAAACATTATGGCGTGCTAGCAGTGGAAGTTCGCTCATTGCTTTAATCTTTTAGTATGGCTATAATATACTGAAACCATAGCAAATAATGACTATGAAAAGGAGTCGTTATGAGTGATACTTCACCGCTGATATTACATGGGCTGACCAAGTGCTTTGGTCATAAACTGGCAGTCAACAATGTATCGCTGGAGCTACGCGAAGGCGAGGTGTTTGGGTTTCTTGGTCCGAATGGTGCGGGTAAAAGCACGACGATTCGGTCGGTGATGGATTTTTTGAGGCCGACGGATGGCTGGGTAGAGTTGCTGGGCGGACAGAGCGTTGAGGAGCGAACGGCCCTTCATAGCCAAGTTGGGTATCTAGCGGGCGACATCGTGCTGTATGAAACTATGACTGGTCGGAAATTGCTGAAGTTCTTGGCGCGGACAGGTCGAAAGGTCGATTGGCGCTATGTTGATGAATTGGCTGGGCGTTTTGAGGCGGCGCTGGATCGACCGATTCGCCAGCTTTCCAAGGGTAATCGCCAGAAAATTGGTCTGATTCAAGCCTTTATGCACCGCCCGAAACTATTGATTTTGGACGAGCCAACCAGCGGGCTGGATCCGCTGATGAAGCAGGTATTTTACGAACTGGTGCGCGAAGTTTCTGGGCAAGGCACCACGGTATTTGTCAGCAGTCACGACCTGGCTGAAGTGCAAAAGATTTGCCACCGCGCTGGCTTTATTCGCGATGGGAAATTGATTGCCATTGAACATATCGCGACCATGAAGCATCTGTCAACACACCGCTACATTGTGACCTTTGCCAAAAAACCGTCCCTGGCGGCAGCCAAAAAACTACCGTCCATCACCGACGTTCAGCATCGCGGCGACGAATACGAATTTACCGTCAAAGGCGACGCAGCTGAGTTTATCTCGTTTATCGCCGAGTACAAACCAAAACTATTGCGCGAATCAGAGTTAGAACTAGAGGAATTATTTATGCGGTATTATGAAGGCGAGGAGGCAAGACGATGATGTGGCAGACGGTGCGGCAAAATTACAAGCTGCCGCTGTTTTTGGGCATTGGTATTAGTGTTGTGGCGGTGTTATTTTCAGCGCTATTCAATAAATTTAGCGATCAACTAAGTCCGTTCGTCAGCATGATGCCAGCCGGCATGAAAGCGGTGGTTGGCGATTTGGCGATTGGCACAACACCAGAAGGTTGGCTGAGTATTGAGCTGTTTCCGCTGGTGGCGATGGTCGGGGTGGTGATTACGGCGATTATTTTGGGCGCTGGGGTAATTGGCCGGGAAGAAGATTCGGGAACATTGGAGTTACTCCTCGCTAGTCGACGGACTCGGGTGATGATTGTACTGCAAAAATATGCGGCGATGGCGGGATTATTGGTGATTCCTCCGGTGCTATTGTGTATGACCATTGCACTCATCGGTCCGCTGTTTGATTTTCATCCAAACCTCACGCACGTTGCTGGGGCCTGTGTGAGCTTGTGGCTTTTGGGCCTTAGTTTTGGTAGTCTCACCTTTGCCACCCAGGCGGTGACGGGCCGGCGCGGGCTGGCTGTCGGCGTTGGTAGTCTAATTTTTCTAGCAATGTACGCCCTGTCGATTACCGCCAAGTTGATCGAAAGCTGGAAAGATTATGACGTTTGGTCGCTCATTCATTATTACAATATTCCGGGGACCTTGATGGACGGATTGGACTTAGGAAATTTGATAGTTTTAGTTTGTGTGAGTTTGGTCGCTCTTGGTGTGGCAGTGGTCGGATTTTGTCGGCGAGACACGGGAGTTTAATAGGGTGACTGTCGTTGTGGTCGTAAGTATATGCCACACGAGTCTATCCTAAATGCTATAATTATCCCATGAAAAACCTGTCTAATCACAAGTTACTGACTGATAGAGCCTTGCAATGTGCGGCAGCGGAGCTTGGTACTGATCCGTCGGATTTACAAATTACATCGGTGAGCGGCGGTTTTTCACGCAATCGCCGCGCCTTGGTGTCGGCGGGCGATAAGACAATTTTTGTCAAAGAAGTTGATGTCGATTTGCTGCCGGACGATGGCGAACGGGAATTAGCCTGGCTGAAAAAAGATTATGAAGTGATGCGGATGTTGCAGAAAGTTCACCCAAAATTTGTTGCTGATTGGATAAAACTGGACGGCGACGGGCACGTGCTGATGACAACCAGTTATGCATCAGCCGACGGCTGGTTGTGGCGGCCGCCAGCGGAAAAATCTGTGGCCAAGCGGTATATTTCAGCGGTGGTAGCGGCGGTTCGCGAGCTGGAAAAAACAGATCTGCCACATGAGGTGATTGAGGAGCTGCAGCTGCAACCATTTGCAGCGACAGAACTCGGCTTGGATGACGGCATTGATAGAATTATTGCCGAGGCTGATGTTCGCCGTCAGCTGATCGATAATTATCGGACACTATTACCAGAACAATCAGAAGTCAACCAGCGGCGCTGCCAAAAGATGATTGATTTACTGGGCGAGAGCGATAAATTAGTTGATATTTCGGTACGTGCTAAACGGTTCGCTAAACAACCAGAAGGCTGTTTTGATCACAGTGATGTTCGCAGTGATAATTTGGCGTTTCATCCGCAAACTGGCGAGTTGAAATTGGTCGATTGGAATTGGGCTTCCTATGCACCGCGGGGGTCTGGGGTGACGGAGTTTTTGATTGATATAGCACGCCATGGTTATGATGTAACGCCGTGGCTAGATGAACTCAACACTGAAATGTTGGCGGCATTTATCGGTTTCTATCTTATTCGCAGCCTCAAACCGCCGCTTAAGCCGGGCGATAATCTTCGCCAAATGCAGGCACTGTCGGCAGCAGTTGCTTATGATTTGTTGGAGCGTACATGACGACCTCTCATCCGCTAATCATTCTCCGCGGTAATTCTGGCTGTGGTAAAACCAGCACGGCACGCCTACTCCAGCGTCAACTAGGCTACGGCACGATGTTGGTGTCGCAGGATATGGTGCGGCGGGAGATGCTTCGCGTGAAAGACAGTGAAAGCAACCCGGCGATTCAGTTGATTTATGATCTCTGTATGTACGGCAATAAAGTTGGTTATACGGTGATTTTGGAAGGTATTTTGAGTAATAAAAAATACGGCGCGATGCTGCACCAGCTGCTGAATGATTTTCAGGGCGAAAAACTGATTTATTATTTTGACATATCATTTGAGGAAACGGTGCGTCGCCACGCTACCAAGCCAAACGCTCATGAATTTGGCGAGTCGGAAATGCGCCAGTGGTGGAAAGATCAAGACGTTTTGGACGTGCCAGGCGAGCAGCGAATTGGCGAACAGCTGGCTCAGGCCGAAATTGTTGATATGATTCACCGCAACGTCTTGGCGTTATCAGAGGGAGTAAAGACTTCCGTTTCTCACATGTAAATAATACAATGTATTTTCGTTGACAAACGCTATATATCGCGTGTATATTCTATATTAAGCACTACATATGGTGTTTTAGAAAATAAATAACGTTTTTTGCAACACAAGCCCCTCGGGGAGGTTGGGGCTGGTTTGCTATTACCATAATAAGGAGGGGTATGTACAAATCAATCAAAAAACGCGATGGTCGGACCGTTAAATTTGACCGTAAAAAAATTGAAAAAGCCATCGAGAAGGCGGGCCTGGAGACTGGCGAATTTGACGCCAAACAGGCCGTTAAATTGACTGACAAGGTGCTGGCGGTACTGGAAACTCGCAATCAAAAACGTTTGCCGGGTGTCGAGGACATTCAGGATGTCGTCGAGGATATTTTGATTGATTCTAAGTTCAAGAAAACCGCCAAAGCCTACATCATCTACCGCGACCAGCATAAAAAACTGCGTGAAATTACTTCCAACGCGCACGTCGATTTGATCGATAAATACGTCAACAACTTGGACTGGAAGGTCAAAGAAAACTCCAACATGGGCTATAGTTTGCAGGGCCTGAATAACTACGTTTCGGCGGAAATTACCAAGACCTACTGGCTGGATAAGATCTATTCGCCGAAAATCGGCCGGGCGCATAAAGAGGGTGATTTGCATATTCACGACCTGAACCTATTGAGTGTCTACTGCGTCGGTTGGGATCTGATGGATTTGCTGCGCCAAGGTTTCACCGGCGTTAAAAACAAAGTTGCCTCCAAGCCGGCCAAGCATTTCCGCTCGGCATTGGGCCAGGTGGTCAATTTCTTCTACACTTTGCAGGGTGAGGCGGCTGGCGCTCAGGCATTCTCTGATTTTGACACACTCCTAGCACCGTTCATTCGTGCTGATAAGTTGAGCTACGATGATGTCAAGCAAGCGCTGCAAGAATTCGTCTTTAACGTTAACGTACCAACGCGGGTTGGTTTTCAGACACCGTTTACCAACATTACGCTTGATCTAGAATGCCCGAAGCACATGGCTGGCAACCCGGTGATTATCGGCGGCGAGATGCAGGATACCAACTACGGCGATTATCAAGAAGAGATGAATATGCTTAATAAGGCGTTACTGGAAGTGTTGTCTGAGGGTGATGCTAACGGTCGAGTCTTTACCTTCCCAATCCCAACGGTCAATATCACCAAGGATTTCAACTGGGATAATCCAGTGATTGAAAGTCTATGGGAAGCCAGTGCTAAATACGGCATTCCATATTTCTCAAACTTTATCAATTCCGACATGGATCCAGAAGACGCGCGCTCAATGTGCTGTCGCCTACGCATTGATAATCGCCAGCTGGAATATCGCGGCGGTGGACTGTTCGGCTCTAACCCAATGACCGGTTCAGTTGGTGTGGTGACGATTAACTTGCCACGTCTGGCACTGAAATCGAAGAATGAGAAAGAATTTTTCAAAGGACTGGGCGAACTCATGGATATGGCGCGCGACAGCCTGGAGACCAAGCGCAAGGTGCTGGAGCAGCTGACCGATTCGGATATCAGCCTGTACCCGTACACTAAGTTTTATCTGCGCGATATTAAGAAGCGCTTTAACGAGTACTGGAAGAATCACTTTTCAACCATCGGTTTGATCGGTACCAACGAGTCAGCGTTGAATTTGCTGGGCGTTGATATTGGCACGGAAAAGGGTAAGGCCTTTGCCGAGAAGACGCTTGATTTTATGCGCGACCGCTTGGTGGAATATCAAAAAGAAACAGGCAATAACTACAATTTGGAGGCGACGCCAGCTGAGGGTACGACTTACCGCTTAGCGCAAATTGACAAAGCCAGCTTCCCTGATCGAGCACACTTTGCCAATGGTTTGGGCGCGGCGGTCAAGCATCCGTTCTATACCAATTCCAGCCACTTGCCAGTCAACTATACTGATGATTTGTTTGAGCTAATGGATTTGCAGGATAACTTGCAGACTAAATACACGGGCGGCACGGTGATTCACTTCTTCCTCGGCGAGCGCATGGATGATCCGCAGACGCTGAAGAAACTGGTTAAAACGATTTGCGAAAATTACAAATTGCCGTACTTTACCTTTACGCCAAGCTTCTCAATCTGTGCTAACCACGGCTATATCGTTGGTGAACATCCAGAGTGCCCAAATTGCGGCGAAAGTACTGAAGTTTACTCGCGGGTGGTTGGTTTCTTGCGCCCAGTTTCCCAGTGGAATAACGGTAAGCAGGCTGAATTTGACATGAGGGAGCATTATGACGATGCCGCCGAGCATGAGCGAGTCAACACCGTCGCTGTCCCAGCTTAGGGTGGCGATCGGTGGGATTCAGAAGCTGTCGCTGGTGGACTATCCAGGGCACGTGGCGGCAGCACTGTTTCTGTCGGGCTGTAATATGCGCTGCGGCTATTGCCATAATCCGGAGCTGGTACTACCCGAGCGTTTGGCGCCGAGCATCCCGGTCGAGGAGGCGATGATTTTCCTAAAATCGCGTGTTGGCCGGCTAGACGGCGTGGTGATTTCTGGCGGCGAGCCGACGGTCAACGAGGACTTGCCGGTGTTGTGCCGGATGATCAAGAGCCTCGGTTTTGATGTCAAGTTGGATACTAACGGCACGCATCCAGATATAGTGCGCGGTATGGTCGAGGAGGGGACGATTGACTTTATCGCTATGGACGTCAAGGGGCCGCTAGAAAAATATGTGGAGATTGCGGCGCGGCCGATTGATCTGGAGGCGATTAAAGCTAATGTGCGGCTGATGATTGATTCGGGAATTGGTCATGAATTTCGAACGACCATCGTCCGTGAGCAGCTGGAGGTGGCGGATTTTGAAAAGATCGGCGAGCTCGTCAAAGGTGCCAAGCGGTTTGCCTTGCAGCATTTTCGCACTGGAACCACGATTAGTCCAAAATTTGCCAACTACCACACGTTTACCGATGAGGAATTCAGATCTGCCCAAAAAATAATGGAAAGGTACGTCGAGGAATGCGTGATTCACTAACTGTTGAAATTGTGCGGGTGCGCCAGGAAAATCCTGAGGTGACGACGCTGTATTTTGCGCGGCCGTTTGACTTTATGGCGGGGCAATATATCACGGTGTTTATTGAGGGCAGTCAGGTGCGCGAAGGCAAGGCCTATAGTATTTCTTCGCGCCCGCACGAGGAATTGATGTCGATTACCGTGAAAAATGTCGGCGGCGAATTTTCGAGTTATTTGTGTTCGCGTCAAGTTGGCGATAGGCTGCAGATTAGCCGGGCGTACGGAGATTTTAACCCGCAAACCGAACGACCGCTGGTCGGCATTGCGGCGGGGTGCGGACTCAGCCCGATTTGGAGTATTTTGGCGGACGCCCAGCAGCCGACTTTTCTCTATTTGAGTCAAAAATCACCGGAATATATGGTGTTCTCGGAGGAGTTGGCGGCGTCAAATATTACGGTCAAAAAATTCAGTACTCGTCAGCAGGTTGAGGAACGAGACGGCTGGCATAACGGGCGGTTTGAGGTGGCGAAGATTGTCGCTGAAACGCCGGATGACGCGCACTTTCTGGTCTGCGGCAGTTTGCCGTTCGTGCGTGACGTTTGGCAAAAACTAACCGCCGCTGGCGTCGACGAATCACACATTTCAACGGAGACATTTTTTGAGCAATGAGCGAGGTGGCGACGGTTGAATTGGGATTGGCGCCGGTAGCTGCCGATGACAACGATAGTGACAAATTTGATGTGTTTTCGTCGTTGAGGGGCGGTGCTGAGGGCGAGGATTTTTTTTCGTCTGGTGCTGGCGACATTGGTGAAGAAGCAACTGCTGGTGTAGACGAAGCGGCTGGTAAGCTTGACTTGGTGGCGGTGGCCAGTGGTGAAAAAAAACTACCCCCCACTGAGGAAGTGTCTGCGTCCATTGGTCAAACGGCATGCGTGACATGTGTTGGCTGCCCATTTCTTAGCCAGTGTATAAAGCCTCAGGCGTTAGCCGTGAAACAGGAGTCGGAAAGACAGGATAATGTATCTGATGATATGAATTCTGCGGATGAAGAGGTGGTTCCTAATTTGTTGGAAATGACACCAAAACAAAGCTATTTGGAGAGACTGTTAGCTCCAGACGACTTCGATAGTCTGGATGAAAATGGACGCGGGGAATTGGTGATGGCGGGATATTCAGGACTTACCGATTATCAAGAGTCTATTACTAAAAAAGCACCTGAGCCAGTGGTAGCAGAGGCAAAACCCATAGATTTAACAACTAAGACAGAGGAATCAACTGAGAAAATCATACCGCAGGAACGAGAAGATAAAACTTCGACTAACCAGGCGGTTGAAGCTTCGGGCGAGGATGTGGATACTGAAGCAGCAGAAACGCCATTCTTTGAGTTAAAAACAGCCCCAGAAATTGCCGCTGACGATACTACAGATGCCGGGGAAGCTCTGCCAGAAAGTGCTAGTAAAGTTCTTAGTGGTACATCTGGCGAGGAGCATTTTACCGAACCAACAGAGGAGAGTCGTCCGTCAATAGAGATAAAGCAGCAGACTTTTGATGTTATTTCTAGTGCAGCAGATAAAGAAAACCAGCAGCCAGCATTCGAATATTCAGACATACCGACGCAAACGCAAACGAAAACTGTGTCGTCATCGCCGGGGGTAAGCGAGGATACTCAAACCGGTGATGATAGTTGCAATCCGCTGAAAAATGAAACTGTTTACCCTACGGCTAGCAAGGATAAGGTTGCTGCTAATGTTGTGGAAAATACATATGATGGCGACGAAAACACTGCGCCGTCAAGCGTAGAAACTCCATCAATTGAACGTCAAAGAGAAAATGATTTTGTTATAACAGGATTAGAATCAACCAATTCTGAGCCGAGCCGAGCAGTAGAAAAGGATAAGGATGCTATACCAGTTTCCGAGCAGCAGCATTTGGTAGCGCAGTTTGAGGCGGTAAAGGCGGATGAACCTGCGGCTACAGATATAATTGATGATTCTGGCACGAAAGTACTGGCAGACGCTCAGTCCAGCGAGATTAATATAGATGTGGCGGCGGATTATAATAATTTTGTCGAATCGACCGATGGCGTTGATGTCGAACAGTCTAAGCGCGTAACTCCAACCGCAACTAATATGCCGCCGTCTCAGGAGCAAGAGGACGCCGTTAACGTGTCGGCGGAATACGAAACAAACGAGACGTCCGTTAAAGAGGTGGTTAATGTGACCACATCAATTTCAGCCAAAGAGCAGCCGGATCAGCCGGCGATTGCGCTATCGTCAATTCAAGATGTTGTTGAATATGGCGAGGACCTGCTTTCTGCAAGTGAGGAACCTACAGCTGATCGCAGCCCGACATGCCCGAATGATGTTGTTAACATGCCTACGACACATGAGGTTATAGAGGCAACGCATGAGGCTGGTGAGACGGTAGAGCTAGAAGCGGTGAAGGTAGCCCTGCCAGTTGACGCCGCTGCGGTTAGTGAGGGTGAAAGTCAAATTGATCTGCCGCCAGAATTGAACGATGAACTAGCAGTGGAGCAAAGAGTTTATGAGGTGCAGACTTCCCTGGTCGAACAGATTGACTATAGCGGTGCAGCGGTAGAGCATCATCGCGGCAGGGATGATGAGGTATGGGCTGAGGAAGGAGCGGTATTCTTTGTTGAGCAGCAGCCATCAGCAGCCGAGTCGGAAGTGCCTTCGGCTGAAGCAGTGGCGGTTGCGCTGCCAGAGGAAGTGATTACGGCACATGAAGAAGTCGATGATTTGAAACTCTCTGTAGACGACGAGATTGGTGTTGATATGGATTCCGCGGGGCAATTGGACAACTCTAAGGCGGTATCAGTTCCTGAAATCACCAATGATTATGAGCCAGTAGAGCAGATAGTTATTCCTACCTCGCCGGCTATTGAGCCAATATGTGATGCTGAGCTGGACGAGCCAGTAGTGGAAATTTCAGAGGAGCGCATCATGCCTCGCGAGGAGCATGACGGTATAGTTATGGAAGCATCGGAAAAAAGTGATTTACCGCGCATGGATGATGAAGTTGAAGCTATAATTACGGATATCAGCGGCATAGAATCAGTCGTCGATTTGTCTGAAGCGCAAGAAGAACTTGTTGCTACTGAAGTATCTGAGGCGGTAGAATCTGAACTGGACGAGCAGAATGATTTGGCGGTTGATGGCGCGGTTGACAGTTACAGTTATAATAGCGGAACGAGTGCCGTGAGTGACAATGTTTTGGTCGTAAAAAGCCGCCCATCTCCTGGCCTATGGCCGGACGACAGCTGGCTTAATCCGGAAGAGGAGGTTACGGCAGCGACTCAATCGGTTACGGATAACACGTCGTTAGTGTCGCGGCTGGTTGGCATGTTTGTAGTGGCGATGTGCGTGGCTCGCGGCCGACAGTCAGTGAAAGTTTAGTAAACACATCGCCTAAAGAAGCAGCAACGAAGTAGTATAATTAGATATATGAAAGCGCTGCAAACTAACATTAAATTATTCTTATATACGCCAAACAAATTCTTTGAGATACCTAATTTTCAACGCCCTTATTCTTGGACAGCCGATAATGTCCAAATGTTTTTAGACGACCTTGAAGAGGTGAAGCGTGGAGATAAAAAGCATTATTTCGGCAGTATCGTGTATATAAACGACGGCGACCGAAGTATCATTATCGACGGTCAGCAGCGTGCGACGACAGTTTTGCTGATGATCACTGCAATTTACCATTTAGCGTTAGAGTCACCTGAAAAGCTTAGACTGGTAGCCGAGCAAATCAAGGACGAATATTTATATAACAGATATGCAAAACAATATGATTCGGAGGAAAATCGGATTAAGCTTCGGGCGGTAACTACTGACAATAAAATATTTGAGAAAATATTTAGCCAGGCAGAACTGACAGAATATGAAAAGAAAAGTAATTTGTATAAATCCTACCTCCAATTTTACGACTACTTTAGAAATCGTGATCATTTAGAACAATATATTGATACGCTTGATGACTTCGAGATTGTCACGATTGTTCTAGACAAAGATGACGATAATCCACAAAAAGTTTTTGAAAGTATTAACTCAACTGGCAAGCCATTGACAGATGGCGACAAAATCCGAAACTTCTCGCTAATGTTGCGCACCTCCGAAAAACAAGATTATGTTTTGACTAACTATTGGCAGTATATTGAAACGTACCTAACCGATCCGCAGCGTGATGATATTACCGACTTCTTCCGTGTCTATTTAATTGCCAAGAACCAATCGGTCGTAAATACTGATAAGGTGTATCCAGAGTTTAAAAAAGCTTTTTCTAATAATATTTCTGATGATCAGTCATATGAATCGCTTGACACATTTTATGGTGAGATTTTGAGAATATTAAAATACTATCGCTTTCTAAAGTTTGGCACAGATGACAATAATGAATTTACCAAACTGAACTCGGCAGCGTTCATTATGCGTTATCTGAGGATTGAAGCGTTCTTCCCGTATGCCGTATCAGTCATGAAATATTGGCAAGACGGACATTTGTCAGATGATGAAATCGCTAAGGTATTTGATGTGCTGCGTGTCTACTTTTCGCGGCGTATCGTTATAAACTTATCGACAACAGGCTTAGGTAAATATTTCGCTGGATTACACAGAAGTATATTATCAATTGCTGAGCAGGACAATGCTGCATATCTTGAAGTACTGAAATATACCGTACTTTCGAAAAACAGGCAGATCCGATTACCTCGAGATAATGAAATAGAAACAGCGATAAAAGCAAACTTTACCTATAATCAGCGCTCTTCCAATGTCATGTATTTGTTAACTGCGGTTGACGATGAGTCTAAGGACGTGTCATTGCTGAAACAGATTAATAACAAAGAGCTACACTTAACAATTGAACATATTATGCCGCAAACTATGACCAATGCTTGGCGGGATGAGCTCGGTGACCGTGTCGATGAAATTCATGGCACGTATTTGCACGGGCTAGCGAATTTGACATTGACGGGATATAACTCTGAATATTCAAACAAGAGTTTCCGGGAAAAGCGTGATATGCCAGACGGGTTTGCTGATAGCCCGCTTAAGATTAATAAGACTGTTGCTAAATATAGTACCTGGAATGAGAAGACTATACTGGAACGTCAGCAGTGGTGGATTGATAAAATAATTAAAATTTGGCCGCTGCCAACAAGTACGTTTGAACCGCCAATACTTGATACGAAAGTTAATATTTTCGACGATATTGATTTTACAGGCGCAGCGGTAAAAATATTCTATATCGGTGATGATTCTTATCCAGTAACGAGCTGGTCGCAAATTCTTGGCGTCTATTGCGAGTATCTGTACGACGAGAACCCTGATTTTACTGATCAGATTATGAACAGCGAAAAGACGAAAAATTGGATTAGTAATGATTCTAAAAGATTTTTTAATTCCGTAAAGATTCACGACACAGGGCTTGTGGTTGACGTAGCAACAAATACGAATCAAAAAATACGGCTCATGCGCGAACTAGCGGAGATGTTTAATGTTGATAAAATCTCTATCAATGTTGAATTAACAAAGCCGATTGAACAGTAGGTATGCGTGCGGCTTGGCAACTTTAGTTTAGTTAGGGTGCTTGCTATACTGTCTATATGAGGATCTCTGACCGTCATCCGCTGGACCGGCCGCGTGAAAAGTTGGCGCGTTACGGTACGGCGCGACTGAGTGATTTGGAGCTGTTGATGGCGATTATCGGCAGCGGTAATGCTCGGGCCGATGTCGGTAAAATTGCGCGCGAAGTGCTGAAAATCGTACGTCAAAAAGGCGGCGATATTTCGTATGATGATCTACGCGGCGTGGTTGGCTTGGGCGAAGCGAAAATCCCGGTGATTGTGGCGAGTTTGGAGCTGGCGCGGCGGTACTTGTTAGACAGCGACCAGCCGATCATTGACAGCCCAGAAAAAGCCGTTGAGCTACTGGCCGACATTCGCGACAAAAAGCAAGAATATTTCGTCTGCCTGACACTGGATGGTGCGAATCGTTTGATTGCTAAACGGATAGTGACCATTGGTACGCTGACCGCCAGCCTGGTACATCCGCGTGAGGTCTTCGCCGACGCCATCGCTGATCGTGCTGCCAGTATCATTGTGGCGCATAATCATCCGAGCGGGAGCTTAGAGGCCAGTCAGGCTGATAGAGATGTTACCAACAGGCTGGCAGAAGCGGGGAAACTGCTTGGCATTATGCTTAATGATCATATTATTGTTACGAAAACTGACTACAAAAGTCTGCTGCACGCAGAGTAAATGAACCCCCAAATCTGATATAATCAACCTATGAATACGAGGGAGCTTGAAAGGCAGCTATGGGCTGCGGCGGATAAACTACGGGGTAATATCAGTTCATCGGACTATAAATATGTGGTATTGGGGCTGATTTTTCTAAAATATGTTTCAGATGCGTTTTCGGTGCGATATCAGGCGGCGATTGATGAGAATTATGATCCTGAAGACCGCGATTGGTATTTGGCGGAGAATGTTTTTTGGATTCCCAAGGAGGCTCGTTGGGAGCACCTGGTGGCGAGCGCCAAACAGCCAGAAATTGGCGTCTTAGTTGACAGCGCCATGGAGGCAGTTGAGCGCGACAACCCGAGTCTAAAGGGCGTGTTACCGAAAAATTATGCCCGCGAAGCGCTGGACAAACGTCGCCTGGGTGAACTCATCGATTTATTTACCAATATCAAATTTGATACTGCCAACTCCAAAGACTTGCTTGGTCAAGTCTATGAATATTTTATGGGTATGTTTGCCGACGGTGAGGGCAAGCATGGCGGTGAATTCTACACACCGCGCTCCATCGTGAAGTTGCTGGTAGAAATGCTTGAGCCATACAGCGGCCGCGTGTATGACCCGTGTTGCGGCAGCGGCGGTATGTTTGTTTGGAGTGAGAAGTTTGTCGAGGAGCACGCTGGACGTGTCAGCGACATTGCGGTGTATGGTCAGGAACTCAACGAAACCACTTGGCGACTCGCTAAAATGAATATGGCAATTCGGGGAATTGATGCGAATATCAAACGTGGAGACACTCTGATGGATGACCAGCTTCCCGACCTGAAGGCTGATTATATCTTGGCCAATCCACCGTTTAATATTAGTGATTGGGGTCAAGAACATTTACAGACTGACCCACGCTGGAAGTATGGTCTGCCGCCAAAGGGTAATGCTAACTTTGCCTGGATTCAACACATGATTTATCACCTAAACCCACGTGGTACGGCGGGTTTCGTGCTGGCAAACGGCAGTATGAGCAGCCAAACTGGTGGCGAAGGTGATATCCGCAAGCAGCTAGTGCTTAATGATATGGTTGACGCTATCGTCACACTGCCGAGCCAGTTGTTTTTTAACGTCGCTATACCATGCTGTCTGTGGTTTGTGTCGCGTAATCGTGCCAATCGTCATGGCAAAGTGCTGTTCATCGACGGGCGTAATTTGGGTAAAATGGTAACCCGTCGCAACCGTGAACTGACCGCAGAAGACATTGCCCGGGTAGCGAAGACATATCATGATTATAAAACCGCCAGTGCAGATTACGCTGACCAGCCGGGTTTCTGTAAAGTTGCTAATCTAGGAGAAATCAAGCAGCATGAATATGTGCTGACACCTGGTCGTTACGTTGGTGTTGAAGAGGCCGAGGAAGATGATGAACCGTTTGCCGAGAAATTTGTCCGGTTGACGGCTGAGCTTGAGAGCCAGTTTGCGAAGAGTCATGAGCTGGAGGTGAAGATAAAAGAGAACCTTGCTAAAATAGAGAGTTGATTGATGAATAGAATTATGATTAGCATTAGGAAATGGCCATATATATCGATATTTATATTTATGGTTTTACTTGCTGGTATTATGTGGTGGTTGTCATCTTTGTTGCAGTCAGATGACCTAGCCCGAGAAGTTTTAATTAATCTTTCGGCTAGTTTTTTGGCAGTAATACCCACCGTCATTTTTATTGATAAGTTGGTTGAGCGACATCGTAAGTATCGTTTGCGATATGCTACAGAGGCTGCTCATCATGCCATGAAACAACTACGAGACCATCATCTTAGGCTTGCTCTAACGTCTTTCAGGTACTATATCGCAGCTGGCGAGCCAGAAGTGTATACCATAGACCTAACGAATGATAAAAGAAGAAGGTATACTAAAGCGCTAAAAGGAATTTTGTTACAACATGAATCTAAAGATATTGCACAAACTCTAACAAAGGATGAGTGGCATCATGTTGCAGATAGTCTATCGAGGTTACGCTCAGTTGCACTAGAATATATAGTTTTATATCAGGGTATCCTTGAATCAGAGCAGCTTGGGCGGCTTTTAACAATGCATAATGCTTTTCAAGAGCTGGATTTTACCTTTAATTTAGATGCCAATGCTTTCTTAATGCCATTAAATGAATGGGCACAGAATAAATTTGCCAATGAAGAAGCTGCTAGAGAAATTTATGGAGAGTTGGAATCTCGCGTATCTGTAGCTCTGTATACTTATTTAAAAGCGTTGGATGAATTCTCTGATGAAATAGGAGGAGTAGAACTGTGAAGCCAAAAGAAATAAGACGCAAAATTTTGGAGACTACATACGAACATAGACATGATGATTTTGGTATTGAAACAAGACAACTTGAAAGTATACTTAAAAATGTTGACGAGAAGACTCTTCATCAGGAGATTATCTATTTGGAGCAGAAGAATTTAGTGACTCCTAAAGGTAGGTTTATGGGTAAGCCATATTTGAACTATAGCGCTGTTGCTATAACTGCATGGGGTATAGATTTAGTTGAAGATCCTAATGAGTTTGGGAGGTTGTTTTCCATAAATATTGACGCCCGCCAAAATAACTTTGGAGATATTACTGGAAGCAATATCAACATTGATAGCAAGTATGTTAGTCAAATTATTAGTGAACAAGATAATAAGACACAAGAATTATTAGTCAGCCTGAATAGGTCGATAAAGGAAAAGGATAAGAGCGCTATAATAAAAACACTTGGTTATATTGGCGATAAGTCGCTGGATTTGCTTATTGCTATTATAGCCGGTGGAATGAAATTGTAATAAAAGTTGATTAATGAAAAAAGTTTTACTAAGAGAAATAACCTCATTCTTAGCCCGAGGCGTAGCGCCAAAGTATACAGAGAAGGATGATTTTTATGTATTAAATCAAAAATGTATTCGTGATTGGCGAGTATCATTAAAAGATGCTAGATTTACCGATACAGAAGCAAAAAAAGTACATGATGACCGAATACTTAGGGATAACGACATATTGGTTAATTCTACAGGTCAAGGGACTCTTGGTCGTGTTGCTCAATTTTTGAAATTAGACAGGCCGGCCACTGTAGATAGTCATATAACAATCGTTCGACCTAATCCAGATTTGGTATTCCCTGAGTACCTTGGCTATGTACTAAAAGGTCGTCAGAATGAGATAGAGTTACTGGCTGAGGGGAGTACTGGGCAGACAGAGCTCTCCAAATTAAAACTAGCTAATCTTAGTATAGATCTGCCGCCTCTCGACCAACAAAAGAAAATTGCCGATATCCTCAGCAGCCTTGATGAAAAAATCGATCTCAACCGCCGCATGAACGAAACCCTCGAGCAGCTCGGTCAAACCCTCTTTCGTCATTATTTTGTTGATAACCCCGAGGCGAGGAGCTGGGAAAGCGGCGAGGTGTCTGATATGGTACGTATTTATTCTGGGTTTGCGTTCAAGGGCAAAGACTTTGACATTGACGGTAGGTATGGGTTGGTGACTATCAAGAATGTGCAAGACGGTAGTTTTATTAAAGATTGCACCGACCACTTAAGTGAACCGCTACCTGATAAAATACCAGATCATGTTCATTTGAAAAGCGGAGATATTATTCTTTCTTTGACTGGAAATGTTGGTAGGGTGTGTGCTGTGGTGGGTCGTGATTATTTATTAAACCAGCGCGTGGCAAAACTTGTTAGTGATGAGAGCCAAGCTTATGTGTATTTCCTATTTCGTTCAAAAACAATGAAAGACCGAATGGTTGGTATATCGAAGGGAACGGCCCAGAAGAACTTAAGTCCAATCGAAACCGGTAAGTTGAAGATAAAAATACCACCGACTAACATAATGAGCCAATTTGAAGAAAGCGCCATGAATCTATTGAATATGATTGTGTCAAATAATGAACAAATTCAAAACCTCACTAGCCTTCGTGACTCGCTTTTACCGAAGCTAATTAGTGGAGACATTATTTTATGAGTAAACTCAGCGACGTGATTTCTGAAGATATATTTTTGAACGCATTTCACATACTCCAAGAATACATGAGCAATCAGGGTAGTTCTCTTATCGATACTAACCTTAGACTAATAAGACCCTATTTTGATGGGTTGAATGACAGAACTGTAAAGAAGTTTTATGAAATGTATATACAAGACGAAAAAGTATATGCAATTCCAGAACTTTGTATGTCTGAAATAGTTACAATACCAAAGAGTATGACTGGTGTCAGAGAGTACAGGTATATGAGCTCTTTTGCACATATACTCTACACGGCCTTCGGACTGGTATTTGTTGAATGTACAAGTCCGTTGATTGATACACTCAACTTTAAGGAACGCGGTATCTTTCCGTATTTTCCAACAAGGTTCATAAAAAGAGATAGGGGTAAAAAGGGATGGACTGTCAAAAATAAATACAGAGAAGAATATTCGAACTTCATAAAAAAACTGGAGTTGATTATTGAGCCTGGGGATGTAATAATTAAAACAGATATATCAGCATACTTTGAGAGAATTAATCATAGGAAACTTCTTACACTTCTTGACGAATTTTCTTTCATGTCTTCTTTAAGACTTCATAATATTAGGGAAGATACTTATGACTCGCTGGAATTTTACATTGATAACTTGATGCAAGGAAAAATAGGAGTTCCTCAGGGGCGAAAGAATTTTGCATCTGACTTTTTTGGTTACTTCTATTTAATTCCGTTTGATAATCAAATTAGCGAGCTATGTGTCTCACAGCATTTAGCGTTTAAGGCTTCAATTCGCTATGTTGACGATACGTATGTAGTGCTCAAGAAGACAGACGAAACGATCGGAAATAGAGAAGTTAACAGGGAGCTGCTCAGTATTGAGCAAAGAATCTCAAGCTGGCTGTTTGATGAATTGGGGCTAACACTAAATCCCGCTAAAACCCGAAGAATTATTATTACGACAGAAGCTGAGAAGGTAGAATTTATTCGAGATACGAGTAAAAATGTCTCACAAAGCGATAATAAGGCTGTGGTTCTTAGGGGAGGTAAGGAAGCTGGGTTTAATGATTTAACAGAAGCACTGGGTAAGCTCTGTTTTACGGACGATAATCGTTTCGATACGAATATACTATCGCGCGACCAAAAGGAGAGTCTAAAGTTTGTATTCTCTCCGAAATTTAAGAAGCTTATGAGAAAAAAGAGAAAGAGGGATGAGGTCTACGAGGCTCTAAAATCTATCGATATAGAAGTGGCAGTAGATGACATTAATATAATTTCGCAATTATTCGTACAGGATGGTGATGCCCGCTTCAAGAAGCTTGTAATAGACGATATTTTTAGAAAGAATTACATTGATCTTCGCGACAGAAGGATGGTCCACATTATACTTACTATGCTCGCCTATTTTTCGGCTCCTCGGAGCTTAGCAAAGAATATTGATAAGAACGACAGCGTTAAAAGCGATTCATATGGGCAGTATTTGGCTATAGCGGCGGGATGTGATCGATCCAAGCTAGAAAATAGCTCTATCTCTAGAAGGATAGAACATGAATTTCACGGATATAAATTTAGACGCTATATCAATACTGCAGCAGAATATAATAGAGTTATGGATAAGATAGTGCATAGTAATATATGCAGTGGTCCGCTAGTCCAAGCTATCAAGTTGTATAATTATGAGATGTGTCAAGGTCGCTGGGATGTTGCATTTAATCAGTTGCAAAGTGTCTTTCATGAAATTATGAAGTTAAAATACGGGCTTGGTGACAGCGCAACCATCTCTGATATAGCCAATAAGTTAACGTTTTTAAGTCCCCGCCAAGAACTGCTTTTGCGCAAATTCTATGATAGAAGAAATTTTAATCCGATATCACACCCGAGTAAAAAAGGCTTGCCTGCGGAGAAAGTTGGACTAACCGAGTTAGAAAGCTATCGACATGAGATATTGAACATACTAGATACATGTTTTGACAACTGGCGCTTAGAGGAGTAATAACAGATTGTGAATAAAATGAGGCGCAAGAGAGCGCCTCATTTTATAATTATTATCCTTTCGGTGGATGCGGGTCGTTGCCGTAGCTATTCCGCGCTCCGATTTTGCCGTTTTTATTATGAATAATATGTTCAGCCTTTTGACTGATGGCAGTCTTACGACCAGCCGCTTGAGCTTCAGCCTTGGTTGGGTAGACTTTTGCTACCCTTGACGCACCAGAGCTTTTATTCCCCCAACCGCCTGGACGAGGGACGGTGTGAATTTGCTTTGATTTTGAGTATGCCATTGGCAAAACCTCCTAACTTGCGCATAGAGCGCATTAATGGTACGCTAGGAGATACACGAAACCGTCAATTTTGTGTATCAACCGTCAGCTATTCTGGCGGTTTTCTAGATTTGCACCGTTATTATTTTACTGGACCTTCCCTCCAGCCCCCGATTCTTCACACATTTTTATGTTTCGTTCAAATCGGATACTTTTAGTATAGCACGGTTTTTAGAATAGTGCAATTGCAAAATTTATTAGCAAATGTTATCATAACATTATGAACAGATAAGAAATAAAAAATATGTAAAATAAATTAATTAATACAATAAATAAATAATAAAAATGTTTACAAAAGTAGTAAAATTTGCTACAATTATAATATAAAAGTAGGAGAAAGAGTCTATGGGCGATAAAAGTGGGATCAAAAGACTACGTGAGAGTCGTGGCCTTAGTCAACAATATATGGCTGATGTGCTAGGTATGAGCCGGCCTTCCTATGACAAGGTGGAGATGGGGACAAAGGACCTAACGGTCGTTGAGGCACAAAAGTTGTCTGAGGAGTTGGGTACTAGTTTTGATACTATTTTCATGAACAGTGAACCGAGCATTGACTACGATAAAAATCGCTACAAAGAGATGATTCGTCGATTCATTAAGTATGCCGGTGCGGATGGTGATGGTAGAATCCCTAAAACGAAATTAGCTAAGTTGCTTTATCTTCTTGATTTTTCATGGTATTACGACAATTTAGATTCTGTGAGCGGGTTGCAGTATCGTAGAATTGCGCAAGGCCCAGTGCCGGACGAGTTTTTTCGTGTCATTGATGAAATGTACGATACAGAAGAGATAGATATTAAAGTTCGAGGCAGGGCAATGATGATCAGTCTTAACGAGGAGCTTGATCCAATGAATAATGGTTTCCTCTCAGAAGAGCAGGATAAGCGACTTAGAGAAATTTCAGCTCAGTGGAAGACAGCTAACACGCAGACGATAGTCGACTACACTCACAGCCAGTTGCCATGGCGCTACTGTGAGCCAAGTGAATTAATTCCATACGATGCTATAATTCAAGAGGATCCTGACCATGTATACCAGCGGCCGATACCTAGTACAATTTGATCCTTATACAAAGAGGCATTACATTAAAAATATAGCCAAGCGGTACAGCGATAGACAGTGGCAGGCTACGCAAAAGGCTATAGAATTTGTGCTTGAAAATATAGAACAGCATATTCTCACTGATAAGGCGGAAACAATTCACGCGTCAGATGCGGGTCGGATTATTAAATTATATTTCAGGGTTGCTGGAACGAAGGATTCTGCAAAG
This sequence comes from uncultured Candidatus Saccharibacteria bacterium, assembly GCA_963548945.1. GTDB lineage: Bacteria > Patescibacteriota > Saccharimonadia > Saccharimonadales > Saccharimonadaceae > Nanosynbacter. Next base: position 40,476 of record CAUUVR010000007.1, read on the forward strand.
GGATCGGGCAATAGAACTGTTGTTTTCCTGGACGATAAACTATGTGTTGCAAGAGTGCTCTTGGTTTATTCTAAGGAAGAGATTTGTGAACCAAATGAAACTGCAAAATGGCAGAAGCTTGTTGATGATCAATTTCCAGAAATTATGAGAAAATTCTCTGGTCGCTAGTGTTCTACCTGATCTCAATTTGTTAAAATACCTATAGTATGACCGAATCTCAAATCGAACAATATGCGCTTGATATCCTGGCTAATCTCGGCTGGCAAATTCTGCATGGACCGGACATTGGTCCGGATGGTGCTGCGGTTGAGCGTGAGCTGCGGCAGGTGATATTGCCTGGTCGGCTATATGATGCTTTGGCGCGGCTCAATCCGCACATTCCAGAATCAGCCTTGAATGAAGCGATGCGGCGTTTGATGCAGATTAGTAAACCAAGCTTGATTGAGAATAATCACGAATTTCATCAACTACTGGTAGCAGGCGTGCCAGTGCAGTATCGCACGCCAAGTGGCGAAGTGAAACATGATATCGTGCGGGTGGTTGATTTTACCTCGCCAAAAAACAATGATTTTGCGGCGGTGAATCAGCTGACGGTTCTACAGGGTGATTATAATCGCCGGCCGGACATTGTGCTATTTGTGAATGGCTTGCCGCTGGTGGTGATTGAACTAAAAAATGCGGCCGATACGAAGGCGGATTTGGTGGCAGCGTATCAGCAAATCCAGACGTACAAGCGAGAGGTTAGTGATCTGTTCCGCTTTAATGAATTATGCGTAACGAGCGATGGACTAGAGGCGGAGATGGGTACGATCACTAGTCCGCTGGAGCGAATGATGCCATGGAAGACGATTGATGGCGAGAAGGAGGTTGGCAATGTGCCAATGCTGGAAGTGCTGCTGCGTGGTGCGTGCACGCCTGAGCGCTTGCTGGATATGGTGCAGAATTTTATCGTGTTTGAGCGTAGTGATGGTGACAAATTGATCAAGAAAGTTGCTGCTTATCATCAATACTGGGTGGTGAATAAGGCGCTTGATCGGACGCTGGCAGCCAGTGGCGAACGCGGCGACCAGCGGGCTGGCGTAGTCTGGCATACGCAAGGGTCGGGCAAGAGTTTGAGTATGGTGTTCTATACTGGCAAGCTGATGAAGTCGCGCGATTTGCATAACCCGACCATCGTGGTGGTGACGGATCGCAATGATCTTGACGGTCAATTATTCGGTACGTTTAGCGCCTGTCGCGAGCTCCTGGGAGAAGATCCGAAGCAAGCTAATTCACGGAGTGAACTCAGGAAGCTGTTACAGCGTGAAGCGGGCGGAATTATCTTCACGACAATTCAGAAGTTCTCGCCTGAGGATGACGAGGATAAGTTACCGGTTTTGACTGATCGACGCAATGTCATCGTGATGGCAGATGAGGCGCACCGTAGCCAGTATGGTTTGAAGGCGCATGTCCGAGCCAGCGACGCCCAATTGGTATATGGTTATGCCAAGTATATGCGCGATGCTTTGCCGGGTGCGAGCTACATTGGCTTTACAGGTACGCCGATTGAAACGGATGATAAGTCAACGCCAGCAGTGTTTGGCGATTATATCGACATTTATGATGTCGAGCAGGCGGTGAAAGATGGTGCAACGGTGCCGATTTATTATGAGAGTCGGCTGGTTGATTTAAATATGGACGAGGCGACACGGCAGTGGCTGGATAAGGAAGTTGATGATTTGCTGGAGGGCGAAGAATTGAGTCGTCAGGATGCGTTGAAGGCCGAGTATGCACAAAAAGAAGCCATCGTCGGTAATAGTGAGCGGCTGAATACTATCGCTTTGGACATTATTCAGCACTTTGAGGCTCGGCAAGATGTACTGAGTGGTAAAGGTATGATCGTGACGATGAGTCGCGGTATCGCGGCTGATTTGTATGAAAGAATCGTGGCGTATCGCCCCGATTGGCATAGTGATGATGACGCACGTGGTGTAATTAAGGTGATTATCACCGGTAGTGCTAGCGACCCTGACCATTTGCAGCCGCATATTCGTAATAAACAGCGAATAAAGGCAATCGAAAAGCGTATCAAAGATCCAAATGACCCGCTTGAACTCGTGATTGTGTGTGACATGTGGCTGACGGGATTTGATGTGCCGAATATGCACACTATGTATCTGGATAAACCGCTGAAGGGTCATAATTTGATGCAGGCAATTGCCAGGGTAAATCGAGTGTTCCCTGGAAAAACTGGCGGTTTGGTGGTTGACTACTTGGGTGTAGCGGGGGCGCTGCGCGATGCTATCTCTGACTATACGCGAAGTGGTGGGCAGGGCGCACCGCAGCTTGATATTACTGAGGCAGTGGCACAGATGCAGATGCGTTACGAGGTGGTACGTGATTTGTTTGGTAACTTTGATTATCAGCGATACTTTACCGCACCGACCAACCAGCAGCTGCAAATTATTTTGGATGCTGAGGAATATATTTTAGGGTTGGAAGATGGCGAGAAACGGTTGAAGCAGCATGTTTTGGAACTGAGTAAGGCCTTTGCGCTGGCGATGCCCAGGCCCGAGGCGCTAGAAATTCGCGAAGAAGTGGCGCTGTTTCAGGCGGTGAAAGCTCGGTTGGAGAAAGTGTCCAGCTCGGTGGTGGTGACTGATGCTGAGTATCGCAGCGCGCTGAAACAAATTGTTGATAAAGCAATTGCGCCAGTCGGTGTGGTTGATGTGTTTGAGGCGGCAGGGCTCAAAAAGCCGGAACTGTCGATTTTGAGCGATGAGTTTTTGGCAGAAATTCATAACATGGAGCGCAAGAATTTGGCAGTGGAAGCGTTGCAAAAGCTGCTCGCTGATGAAATCAAGTTACGATTTTCGAGAAATTATGCCAAGGACACTAAGTTCTCTGACTTGCTCAATCAAGCCTTGACGCGGTATAGAAATGGGACGATTGAGGCAGCGCAGGTGATTGAGGAACTAATCAACATTGGACAGAAAATTCGCCAGACTGTTGAGAACGGAGCGGTTGATGGCCTCAGCGAGGATGAGATTATCTTTTACGATGCGCTGGTTGAAAATGGCAGCGCCCGCGAAGTACTGGGTGACGCGCAGCTACGTGATATCGCAAAAGTATTGTTAGAGCAGGTGCGTCGTGATGCAACGATTGACTGGGCGGAGCGCAGGAATATTCAAGCAAAACTGAAAGTTAACGTCAAAAAGACTTTGGCAAAATATGGCTACCCGCCAGATCAGCAGGTGCGGGCGACTAACATGGTATTAGAGCAAGCTAAGCGTTATGGTAACGAGTGGAGTCAAAAACGCGCGGCGTATGACGCTGGTGGCGGAGCGAGTTTGCTGGATTAATTTACTACTTTCTCTTTGGTTTTACAATAAACCCGCTTCGCCGATACATATAATCACCAACCGTCAATCCTTTGCGAGGGAATGTCTCGGCTAACTCACGTCGTTCAATGTATGTCTTTGTAACTTCGACGATCCATGAGCGACCAGATTTTTCAACCAGATAATAGCGTCTATCACCTTTAAGTTGTCCAATGGCTTCGCCGGAAAAAGCCACATCAAGTGTTCCAGCTCCTACAAAAAAGTCGATGATTTTTTGCCACCACGTTAGTCGTCTGTGACGATTTAATGATTCAATTTGGTCGGCGTCGGCAAATTTGTCTGCAACTGCCAGGTCGGATACTGAATATCCTTTCATATCTGTCGGGTAGGCATCAAGATCAAGTGGTTCGCGTATGGCCGAAGCTAATCCTGCTCGTGTGTAGTCAAGCAGCTCATCCACACTAGTGTTGAATAATTTTGCTAGTGCTTGCATATTGTCTATATCTGGAAAGCCCGCACCTCGTTCCCATTTAGCAACTGCTTGTCGCGTGACATTGAGTTGATCGGCTAGTTGTTCTTGCGACCAACCAGTTTGTTGACGTAATTGTTTAAGTTTTTTTGCAAAAATCATTTGGCGCCCTTTCGTTTATTTTCTAATAGCATAGCGTAATTTTAGTGTCTTGGCGAGCAACTTTGCGTTGCCTATTGCATTGGTTAGTACAATATGCAAAGTTTGTCTTAAGGGGGTATAATAGGGCTAAAGGAAAGGAGATATGACAAAGCCTGTAAGGTATTAACCATGAAAATATCCGTCCATCTCAAACCCAACTCCCATCACCGCGAAGAAGTCGTCCCGAACGATGACGGTTCACTGACGATTTATACTAAGGCGCCGGCCATTGAGGGGCGGGCGAATGCGGCGGCGGTGAAGTTGTTGGCAAAGCATTTTGGCGTGGCACCGTCAAAGGTAAAATTACTACGTGGTGCGACTTCGAAATATAAGGTTTTTGAGATCATAGAGATTCAAGGGTGTTATAATACAAACTAGATAAGTTAAAAAGAAGAACAATAGTGAAAATAGATATTCATTGTCATACCAAAAAGATTCGCAGTGGTGAGCCAGAGTCTCGAGCGGTAACAAAAGAAGTATTCTCAAAAAGTATACAAGATGCGGAAGTTGACATAGTTGCTATAACAAACCATGACGTTTTTGATAAAAACCAGTACGATGAGTTTGTTGAGTATGTAGGTAGTAGCTTTCAAATATGGCCTGGGATTGAATTAGATGCTCTTCATAATGGAAATAACTTCCATATTATTTTAGTAGGAGACCCAGATTGTATAGATATGTTTGATGAAAAAGTAAAACAGCTTACTAATGGCAAGTCTGGTGATTTCACGATAGAATTAGATAATATAATTAACCATTTTTCAGGCGAGAATATTCTCTATATTCCGCATTTTGGCAGTAAAAGACCTGCTATATCAGAGGAGAATCTGGCGTATCTTAAGGATAGACTTGGTGAAAAATCATCTCGAGTTATAGTAGAGGATACAAATATTCGCTCTGCGGGGATTCTTACTAGTCATGGATTCAATGCTATAACTGGTAGTGATGTGAGAAATTGGGATAATTACAGTGATTGTGAGGTATCGAGCTTAAGACTTCCGATTGATACGTTTGGGCAATTTTGTCTTTTTCTAGATAGGGATAAGTCAACGATAGAGACAATGTTAAATAAAACCTCTAACTATGAGTACACAGGCAGACCCAAAGAAGACGATCCTAAAATTACAATACCAGTCAAATTATACAATGAAGTGAATATACTTTTTGGAGACAAAGGTCTTGGTAAAACCAATATTCTTAAAAGCGTGAGGGCGGAAGCTGAGGCGGGTGGTAAGATAGTATCTACATATATTGCTAGTGAGAAAGATGATTATTTTAATGAGCTTCTTGATGTTTCTGACATGGACAGAACTGCTAGTAAATTGGGCATGGACGCATGTGAAAAAGAGTTTGCATGTATAAAGAAATGGAGTGACAAAACGCCCACATCTCTTCAGCTCTATGCTGATCATGCTAAATCGGTTGAAACACGTAAAGCTAAAAATAAAATTCAATTATCCGAAACAGAGCCGCTTGATAATTATGATAGTAGAAAGCTAAAAAAGGCCATTAATGATAGAGATAAATACAAGGAATATGCGCAATCCATAAAGCAAATAGCTGCCCGTTATGTAAGTGACCATGAATTAACTAGCTTCGAAGAGGTGATTGATAGCCTTTATAACAAGATAACTGAGAAAGTCAGGAATGAGTTGATATTGAAATATACGACTGATTTATATAATCACGCAATTAAATTCATCAATAACAAGGTGTCTGAAAAAACTGATACAGCACCAAAACCTGATTCTCCAGGATTCACGCAATATGCTAGGAATAAACTTGAGCTTAAGCAGTCACTAGATAGAATCACAGGCTTTCTTAAATTGAAAGATAAAAAACACCCTGAATCGTTTAGGATAGGTGAATTGGGTGATAAGGGTGATCTATACATCCAAAAGGAGTGGAGTATGCTTGGCGATAAGGGTTATAAGAAGTATAAGAGCTCTATTAAGATAGAAGATCTAAAAAAGGCCAGAAAAGATCTAGAGAATCTGAAAGACAGAGTGTTTTCTGATGGTATAGAAGAGATACTTGATGATTGTAGAAACAGTCTTGGTCAAATCGACAGTTTAGATATGTTTGTGGGCTTAAGAAAACACCCGACCCTTAATGATGATGGGAAAGAATACTCTCCGTCTAACGGCGAAAAGGCGATAATTGCAATTCAGCGGGCACTAGATTGTGATGCAAATTTCTATGTCTTGGATGAGCCTGAGTTAAGTCTAGGGGGAGAATATATAGATAATGTCATCAGAGAGAAAATAAGCAAGCTTGGTAGGGCAAAAAAGACAGTATTTATAGCGACACATAATGCTAATATAGCCGTCAGAACCTTGCCGTATACCTCTATATATCGAAAATATGATAAAGGGGAATATAAGACATACGTAGGCAACCCATTTACAAATAAACTATTAAATATTAACGATGAGAATGATGCGTTGTCTTGGAGGGAAGAAAGTATGCGTACTCTTGAAGGTGGAGAAGCAGCGTTTAAGAATAGAGGGGAAATATATGAATCAGGCAAGTAATACTAGTTCAGAAGTAGTGAAGATAGAAACAAGACTTTTTCAGGAAGATGGTACTTGTAAGTTAGAATTTATATTTCCAAGCGACGATAAGATAATCATAGACACTGAAGAGCCAGATACTCAAAAGAATTTGAAGGGAGTTTTTAACAAAATAATAGAATTGTTATTGGAAAAAGATGTTGAGATCAAAGATCTCCAGAAGGATGGTGGTTCTGAGATGGCTAAAGAGGTATTTAGTGACTATATAGAATCTCTAAAGAAAGAAGTTCAGGGTATACGAGATGAGATAAAAAATAGTCTATAGACTAGTAAGAAACGTTGACTTTTACGGATACCCAGCTCCCGCTGCCATATTGCCGATCAATCCCTGCACGGTCACAAACGAATATCCCTGCTGTTTCAGCGCGTTAAGGATACACGGCACGGCACCAACTGAGGTTTGGTGAATGTCGTGCATCAAGATGATGGCTCCGGGGTGGGCGCCAGCGACGGCGCGCGAGCAGACGATTTCGCTATTACGGTCGGCCCAATCGCGGGTATCGACCGACCACAAGATTGACGACATACCGCGCAGGCGAAGTTGCTCTAGGACAACGCCGTTAACTGCGCCATAAGGCGGGCGCATAACAGTTGGTTTGACGCCGGTGGCTTGTTTGATGGCGTCATTGGTACGGTCGATTTCGCCAGCAATTTGGCCAACTGGTAATTTAGGCAGTTCTGGGTGCGACCACGAATGATTGCCTAATTGATGGCCGCGCGCGTGCATGCGCCGCAGTACATCGGCTTGCGCGGAAACTTTGCTGCCGATCAAGAAAAACGTCGCCTTGGCGCCATGCTGGTCCAAAATATCCAGCAGCTGCGCAGTGTACGGTCCTGGCCCGTCGTCAAAGGTTAAGGCAATCACTTTACCCCCAGAATTCGCGGCTGGCGGCGCGGCGGGCGCTGGCGTTGGTTTTGGCTCGGGCGGCTTGGGGATGTTAGCTAGCTTCCGGGCTGTCGAATTTTGCAGATATTTGGCAACGGCGGCGATCGGCACTTTGATCGTCATTTCGCCGTAGGCTGACGGTAAAAGCGACGCCTGCCCGATTGGCCAAGCTAAACTATTGCCGCCATCGATAATAACGAAATTCGACAAGGTTTCCTGGGTGATCGTCTCATTGAGATCCAGTTCTGCTTGCTGGCGCTGCTTGATGGTTTCTTTGAGATTATTTCGGGCAGCCGCCACGATTTCCCCGGCCGCTTTCTCTGATTGCTCGGTCAAATCGCTCAGGCTAATCACCTCGCCAGATTTTTTATCAAACGTCCAAAAATGCGTCAGCGACATCGGATGTGCGCCGTGCATATCTTGCTTGATATTGACAATGATTGATAAAGCTACCGAATTATTATGCGTCACTTGGTAGCTAATCGTCTCGGTCAGCGGTTGGTCGAACGTCAGAATATTAGTGGCAGCATAGCGGAAGTCGCTGTCAGCGCGGTCAATTGCTTGGGCGACGGTTTTATTGATCTTATTGTTTTTAGTCAGCGGATATTCAATCGAAACTTTCTCGCGGTTAGTCTGGCGCGTTACGAATTTAGAACGAATGCCGGAGTATCGCGAATCGGTGAAATAATATTGCTCGTCAGATAAAGCAGTCGGGCGGCGCGGCGACAGCTGGTTAAAATATGCGTAAACCAGCCCCGATAAAACCGCTGCCATTGCCGTCAATAACAATATCGCTATCAGCGCGTTTCGCCATTTGGCAGGCTTAGTTTTTGTTTTCGCTGTGCGGCGGATATGTTTAGGTTTGGCTGCTTTATTGCTAGCTGATTTAGGATTATTGGCTTTACTTGCCGGTGTTTTCGCTGGCGGCTTCCTTGGTGATTTTTTGGCAGGCATAAATATAGTATAACATTTGTAATGTATTAGGGTTGCTGGGCTGCTGCTAAAACCAACACGGTACTTTTTCAAAACCAACACGGTACTTTTGAGAAAGGCCGGGTAGCCCGCAATTTGCTATAGGACTTTTATAAAAGTGCTATAGTAGATTTTCTACCCGCAGGACGCCAAAATCATTGAAAATATCAGTAAATTATAGTATAAAAAGGGAATGCTACAGTATCTTCATTCAAGTGCTAAAAATCAGCAAATCAAGCCGCTGGAACGCCTGCGGGCGGGTTCGTGGGTGCGCTGCGAACGTCCGAACGAGGACGAGCTGGCCGAGCTGCTGGCGCTGGGGCTTGATAATGATTTGCTGAGCGACGCGCTTGATCCGCATGAAGTGCCGCGCCTGGAGATTGACGACGATTGGACATATCTAATCGCCCGGTTGCCAGATACCGATGATGATTTTAATGATTTTACTACGCCGATTTTGTTTTGCTTGAATAAGGACTATGCTGTGACATTGTCGCGCGACAGCTTGGGCAGGTTGTGGCAGCCGTTCATCGACCAAGCGCGTTCGCGTACCGACCGGCCAGTTGAGTTGTTGGTTGATATGATTGACGCAATATCTAGGCAGTATCAGCGGCGGGTGGCAGCGATTAACCGCCAAATGCGAGCGGCTACTGATAATATTCATACGCTGCGGGTCAAAGACATTGCTACGCTGGCGGAATACGAGCGCAAATTGAACGACTATCTGGACGCGCTCATCCCGATGAACTGGGCGGTCGAGAAATTGCTGGCGACCAGCGGCTTGCGCCTGCGGGCGGATGATAAAGAGGATGTCGAGGATTTGTCGATCGATTTGGAGCAAGTAATTGCCCGCTGTAAGAGTTTGCTGCGAACCATTACTAATGTGCGTGATAGCTACCGGGCGGTGATGGATACCCGACTGAACGAGACAATTCGCCTACTGACGGTGATCACCGTGGCGCTGACTATCCCGACGATGATTGCTGGGTTGTTCGGCATGAATGTGCCAGTGCCTGGTGATAATGATCCGCTGATGTTTTGGAAAATTACTATAGTGAGCATCGTGGCGGCCTGCGCACTGGGCGGATTTTTCTTGCGAAAACGATAAATATTTTGTCTAAAGGTAAATGTTGGTTTAGAGGGGTTGTAGTCTAATTTGGTACGCCGTATCCCAGCAGCCCGTCGTATTGCTTGTCGCGATTAACGAACACGCGGATGCGATTTGCTTCGTTGCCGCCGACAGTGGTCAGCACGCCGTTGTCATTTTTCAAGACTATGTTAGTGTGGTCGCCGAAAACTGGCGAATTGCGGTAAATTGCCGCGTCGCCAGGAAGCGGTTGATAGTCGGAATTAGCAGACTTGAACTGGCCTGTTGCCTCGTAGTATTCACGCAAGGTAAACGTCCCCGGGATACGCCAGCCGCCAGTATGCGGATTTTTCAGCGGCGCGCCCGCTTGATACATGATCCAGCTCACAAAGTTAGCGCACCACGCCTCCTCGGCGCCCTGGCTGAACTTGGTGCCAGCGGATTGCGCCTTAAATTCAGTCTTTGCTAAGCTGATAATTTTTTGGCGAGTTGGGCTTAAATTTGCCGTATCAATATCTGGAAAAACCGATTCGCCAGGCGACCTATCGAGGTGTACGGAATTAATAAGAGACGACAGCTTATCGGCAATTTTCGGCTGAGTAATGACTGTAATTGGTACGATAAGCAACAGCGCAATTACGCTTAAAATAATACATCGTTTCCTTGAGAAAAATTTGGGCGCCGCCGCCTGCTGGTGCTTCATGTAATAATTATATCGCGAAAGTTGTTTGACTGTTAAAATG
>CAUUVR010000008.1:0-45711 GCA_963548945.1 uncultured Candidatus Saccharibacteria bacterium
TCGGCGGTCGAGATTCGCAGCATCGGTTGATAATATAAAATCGTATCCGACGCTTTGTCAACCGCAGTAATCTTCAGCGGTATTTCCTTAGCAATCTCGCTGCCTTGTGCTGCACTGCGCAAGCCCAGCGTAATCGTCTGGCCAATCGCCGACTGCGCGTCCTTGAAGCCCAGTTGCTTGACATAAGCCTCCGGGATGATAATTTCACCAGGCTTTGGCATGAAATTGTCCAGCTTGCCCCCTGCTAATTCTGCCCGCGTTTTATCGGCCTTTACTGCTACTTCCAAGGCAAATTTCTTATCATTACCCGAGCTTTTAGCATAGGCCACGCCGGCAGTTGAATAAGCCGGAGTAACCGTTTGTACGTGCGGAGTCTTTCGCAATTTAGCCAGGTCAGCATCGCCCATCGAATACTTACTACGCATAGCTGCCGCCTGCTTCTCCTCTTGTTCTTTTTCTGTTTTTTCCGACGCGCCGTACTCTGGTAATTTTTCTTCCTTATTGTTCGATTCAATTTTTTTGCGAACCATAACCACTTTTTTATCGCCAGCCGCATCAACCATACTATTGGTATATAACCGACCGCCCTCGCCAGCCATCAGCGCCAGACCAATTGTAAACGCCCCGACAGAAATCGCCAATGACGTCAAAATCGTCCGGCCTTTCGACTGGCGAAGATTCCGTCCCGCCCGCTTAATGATATCGATTCTTCTCATGCCTTACTCCTTATAGTTTTATTGTACATAGTACTATGTTATACAAGGTACTATAAAAAGTCAAGTACTTTTGAAAGATTCACTACCTAACTACCAATCTACCCCTTATAATTCTTTGATTTTTTAGTTTTCTTATTTTTAGATTTATTCTTCGACTTTACCGGCTTGGCGGCGCTATAATCTATATAATCTCTATCTATTACATCCGCTATATACATCGCTGCATCATAAAACATTGGATCGCCCCATACGGCAATATCTCCATTTTCATCATAGTCAACAACCGCCGCAATTATCACTTGATGTTGTCTACTATCAATCTCTTCCCACGCCTCTTCTTGGTCCGTGAAATCAATTTCTTTCGTTCCATCGACAACGTCAAATCGTCCATTATACCATCGGCAATCCGCCACAATCCCCTGCTGCAGCTCCCCTTTATCATCTTGCACCCACACACTCGTAAATATGACCGTTTCATCATCCGACAATTCAACCACCTCAAGCGGTTTTACCGGCTGCCGCGCATCAACAACCAACCTATTCTGTATCTTATAGACATACATCACCTCTTGCGGCTCAACAAACGGCTCAATATCGATTACGTATGGCCTTTCAACTGGTAACGTCTCAATCGTTATTTGCCGCAAGCGCTCAGGAACGCCGTCAGTCTCATGCTTTTTATTAGGCATATCATCTCCCTGCCCACCGCTGCATTATCAAAATCTACTTTTCAGTATATCATAGCAGAACACTCATCTACCCTATTCCTCGTCGTACTCGTCTTCAATTTCCTGATCCAAGATCTCCTCGATCACGTCCTCCAGCGTGATAATCCCCAGCTCCCTCTCGTCATCCATCACCACAAACAAGTGATTACGCGTTTGGATAAATCGACTGAGCACCGTGTCCAGCCGCGACCGCGCGTCGATATCATGAATCTTGTCGCGGTACAGCTGACTGACTGGCAGCGGCAGCTCGCGCCCCGCCACATCCTTGACATATAAAATCCCCACCAGCCGCCCATCAGCCCGCACCGGGATCCGCGAGTGTCCAGCGTGTTTAATCTGCGCTAGTAGCGTCGCGTCCAGCTCATCGTCAAAATTCACCGTAAATACCTCATCCATCGGCGTTACCAAATCACCAGCTGTCTTTTTACTAAATTGCAGCGCGCCCGAAGCAATCCGGCTTTCATCGTAATCGACCGGACTATCCGACCGCTCAGCATGCTCGTGAATAATTTGCTCCAGCTCCTGATGTGAATACAGCTGCGGCGTTTCCTTGCCTAGCCAGCGATTAAGCAGCTTGGACATCGGCTTCGCCAACGGCCAAAATAACACATAAATCACATCCAGCAACCAAAAGAAATGCCGCACGAAACGATAGCCGCGCTGCGTAAAAATCGCCTGCGGCAAAATCTCGCCAAACATAGTGATCAGCAATGTGGCAATCAACCCGCCGATCACGCCGTTCGTCATATTGCCCAGCAAAATCGACATGGCGGTATTCACGCCAACATTACCCAGCAAGATGCAAAAAATCAGGTAATAGCCATCCTTGCGGTAGCGGTAGACCCGGGCAGCGATCGCATCACCTTGCCTGGCCTTGCGCCGCAAATCATCGGGCCGCGCCATCATCAGCCCAATATTAAGACCTGAAAACGACCCCGACAGCACCAGCAGCACTGCCGCCATCATTAATAATAAAACGTCAGACACGGTTACCAGCCGCCACCTCCGCCGCCTCCGCCGCCGCCGCCAACGAAGCCGCCGCCAGTTGAACCGCCAGAGGTCGAAGAGTAATCGCTTGCACTACTAGCCACGCTCGACAGACTATTCATTCCAGCCGCAAACGCCGCCGCATTAAACGCACCCTGACCGCTGTACCAATCCGGCTGTTCGCCGACCTGCTCATAATACTTGCCCAGCTGCACACTCCACTCTTTTTCCTGGCCAAACAACACCGCATAAGGCAATACCCGCTCATACAATTTCACCAATTGTTTCTCATCAGCCGCATCAACCTTTACTTTTTCCGCGCCCTCAGGGCTCTGCAGCATTTGTAGACGCTCGGCCTCAGCCACGCCAATGTACATCTTCAATCCGGCTAAATATCGCCTGAGCGCCAAACCCTCATCAGTCAGCGACCAGCCAAATGACAACGCGAATAATATTGCCGCCACTGCCAGTAAAAGCGGCGACAGCAGCAACACGCCAATAACACCAACTCCCATCGCCCACTTCTGTACTATCCGTTTATTCACTGATTTTTGCTCGCACAAACCATATTTGCCGCATACCAAATTCTTCAAATTCCTATCATCATCGCGTGTACGCGCTGCATACGACATACTATTCTGCAGCTTTTTCAGATTCAGCCGCTGGCCTGGATTTGGTATCGACGAACCAAACATATCTCGGACAACCTCAGACTCTTCAGGCCTCAGCTCTTTCAAATCTTTAACAATTTCAATTTCGTACTGCGCTGACCGCAAAAACGACGCCTTTTTCACTTCGTACAATTTGATATAGTGCCGCACCGCCAAATCCAACAATTGCGCCACCTTCGCCGAGCCCTTAACTATCAAGGCGTCATATTTCTTCAGGATATACGCTGAAGCCAGCACGCTCGCTTGATTCGGCGGCAGGTACTCTGGCGGAATTGGCTTCAGTTCATTTTTTCTGCCAAACAACCGCCGATATCGCCAACCGCACCAAATCATCAAAATAACCGCCAAAATACTTGCTGGTATCTGTACCATTGCCCAAATTTTTATCAGCCTCTCAATCAACGACTCCTGATATTCAGCAAACGTACCGCTATTAAAACCAACCGCCATCGTTATGCCTTCCCGGCGGTTCAGCCGGCTCACGTTCGTAACAGTCTCGCCCCTATCACCGCTGACATCACACCGTTTAGTTGAGCCGTACCTGCCGACATAACAGAATAGCTCGCCGCGCTGCGCTGCTTGAAGCGACCGGTCAAGTTTCATCGATACTCGCACATTTTCCATTGGTACACGCCACTCATTACCGATGACATCCCAGTAAAACTCATCCTTGCCCGTACCTGCATAATGTTTGGTCACGTCGCGCTGGGTAAATTTAATGATGTACGTTTTCTCACCCCTGACGTAGGTATCCTTATCACCAATCCGCAGTTCATTGCCATTCCAAGAATGCTTCAGCGACACACCCCGCTCATCAGTCACCGATTTTAGAGAAAAGCTCGTTGAATGCCCGTCGTAATTTTTCACAAATATCGGCGCAATGCCGCGGTTTTGATTCGGCGGAAAATGAGCGGTAATCCGCCACGTTGCCGCCAAAGTTGAATGATTCCCAGCATCACGACCCAGCGAATACTCCGCGTCAAATTTAGTGATGGTGAAATTATCCGTCTGCGCCGCAAACGCCGACTGACCAGATCCAACTAACAAAGATCCAGCGATCAGTATCCCCAATATAAGTCGCTTCATGTTTCCATTATATCAAGAAAATCCGCGAAAAGAGACAGCAACCACCACACTATCCTGCCTTATCAAAAATTGTTGCCATCAGCTCACCGAACTGCTCCTTTAACGGGATAGCAATACCGCGATTCTCGTCACCCAATACGATTAGCGTATCACCCGGCTTGATATCAAATATCTGGCGCGCTTGTTTAGGTATAACAATTTGCCCACGCTCACCTACTTTTACCGTCCAGGCGTACCTTCCCTTAGGAAAACTTTCCTTATTTAACTGCGTATCTTTTTTTACTTTATCCATAAATAATTTCACCTCTTCTTACTTGCATATTATAGCATAATCATTTATAGTTAAATTCATACAAATCATATTTTTCATACAAATGGAGTTATTGTTATAAACAAGCCGTTCGCAGATAATACCAAACCAACGAAAAAACACCCGCGAAGGAGGCGTATTGTGTATATAATTGCAATCATTATAGCGCTAGTCGGAATCGGTCTCGCATTTTACGCTCACCGCAACTTGACCTATGACCACGGCACACAGGCAAAATTACAGCAAGCTGGTTTTCAGGAGAAACAAGCAAAATTACCAGACGGCTCAGTACTCAACTACGGTGAAGGCCCAGCAAACGGTCCGGCATTAGTTTTGTTACACGGACAACAAGTTTCATGGGAAGATTACGCGCCAGTTTTACCTGAACTTGCCAAGCGGTACCATATCTATGCCATTGACTATTATGGACACGGCGGCTCCAGCAAGAACCCAGCGAAGTATTCAGCCATAGCCATTAGCACCGATATTAGCTGGTTCATTCGCCAACACATCAAGCAGTCAGTTATCATTTCAGGACATTCGTCAGGCGGTTTATTAGCCAGCTTAATCACCGCTGATACACCCGACATGGTGCGCGGCTTGGTTATCGAGGACGCGCCGTTCTTTACTACCGAAAAAGGCCGTGCCGAATCAACTTTTTCCTGGAGAGGCTTTAAAGACATGCACGATTTCCTGGCAAGCGGACAGTCGAATTTCACGCAATATTGGCTCGATCATACATATATGCAAACTCTGTTTAATGCCAAAAGTCCAAACGCTTGGGACAAGATCGTCAAGAAACCAGCCCTTCAATATATGAAGCAGCATCCTGGCAAAATCCCGCGTATTTGGTACTATCCGCCAGAATTACAAGTCAATACTATGTTTGATCTCACTGCAAACATGCAAGACAAAACTGGCGAATATGACCTACGATTTGGACAAACCTTTTATAACTTTAGCTGGTTTAATGAATTTGATCAAACAGCAACCCTAAAACGTATCACCAAGCCGTCAATTCTACTCCACGTGGCGCCGCCAACACAATCTGGGAGCTACTATGACGAACACGGCGTACTAGTCAGTGCTATGGACGATAAAGACGCCCAGCGCGTACACGAGTTATTGGGTTCTAAAAATAAGCTGATTGACGATATCAAATCATCGCATAATATCCATAAAGACCAACCAAAAGTTTTCATCGAGGCAATTGACGAAATTGCCCGCCACTAAGCTACAACTTCACTTCTGGATATATCGCCCGCGTTGTCTCGTCAATCTCATGACGCAGTTGTGGAAATGGCACGCCCTCGCGGGCAGTTACGCCTTCAAAGATCCAAAATACCCGCTCAGAATAGCCCCAGCCGCAAGCCGGCGGCATACCGTACTCCAGCATCTCCACAAAGTCGATATCCAGCATCATCGCCTCGTCATCACCTGCATCGCGCATCTGTTGCTGCTCAACAAAACGATTCAGCTGATCAATCGGGTCATTCAGCTCAGAAAAACCATTCCCCAGCTCCGACCCGGCAATAATCGGCTGGAAACGCTCCACCGTCTGTGGATTCTCGGGGTTAGTCTTAGACAGCGGACTGATGAACTTTGGCGTATTCACCAACCACACCGGCCCCGCCACATCTTTACGGATATTCTTCCACAATTTATCAATACTGCGCGGAATGGAATCGGTCTTCTCCACTTCCAAGCCATGTTCTTTCAACTTGGCAGCTACCTCTTCAATCGTTGTATTATACACATCAATGCCATAGTGTTTGTTGATCACTTCGGCATAATCCCAGACTTCCCACTCGCCGCTCATATCCACCGTGAACCGGCCCAGCTGGAACTGCAGTGTACCAAACGTTTCCTGTAGAACATATTTGTACATGTCCTCCATGAAATGCATGCCAGCTCGCCAATCCCAATACGCGGCGTACCACTCCATGGCAATGTGTTCTGGCAAATGCTCATCGGAATAATTCTCATTGCGAAAACGCGGCCCAAGATCATAAACTTTCTCAAAGCCAGCACCGACCAAGCGCTTCAGCGGCAACTCGTGAGAAATGCGCAAGTAAAACTGCTGGTCGTCCAGCGCGTCCATATGCGTCACAAATGGATTAGCGTCAGCGCCACCAGTGGTGTGTTCCAATACCGGCACATTCACCTCAGTAAAGCCGTGACTGTTCAGATAATCACGCGTCGCCTGCCAAAACTTACTGCGGCGAATAAACCGCTGACGCAACTCTGGATTGACGTTCATATCAACGTAGCGGCGGCGAAACCGCTCTTCTTTATTCTCCAGCTTCTCCGGCATCGGCCTGAGCGATTTGGTCAGTAGCCTTAGCTCATGCACGCCAACCGACTTCTCGCCAGTCTGCGTCGTCGTCATCACCCCGCGTGCCTCGACAAAATCACCCGTATCCAGAAGTTTCAGCTGTTTCATGCCCAATACGCCGCGGCTAGCGTCCAATTCTGCCACATCATCGCGCTGCAAATATAGCTGCACCTCACCGCTCCCGTCGCGCAGTTTGATGAACGCCAGCTTACCAAAACTGCGAATTGAAGTGATGCGCCCCGCCACGACCACTTCCCGGCCCGCCAGCCCATCATAATGCGCCAAAACCTCGCCGCAGCCATGCGTCCGCTCCGACCGCGCTGGATACGGATCAACGCCCAATTCACGCAGGGTTTCTAATTTTCGCAAACGTTCGTTTCGATAATCTTGTAATGTCGCCATAACAGAGATAATTATACCACACTCACTTGAGCCATGAACCGATGAAACCTAAAAGTCGTCTTTACGATATTGACTTAACAATATAGACCATCTCTGCCTTCGGCGTCTTAATTTTCACCTCATCGCCAACTTTCTTGCCCATCAATTCCTTGCCAATTGGTGATTCGTTAGAAATCTTACCCGCCAAAGGATCAGCTTCCACCGGCCCGACCACTGTGTAAGTAACCGTCTTAGCAGTAGACTGCAACTCTACTGTACTTCCCAAAACCACCGCCGAGCCATCACTCGACTGAATTATCTCGGCGTTCTGCAAAATTTCTTCAATTTCAGCAATCCTAGTCTCGACCAGGCCCTGCTCTTTACGGGCAGCATCATATTCTGCATTCTCCCTCAAGTCGCCAAAATCACGCGCAACTGCAATTTTCTCGGCAATCTCGCCGCGCCGGCTTTTTAAATCCGCCAATTCTAACTCTAAATCACCCTTGCCTTTTTCTGTAATCTGGTACGTCTTTTTCATTAGATTCCCCTTAACTTTCATATATAGCGTACATATTCAACGAAAAACACTATATATAGCGTTCATTTACCTTTTCAATCCCTACGAGTATACCAATCACCGCCTAGGCTGTCAATGCTCTTACTTCTCCAAACAAAATTTGACCAGCTGCTGGTAATCCAGCTTCTTCGTCTCGCCAGTCGCCCGCTCGGTTAGCTCAAACAGTCCGTCGCCATCAATTGCCCGATCGCTAATCGTAATCCGCCACGGCAGCCCCATTAGCTCGGCGTCAGCAAATTTCACGCCCGGTCGCTCGTCCCGATCATCCAGCAGCACTTCCACGCCTTTGCCAGCCAGCTCAGTGTACAGTTTATCCGCCAATTCCCGGCCCTTTTCGCCGATCGACACCACATGAGCCTTAAACGGCGCAATGTTTTCTGACCAGACTAGTCCTTTATCATCGGCAAAATGTTCTGCAATCAGTCCCATTACCCGGCTCGGACCAATGCCGTAACTACCCATAAACACCTTCTGAACATGCCCTTGTTCATCGGTATATACCAAATCAAGCGCTTCAGAAAACTTAGTACCAAGCGTAAAAATATTGCCAACCTCTACCGCTTTTTTCTCCACCAGCTCATCCGCCGCTACCCCCAAGTCAGCCAGTACCTCATCGGTGTACACTTCCTGATTGATGGCAATTTTTTTACCTTCATGCACATAAATCGTGTCCTCGCCGACATCCGACAACGTCTGAAATTCGTGGCTATATTTAGAGAAGCTACCGCCGGAAGCAAACGTCTTGTAAGTAATATCGCCAATTCCAAGCCGTTCGTAAATTCGCCCGTAAGCCTGAGAGATAATCTCATAAAATTCATCATGCTCTGCCCGATTCCGCGAAAACGAGTACAAATCTTTCATTAAAAACTCGCGCCCGCGCATCAAACCCGATTTTGATCGCAGCTCATTACGGAACTTGATTTGAAATTGATACGGATAGCATGGCAAATCCTTATAGCTGGCGATAAATCCGCGCATCATCTTCGTAATCGGCTCTTCATGCGTCGGCGCCAAGCCCAACTCCGAACCGTTGGCAAGCCGAGTCTTGAACCATACATCCATCACCTCGTCGTCCCAGCGCCCAGACGCTTGCCACGTCTCGCGCGATTGCAGCGCCGTCAAACTGACCTCGTTGCCGCCAATAGCATTCATTTCCTCGCGGATAATCTGTACAATATTGTCCAGTACGCGCTTGCCCAGCGGCAAATATGCGTATACGCCCGCCATCTCTTTATAAATAAACCCTGCCTGAATAAGCAGCTGCGCGTTTTTAGATACTTCTTCCGCTGGCGCAGTTTTGTTTGTCTTGGTAAAAAGTTGGCTCATCCGCATAATTTTCCTCCTTTACATAAGCGGTAATAGCGCATTTATTTGCCGTATTACATCAGGATTAATAAACAACAAATAAAACGCTATGCCATTTTTTATCATATGCGTCATCATCGGCACCCAAACCGCACCGGTATATTCCCGCGCCGCGCATATCACCAAACTGAGTGAGAACGTATCAACTGCTACCGACCACTGTAGAGGCTTATCAGTTCCGCCCCACAAATGCGCCAGTCCAAACGCCAAGCTAGTCACCAAAACCGACAGCCAAACAGAAAATGATTTGCGCAATTTACCGTACAGATAACCGCGGAACAACAATTCCTCGGCAATCGGCGCCAAAACCACCATCGTTATAAACGCTAATAGAAACTGCCACTGCGTTCCCAGCATTGCTTGGCTGAATGGCAAAGTCTGTGCCTGTTTCATATCCAGCGAAAACAAAGTAACTGCTATCGCCACCAGGACACTAGTGACTAGAAAATAAGCCACATATGCCAACGGCGAAATCAGTATTTCCAAGAATGTCGGCCAATCATCAACTCCTAGCAGCCTCAACGTGGTTTTACGCTTCAGGACATATAACGGCACTAATATTACGACCAGCAGCGTCAGGATATAAATGATAAACGACGCCGCCGCGTTAAAAATAACCACGTTTAGCGAACTCAGAGGAACACCAATAGAGTTCAAAAATACCGCCAGCAAACCAACCGCATACTGTACCGCGATAAACGCCGCGTACACCCATGCCGGCAATGCCAGCAGCAGCCACCATTTATACCTGCCCGCCAACGCTTTATCAACCTTCGCTAAAAATTTTTTCCTGTTTTTAGCTAACCTAGAAGAATTTCCTGACATCGCTCACCGTCACTAAAATTGTTAATACTAATAAAACCAGCATACCCGCCGCTTGGATATTTTCTTCGCGTTCCTTGGTTAACTCCTTGCGCGTCAGTCGGAAAATTGTCATCGTGAACCAACGCCCGCCATCCAGCGCTGGAATTGGCAAAACATTCATCACTGCCAGCGTCAAAGAGATAATCGCCGCCAAAAGTAGTATTTGCGTCAACCCAGAATTAACAACCGACGGAAATAGCACGCCCAAAATACCGACCGGCCCAGCTACGTTTTCGCCAACCGCTGCCAGATCTGCCCTTGCCGCCTGCCGCGATTCATCTGAGCCAAAAAATTGTCCAATAAACCCGCCGACAGATTTCACCAGCAAATCGCCAACACCTCTCAATGTTTCATATGACAATTGCGCCGTCGTCGCTACGCCCAAAACTGGCGCCGACCACGTACTATGAAACTTTTCTGTTTGCCGCGACGCTACGCCCAGATAACCGCCAGATTTAGCCTTTTTAACGTCGTTAAGCTGGATATCCACCATCTTTTCTGTATTATCCCGGCGATATATCACCGCGACCTTTTTACCGGCATTAGCTTTCGTGGCTGCCGATAAAACGCCGGGCGTCGTAATGTCGCTCTGAGCAATTTTTATAATTTGATCATCTGTTTTCAATCCCGCCTTTTCTGCTGGCGAACCTGACGTTACCCGCGCCACTGTCACCGGTGAGCGCTCAACCGCTGTATCAAACGGCAATTGGACTTGATTTGGTAAAATTTTTGGCAGACCCGCCAGCGCCAAAATCGTAAACAACACAGCTGCCGTCAGCCAGTTCATCAGCACGCCAGCCAATAAAATCTTAGTTTTTACCCAAAATGTCGCGCCGCCATATGTTCCTTTGCCCTCAGCGGAATCATATTCGCCCTTTAGCTTAACAAATCCGCCCAGCGGCAGCCAGTTCAGGCTAAAAATAACGTTTTTACCGAGAAAACTCTTTTTTGGCTGCCATTTCTTCGCTCGCGGCGGAAAACCAATGCCAAACTCTTCGACAACAACGCCATTTCGCTTAGCGACCATAGCATGCCCCAGCTCGTGTAAGACAACCAGCAGAACCAGTACGAACAACCCTATAATAACCCCCAAAATCAACATCATCATCCTCCAAACCGCCGATTCCGGCGCGCATACTCATCCAAAATTACTGCCACATCATCAGTTGTCATATCCGGCCAATGTTTATCAATAAACATCAATTCGCTGTAGGCTGCCCGCCATAGCATAAAATTACTCAGACGCTGCTCGCCGCTAGTCCGCACGATCAAATCGCACGGCGGCACTTCCGGCGCATATAAATTCTGAGCAATCAATTCCGGCGTTACGTCTTCCGCCGAGATACCCGACCGAATAACTTTTTTAACCGCATCAGCAATTTCCAAATGTCCGCCATAGTTCAGGCAAAGCAGCAGCTCGCCGCCCGTCAAATTCCTCGTCTTTTCCTCGGCATTGTCTATAACCTTAACCAGCGCGTCCGACAAACCATCGCGCGATCCAATCACTCGCAGCCTAATATTATTATCCAAAAAAATCGATACATCAGCTTCCAGCATTTTAACAAATAGTTTCATCAAATGCCCGACTTCTTCTTCGGAACGTTTCCAATTTTCCGTACTAAATACGTAGGCGCTGGCATATTTTACTCCGCTATGGAGAGTCTCCAATAAGACGTCCTTCAAGCAATTATACCCCGCTAGATGCCCCTCATAAGCCGGCAGCCCGTGCTGCTTCGCCCAGCGGCGATTACCGTCAACGATAAACCCAATGTGCCTCGGCAATTCTGTTTTTTCACTCATGTTTCGCCCTCCACTCATCAATCAACCTCACATCCTGGATATCTTTTTCGCGCCCGCGCCAGTTTTTCCAGCGCCGCAGAAAATCTAGATTGACGAATTTCACACCGTCATATTCCACCGCGTAGTCCAGCAGCTCGTCATACTCAACAATTCGCCCATCAATCTCCCAGCCGTCCCAGATCTCGACCGATCCATCATGCTTCACCAAATACTGGCGTTGATTTTTATCAAGCTTTTTGACCCAGTCATCGCTACGAGCAATTTCTTCTAATACCTCTCGATTAGTCGCTACGTCAATATCGGCAGACTGGCGGATTCCTAATTGATCCAAAATACCACTGCCAATGATAATCATCTGATCCAGTGGCAGCCCTAACTCTTTCACACGCTCAGCAAATATCTGACTCATCAAACCGTCAACACATCCTTTTCTTTTGCCTTAAACGTTTCGTCAATTTGCGCCTGCACCTTACTCATCAGCGCGTCAATCTCTCTCTCAACCCGCTTGAGGTCGTCCTCGCCAAGCTCCTTGGCATCCTTCATCCGCTTGGCATCCTTCAGAGCATCCTGACGAATCGTCCGCATAGCGATCCGCGCCTCTTCGACCTTTTCGCTAACTTGCTTGACTAATTGCTTGCGGCGTTCCTCAGTCAATGCCGGCACTGGCACGCGCACCACCCGGCCGTCATCAGACGGATTAAAGCCTAAACTCTGATTATCGCGAATCGCTGCCGAAATCGCCGTAATATTACTCGGATCGAATGGCGTCACCAGCAGCATCTGCGCCTCCGGCGCCGTCACATTTGCCACCTGGTTCAGCGGCATCCGCGCCCCGTACGCCTCCACCATCACGCCGTCCAGCATCCCGGCATGCGCCCGGCCCGTCCGCACCTTTTTCAGCTCATCCTGAAAATGGCTAAACGCCTGCGCCATTTTATCCTCATATGGTTGTGTGTCAAACATCATTACCTCCAAATTACCTGCCTTATATTATAGCAAATTTTATCAGCAATTGTCCGTCTTATGTAATATAAAATTACACCAGGTAAAATCTCACATAAAAATCCAATCAACCTCAGTCCTGGAATGATGATATAATAACCTCCGTGATAACCAAATTAAAGCTTTATAATTTTCGCTCGTACAACTTACATGAAGTCGATTTTAATAGTTCTGGCACGGTTATCGTCGGACCAAACGGCACAGGTAAAACCAACTTGCTGGAAGCAATTTACGCAGCGCTGCGCGGCAGTAGTTTCCGCGGCAGTTTGGGCGACTGCATGAAATTCGACATGGAACAAACAATTGTTCATTTG
Source organism: uncultured Candidatus Saccharibacteria bacterium (assembly GCA_963548945.1). Lineage (GTDB taxonomy): Bacteria > Patescibacteriota > Saccharimonadia > Saccharimonadales > Saccharimonadaceae > Nanosynbacter. The sequence continues at coordinate 13,137 of CAUUVR010000008.1, forward strand.
GAAGGTAGCTTTGGGTCGCGCCGCCTTAAATTAGCTAGGTCGAACGATAAAATCAGTAAAGAATTTATCCTAAACGATAACAAATCAAAGATCTTATCTCGTAAAAACCGCTTGCCCGTTGTTCTGTTTGAACCCAGCGAACTGCGGCTAATCTCATCGTCGCCGTCGCGCCGTCGCGACTTTTTAGACGGACTGCTATCTCGCCTTGACCCGAAATACGATACCGCTCTCAGAGCTTTCAGCCGGGCGCTACTGCAGCGCAACGAATTATTAAAGCATCCTCAGGAAAATTCACAATCCTGGCGTAATAACTTGTTCGCTTGGGATATAAAATTTGTTCAATACGCCGCCTTAGTTTGCCGGCAGCGTACAAATTTTTTGCTCAAGCATGAGTTAGCTATCAAGAATCTGTACGAATCGCTGGCTGGACAGCCGACGGCTTTATCAATTGAATATTCAGCCAGCGCGCCTCTGCAAACCTACGAACAGTCCCTGCTTGACCGCCTATCCAAATCGCGCGAATATGAAACCAAAACTGGCTTCACTTCTGTCGGACCGCAGCGTGAAGATTTTACTATATTCCTTCATAACCAGCCCGCCGTAAAAGTTGCCTCCAGAGGCGAGATGCGCACCATCATGCTAGCCTTCAAATTATTAGAACTAGATTTGCAGACCAGCATAAACAACACCAAACCGCTCATTTTACTGGACGACGTATTCTCAGAACTCGACGCCAGCCGCGAAAAACTGCTCCAGGAGACTATCCAAAACCATCAATTCATCGTCACCACCACCGACTCCCGCCGCCAGGCAGACGGCTGCTTGATTATTTATACGAAATAATCCCAGTATGTCACGCCCTTAATGTATAGACAACTAAATAACCAGCTAGTTCGCATTTGAAGCCGAAGCTGTGATGGCATCTGAATTTTCGACCAGCTCGCCCAACACAATTCGCACATTGTCTTCAATAATCTCATCGTAATCTGGTATGTGTTCTTTAATCCATTGGGTCACTTCATTGTCAGAAGCTCCGCTATCTTGCAATCTTACTAGCTCCTTCAGCTGGTCATCATCTAACGAATCAACAATTTCTTCGCCAATCCTCTCGTTAACCGTATCCTCGACATGTTGGATTAACGCCTCTATCTGATCGTCAGGAAGTTTAATCCCAATCGCATTCAGCTGGCTCTTTGTAATGATCGTCGCATTTATCGTAATATTGTCGTTGTTCACATCATTGCCTTTCTATTTTTATGTTTTGCTATATATATTCATGTATTCAATTTCACCGAGCAGCACGGACTAACTTTCTACCAATACTTCTCATATAGCCTGGGGCGTCGTCCAAAAGCTGCCCAAACCTGTCTCTAGCAGAAATACCAAGATCACCAACCGCTTCGCGCCGTAAAGCCTTTCGGCGCTCTTTACGAAGCTTAGCCTGTCTCGCTATCTCCTCAGGACGCTGATTATTCTCTAAAAGCGCAAGCTCATGTTCTGCTTGCAGCTTCATGATAGTCGTACCTCTTTCTCTAAGGTCTTTCAGATCAGCTTTAATGTTCTCATAATTCTGATCAGCCAGTGACTTCCTTTCTTGAGCTTCAACAAGTCTCTTTCTAGACTCCTGATTTATATCTTTAAGATACTCTTCTTTTGCTCGCTGAAGATCAGCGTTGGCCGATTCCTTTTCCTCCCTAGCCTCGCTCACTGTGTTCTGTTTTTCTTTATATAGCTTCTGTACCTCGCCAAGCTCCTTGCGCGACTCGCTCAATATACCTGTTTCTATCTTACGCACATGTCTTACATCTCTTCTCTGATGTCTGCCAAAAGCATCTCCGCGGTCCAAGCTATCACGCTCAGCCTTTCTATCAGATCTACGCCCATCAATCTCTACGCGCCGCTTCTCACGATCCATAATTCGCTGCTTACGAGCCATAGCCCGCTTAGCTTTTCTTTCCTCCGATCGTTTCTCTTTATCAGCAGCAAACTGGCGTCCTTTAGCTACAGTTTCTGCACCCCAGCCAACAGTAGCGTATACGCCTTTCATGGTTCTGGTCATCAGTTTATTTAGACCACCCTTGGCTTTTTCCCTTAAGCCGCTAAGAGCCTCTTGGCCCTTTTCTTTCAAATTGCCAATTATTTCTTTCCCCCTAGCCTCACGCGCACTCTGTTTATTGTCTAATAGCTCAGCTGCAAAGTTTTCGGAAAGATCTGGGCCAAACGGATCTGGTCTTTCAGCAGACTCCCGCGGACTGGGAGTAATATCATCAAACGGACCTGGCGATTCTCCCATGCTTGCCCAAGGGTTGTCACGACCTTCCGTCCAAGCGTTTGTCTCCTCAGGCGAAGAACCTCGACCACCGCGCGTTCCCATTGTTTCTGCTGTCATTTTTGCCGCCTTTTCTTTTTTATTTTATTTATTTCTATACTCTCGTATACTAGCACAGATTTGCATTTTTGTCAACTAACAATGTCGGCTATACTAGCCATTAAGCCTAAGTAAAATACCTGCCATCAGGCAGGTATTTTATCCTAATCCTTATTTACTTTTTTGATTCGTCATCACCCCAATTGCTTTTCACCGTGTCAATCGCTTCCTGTACTTGGTTGACTGCTTCCTCGCCAGAATAAAAAACATCCAAACCTTTACCCACGCCGTTGTTCCGACTTATATATATTGTCGAACTCGGATCGCCGCTACACTCTTTTCCTGGATCGCACTTAAACTCTTCAATGCGCCCGTTTTTATCGTAATCATCAGTATAATACATTTCACTAGCCCAAACCTCAGGAGATTTTACAAATTCTATAGCTTTCCTATAGTCAACCTCACCATTATCCCCTTTGACACCATCCGATGCCAAACTGCTTTCCGAACTAAAAGTAGCACATACATATGAATCAGTAGGATATCCTTCACTCTTTTTATCTTCCAGTATACATAGCCTGACACTCGTTCCTTCATCACTATAGTCAGTGACTTCACCAACGCCAGGTATTGTCTCTTCACCAACTGGGATACCCCTATTTACACTAATATGAAGTGAACTGAGCGAGTTTCCATCGTTAGCCATAATAAAATCTCCCTTACGACTATCGTCTTCCTGATGAGAAGCGTTATCCACTATATATTCAGCCCTATCCAAAACAGCCTCGCGCACTACATCTGTCGCTTCGCGCATCTGCTCATCACTCATCGCGGGCTCATGCGCTTTATGCCAGATACCGCCAGCTGCCAACAAAGCCAATGCCAACGCTCCTACTTTCTTTACAAAACCAGGTAATTTTTTACCAGATTGTTCAGGTGTTACCCCCCCTGGCGCTTTTTCAGATTTACTCATATTTTTACTATATCCTTTCTGTCTATAAACAATTAATAATAGTAAACTGGCGTCAATTATACTCCATATTTGCTAATTTGTCAAGCCTCTTACGCTTAACAACAAACGCAAATAAAATAAACACGGAGGGTTCTTAAACCCTCCGTATAAATCCCAGCAAAGATTAGCGCCAGTATTACTCGCTCACACCCAGCTCAATTCGCCTAAACTGGCGCACCACGATGTTCTCGCCGAGTTTAGCAATTGCTTCCTTAATATGCTGCTCAACTGTCTTAGAATCATCCAAAATGTACGCCTGGCTCATCAATACCTGTTCTACAAAATGTTTTTTCAATTGACCTTCAACGATTTTTTCACGCATTTCTTCAGGCTTGCTTGCTAGCGCCTCGCTAGCAATTAGCTCTGTCCTAACCCGCTCCATTTCCTCAGCCGGAATATCCGCCTCAGAAACATACTTCGGACTCATGGCTGCAATCTGCATAGCGATTTCGTGCGCCAATGTCTTGAAATCATCCAGCCGTGCCACGAAGTCGGTTTCACAGTTCACTTCAACCACCACGCCAATTCGGCCCGAGTGAACATAACCCTCGATCAAGCCTTCGCGCGCTTCGCGGTCGCCCTTTTTCTCTGCCTTGGTCAAACCTTTTTTGCGCATCGCCTCCAGCGCCTTGTCAAAATCGCCATCAGTTTCGACTAGCGCCTTCTTTGCATCAGTCAAGCCCACGCCAGTTAATTCGCGCAGTTTTTTAATGTCATCGACAGAAACGTTCATCTTATTTATCTCCCTTTTTTACTGACTTGTCTTCCTTTTTTGCTGCACCAGCTCCCTCGGCTACTGCTTTAGTAAAGTAGCTTAATAGCAATTGGATACTCTTAATTGCATCGTCATTGCCCGGGATAACATAATTGATGCCAGCTGGATTGACATTGGTATCAACCACCGCAAACACTGGCACACCCAGAGTCTCCGCCTCGCGTACCGCATTCGCGTCAGTCAGCGCGTCAACCACGACCACTGCGCCCGGCTTGCCCATCAAGTTCTTAATACCGCCGTACTTGAAATTCAGGTTGTCAATTTCCTCCTGAAAACGCTGCACTTCCAGCTTGTTGTAGCGCTTCTCCAGATCACCCGACGCCATGCGTTTCTCTAGGTTCTTCAATTTCTTGATCTGCTGAGCGATTGTCGCGCCGTTGGTCAGCATGCCGCCAATCCAGCGCTCAACCACGTACGGCTGATTGACGCTCTCGGCCGCTTGGCGCACCACGTCCTTGGCTTGCTTTTTCGTACCGACGAATAATATCTTCTTACCGCTAGCGGTAATCTTCGTCAACTCCGGCAGCGCCTTCTCTAACGCCTCAGCTGTCTTCGCCAAATCAATGATATGGCTATCCTGGCGTTTTGAATGGATATATGGCGCCATTTTCGGGTGCCAACGGCTAGTTTTATGTCCAAAATGGACGCCAGCTTCAAACAAAGCTTTCATGTCTACTGCTACAGACATTAAATTACTCCTTTTCCTCGCCCGCCGCTTTTGGAGCTGCGACGGACTGTGTCGTTAATAATTAGTTACCTAATCATTGTAACACACTGGGGAATAGAATCCAAAAACTTGCCCTAACTCACCACATCGCGTACAAATACAGCTGTTAGCTATATAGCCACAGATTCCCCTTCACGAGACACTATGAACTTCCCTAGCTCTTGACTAAGATTTAATGCCCTTTCCCCAAAAGGATGAAGTTCTACGACAACTATATCATCACCGCTTGTCTGGGCAATTTCAAAATAGTTAATCTTGTTGCCAGTCACAAAAGCTCCCTGTATACAATTCACACCCCACTTCAAATCCCTTGCCGTCGAACTTGGCGCTGATTCACCAGGTAGATTTGCCGACAGCTTAAATAGCATGACAGAGCTGGCTTTCTTCCCTCTTGACTCGCCATATGTATGCGCATCAAAAGCCGTAACTGAGGTATTTAATTCTACTGGCATGCCGTAAGTAAGAACAAAGGACACATTCATGCGGTCTAAATAACTTTGCTTTTACACTATCACCGCCGCAAATCCCCGAAAGACCTGCCCCAAAGGTATTATCAAGTCCTTTACTAAGACTTGTTAACGCACGACCCATATTAACTTCCTCAGTGTTATCGGGTTGTTTCAGTATTTCAGTAATTGCCTGCGCTTCTTCTTTCTCCCCAGGTCGTCGAACCTCTTTCGCCATTAGTTCCCACAAGTTATATCCACTCAAAATAGAAGGCTGCTCACTATTCATATTTTATAACTCCACGCTTTTATATTAATCCTGAATATGCACAATTATAAATTTTTATATTTATCTTTTCAATAGTAGACAAAGCAGCAATTAACTGTATTTCTACTGAACCCTCTCTGTCTGAATATTACCAATGAATGTTAGATTTTCGCACATCCCTACGCCGCAACCGCATCCTCGCGCGATTTGAGAAATTTATCGAGTTCATCTTGCAAACTTACTGCTTCTTTGCTTGACGGGTCAAATTCAATAATGACCGGATCCATGTAGCCCTCCTTTTTCGGAGCAAGCTGAAAATATGTAATAACATCATCTTTCACGACTGCGCCGTAGACGTCATTCTTATCCCGATCAGAGCCTGTCATCGTTGAAAGCGGAAGAACTTCGCCAGCCGAATCTTCCGACATGTTAAACAATATTACTGAACCTTCCCATTTTCTGGCAGTCCCGCTTTGATGAACACCGCGTTCATAAGCATCAAAAACCGCGATGGGAACGGTCGTTTCTGTTGGCGCAATCTGGGAGTTGCCGTCAAAACATTGGCGCGGATTAAATAACTTTGCCCGAACAATATTGGTATAAGACGTAATTTTTAACGTCAAATGAAATTGAAGATTCAGCGCAACATGAAGACCGTCCATCCGGCTATTACTGCGTACATAAAGATCTTCAACGCTGTCAGGCGATTCTAATACCGCATTAAGTCTTTCAATTCTTTCCCGACATTCCGTTTCACCGTGTTCGGATGATTCTCCTAAGTTATCTGCATTGAATGCACCAGACTCATAAACCGGCGGTTGAATACCTTTTTCCATAAAAAATAATAGACTCCCAGTTTTTCCTTATTATTAATCTGGACTATACGCCTTTCACTCTGTTTCGTCAAGCATTTTGACATATTGCATGGATTTTGCAACAATTTGCAATCTATCTGCTTTCCTGCTAAAATACTAGGGTTATGAAAAGCAGTATTCACCCACAGAACTATCGCCCGGTCGTATTTAGCGACGATCAAGCGGGCTTCGCGTTCTTGACTCAGTCAACAGCGCAAACTACGGACACCATCGTTTGGGAAGATGGCAAAACTTATCCACTCGTCAAGGTGCACATCTCCAGCGCCTCGCACCCATTCTTCACCGGCGAAGAAAAGATCATCGACACCGAAGGCCGCGTGGACCGGTTCAAGGCACGCCAAGAAGCAGCTGCTAAACGCCGCGCCGAGCTGGCTAATAAGGCGAAAAAGCGCAACGCAGCCGCCGCAGCCAAGGCTCAGCAAACCGCCGCTAGCGGAAACGACGACGCCAAATCAGCGAAACCGTCCAAAAAGGCTAAGAAATAGCCGAGAAAAAACCAAACCTGCAATAAAACACCTCCGCTCCTTGCCGAGGTGTTTTTGCGCTGCTATTCTATACCAGCAAAGCCTAGCCACGGTATTCTTCGACGTTCTCGCGCTTTATCCTCGCGCGACTGCAAAAACATCGCCAACTCTGCGTCTAATGCGGCTGCCTGTTTACTGTTTGGCTCAATTCTCTCAAAGTTAAAAAAGACAGGCGGCTTCCTAATGCCTTTGTGCGATATAGAGAACCACGTGATATCAGAAAGTTCACCAACATACACTCCTCCGCAGTAACAGTTTTCATCCCATTCTATATCCTGCGCTGTTAGTTCTGATTTATCAGCCAAACCCTCATCAGCCTTTAATACAATAACCGAATCAATCAAATACTTTTCTCTACTATAGCTATCGTAATATTCACTATAGCAGCGCCTGCCCGTACCCTCGCGTTCGTAAGCGTCAAAAGCTATCACAGACATGCTGACTACTTTTCCGTCTTTGCGCTTAATTTGACGATATGGATTAAATAGCTTAGCCGTCACGTCAAATCTTGGTTCACCAAAAGGCGTATTATTCAAGGTCAGCCCCATCTTACCAATAGCAACACTAAGATGCCTTACGGAATCCCATGGACGAACTACCTCATAACACTCAGTTCTGTCCGGATGCCGCAACGCCTCTTTAATACTGCGAATAAATTGTAGCTTCTCTTCAGTTTCGCGCGCACCCGCGTAGCCTTCAAAATTCTCCCTTGATCCATACATTGTATAATTACCTCTCAAAATTGTAATCTACAAATACCACAGCAACTCTCATCCTGTCAACCTTAACCGCCAAGCTCATCCCATCTAAGAAAAACTAAGGGATAATATGCTATAATTCTATACATATGGCAAAGATTTCCCTCGATTTGGACGCTTTGAAGACCGAACGCGCTAGCCTAGGCGATTTTTTAGCGCGTCCTGACGCTTACGGCTCGCCAGATTTTACCGTAAAAAATAAGCGGTTTTCAGAGCTGGAGACGCTTATTACCAAGGGCGAAGAGCGGGCGGCGTTGGAGCAAAATCTACGTGACGCCAAAGAATTAGCGAATGATGGCGGCGAATTGGCAGAATTGGCAAAAGCTGAAATCACTGAAACTGAAGCGCGTCTGGCAGAACTGGAGGAAGAATTATTTATCCTATTGACACCAAAAGATGCGAACGACGAGAAAAATATCATCATAGAAATCCGCGCTGGCGCTGGCGGCGACGAAGCCTCGTTATTCGCGGCGGAATTATACCGCATGTATCTACGCTGGTGCGAGACTAACGGCTATAAAACCGAGCTCATCAGCGAATCCGCTAACGACACAGGCGGCTATAAAGAAGTTATTTTCATGGTCAAAGGCGACGCACCATACGCCAAGTTGAAATTTGAAGGCGGCGTCCACCGCGTCCAGCGCGTGCCAGTCACCGAAAGCCAAGGCCGCGTCCACACCTCCACCGTCACCGTAGCGGTGCTACCAGAGGCCGAGGAAGCCGACGTTGAAATTAATCCAAGCGACCTGCGCGTTGACATCTACCGCTCCAGCGGCAATGGCGGCCAAAGCGTCAACACTACCGATTCAGCGGTGCGTATCACCCATCTGCCGACCGGTATCGTCGTGACCAACCAAGACGAAAAATCACAGATCAAAAACCGCGAAAAAGCCATGAGTGTGCTGCGTTCGCGCTTGCTGCAGATGAAAATTGATGAGGAAAATGCCAAACTAAGCGCTGAACGGCGTTCGCTAGTCGGTACTGGCGACCGCTCCGAAAAAATCCGCACCTATAACTTCCCGCAAGACCGCATCACCGACCACCGCATCCACTACAGCCGCAGCAATATCCCCGCGGCAATGAACGGGGATATCGACGATTTGATTGAGCAACTACAGAGGTATGAGCGGGAGTTGAAGGCAAAGAACGCCGGAAATTAAGCTTCAAGCGACTCGGAACTAGATTGATCTTTTAGCTCGCGATACCTTTGCCAAAAATCGCTTAGGCCGGATTCTTTATCTTCCATAGCCAAGACAACTACTGCACCGCCGGCTTTAATAACGTCTTTAGTACGTTCATCTAGCTGCTCAGGAAATTGATAACCTGTACGATCACGCTCTGCAAACACTTAATGAGCGCGCCTCTCCAGGGTCTCTTGTTGGCTGAAATTGCGTATGAGTATCAATTGCAGCTTGCATGCTAAGAGGGAGGTCTTTAGGATGCTCTAACCTGGCTATTGCCATATTGTTACGAACCACAGCCTTCATAGATTCAATAGTATCAAGCCTTGGCGTATACGTATGGCTTCCATAATTAGCTCTATTTGTATTAAATCTTATTTCACTCATATTAAATCTCGCTTCCTTGCCCACTATAATTTTATCAATGTTTCATATATTACTCTCTCTGGATTTGTCAAACAGTTTTACAATTTTTATCTTATTTTGCAAGAAATGAACTTCCCACCCCGCCACAATTTGATGCCAAGCGCAGCGGGATTATATAAAACAAGCAGATATTACCATTAGCCATACTCTGGCAATCAATGCCAGTCATAATGCCCATTTTCAATATCATAATATCGTTTACTGAACGCTCCCAATCCAATACCACGTATAGAGCCAGGCACTATAGCCATCACCGCACCGCCATTCTTAATGGCTGTATCCGCATAGCCCATAAATCTATCAGTCTCTTCATTAATCGCTTCTAGTATATATTTATTTCTTACAGGCACTGCGCTTCTGGCTGATTTTGCACGTCCGCAACAAAATCTTTCAGCCCTTTTTATAGCAAGCATTTTAACTTCCTCCGGATCTGTTGTCGTATAACATGATAAGCCAAGCTGTCTGGCGGCTTCCTGCATCGCCCGCACCTTATGTTCGTCTCCCCCTGTCTGAACCGATGTCCAAGGGTGAGATAAAAACGGCGCTATCTCATTCTCAAACTCAGCGCTTATGCGCCTAACAAACGCGTAGGGCAGCCACTCGCCTTTTTTTTCAGCTTAGCAGGCGCGCTGCTCCTCTGGACTATCATAGTATTTTTTCAAGGAAGTTCCCTTAAGATAAGCTGCCAAAGACGCCGCTGATAGATGACATAATGCTAGGAAATCGCGAACTATACCACGTTTTTCTTCAGAATTAGTGTACATGCAGTATGGATAAACAAGACTTGACCGCCTCTTTCTCTCCAAATCAATCTTTCCATCCATTATATCCTTGACATGGCATAGTTCATGCCGCAAAGTGGCATCAAAATCAGTATAGTAGTCAGCTTCTACGACAACTTCGAGCCCCCTCTCATTGCTTTCGTCTTTCCTCACATGACCGAGCTCAGCGCCTCTCAAATACGAAGGACTTTCAGCACCAGTAACAACTATCGATAAATCACCCCAGCGATCTCTGGGGATACCAGCATGCTTAAGATACTTTTCTAAGCTTTTAGCAATATCAACAGTCTCGCCAAGCGCCAATTCAGCGCCTAAGTTACGATCAAACTGAATCCTCGGAAAATCACGGTTAACACTTACAATGTCTTCGCAATAAGGAAAGTCCATCCCCGATTTATCCATGTATCTCCTCATAGATGTAAATTGTACATAAATTATAGTGAAAAGTCAATCTATCATCAGCACCGGTTCTGTTTCAAAAGCTTTTTCGGCCTTGCGGGCGCGCCGTTCTCTTTCGTCCCAATAATATCCCGCCAGATATACCCCCAAAGACGCCAAGCAAAAAGATGCCGTTACCGCGCAGGAAGCATTCACCAAGTGGTCTGCCGCGCCCGATTCAGTACTTATGGTAATCAAACCACCTGCAATAACAGTCGCAAGAGCAAAAGAAAATGTCTCCTTAACAAGAGCTGCTTTACCCATTTTATACAGAGTCTCATTCCGCTGTGGAGCGCCTTTCTCTATCTCATCTTTGACGTGCTGCAATTCATGCCGCAAAACCGTATTAAAATCGCCGGCTCTTACTACAACCTCAAACCCGCCGTCCTCGGTGACATCAGTGCTGCCTGCCAAATTATCTGGCAAATGAGGCGATTTCTTATTGCTCGCAACAGTCAATACTATGCCACCCCATCGTTCTTCCGGCACGCCAATTTTTTCAAGAGTTTCGCGCAGCGCCTCCTCGTTAATATCCGCTGCCTCATCAGACGCCAATTCAGCACCTAACCCGCAATCGAACTGAACCCTCGGAAAGTCTCCCTATTCTCCCCGCATAAACTCATTGCAGGCTGGGTTATCCGTTATGTGCAAACCTTCTGTGTAACTGCTCATAAAGCATTAAATCGCGCCAATCGCTTCTGCACCCTCCAGCAGCTGCGTCAATCTACCAATTTCATCCGGATCAACCGGCTGATCGTTTACTCCTAATCGTCTTTCTAGCTGCTGGTTCTTTGAAGCATTTTTAGTACGAGCTATAAAACCCTTTAGAGCTTCTTCATCAATCGTATCTGAATTGTGTATATCAGCTAATATTAGATCAATCTCCCCTGGTTCACTTGCGTCTTGGTCGTAGCGCAGCACCTCATCCTGACTCTCCATATGATATCGATGTTTAGTATGACTCTTGTTATCAGTTAAAAATATTAACTTGCGCATAGAACCATCGTCATAAGAATGCGACTCGACACTGATAGAGATTTTCTCGTTATCATCTAACGGTATCTTTAACTGAAGCGCCGCCACTTTCATATCTGTATGGTCATTTATCTCTGTATGATCGGCAAACCGAAGCAGTAAATCATCCACTAACGCCGACAGCTTATATGCCGCCTCCATTTTTTCAGCGTCTGTTAAACTCTCTCTCTCTCTGGATTTCCAAACGGTTTGATGAAATCAAGGTTATCTGATGGCTCTTTCATTGGTTATCTCTCCATATTCGTTATGAAATTTATTATCAATGGTGTATAATGTAGCATATAATGCAAGAAAAGTCAACCATATCGTTTTGGCTAAAAAATGCCGCCAAATCTCTGAAGGATGCCGGTATTGCCTCGGCGCGGCTGGATGCGGAATTAATCTTAGCCAATACCTTGCGAAAGAATCGGACATATCTTCATGCGCACCTGGATGAGGAGATTGATCCGCGCAGAGTTGACATCGCTAATGCACGGCTGGATCTGCGGCTGGATCGCGTGCCAATGGCCTATATTCTGGGTTATAAAGAATTTTACGGGCGCAAATTTACCGTTTCTCCCGCAGTATTAGTTCCCCGCCCCGAATCGGAGGATATGATTTCACTATTTCTGGACGCGACAGCCGGCGAAATTGAACGGAAAGTATTGATCGATGTCGGGACTGGTTCAGGCTGCCTGGGAATTACAGCAGCGTTGGAGAGGATAAATATTTCCGTTATTTTATCGGACATCAGCAAAGATGCGCTCCGAATTGCCGAAAAAAATGCCGATGAGCACCATGCCCGCATAAAAATCCAGCAGCAATCGCTGCTTAATGGACAACTGGAGCCGGTGGATTACATTTTCGCCAATCTGCCGTACGTTGATAAGGATTGGGAAGTGTCGCCAGAACTTCAGTACGAACCGAAAATCGCCCTTTTTGCCGAGGACGGCGGACTAAAATTAATCCTTGAGCTTATTCGGCAAGCACCGCGCTGCTTAACTCCAAACGGACAATTGTTCATCGAAGCCGATCCGACACAGCACGAGCGAATAATACAAGCAGCCGATCGGCAAAATTTTAAGTTAGCGACGATTCAGCGTTATATTATCGTTTTACGATTTATAGGCAGCCAGCGTTAAATCCACCGTAATATTTTTCCCAGCGCGCACCAAAGTGACTTCAATCTTTTCGCCGGGCAGGTATTCCGAGACTAGCGTTGACAAGCCGCCATCTTCGCCGACGTTTTTATTATTAATCTTAGTGATAACATCGCCTTCTTTAATACCAGCTGCATCCGCTGGGCCGCCAGTTTCTACCACGCCGCCCGAGTGTCCGCCGATGTAAGCGCCAGATTTGACTGGCAAATTATATTCAGCCCGCACTTCCGGCGTAACCGCGACATAGCGGACGCCAATGTAGGCTTTTTGCACGCCTTTACCCTGTAAGACGCTTTTTGACATACCCTTGGCGGCGTTAATCGGGATAGCAAACCCCATGCTCTGCGCGTCGGAAACAGTCGCCGTGTTTATACCTATAACCTGGCCGGACAAGTTAATTAGCGGGCCGCCAGAATTACCCAAATTCACAGCAGCATCAGTTTGCAGCAAGTCAGTTAACTCCTCGACTTTAGTTTTTCTATCATCAGACGAGGCCGATACTGGCCGACCTTTGCCAGAGATAATACCGCTGGTCACACTGTTTTGGTAACGTCCCAGCGAATTGCCGATAGCGATGACCTTTTGTCCCACTTTTACCGTACTGGAGTTACCTAATTCTGCCGCTGGCAGATTTTTAGCGTCCTTTATTTTTAAGAACGCAATATCGTTTAGCGGGTCGCTACCAACGATAGACACGTCGGTATGCTGGTTGCCATCGCTGGTAATAATACGCACGCTATCGGCGTCGTCGACGACGTGATTATTCGTCAGGATATAGCCGTCAGGGCTAATAATGATACCCGTTCCTGCCCCTTGCTGAGCCCTGGTTAAGTAGCTGCCCTGAGTGGTTATTATTGAAACCACGCTTGGTGAAACCTTCGCTACAATCTTTGAAGTGTCGATTTCTTCATCAGTCAGCCGCAAATTGCCGTCAGGAACATTCGTTTGCGAAACGTTTTGCCTGTTGTTCAACTTATAAACAACCCAACCCGCAAAGACACCGTTGCTAATGATTAATATCGCTGCCAACACCGCACCAATAGTCCAGAAAACTATCTTTTTATTATTTCGCTTCACCCTGCTAGCTGCTGTCGTATTGTTGTCCATATTTAGTATTACCTATATTACCACCGAGTTAAAAGCTAATAACATAACCAGAGTTGTCGCCACCGCCAGAAAAACCGGTCCTACTATCTCTGAAAATATGATTTTCTTATGCTTTTTCCACGACTGATAAACCTTGCCGCCGCAAAACGAAATGAGCAAAAGAACTATCGTTATTTGCGGGATGCCGCCAGCCAGCGTCCTTAGATAGCTGAAATTCCAATAATACGCCAGCCAACCCAGCTCCGCGAAAACCAGCCCCCAAACAAAGCTAAGCAGCGTAGTTTGCTCCTCGTCATAACTGTGCAGAAAATGCCGCGCCGCGCCGTAGCCGAGCAAAAACATCAGAAAGACTACCGCCGAAACTGGCCACTCATACGACACTGCCATCAGCGATATCGTACCGACAAGAATAGCGCATCCCGCCTGCAAGGCTATCTGCCAGCGCTTAGAGAGCGGTTTGATAAAGATAAGCCAAATAGCGTAAAGAACCGCTAGTACAGTCTGGATAGTAAAACCGATATTTGGCAGATACATTAAACCGACAATGCCCACGCCGACCGCCACATCGACCAGATTTGCTTGAATATTTGCCCACCAAAATCGCGGACGCACAGCGATCACCCGCCATTTGCTAAGGATGACCAGCGCCATCGCCGGATACGGCGACTGAATTGTCCTGGCAATCGCCAGCAAAACCGCCGCCAAACCCAAGTTCAAGATGTGGTAAACGATTTCGCTCCAAAATGTTCGCCGCTTTACTGTTTTTAACAAATCCATATGTCTTCCTTATTATATCAATTAAGATCCAGGCCCCACAACTACGATAAATTGCGCATCAACATTCAAATTGTAGCCCGGAGATTCGGTAGTAGCCGGCGTGCCGTAAACTTCTTCCAATTTCGACTTGGTTGCAGGCTTTTCTTTGCCCGACGGAAGCTGGTAAACTGTATTTTTACTGGCTTTAGCGCCGCCAGGAACATTGCCAACATGAACCACTTTCAATCCTAATTCAGACAGTTTATCGGCCTGTTTCTGAGCAGCCCCAGGCACACCGCTGCCGTTAAGCACGGCTATTTTAGCTTTTTCTTTAAGTAGCGGCGTACCGTAAATCTCGCCCTTTAAGAATGAATGAATTTCGCTGTAATTACCTACTCCTGCCGACGGCTTGACAATACTCATGCCGCCAACCGAGCCTGTCGTCATCAGCATATTGTCTTTTTCGACGAAGCTCAATTTATGGACGCTCGGCTCTTTAATTTCCGCCGCCAATTTCATAACCGTTTGAATTTCTTTGGTACTAATATTAGTTCTCAGATTTTTACCCATAGCTTCCATCAGCGAAGAGACCTTGCTAAAATCAGTTAGCGTACCTGTAGAGCCAGCCTTGCTCTTCAATGCCATTAAGACCAGCTGCTGGTTTTTTTCGCGGTCAAAATTAGACTGCTCCAAGCCGTAAGTCGGAGGCGTATGTCCGCGAGCCTGCGAAAACGCCATAGCCTGGTCGCCGTTCATCTCGTTCGGGCCGTTCGGAAATGCCAAATAATGCCCGCGCGGGCAAAGACTGCGGTTCTGGCGGCATTTGTCGTCAAAAGTGGCGTCCAGCACGCCTCGCGGGTCGCGGC
Source organism: uncultured Candidatus Saccharibacteria bacterium (assembly GCA_963548945.1). Lineage (GTDB taxonomy): Bacteria > Patescibacteriota > Saccharimonadia > Saccharimonadales > Saccharimonadaceae > Nanosynbacter. The sequence goes on from CAUUVR010000008.1 coordinate 28,620, forward strand.
TAGCGACATTAACTGTTACGCCGCCGACAGCATTGACCGCATCGCGAATAACCACGGTATTTACGTGAACCGCGTATTGAATATCCATATTAAAGATATTACCGACGAATTTCCGCGTTTCATCCATCCGCTGCTTTTCCGCTTCCTCGCCGCTACCATCCGCCGAACAAATAAAATATTCGTTTATTTTGCCTGCATATCCAGAATTACACGCCCTGCCAAACTGTACATACAAATCGCGGGGAATACTGTAGATATAAACGTCTTTTTTCGTCTGATTGACACTTAACACCATCATGGAATCTGTTAAGTTCGCCCCGTCGCGCCCCGCCATATCATCAGTCGAACCTAAAATCAACACGTTGCTGCGTCCATAGGCATCTTCTTTCAATTTTTGCTGCGAAAACAGATTAAGCAGATTACCGTCGCCGAACACTCGATGCATGGTCTGCCATAACCGAAACGCTACGTAACCTGCTATAACTAAAACAATCACCCCTACGACAGTCGAGATGATTTTTACCTTTAACTTCTTTTTTCGCTTGTTTTTACGCTCCTGCCGGTGAGACGGCTTGGCATTCTCATCAATCGCCCGCAACGATTCGTCAATATTCTGTTTCAGGCTGGCAGCCGGCTGAATTCCATTTCTATTATGACTAATATCCGCAGCACGGCGTCCGCTGCGCATTTCATCAATTCCCTGCTGGACACCGCGAACATGGCCGATCGCCGCCCGCGTACCAGCAGCATCCGCCCCCAGCGAAGACCGCTGAGGACGTTTTGGTACAAAACCGTCCATAGACTGTTTGCGTGGATTCATATCTATTGATTATAGCACACAAAACGCTTATAATTGAACCGATGGATGCAACTTTTATGGATCGCCATCCGCGGCTAAGCGACGGGTTGAGTTTGGTTATTTTCGTTATCGGCGTAGCTATCGGTACGGTTTTATTAAACGCGTTCGTATTTCAAACATTCAATGTTGAAGGCGCAAGCATGGAAACCACGATGTATACTGGCGACAGGCTGATCGTTAACCGTTTGCCAGTCACCATGTCAAAGCTGCAGAATAAAAACTACACGCCCAAACGCGGCCAAATTATCGTGTTTAAGAATCCGAATTACAACGCTTCTCTGGGCAAGGATGAATATATTGTCAAGCGAGTTATCGCCTTTGCCGGCGAGCGCGTAACTGTCAAGAACGGCACGACAACAGTTTATAACAAGGAAAACCCAAACGGTTTTAATCCTGATTCCACTGTTAATAAAAACGAACCTGGACAGCCGACTTCCGGCAATGTTGACGCTGTAGTACCAAAGGGAACGATTTTCGTCATGGGCGACCACCGCCAAGGCAATTATTCGTGCGACTCGCGCAATTGTATGGGATCGATCCCGCTTTATGATATTGTCGGACCGGTTAGTTTACGAATATTCCCGTTCACTAAAATCCGCGGGTTTTAGGCATTTTCCAGTAGCTGGCGGATTCTATCAAACTCAGCTTCATTCTTAAACGTGATACTGATTTGTCCGGCGCCCTTGTTGTTGGTGCGGATTTTTACGCCTGTACCAAAGTGCTTTGACAAGCTTTCAATCGCCTCGGCATGCGGCGAACCGGCAGGCTTTTTCTCCTCGGCTGGATTATCCTGCGTCTGTTTCCATAGTGACACCGCCTGCTCGACGCGGCGAACCGACCAGCCGCCGGCAATTGTTTTTTTCATAATCGATTCCGCCACGCTCTCTGGCAAACCGATAAGCGGGCGCGCCTGCCCCTCCGACAGCTCGCCGTCAAATATCGCCTGCCTGACAGATTTCGGCAATCGTAAAAGCCGCAGCGTATTACTAACAGCGCTAACAGATTTGCCGCCCAGGCGTTTGCCGATTTCCTCCAAGGTCATATTAAACTGATCGCGCAGCTTCAAGTAGGCTGTCGCTGTTTCTAAAACATTCAAATCATGCCTTTGTAAGTTTTCAATCAGCGAGATCTCTAACCGATTCTGCCCGCTCATACTGCGCACGATACACGGCAATTCCGCCAGCCCAGCCTTCTTAGCAGCCCGCCAGCGGCGCTCTCCAGCCACAATCAGATAATTACTACCCTTTGGCGTTACCACAATCGGCTGCACAACGCCATGCTCTTTGATAGATTCAGCTAGCTCGCTCAACGCCGCCTCGTCAAAAAACCGTCGCGGCTGCTCTGGATCCGGGGAAATTTTCGTAATAGCGATGTCTTTCAGACGCGAAACCTTACCGTCCTGCTTGGCAGTCGGATCAAATGTCTCGTCAATCAAATTCGTCGGAATCAGCGATTCAAATCCTCTGCCCAGACCCTTTTTCACTTGCTAGTCCTTTCTACGATTTCCTTAGCCAGCGCCTTGTAAGCCCGCGAACCTTTGGAAAAACGATCATAAACCCCGACTGGCGCGCCGTGGCTCGGCGCCTCCGCCAAGCGAATATTGCGCGGAATAGTAGTCTTAAAAATCTTATCCGGAAAATATTTCTTTATCTCATCATAAACCTGGCTGGATAAAGTCGTCCGCGAATCCATCATCGTCGGCAGTACGCCGAGGAGCTTCAGCGACGGGTTCAAGCCTTTACGAATCAGTTTCATACTCTCCAAAAGCTGTCCCAGACCCTCCAGCGCGTAGAACTCCGCTTGCACTGGCAGCAGCACATAATCCGCAGCAACCAGCCCGTTCACCGTCAATAAACTCAAGCTGGGCGGACTGTCGATAATGATATAGTCATAATCAATCACGCCGTTAAGCGCTTCCCGCAAACGAGCAAAACGCCCGTCAGCCTGCGCCAATTCCACCTCGGTATTTGCCAAATGCGATGTTGACGGCGCTAAATACAAATCTTTATACTCAGTCGGCAAAACAACCTTCGCCAGCCGAATTTGGCGCATAATGACCTCTGCCATCGTCGCTCCTAATTCCTGTTTATCGATACCCAAACCGCTGGTCGCATTACCCTGCGGATCAAAATCTATAATCAGCGTCCGCTTGCCCATTTTTGACAAAAAATACGCCACGTTAATTGAAGTTGTGGTTTTTCCCACGCCGCCTTTCTGATTTGTCACCGCAATAACTCTTGCCATTGATTCCCCTTTTTACTTATTACAGTATAGCATGAGCAAGACGTAAATAACAGATATTAAAACCGCCTCGTTAGCGGAGGCGGCAATACTGCATACAGAAAATTACTTAACTTTAATCGAGCTAATCTGAATTTTCGTATACTTCTGGCGATGGCCAGTTTCTTTGTGAACGCGTTTTTTAGCTTTATAGCGGATAACGCGGATTTTATCGCCCTTGACTTCTGCTTCAACGACTTTCGCTTTTACCACCGCGCCTTTTACGGTTGGCATGCCAACTTTTGTTTTATCACCATCAATCACTAAAAGTGCGTCGAGAGTGAGTTCTTTTGTGCCTTCAGGGAGGAGATCCACCAAGAGGGACTCTTTTTCGCTGACAATGTATTGCTTGCCAGAGATTTTTACGACTGCTTTCATTTCGTTCCTTAAAATATATTTACTATCAGTGACCAATTATAACAGAGATGGACGATACATGCAACTAGTTTTTCTGTAACTCGGCCATGGCGTTATTAGCGCGTAGCCAGCCGCTGGGCGAGCCGCACTCCATATAGTCGCCCTTCGCCTCGCCAACAGCGATGATACCGCCACTGGCAATGTACGCATTGATAGCATCAGTCAGCTCAAATTCACCGCGCTGCGGATTGGCGGGCAATGTCCGTGCTAACTCAAAAATTTCTTTGTTAAGGACATAAAAGCTTGAATTGCTGAGGTTACTCGGCGCGTCTTCCAGCTTCGGCTTCTCAATGATGCGCACAAAATTACCCTGCTGGTCGGTTTCGATAATGCCCGTTTGTGGGATAAGTGCCTCCTCAACAGGGTTACCTAATAGCCCAGCCGACAAGCCGCGCGCCTCCACCAGCTCCGCCAGATCAGCCGCATTTGAACCGCCATCACCACGCCAAAAAAATTGGTCACCCATCACCACAAAGGCTGATTCACCTGGTTCGATAAATTCGCTAGCCAACCCCACTGGAATGCTCGTACCATAACCCCCAGTGCCTGGCTGGGTTAAAAAATGTATTCGCACATCGCGTAGCGGCGCTACTAGAGGTAATTTACCTTCTTTACCGGCACGCCGCAAATAGTCGTTCAGCTGAATATTTGACCGATAATAACTCTGCACCTGAGTGCTTTGCTCGCCGACCACAAAGTAAATATCCTTGACACCCGCCCGAATTATATCCTGCACGATATAATCAACCACCGGACGCGTCCCTACCGGCAGCATACACTTTTCGATTGATTTGGTAATCGGCAGCATCCGCGTGCCCCAACCGGCGACTGGAATGATAGCTTTGGTGATCATATTTCCTCCTTACATCTTCAGTTCTTTATGCGATTTCTGTAAAATATCCATCATTTCCGCATAGCGCATTTCACCCTCGGCAATCCTGGAATAGAGATAGACGACATTATCTACCACCTCAATGTTAACCTTAATATTCTGGTCGTACAGCCACGCCATGAAGCTGGGATTAAGCAGTTCAAAGCTCGTCACCTGATTCTCGTTAGTAGCATACACTTGATAGCGTTTATTAAAATCGCCCCACTCCATCTGGACTTTTTTATAACCCGACGGCGCCTTGAATCGTTTTAACAAACGCGAATCCGGGCGTTCCACCAAAATACCGCCGTACGATTTTGGCAAGTTAACCTGACCGACGATATAATATTCCATATTATCTTCGCCGATCGGCTTATTATACGTATACAGCTGCACCAGCAGATTACCCGTCCAAAAACCGATGATATGATTGTTGATATCGGCAACCTGGAAGCCGCGCTTAAATAACTCGCCGCGAGTCGGCAGTAACAAATGCCCCCAATCGGGACTGAAATACATATTATATTGTGCAGCAAATTGCCGCATTGAAGCGATGAACTGCGCCGAATCTTCCGTCGCCTGATCGATACCGTCCAGTAGCCATCCATTACCCGAACGTACGAAGTTCCACTGCTCGCCGAATTCCTCAGTGTCGCGATAAATCAGCGAACCGTTTTCAATCAATTTGTCATCCGCTGACGCCACAAACCCGACACTCACCCGATCGTTTTGATCGTTCTGATCATCGTAGGCTTGAGTAATCACCGCTTCGCTTATCGACACATTGCTCATTTGATTAACTCGTCCCATCTGTTGTAAAGCATACAACACTAATCCGACATGCCGCGCATAGTTTGGCGTGGTATATTGCTGAATTGACGTCAGATCCAACCGTTCCCAATCGTACTGGAATCGATTGAAAACTGTCATCGCATAATTAATAATTCCCTGTTCATTCCAAGCCCCATCCTGCATAGCCGCTTGCTGGACAGCCTGTCTGGCGGCTTGGCTATTCTGGCGAAAACGCCCTAATTTATCGGTAAGCGCTCCGGCTACCGCACCGACAACTGCTGAAATAAGCGCAATAATAAACAGTATTGGACCGCCTAGTAGATACAATAAGCTTACTAATAAGCCGGCAGCAAAACCGACAGCCGCGCCAGCTGCTTTCGATTGGGTGCGTTTTTTAACTGGTTCAGCAGTTAACATGGCAACGATGCCTGGTATAACGAGGAGAATACCAGCGCCGCCTCCGCCGCCAGAGCTTGATCCGCCGCCGCCCGCCCGCGCAAAAAACATGAGCTGATGAAAAATGTCGTACATAGCTATATTGTAGCGCGTTAAGAGCTAATCTGAAAGTTGCGCGCGGGTCATCCTTATCTCATTGAAGAGACGATTGCGATAATAATTATGATTAGCACCAGAGCAAACCCGGAAACTATACCGATACTTATAGATGTTAGTGCCAAGTTGCCAGATTTTGCGTACGGAGCATACGTACGCAAGTTTTCGTACCACCAATGAATACCTTTGTTGCTAGCCGCATATCCTTGCGCGGTTAAGGCAGTAAGACCAATAAGCGGACTGGCAGCCGCGCCAGCCAAAAGAAACGGACTCGCCCGATCGTTGAAATCAAGCTTCAGATGTCTGCCAGCAGCTGTAATATACAAATGATCGAAACTAATTTTAACTTTCGTAATTTGACTGATATCAACATCAAACTCAAGCCCCAGCGGCCTGCTCGTGTTCTCGTCAATCCGAACCAGCCGAATCCTGTTGGCTGTCGTCCATTCCAGCATACACGCCGGCGAATCATTGAATATGGTTACGCCATAACTGATAACTTTTACATAATTAATCAGCGGCATGTTATCAAGAGCGCTAACTATTGACGGCGGCTGAACAGGCGCTTGAGCTGGCTGCTGCATTTGCATCATTTGATTTTGCTGTGGATTCATTATATGTCCTTTCGTTTTTTTCTGTGATTCTGTCACCGTGCCAGGTGTGTTAATTGTGCTTTTTCAAATAGATTTCCACTGGTTTGCCGTCGACCTTGACGCCGTGCCGTTCCATATCGTCCGCCGCTGGGCCTAGCTTTACAGCCAGCGTCTCGGCCTTGATGGTATCGGCAAATGCATCAACAGCCTGGGTGATTTCTGAGTCGCTACTAGTGATACCAAGCTCAATCCGGTCGTCAACCTGCAATCCCGCCTTCTTGCGCGCGCTTTGGACGTGGCGAATGACTTCACGCATCAAACCTTCGCGTTTGAGTTCGGGCGTCAATTGCTTGCTAATTTCGATCCAATTCTCTGGCTTGATCACGCCCTCGGTCACCTCATAATCAGCCAAGTGCTCGTCTAGATTCTCAATCCAGCGAATCTCCTTAACATTGAGCTCCTCAGCCATGATTTGCTCATAGTAGCCAGTCAGTTTCACGCCTGCATATGCCGCAAATTGCAGCGGTTGGCGAACCTTGATTGATGCTTGATGCCCATCTTGCTTCATACGCAAACTAAGACCGTTGTTGATCAATTCACGCGTCCGAGCCATGTCGGCCAGTGCCTGCTCATTCACCTCGCCCGCTGGCGGCCAATCCTTCAGATGAATCGACTCATCGTCGCCCGTCAAATTATGATACAGCTCCTCAGCCAAAAACGGCGTAACTGGCGCCAAAATGTAGCTCAAGCGCACCAGTACGTAATGTAGCGTGCGGTAAGCATCGTTCTTATCGCCATCATCCTCAGACTTCCAGAAGCGGCGGCGGCTGCGGCGCACGTACCAGTTGGACGCATCGTCCAGAAATGGCAAAATCGGCTTGGTGGCGTCTTGCAAATTGTAATCATCAAGACCCTTTTCAACATCCGTCACCAATTGATGTAAACAGCTAACAATCCAAATATCCAACGGATTGGTCAACTCACCGAGCGGATCTTTCAGCTCGCCGTCAAATTCCCAACCATCAACCTCCGCATACATCGTGAAGAAATCATACATATTCCAAATCATACTGAGCTTACGCGCCACATCCATGACATCCTTATCCGCTAGTGCAAAGTTCTCGCCATTCGTCAATGGACTAGATAGCATGAGAAAACGGAAACTATCAGCCGACGTTTTATCCATTAATTCCATCGGATCGGTGTAGTTTTTTAGCTTCTTACTCATCTTTTTGCCATCTGCCGCGTTGATGAATCCAGTACAAATCAAATTCTTCCACGGCGACTTACCGAATAACGCCACATTGACCGCTGTCAAACTATAGAACCAGCCGCGTGTTTGATCAATCGCTTCAATGATGAAATCGGCCGGAAAACTTGCTTCAAATTTTTCCTTGTTTTCAAACGGATAATGAAACTGAGCAAACGGCATTGAACCAGACTCAAACCAACAATCAAGCACCTTCCCAATATGACGCATCTCCACGCCGTCGCACTCAAACGTAACGTCCATCACTTGCGGTAGATGATAATCATTAAGTTTCTTTCCGGTCAATTCCTCAAATTCAGCAAAGCTGCCGATGACTTTAACCACCTCTGTACCGTCGTTTCGTACACCCTTCCATACGGGGATTGGCGTTGCCCAATAGCGATCACGGCTCAAATTCCAATCCGGCGCCTGCTCTATAATATTATGAAATCGCCCCGTCCGCAGATTATCTGGAGTCCAATGAGTCTGTTCATTTGCCTCTAGCATTTCTTTTTTCTGACTTTGAATATCCATGAACCAGCTCGGATGCGCTCGATACATCAGTTTTGTGCCACAGCGGTGACAATGCGGATACTCATGGCGAATATAGTCAATTTTCAGCGCTCGACCTTCCTCCAACAATGTCTTGGCAATCTCTTTATTGACCTCCCAGATATTACGACCGAGCCATCTACCCTCAGTATAGTTGCCATCACCATCCACCAACGACAACACTGGCACGTCATGCTTGCGGCATAGTTCATAATCGTCTTCGCCATAAGCCGGCGCAATGTGCACCAGTCCTGTACCGTCATCGGTCGTCACGAAATCAGCATGCAGCACTTTATGAGCGTTCGGCCCGCGATTTTCAAACAGCGGCTCAAATCGCTTGCCCACCAATTCCGAGCCTTTTATCTCTTTAATGACTGAATATTCAAGCGGCTGATGTTTTTCATCGGTCATAACTCTCTCGACAGCATCACTTGCGATATAGAATTTCTTATCGCCGTACGCCACCAATGAATAATCAACATCCTGGTTGACTGCCACCACCATATTCGCCAGCAAGGTCCACGGCGTCGTCGTCCAGGCAAGCAAATATTCATCTTCATCTTCTAATTTGAAATAGACAAACAAACTTGGGTCGGCGTCCATCTGGTAACTGTTTTCCATCGCCACCTCGCTTTTGGAAATTGGCGTAGCATCCTTCGTACAATAAATCAGAATCTTCTCGCCTTCGTAAATCTTGCCCTCTTCATAGAGTTTCTTGAACGCCCACCAAACTGATTCCATGTAATTATTATCCATGGTTTTATAAGCGCCCTTAAACTCAACCCAACGACCAATTCGCTCAATTGTATCTTCCCACTCAGTGCCAGTTCGCACCATAGCCGCACGGCATTCCTTTACATAATCTGACACGCTGATTTTCGCGCCAATTTCTTTTTTATTAGAGATGCCCAGTGTCTTCTCAACGTACACCTCAGCCGGCAGCCCATGACAATCCCAGCCCCAGCGGCGCTCAACTCGCTGACCCTTCATGGTATGGAAGCGTCCCATCGTGTCCTTAACGGTGCTCACCAACAAATGACCATGATGCGGCGTACCAGTCAAAAACGGTGGCCCGTCATAAAACACCCAGGAATTATTAGCTGGCCGATTTTCAACCGATTTATTGAATGTATCGTCATCCTTCCATCGCTGCACCCAATCCTTTTCATATTCTGCCGCGCGGCGGCGTGTTCCGTGTTTGAATTTCATACTTTTCCTCCTTATCTATCTTATATTCACTGCGTTTTATTTAAATTATTCGCTCAAATTTTCCTATTCCCTGTTCATCATTCTATTAGTTTCCTCATCGCTTTTACTATCTCTTCATGAACGATTCCATTGCTTAATACAGCACCGCGGATATCCTGATCATACCGCTGCTCCCGGCCGAAAAGATCAGTCACCTTACCGCCAGCTTCCTCGACGATGACTTTCGCCGCCGCAATGTCAACATTCTTACCTTTTGTACCAACAAAAACCGACGCAACAAACTCGCCGCGCGCCACCAGTGCCGCAGCGTGCGTTGTACTGCCAACCGTCGTTACATACACATCTTTTTCATAAGCAAGATCATGAACAACTTGCATCACATCCCATGGGGCGCTCGGCCACCAATCAATACTCATTTCCACACGGTCATCCAGACTATGCTGACTAACGTGAATCGGCTGGCTGTTCATGTACGCACCACGACCACGTGACGCCCAATACAGATGGTCGCTAAACGGCGCATAAATCACGCCAACCTCTGGCTGGCCATCAATCACTAGCGTCAGAGAAAACACCGACACAGGCAACCCTATGGCGAACGAAGCAGTACCGTCAATTGGATCGCAAACCCAAACATATTTTGAACCACGGCGCTGGCTCGCCTCTTCGCCGTCAATATCGTGGTCTGGATATCGCTCAGTTACCCGCTTAATGACGAGATCGTTAATCTCCTCATCAGCAACAGTCACGATTGTATTGTTTGCTTTGAAATGAGAGTCTGGTTTTTTACCAAAATACTTTCGCATAATGTCGCCCGCCTCCAGCGCCACGCTTTTCGCAAAATCAAGCCATTCTTGCTGCTGATCAGCCATGATTTGCCTCTGTTCGCAACGATTTTGTCATCAGATACAGCTTGTAAATCTGCGGATTAGGCTTACCGAAGAGAAAATCATATGTATCGCTACCGCCTACCTGCTGATAACTGTAACCTAGTTTTTCATACAGCTTTTTCGCTGGTTCATTTGAAATTTCAACGCCCAGTCCAATCATAGAAAAACCTTGGCGGCGAGCTTCATTTTCTGCTGCCGTAACAAGCATAGTTGCCAAGCCTTGACGTCGATAATTCTCGTCAATTTCCAGCGCATTGATTTGCGGTAAACCCGGAAAATTCTTTTCAATAATAGGGGTTTCATCGCCCCAATCATGCCGCAAGGCCACTCTGCCGACATAGCGTCCATCTGCCTCTACTGCCAACACCACCGCCTTTTTCTGTTTAATTAGATCACACAGCTCCGCCTCATAATCATCAGAGATATACATCTCTTTTTTAAGGCGAGTAAATGAGCTGCTGCCGGGCGGCACTACCTCAATAACAGGCGTATATTTATTAGGATTAAGCGAGCATTCGCCGTTGGTATCTTTAAGCAACTCTTGTTTGCTAGCTGGCACTAGTATTATTTCCTTTCAAAAAATCACCTCTTTTGACTTCGAGAATCCGCTGGAGGTGTTTCAAACGGACGGTACCATCTCGATTCCAAAAGAAGTGATTCTTCCGTGGGTTTTGCCAAGCTGATCGGCATCCACACACTCTTTTAGCGCTCAATTGTCGCTTTGTCGCAGCGAGTCGCGGCGGGGTCTAATTTCAGCTGATTCAAAATCATACCGATTTCTTCCCACAGACTTCGCGATTGATAGCCGCTCATTTCGCCGCACCGCCACAACAGCCGGCACACACGAAAACGCCCTACAGCAATTGTAGCGCGTTTTCGTCGTAATTACCAGTTATTACTGATCGAAATCAGCTACAATTTCATTGAACTTTAAATCATTCTCCATATTATTCAATCTATCAATACACTCTTTTAATACAGAATCGTACGTCCTCCAGTCTTCGTCACCAGGCAACTGACACACTGGGCGATCTTCTTCGGGACGTTCAAGTAAATCCTTCAACGTGCTTTCCATACCACCCCTAAAATTACTTGCATATCGCAATGCGTAGCCTACTGCCTCAGGCGAACGGTTTGCCTTAACCACCTGTATAACCTTATCAGTATTCCGCGCAACAACTTCCGCTATACCGCCATCTATATACGACCAGTCCTTCAGCCCTTCTCTATCAGCATCGCCTAAAAATACATACTCTGGCAAAGTATCCTGCGCATAATGAGTAAAATATTTTTCCAGACGCTGATAGGTCTCTACTGCATCCTCCCGCCGATAGATCTCTAGCCAATCCTTCGCAAAATATTTTTGCGAATCGCCAGAGCGTTTAGCTGCATCCTTTTTAAACTCTTCATAACGCCTAGGCAAAAACTCAGCCAAGTTAATATTATCCGACGCTTGATCTATCCGTATAAACTTTTCGATTTCTTTCCCTATTAAATCGTAGATTTTCTTTTTATCATCAGTAATATCATCGCTATATAGAGATTTGCAACCACTGTAAATCGTTTGCCTGGTAGTTTCCAAAACGTCTGCCACCAATTGAATATCATCGTCTGGTCGCAGCTCTGACACGTAATCGATAAATTTATTAGCATCTTCCTCCGAACTACCCAAAACAACCGGATAAAGCGAACCGCTGCCAATTGCAATATCTTTAGGTCCGCTGATTATAGCCATTGAGCCGCCCCCGTTCACTAGCCGGACACCCGCATCAGCAAGAGCATCTGAGTACCGTAAGTACTGTACATCTGCTTCCATTTCGCGCCGTTTAGATTGTTCCGAAAGGTTATTCTGAAAATTCTCATCAAAGTTACTATTACCCGCTGCTTCGGCCTTTTCTGCCGCCATAACGGCACGCATCATACCTGTTATAAGAGATCCCAGCTTACCCTTGTTGTGGCCGAGAATTTCGCCATAAGCTTCATTTACCATCGATACCAGCGGCACCTGGCATTTACGTTCGTTGTGCGGTGTTAGAGATTCGCTCATATATATTATTTAACTCCTTTGCTTAACCTTTATCTCTATAGTTTTTCTATTATACTCTCTCTCTCTGGATTTGTCAATAGTTTTACAATATTTTTTGTATTTTACCAACTACAGAAAATAAAAGCCAGTGGACTTTTTCACTGGCTTTTTTCTTATGATGGATTTTTTATTTTACTTCCAAACCGCCCAAAACGCACTCGCCACGCAGTACAATTGTCTTTTTAGCGGAAGATTTAGACACTGTTTTATCCTCGCTACCACCCAAAACGCCGCGAACCTCGTTTTTAACAATCACATCATCAGGCAAGCTAATACTAACGCCGCCGCAAAACGTAAAGATATCAATAACCGTGCCATCCTTAATGTTCGCCCGACGCAAATCCAACTCCACGCCGCCAAATATCGCCGTTGCTGAACCGCCGGTATAGTCACCTTTCACGCGCGACTCTTCACCATAAAAAATCGCAACTTTTTCATTGCCGCTATCATCAGCAACCGATTTCTTAGACCGCTTATAACCTCCAGATCCGACGCTAAATGTAACTGCCACTCCAACAGCTATCAACACCACTGGCCAAAACAGTTTCCAAATACTAACGTCAATTATGCCATATGCGTTCAAGCCAATTGACACACCAGTAGCCATCAATAACAGCCCCCACGCCCGCGTTAACATCTTCCGGGAACTGATTATCGTCGTTAGTCCCGCCAAAACCAGACCAACCGCCCAAACCGTCCCCCAAAACAAATGCCAGCTATCAAAGTTGATAATCTCGAGATTCTTTAGTAGCAAAATCCCGCCGAACGCCGCAATGGTAACGCCAAAGAACGCTCTGATGAGAAAATTTTTCTTCATAACCCCATTATGGCATATCAATCGCGGCTAGTAAAATCATCACTTTCGGCGCTTTTTCACGAGGACAATCGCCCGCCAAACCGCCGCAATAACTACAGCAATCGCTCCAACGATAATCGCCCAAGCAGCAGGTGCCGGCCAGAAAAATAATTCTATTGGTTCAACCTTTTTCGTCGTTAAATCAGCCGAATTTTTACTAACACCCCATTCGCCAGCCTTTTTATTGTAAGCAATTGAAAGCTCAGCGCGGTACTTACCGCCCCAGAACGGCTGCAAATTACTCTCGTAGCGGAACTGGCGGATCTGCTCGGCAATTGCCGCATACTCGCCGCCGTTTCGATAAACAACGTTGCCCAGCATATCTTTAACTACTAGCTTGACATCAACATCAGCCGAAACGTTGCCAGAATTTTTAATAGCAATGTTATATAACTGCTTGCCGTTATTATCGACGGCGAATTTATCAATTGTCACATCACGGTGAATATTGCCAGGGATAGTAATCGCCATACGCACCGCTTGGCGCGTTTGCAACTGAATGCCGCCCTTCTTAGCAGCGGCCGGATCGGCTTTGCGCTGGATCACCAAACAGGCATTATGCTCGCCGACATCCGCCTTATTCGGCGCGGTGACTGTGAAATCAACGTTCGTCGATGCACCAGGCGCCAAAGCCACCTCGCTTTTCGCTAGTTTTACCCAATTGCCAACATCTTTCTTTTCCTCAACCTGCTGCTTGCATGTCATATCGCCAGTCGCTGTAACTGTGCCATCGACGGCATACACCTCGATATTCACCTGCTCGGCCAAGCCGTTAGTAATCGTCAACTGATCAGATTTGCTAGCGCCGCGATTCAATTGATAAATAAAAATCGACTGCGTCCGCGGGTTATTCGGATCGGGATTCGCCGGGCGGCTGCCAATTCCTACTGCCAGAACCGACGACGGCAATAAAACACCTGCCGCAACCGCCATTACCGCTAGCCTGCGCCAGCATGAAACTATACCCCGTATTCTCCTCATTAAAATCATACGTTTATTATAGCAATCCAAGACGCTCATGGCTATACCAACACCCGCTGATACTTCCAAAAACTAAACGATCCGCGTAAATGAAAATCAGACGCCCGAAAGAACGCCCGATTTTCACTGATATAACTGCGCCAGATCTTAGATAGCGGCCACAGTTTGAGTCATCGGCAAAGTATAGGTACCTGCTGCCTGTCCAGCTGGAATAGCTTGGCTCAAGCCGACACCCGTCACATAACCGCGCCAAACATCGTCGGAACCAGCCGCCGCACTGATCAACGTTACTGGAGAAGTACCAGAAAATGCTGTTTGCGAACCCAGCGTGATACCCGTGGAAGCACCGATCATCGATGTCAGCGTTCCGGCAGCCGGATTAACCGTCAACTGGCCAGTTGTAGCATTACCGTTGTACTGATATGTATTGCTACCGCTCGTCCACTTTCCTGTACCAGGAGTTGTCGCATTCAATGTTAGCGTCCAGCCATTATTAGCGCCGCCAGGGTTGTCGACAGCGATGCGCTTATCATTAGCACCAAATGTACCAGTCGTCGTCTGGGCAGAAGTCGACGCCGTAGTCGCGTTCATAGCAAACGTTGGGTTTGTTACTACGCTATCGCCAGTATCGCGAATGTCGGTGCTGAGTACGCCAGCGTTAATCGTCTGGCTCAATTCTGACGTCGCCGTAGTCGCCGCATACACCGCTGTACCCGCCAGACCGACTACGCCAGCTGCACCGACTGCCAAAGCTACCTTTGTTATTAGTTTTTTCATATCGTATCCTTTCTTTTACGTTATTTTCGTTGCTTCGTTGTTCATTATAGTGCTACTACCTACCCTCCTTCGCACCTCCGAACATCCGCTAATTTCCTACGGTTCATGACTGCCTCCTCGTCTGTTACGTATCAGCAGTATGAACGCGATAATAATCATTCCCAGCGCCGCTATCACCATAAACCACATGTTTGCGCCAGTATTAGCCAAATCTTTACCAGATTTTATACCTGTAGCGGCTGCCGAAACAGCAGGAATCGCTGGTGATGATAGAATTACTGGCGGCGTCGGCGGCAAGATTCTCGGCGGAATAGTAATTGTAAAAGGTACCGCGTGATTAATTTGCAAAGCCGAGCCGTAAGCCCGTGTCGAGGAAGTAATCTCGCCAAGGTACGTTTTGCCGCGTTCTATCACCAGCGTCGTATCGCCAGGATGTGTATTCGGCCAATTCGACAAATCAAGCACCCAAGCATTGCCATTAACCGTCAATTCTAGATCAACTCCCAGGACAAACACCCTGCCGGCAAACTCAACCGCCAGCTGATGCACGCCAGTCACCGGATCAATAACCGTATGTACCGCATCATACGCGCCATAAATCACTGGGTAGCCGTTATCTTTAATTACTGAATGGTCGTATTTTGGCGCGAAAACGTCGCACTCCACATCATTCACTTGACCAACCGCTCTGCTGTAAACTGTATGCGAACAATCTATTTCACGAATTAACTGTGAAAAAGTTGAATCCGCTGAAGTCGTCGCCAGAGCAGCTTTGCTATTAAAAACTACGCCAATTATCGCTGTTAAAAATACAACAACTACCACACCAGTTCTCATTATATTTTTCATCCTCATCATTGCGCCACCACCGTTACTGTTACTGGCAATGTATACGTGCCTGGTTTCTGATACGCCGGAATAGTCTGCTTTAAGGAGATATTCTGCAATTTAAACAAGCAAGTCAAACTACTGGTGCCTGAGGCGGTCGCCAGCGTAATCGCGTTAGCCGACGCCGTACCAGCTACGAACGCACCACCCGCGCCATAGGATAAGCCAGCTGTTGTGCAAGCCTGCCCCAGCGGCGTCGAACCAGACGCTGTAAAGGCACTTGACGATAAATCAACCGACAACTGTCCTCGATTGGCGTTACTATTATTAAAATCGTAGCTTGCTGCGCCGCCAGTCTGCGTCCATTTAGCAGTTGGGCCGCCAGTTGCCGCCAATGAAACACTCCAGCCCGTCGTCGATAAGCTATTTGCCACCTCAAGCTGCTGTGAAGAATTATTAGATAACTTCGCAGTCGTAGTACTCGCCGTTTTACTGGTCATTGCCGCCGAAAATACAGTAGCCGGGTTAGTTAATGTGGCATTAGTAGCGTCTGCAAATCGAATGTCCAGCGAGCCGTCAGCAGTCTTAAACTCCGGATAATACGAATAAGTGTCGATATTTGTCCCTGGCGCCGCTGTTGTATCGGCTGCCAAACGAACACAATAATTCGTATTACGCTCCAAGCCATTATCAGTCAGCGCCAAATCCCACAGGCCCGTCTCGCCGGCATTAACATCGCGATTGTTCGTGAACGTCAGCTGTGCAGCGCTACTCGGGCGGACTATCGACTGGTGGCTGTAGCCGACACTGGTAGACGGCAAGCCCGGATCGTTCGCTGCCGCCGCAATCGCCGTCCCGTTATTCGGACCAGCCGCCGAATACGCCAAAGCTGAATTATTAGTTACATCCTGCCAACCAGTAGCCACCGCCTGGCAGGCCGCCGCCGTCTTTTTGACGTATTGAACTCGAAGTTTCATGGCATTGGCGAGAACGGTAGCCGTCTTTTTAGGTGCGTAAACGCGGACAGGAACGGAAGAGTTTATATTTGAATTGTTGCCAAGCTGTGCTTCATTATTATACCCCCAGCAGTACGCCTTATCATCGGAAGCGATGGCGCAGGTATGCGAACTACTGGCTGAAATCTGCTTGATGGTTTTTCCGGCTAGTACGCCGGAAGTGCTGACAGCGACGGGAACGCTAGAATTGGTGGTTGAGTTGTTGCCGAGCCCACCGCCAGTACCGCCTCCCCAGCAGTACGCCTTATCATCGGAAGCGATGGCGCAGGTATGCGAACTACTGG
>CAUUVR010000009.1:0-41155 GCA_963548945.1 uncultured Candidatus Saccharibacteria bacterium
GCTGGGTTGTGGTTGCGCACGCCACCGGAGCAAATTTCGTAGCCGTTCATCACCATGTCAAATTGGTCAGCCACGATGGCTAGTTTTTCGGTATCGGTCGTCGCCGATTCCAGCGCTTGTAGGCCGCCCTTTGGCATACCGAATGGGTTGTGTCCAAAGTCAAGCTTCTTGCCGTGGTCGTCCCATTCATAGAATGGAAAATCGATAATCCAAGCCAAGGCCACCACGCTCGGGTCTTTCAAGTTGAAGTGGGTAGCAAATTCGTTTCGCAAGCGACCAAGCACGGCGTTGACAACTGGGCGAGTGTCAGCGCCAAAGAACACGGCGTCACCATCAGCTGCACCAGTTTTTTGTTGGATTGAAACTAGTTCTGTTTCGCTCAAGAACTTGACAATTGGCGATTTCGCCTCGCCATCTTGGTAGGTGATGTAGGCTAAGCCGCCTGCCCCTTCACTTTTGGCAATGTCGGTGAATTGGTCGATTTGCTTACGACTGAGACTAGCGCCGTTTTTGACGCAGATCGCCTTGATACACTCAGCGTTTTTGAACACGCCAAATTCGGTGTCGGCGAATACATCAGTCAGCTCAATCAGCTCCATGCCAAAACGCAAATCCGGCTTGTCCGAGCCATACGTCTCCATGGCGTCACGGTAGGAAATGCGCGGAATTGGCTGGCCGTCGCCCACCGGCAGATCGCTCAAATCCAGCAATTTCTTGCCCGTGAAATCGGTAGCGAGCTGCCGCATCAGCGGCTCGACTTCCTGGCGGACTTCCTCGCCGTCCTCAACGAAGCTCATCTCCAGATCCAACTGATAAAACTCGCCGTACAGTCGATCGGCTCGCGGATCTTCGTCGCGAAAACACGCTGCCAGCTGGTAGTACCGCGGCACACCGCCGACCATCAATAGCTGCTTGAACTGCTGCGGCGCTTGCGGCAAAGCGTAAAACTTGCCTTCCTGCAAGCGGCTGGGGATTAGGAAATCACGCGCGCCCTCTGGGCTGGAATTTGCCAAAATCGGCGTCTGAATCTCGATGAAGTCCCGAGTATCCATATACTGATGCATCCGTCGGTACATTTCAGCGCGTTTTTTCAGCATCTGTTGCATCTTCGGGCGACGCAGATCGAGGTAACGATATTTGAAACGCAGGTCCTCGCCCGCTTGGTTTTCCTCGGTAAAGGGCTGGATTGGCAAGGTCTCGGCACGGTTGAGGATCTCCAAATTTTCCACCACAATTTCCACATTACCACTGGCAATATTTGGATTTTTCAAACCTTCGCCGCGCTCGGTCACTACGCCGCTGGCACGAATCACAAACTCATCGCGCAGGCTTTCCGCCAGACGAAAGGCCTCTGCTCTATCAGGATTAATCACCAACTGCACCAAGCCAGTATGGTCACGCAGGTCAATAAAAATCAGCCCGCCGTGATCGCGCCGGGAGTGTACCCAGCCAGCTACTGTAATATTTTTCCCAACTTCATCAGAGGCCTTTACCGCCAAAATTCTATTTTTCATATCTGTTATTATAGCACATTAGCTGGTATAATGATTTTATGAATAGCGGTGGGTTTATTCTCCTATCTGTAAGCGTCTGCTTGTGGGTTTTTCTCGCCTATCTGTATTTATCCTTATCTAAGAGGATTAAAAAGCTTGAATTAAAAGAGGCAAAACGAGGACCGACAGACAACTATATTAAAAATCAGCCAAGCAGCCGTCCGGAAAACGAGCCTTTATCTGCCGCGCCGACGCCAGCCGCCGTAGATCAGCCAGCACCGGAAAATAGCCTAAAAACAGCAGACCAAGAATTGTTAGAGAAAATTCGCACTCTTGACGCTTATTCTTTTAAAAAATACATAGCAGAAATATTCCAATCATTCGGATACCAGACCAAGGTTACACCTTATAACCGCGATAACGGCATCGATATCATTATGCGCAAAAATAATCTGCAAAGTTATGTGCAGTGTAAAAAACACAACATTAGCACAGTTGAGGCCAGCACTGTTAAAGATTTTTACGAACCAATTGCCAGCCGTCTTAACGGAGGTTTCGCCTTTATAATAACGATAAATAGTTTTTCAGAGGATGCCAAGCGATTTGCTAAAAACCCAAAACATACTAGCAACATCATGCTTATCGACGGACAAAGACTAATCCGCCTAATACAGTCAGCCGAGAAAAACTCATCTCACCCTATACCTTTCCCCGGCAGCAGTGGCAGCGCCAGCACCGCCAAAGCCGAAGCAGCGCCAACCAAAATACCGCAACCGCCGCGGCAAACACTCAGCCGCCAAAAACAGAAACGAAAGTTCGTCTCCTAATGCCTTTATCTTAGCTATATAGACGCGCTTGCCGGAGCTAACTTATATTAAACGTCGCGGCGTTTTTTAGTCGATAGGTTGTTCTTTTGCGGATTCGTCCCGGCAGCCTTGCGCAAATCTTCATAGACGTCAAACTCGTCAACAATTTTCCGCCCCAATAGCGCTTCAATAACATCTTCCAGGCTAAGCAGCCCAACTGTTTCTCGAAACTCGTTCACCACCACAAACAGATGCCGCTGCACTTTCAAAAACGCTGCCAGCGCATATCTGAGCGAACGATCGTTGCGAATATAATAGACATTTTTATCCATAACAGCGTCGGCGCGGCGCGACTTGGATTTCGGATCAATCATTAATAAATCTTGCACGTACAAAATACCGACCACATGGTCAATGTCATCCTTAACCACCGGAAACCGGCTATAGCCTTTCTTATGCAAATCGTCCAGTACCAGCGGCCCAAGCAGCTCGTCTGACTTGACCGACTCAATCATACTCCGCGGCGTCATCACTGTGTCGATAGAAATTTCATTAAAACTCAAGCCGTTGACAACCAGCCGCTTTTCATCTTTCGTCAATACGTCGCCGGATTGCTTAACCATCGACAACAACTCGTCTTTCGACTCAATATCGTAATGGTCATTAGGAATCGGCGCGACCGAACGAATTGTTTTGAATATTGCCGGATATTTTTCAATTACTGCCAAAATTTTAGCTTCGTATTTTTCATACAATTTTTGCGAATACTTTTGCCACAAACTCACCCGCGCCAAAGCGCCCGCTTCCAGCGCGATTAAAATCGATATAAAAAAGCCGACCGCCCAATGGAACAATTCCACGCCGATAACGCTTAGCACCACCAATAAAATTGCCGAGATAACGCGCTGCAAAGAAAAAATATCGCGCAGCAGCATATGGCGCTTTAACAACAGCTCTGCCTCGCTATCGCCAGCGTGTACCCGCCGCTGCAGTTCAAACCGGCTATGCGACGACAGTTGCGGATGAATTCCCAACACCACCAAAAGGCATAAAAAAACGACAATATAGACAACTGGCAGCACAACCATCATGGTTTAATTGTACCCTATCTTATGCTATACTGACTAGAGTAATTTGGAGGAACTATGAATAAAAAAAGTTGGATAGTTTTTATGATAATTGTCGGGATGGTGATTGCCGGGATGATTTATATGTCAACCCAAGACCGGCTGGATGTTAGTAATATTACCGAAGAAAGTATGAATAAAATAATCGGCGCTGAAAAACGCAATAGCAACATCGCCGACCATACTTACGGCAATAAAAATGCCAAGGTAACTGTCATTGAGTACGCCGACTACCAATGTCCAGGATGCAGCACTGCTGCGCCAAAAGCGAAAAGCGTTGTTGAAAAGTATAAAGATAATACGCTGCTGATTTTCCGTAATTTCCCGATCGCCAGCTCTCATCCGAACGCGCGAGCAGCGGCAGCGGTAGCTGAAGCGGCTGGATTGCAGGGTAAATTCTGGGAGATGAATGGACTCCTTTATGCCAACCAAAACGCCTGGAATAACGCCAACACCAGCGAACGCAGCAATATTTTCCAATCGTACGCCGAGCAGCTAAAGCTTAATATTAACCAATATAAGTCGGACATCGCTAGCGCCAAGGTAAAGAATAAAATTGACTTCGATCTGGCGGTCGGACGGCAGCACGGCGTCAAAGCCACTCCAACCTTTTATGTCAATGGCAAAAACGTCCAGATGGATAATACTGGCTCGATTGAGTCAGCTATCAAAGACGCTTTGAAGAGCGCTGGCGTGGACATTAAAGAATAATATTCGCACAATAAACACCAAAATCCCGCTCCGGTGCCTTTGGAGCGGGATTTATTTATAGTCGTCCCCCTTTTACTTTAATCAAGAGCGACTGCACATTGTTTATTGTGCTATGTATGTTTGCCATTCGGCAGGCACCACATCAACGGCTATCTTTTTGCGCCTGGAAGACACAAAATTGATTGCTATTGGCATGTGTTTTGTACTCCTCGTACTTATGCGCAGCCTCACGCGCTTCGACCTTTATTACCCATCTTTAAGCAATTGAATGCTTCGGCGCGAGACACGTCACCAATATTACCAAACGATTTTAGGCGCGTCAAGCGGAATGCGCCATATATTTTGAGCTAAAACAGGCGAATCCGCCTGGCAAAAACCGACACAAACAAGATTAGTACCACTGTAAAGCCGACAATCCCTACATACGCCCAAGGCTCGTGCTGAAACGGCAGCCCGATATTCATACCGTACATACCGTAAAAAACATTCGGAATCGCCAGTAAAATCGTAATGGCGGTCAAAACTTTCATGCGCTGGTTTAAGACATTATTGGCAATTGTCGAGTAGGCACTTTGGATACTGGAGATCGTATGCACGCTGGAACTGATAGCCACCAAGATTTGGCGAATATGCAAGTCGATATCCTCAAGGTCTTCCAAATCGCGCGTATTAAATAAACCGTGGCGATTATCCCTCAATTGGGTTATCACGCTGGAAATACCCTCCAGACTGCTGCGATAGCCATTAAGACTGCCCTCTATGGCCACAAATTGAATAAAGTCGGCATTTTGCACCTCATACCGGCTCAGCCGCTGCCTGGCGCCGCTAATTTTCTCAGTCAGCGAATGGACGCGTTGCTCGTACTGCGAAATAATATACGCCAGATTTGCGCTAAAAATGCCAGCTGGACGTTCGGTAGTTGCTGCCAAAAAATCTCTGACATCAAGCGGCGAAAACTTCGCTTGCGGCGCAATCGTAATATAGTGATTCTTATGGATAATCATCAGGAACGGTACGGTCTTACCGGAATCAACCGCGCCGAGCGGCACGCGGGCAAAAATATATTCAACGCCGCCAGAAAGCTCAACCCTCGGCAGTTCGTGGACGTCGGCAGCGTCGCGAATGATATTAGGATTCAGCGAAAAACCGTCTGCCAAATCACTTATATCCGTGCCAGCAAGCTTGCCATTAACATGCACCCAGCAATTTGCGTGCATGATATTGGTTTGCGCCAAATTTTCAGACAGCGATCGCCGCTCAAAGTAGCCCACCACCATGAAAAAATTATACGATAAACTGTTATGCTTTGGCAATCTTGATTATAGTTTGCCGTACTAAAATCTCCCCGCTTCGCGAAAAAACGAGGAGACTTTATTTTAGATAAATCTACAAGCTACGATTTAATCCGCGTACCCGCCGTACCGGTAATCGCTTCGGCAGTTTTTTCCAGCGAAGTAATAATTGCTGTACGTCCGGTGCCGCCAGCCAAGAAGCTCAGGGCTGCTTGGGTTTTTGGCAGCATAGAGCCAGCTGCGAACTGCCCGTCGTCAATGTGCTTTTGTAATTCTGCTATCGAGACTTCTTCAAGCGACTGTTCGTCCGGCTTGCCAAAATTAATCTTAGCCGCATCAACTGATGTCAAAATCAACAGCGTATCGGCGTCCAGAAGATCCGCCAATTTGGCAGCGCCAAAATCTTTATCAATCACTGCCGCCACGCCCTTCAATTGTCCGGCTTCGTCCTGTAAAACAGGGATGCCGCCGCCGCCAGTCGAAACTACTGTCACGCCAGTAGAAACCAGC
This sequence comes from uncultured Candidatus Saccharibacteria bacterium, assembly GCA_963548945.1. GTDB lineage: Bacteria > Patescibacteriota > Saccharimonadia > Saccharimonadales > Saccharimonadaceae > Nanosynbacter. Next base: position 5,940 of record CAUUVR010000009.1, read on the forward strand.
GATTTTATAACATCCGCCTCGACAATGGTTTGCGGTTTCGGCGAAGGTACGACGCGCCGCCAGCCGCGACCGGCATCTTCTTTCACTGTGTAGCCGCGCTCGCTGGCAACAGTTTTAGCTTCTTCCTCGGAATAAAACGGCCCGATTGGTTTGGTCGGATTCTGAAAGGCCGGGTCGCTTGAATCGACAATGGTTTGCGTAATCATGCTGGCTGCACTGCGGTCAATACCGTTAGATACGAACGCATCGTGCAGCGCCTGCTGCAGCCAGAAACCGATCAAGCCCTGGCTCATTGCGCCGCAATCCTCCAGTGGCAAGCTCGGCACGTCAGCCGTGTTAATCGCTTCTTCGTGCAGAACGATATTGCCGACTTGCGGTCCGTTGCCATGAACAATTGCCACATTATGACCCGCCTGGATGAGCGGTAAAAGCTGGCGAACTGTCTCGTCAGCCACCCGCTGCTGCTGCGCGGACGAGGCTTCGCCCTGCTTTTGCAGGGCATTGCCTCCGAGCGCGACTACTATTGTACGTTTATTATCCATAAAACTATAACGCTCCAAACGCTGCAATCACCGCAACACTAATAATCGCGAATACTGCCATGATTGGTGCTGAGCGTTTTAGCCAGTCGCGATACGACACACCTGCCAGCGCCAAGCCGCCCATCAGAGAAGCAATAGTTGGCGCCATCATATTAAGTAGACCTGACGCTGTAGCAAAGGCTGCCACCATGACTTCTTTACTTGAGCCAACCAAATCAGCAATTGGCGCAATAACTGGCATAGTTGCTGCTGCCAAACCTGATGATGATGGCACGATGAATGACATTGGCAAGTAGAACAGATATGCCAACACACCAACAACGCCACCGCCAGCATCTTTCAATAATGCTTCACCCCAGCTAATGATAGTGTCTTGAATTTCACCATTGGCCATCACGACAGAGACTCCCGTTGCCACTGCGATGATCAAAGCAACTGGTAAGATATCCTTCACGCCATCAATGAATGTGTCAACTGGGAAAACGCCTTCTTTTTTGAACTCTTTATAGTAAATTGCAGTTATGACAATAGTTGACATCAAGAACAGCGTAGTGATTTCACCAAACAGCCATTCGCCAAAGGCAGCACTATGAACCACGCCGAGTACTGCACCGATAACTGGCAAAGTTGAAGCTTGCTTAAACATGTCGTCAAAGAAAGTAATCTCCCAACTTCCCCACGGAATCAATGAAAGAATCATTAACACGAATGTAATAGCGAACACTCCCATAACAACTTTTCGCGGAGTGGTAAGCTTTGGTATATTTTCCATATCTAGAGCGGCTGTAGCTGGCTTATAACGAACATCTTCCTTGTATTTGCCTGCTTTTACTTTTGCAGCGTAACGCATAGTAAAGATGATCGCCGCGATCAGACACAGTACCAAGATGATAGACATAATTGGAATTACACTACCCAGCTTTACGTCTGCTGTCGCAGCAGCAGTACCAGTGGAGAATGGGTTAATTGTCGAGCCAAGCACGCCCGTACCAGCACCGAGCACGATTACCATCACGCCAGTCATTGCATTGTAGCCAGCAGCAATCATCATCGGTATGACTAGTGCATAAAACGCCACAGTTTCTTCCTGCATGCCGTAAGTTGTACCGCCGATAGCAAACAGCGTCATCAAAATTGGAATGAGCCATTTTTCTTTGCCCTTAAGCTTGCGAAGTAGCGCACCAAGAGAAGCATCAAGAGCACCGGTCTTCATAGTAACACCCAAGAATCCACCAAGCACCATGACGAAAACAATCACATCAAGCTTGCCGGACATCCCTTTAGTCGGCGCAGTGAAGATATCCCACAGACCTTGTCGATCATGCTTATCAACTTCAGTCTCTTTACCATCCTTCTTTTCCTTGACAGTGCGATCTTTATTGACTACATGATACGACCCCGCGATACGATTACCCTCTTTATCTGTCTTATATAGACCCGATGGAATAACCCATGTGAGAGCTGCCATGATAGCAATCACGACAAATAAAATCGTAAACGCCGATGGCGACCGGAGCTTCTGCTTTGTTTTTTTAATTTTTTCTACCATTGTCCCGGAGCCTCCTTAACTCCCTTATTACGACAACTACAGCGTCAAAGCCATAACAGCTTTGATTGTATGCATCCTATTTTCCGCTTGATCAAATACCACTGAATTTGGCGAACGGAATACTTCGTCCGAAACCTCCATTGCGTCCAAGCCAAACTCTTCCTGAACACTCTTGCCAGTAGAAGTCAAAGCGTCATGAAAGGCTGGCAAGCAGTGCATAAACTTAACTTCTGGATTGCCTGTCAGATTCAGCATGTCGCGGTTTACTTGGAAATAGCGCAGTAAATTGATGCGCTCAGCAAACTTATCTTCCTCGCCCATCGACACCCAAACGTCAGTGTAAATTACGTCAGCGCCGCGTAGAGCCTCTTCAAAATTGTCGGTAATTGTGACTTTACCATGGCTTTGCCGGGCAAAATTATTAGCCTTATGCACTAGACTATCGTCCGGGAAAAGTTCGCACGGCGCTAAAATCCGAAAATCAACGCCCATTTTTGCCGATCCAATCAGCAAGCTATTGGCCATGTTATTACGACCATCGCCAACGAACACCAGCTTCGTATCTTTCAGCCTGCCAACATGCTCCTCAATAGTCATGAAGTCAGCCAAAATCTGCGTCGGATGGAATTGATCAGTCAATCCGTTCCACACCGGCACGCCGGCATGCTTCGCCAAATCTTCCACAGTCTTGTGCGCAAAGCCGCGAAACTCAATACCGTCAAACATCCGGCCGAGCACCTTGGCGGTATCTTCAACTGTCTCTTTCTTACCCAATTGGATATCATCTTTACCGAGGTATTCCGGCGCGGCACCGAGGTCATTAGCTGCCACTGTAAAGGCACAGCGCGTGCGGGTCGAGGTTTTTTCAAACAACAACGCCACATTTTTTCCCTCATGAATCCGGTGCGGCACACCGGCATATTTCAGCCGCTTATATTCACGCGCCGTATCCAGTAGTAAACGAATTTCTTCCGCCGTGTAATCGCTTAAGGTTAGTAGCGACCGGCCTTTCAAACTTTGCGCCATTAAAATACATCCTCCCGTACTAGCGGCATACTCATACAGCGTGGACCGCCGCGGCCGCGACCAAGCTCAGCACCGCTGACTTCAATAACTTCAACGCCGTGCTCGCGCAGCTTTTGGTTGGTGACATAGTTGCGGTCATACGTTACCACCACGCCCGGCGCAATCGCCAAGGTGTTGGAACCGTCATTCCACTGCTCGCGGGCTGCTGCAATCGGATCGCCGCCGCCGCACTCAATCAGCGTGACATTTGGCACCTCCAGCGCTACTCGCAAGACGTGTTCAAGATCCGTCTCATGCGTAATGCGCGGGAACGGCTGGCCTTCAACATTTTCGATAACAAAACAGTTCATTCTGCCGCCGCGATCGCGAATTTCCGGATGAATAGTAAACTTGCTCCGATCAATCATAGTAAACACCGTGTCCAGGTGCATGAAAGCGTGCGACTTTGGAATCTCCATGGCAACGACTTTCTTAAAGTTGGAACCAGCAAACAGCTTGGTTGCCATCTTTTCAATCGCCTCAGCCGTGGTACGCTCTGATATGCCAATCGCCATTACTTTGCCGTTTAATACTAGTTCATCGCCGCCCTCCATTGAGAACTTTTCGTGGCGATCATACCACACCGGCACATTCTTGCCAGCAAACCGCGGATGATGATCAATAATATAGCGCATGAACAGCGATTCGCGGCGGCGAGCCGGCCAATGCATCTTATTAATCGTCAGGCCGTTACCAATGGCTGCAGCCGGGTCGCGCGTAAAATACAGATTTGGCATTGGGTCGAGATAGAACGGATAATGATTCTTCTCAATCATATTATGCAGCTGCCGATGATGTTCCGGCGGCAAAGTAATTTCGTCCTTGCGCACGCCAGCCATAATCTTACGAACCATAGCGTGAGTCGGCAAATCCAATAAGAATTGGCGCAGAACCTGCGTGATTCGGCGCGAACCCTGCTTGGAAGCCGCCAGCATTTCGTCGACAAATTGCTCGCGAAGCTGGTCAGAGCTCAAAGCTTCGGCAACCAGCTCGTCCAGATACAGAACTTCGACGCCATGATCGCGCAAGGTTTGAGCAAACGCGTCGTGCTCCTTCTGCGCAACTTCCAAATACGGAATATCGTCAAATAAAAGATCGGTCAGATAATCCGGAGTTAGATTTTCCAGCTCCTTACCCGGCCGATGCAATAAAACGGTTTTAAGTTTTCCTATTTCAGACGTGATGTGAATTGGCTCATCCATCACAGACCCCCCTGTTTATATTGTTAATGCTTCTATTGTAACACGTTTATGTTTTTGGACAAGAGGAAATAATTGCCAGACTAGACTCGGTTCTCGACGTATATTGACGATTGTTCGCCAGCCACTTATCGACCGCTCGCGCGGCACCCGGGAGCGCCTCATTGGCGTAGTCATCAACGACGATGGTCGCCTTTTCCTGAAATTTGCCGCGGCAAACACGGAATGAATCGGCAATTGACTCATAAAAATCGCCGTCAAAAAAGGCAAAGATGATATCCTCCGGCACGTCGTCAGGAGTAAAATCAGCAAACCAGCCCTTGTGAATAGTTGGTATTTTCAAGCCAGCCTTTTTGAAATTCTGAATGAAGGTTTTGCGCGGCGCCAACAGTTCGCCTGCCTTGAACTGCTCGCCCGCAGCACTGTTATCTGCTTGGGTTTTTTCTGGCAAGCCCATAAACGAATCATAAACATGAAATTCACCGGTAAATTTATAGGCGTCCAGCAGCCGTCGAATAAACAAACTCGTCGTGCCAACATAACAGCCAAATTCCACAATGTTGCCTGCCGCTCCGCTTTGCAGCACCTTTTCCAATTCTCGTAGCAAGACGCCGAGTTCTTTGGCGTCAACTTGGTCAGAAATGATGGGATATTTGGCGAGGAGGTGGTCGGTGATCATTATTAAATTATATCGCAATTATTGGATTAATGTCGTTCGCTACTGTTTTTCCATACCGTATTGTCTGAAAATATTTACATACTTTTGAATAAACTCTTCTTTGCGATCCGCATTATACTGCATAATGAACCGCGGATGCTCCAACGGCACGATAGTGTCAAAGAAATGATGCTCATTATTTATATTGGTCAAAAACTTAGAATTTTCACCGCTGCCGATACAAAAACAAACGGACGTATCAATATTAAAATCGATCTGGCGCCTCAGCGAATCTACGATAAAAGGATAGAGGCATTTTTTCAGAACTGCATTTTCATAGTAGTTACAATTTACCCAATTACCTTTCAAATTTATCTTTTCAATACCTAGTGGACACACAAAACTCATGTAAAATTGTTTATAAAAATTCTGGCGCCCACCGTATTCTTCCATCACTTCATACAAGAAACTTGACGAGCGTTTATTCGCTCCAAAAACGTCTATATAAATCCCGGTGTCTTTTTGTAAATGATTAACGTCTTCAAACGGTACGCCAGTAAGCGCTGTCCCGCGGCGCGCTGGCGAGCTGCCCAAAATCATAAACCGCCGCTTATTATCATGATAGTACTGACGATAAAACCGCTGTGTTATTTGTACTATTCGCTGCCGATTAGCGCCAGTGAATGGATTGATTAGACGATGTTTTTCTGGCAAATTTATGTCAGCATTTTTCAGACTGTCGTAAAATTCTAGTATTTTTTGAGCAGTGGTTTTAGATCTCATGCGGATTCTTATTGTAAATGATGTACATTAGTAAAGCGTATAAAAATTGCTTATCTCACTGTAAAATTTAGCGAGCTTCCGACAGTCCAGTGATCGCAATGATGATGGTGCTAACGGCGAGGCTTCCGACCAAAAATTCAAGCGGGACGTCGGGTTTCAGGTAAGCAAAAATTGCCGTGCCAATCCACATCACGGCGATGATTCCCGCGGCATATGGATAGCGAACTTGCATCACCCATTGTTGTAATTGCTTCATGATAATTCTCCTTTTTGTAGCAACATGGCGTAAGCGGCTCTGTCGCGCTCCGCAACTTTGCTCATCCAGTCCATCACTATTTCTTGCGCCATCTCAATACTCATCGGCGACGAGCGCACCGCCTCACTAACGCCATAACTATTAGCGTGCATCTCAGCCAATTCCAACGCATCATGAACGATCCGCCAATAACGCGTCCTTCGATATTCATCGCCGCAGGCCAGCCGCGCCGACGCCAAATAGTGATACAAACCGCGCTGCAGCATAATATTAACGCTATCTAACCTGACAGCAAAACGATTGCCGGCGTTAATCTCATTGAGAAACAATTGGGTTATTTGCCGATTGGCAGCAAACGTGCTGGTTGTCGATTGAAGCAGCGTGTTCGCATATTCATAAATAGTGCGCGTCAAGCTGCGATCTTTGGCAATCACATCCAGTGCTTGGTACAAGGTATGATCATAAAACGCCAGCATCGCCAGCGCCAATAAACCCATGTCAGCTCGATCTTCATACAGCGCTCGGTACTGCACAATCATGTGATAAAACGAGGCGCGATGCCGCGGTGCTGCCACCGCCAAACCAAAGTCGATCAACGCAACTTTATTGTCTCTCAGCAAATAAATATTGCCTGGATGCGGATCGGCCATAATGATATCTGCTTGTAAAATTGCGATTAAAAACTCACTGCCGACCGTCACTAATTGCTGCTGCATATCAGAGCCAAGTTGGTCTTTGACAAACTGGTAGGTATCGTTACCCGCTTGCGCCCGTTCTACCACCTCAGTTAGCGGCAGCCCGTCTATATAGTCCTGAACCAATATCCGCCGCGTTGAGTAATCAGCCAGCGTCTCCGGCACAACAACGTTGTCGGTGCGACGCGCAAAATATTCACGAATCGCCTGAGCTGTAATTTGCTCGCGCTGATAATCGGTTTCGCGCTTGGTGGTTTTGATAAACTCATCAGCAAGCTTGACCAGCGGGAAAATATCATTCTTTAACATAAACTGCCCCGCCCAACAGCAAAAACGCAGCACCGCAAGATCAAAGTTCAGATAGCGCACCACGCTGGGGCGAAGGATCTTGATAATATACCGGCTACCTGGACGGTCAGCTACGCGGCAGCGATAGACCTGAGCGAATGAACCCGTAGCAAACGGCTGGTCTTCCTCGACGACTATTTGACTCGCTTTGTTACCAAGCTCTTTCCGCAAAACCTCGGCAACGTCAATTGGCTCAACTGCCACATCATCAAAAGCATCCAGCCGATATCCAGAAGCGGCATACACCTGAGCCATCAGTTCAGTCGATGCCAAATGCTGCAAAAACTTGACATACACGCCGCCTAATCTTTGACATTCGTCTGATAAAACTTTGAGCCATATTTGATCGCTGCGCCAAGCTCGCCACACCCGAAACAACGCCCGAACCACAAATAATAAGCGCACTTACCTAACCCTCCGGAACCCAATGAAGTACAACACCAGCGTCAAAACTAACACGCAAATGTACAAAAATAATGGATCGATGCTCGTATTTACCAACAGCAGCATAGCCAGCCAAATCGCCACTATACTCACGAAAACAAAAGCATATCTCACATGCTTATTTTAGCATACAGACCAGTGGCTCTCCAGAGGTTGTTAGGTAAACCAGCTATTGATAAAACTGATCAAAAACTGCTTTGCTTCAGCAAGTTACTGTGTTTAAGGTTTCATATTTTACCGCGGCTCACACCTGACAACACTAACATGGTAAAATTAAATTATGAAGATATCTAGTCCTGCGTTCAACGAAAACGCTAAAATACCAAAGGTTTACTCCAAGCTCGGCGGCAACCAACGCCCGCCACTCGAGATTGACGATATCCCAGCAGACGCCAAAAGCCTGGCAATCATTTGCCATGATCCAGACGCGCCTGGGCGCGATGGATTTTACCATTGGACGGTTTGGAATGTGCCGGGCAAAACCGCTGAAATTTCTAGCGAATCACTGCCCGCGGGCACCGTCGAAGGGATTACCAGTTGGGGCCGCCCAGGCTGGGGCGGGCCGCAACCGCCATTTGGCACGCACCGCTATCAATTTTATGTGTACGCGCTGGACACCACACTAGATCTGCCAGACAGTACAAAACCCAAAGAACTCATCGCTGCTCTCACGCCGCACATCATCGACCAGGCCGTGTTGACTGGAAGATTTGGTGTGTTGGATATTTTGCGACGAGACTAAAGACAACTCTCTCACTTACATCCGTGAAATATCAGCGCGAAGCTGGTTAACTACTTCGGCACGTTCAGCGATATTGCGATCGTAAGTGTAGACTATATAACCTTCCCTATTGCTGCTGATTTTTGCAACCGTGCCATAAAACGGCGCGCAAATCTGCGAATACCCAACCTGGTTTTCTGAATATATCTTACCATGCACGTAATATTTAGCTTTTCCCGCGCCATTGGCATAGATTATCAAACATTCATTTTCCAACGCTCGCGCCAGACAAAGCGTGTCAATCATCATTTTTGAAGCCTTGATTTCAGCGCGCGCTGGCTTATTACCTCCAGTTGACCAATACGATGGAATGCAAATAATTTCCGCGCCCTGCTTAATCATTGAACGTAATAACTCTGGAAAAGCTAAATCCCAACAGATTGCCAAACCAATCTTACCAATCGGCGTATCAATAACCATGGCTTCATTTCCTGGAATCAAATATCGACGTTCGGGAATCCATAAATGATTTTTCCGATACCGAAGTTGTATCTCTCCCGACGTATCAATCAATAGCGCTGTATTATAGAAATCATCGCCGTCTTTACAAATAAATGAACCAGCAGCCAGATAAAGTTGCTTTTCACGCGCTATTTGGCATAGACGCGCAACCTCGCCAGACGATTCGCTCAAGGCGTATTCTAAATTATACGGAATCGGCCCAGTCAGTACGTCTTCTGGCAAAACCACAAGGTCGACTGGCTGTTGGTTGCATAGCTCGCCAACAAGCTTTTCTATTTTTGCTAAATTGCGTCCAGTATCCAGCGGCACAATTTCCATTTGCACAGCAGCAACGGTAATCATTCTTTTCATGATCATAGTATAGAATTTATATTTTTATAATCAACAATCGCCCAATCACTCAGCAAACTGACTATTATAAAGCTCAGCATAAAAGCCATTCTGCTTCAGCAGTCCGTCGTGCTTGCCTTGCTCAATGATGTTGCCGTCGCGGACGACCAAGATCAAATCCGCGTCGCGGATGGTGCTCAGGCGGTGGGCGATGACGAAGCTAGTTTTGCCCTGCATCAACTTGTCCATGGCTTTTTGAATGAGCACTTCGGTACGGGTGTCAACCGAGCTGGTGGCTTCGTCCAAAATCAGCATCGGCGTGCGCGCTAGCATTGCCCGGGCAATCGTCAGCAGCTGCTTCTCGCCCTGTGAAATGTTCGTGGCTTCCTCGCCCAGCATCATGTCGTAGCCGCCCGGTAGCGACCGCACAAAGTGGTCGACATGCGCCTCCTTGGCGGTGGCGACCATCTCTTCTTCGCTGGCTGTTGGATTGCCATAGAGCAAATTCTGGCGAATCGTGCCGTTAAACAACCAAGTGTCCTGCAACACTATGCCAAACATTTGCCGCACGTCGCTGCGCTTCATCTGGGCTATATTGACGCCGTCGATTTTGATCGCGCCGCTGTTAATTTCGTAAAATCGCATAAGTAAATTGACCAAGGTGGTTTTGCCCGCGCCCGTTGGACCGACGATCGCCACGCGCTGACCTGGCTTGATGTGCGCCGACAAACCTTTGATGATGGTTTGGTCAGGTTTGTAGCCAAAGACGACATTGTCAAATTCAACTTCGCCCTTGACGTGAGCCAATTTCACCAAATCCTTACCTTCCGCCTGTTCTTCCGGCTCGTCCAAAAATTCAAACACGCGCTCGGCGGCAGCGGCGGTCGATTGCAACACATTGGCGATGTTGGCAACTTGCACCAGCGGCTGATTGAATTGGTCGATGTATTGAATGAAGGCTTGGATGTCACCGATTTTCAGCCGGCCGTTAATCGCCAGCCAACCGCCCAAAATCGCCATGATAACGTAACCGATATTGCCGATGAAATTCATGATTGGATAAATCAGTCCTGACAAAAATTGAGCTTTCCAGGCGCTTTCCTGCAACTGATCGTTCACCCGCGAAAACTTAGCCAGCGACTTTTTCTGGCCGTTGAACACGCGCATCACCTGATGGCCGCCGTACATTTCTTCGATGTGGCCGTTTAGTTCACCCAGCTGCGTTTGCTGGCTAAGGAACTGCTTTTGCGAGCTTTTGGCAATTAGTGTCACTGCGCCGCCAGCCAACGGCAGCACCAGCAGCGCCACCAGCGACATTTGCCAGCTGATGGAAAACATCATCGCCAAAATCCCCAGCACCATCACCGTCGAGGAAACTATTTGCGATAGGCTTTGATTGAGCGTTTGGCTGATGGTATCGACATCGTTGGTAACGCGGCTAAGGACTTCGCCGTAGGTTTGCTTGTCAAAATAACTCAGCGGCAGGCGGTTGATTTTCTCGGACAATTGCCGGCGCATTCTGAAAGTAACCGTCTGTGTCACCTCGGTCATCAGCCAAGTCTGAATATAGCGGAAAATGGCGCTGAGCAGATACAAACCAATCAGCAAACTAACGACTCGCCAAATCGCCTCAAAGTGAAATTCTGGGCGCCGGCTGAGATCCAGCTTTTTGATGGTATCAAGCTGATTGGATGGAATTTGGCTTTCAATTTCCGACTTGTTCGGGAGCCGCTTCAGAACATCAGCACCGGTCATGCCCGCCGGCAACGACGCTCCTTTTGGTAATTTCTCAGTGATGGTTTCGTAGGCTTTGATGCTGACATAATCTTCGACAATTTGGTTGGTGGCGCCGCCCAAAATCTTCGGGCTGACAATCGCAAACGTTGTACTGCCGACTGCGAAAATCGCCACCATGGGCATTTGCCAGCGAAACTCTGCCAAATATTTGGCTAATTTCTTGACCGTGCCTTTGAAATCTTTAGCTTTTTCGCCCGCGCCCATACCGCCGCCCATTGGACCGCCCATCTTCACTGGCTGGCGTTTTTTCATGCTTTGCTTGACCATTACGCCGCTCCTTTCGCGGTCGTCGCCGACATTTTCTGCAGGTCATCTTCCGAAAGCTGGGAAGCGGCAATTTCTTGATAGACTTGGCAATTTTTCATCAATTCCTGGTGCGTACCTTGACCGACAATTTTACCTTCGTCCAGCACAATGATTTTGTCAGCGTTCATGATGGTATTGATGCGCTGACCGACGATGAGCACGGTTTTGTGCTTGGTTTCTTTGGCGAGTGCCGAGCGTAATTTAGCATCAGTCTTGAAATCCAGCGCCGAGAACGAATCGTCAAAAATGTAGACATTCGGTTCGACAGCAATCGCCCGGGCAATCGACAAACGCTGCCGCTGGCCGCCGGAAACATTGCTGCCGCCCTGAGCGATGTCATTTTTGTAACCGTTTTTTAGCTCGCTGATGAACTCGGTGGCTTGGGCGATTTTAGCGGATTTTTCGACCAATTTTTGGCTGGCTTTGGCATTGCCGTATTTGATGTTACTGGCAATCGTCCCGCTAAACAACACGCCTTTTTGCGGCACGTAGCCGATTTGATCATACAAATCTTCCAGCTTGAGCTGGCGAACATCCACGCCGTCCAGCAAGATCTGCCCCGCCGACACATCGTAAAAACGCGGGATCAAATTGATCAACGTCGATTTACCAGACCCAGTGCTGCCGATGAACGCTGTGGTTTGCCCCGGCTCGGCCGTGAAATTGATGCTAGAGAGCACCGGCAAGTCAGCATCTGGATAGGTAAAAGTGACGTCTTTGAATTCAATTTTACCCGTAGCGTCATTTGGCAATTGCTGCGGCGACTGCGGGTCAATAATTGACGGCAGCGTGTCGAGCACCTCGCCCACTCGCTTTACCGACACGGCCGCCCGCGGCACCATGATAAACACCATCGACAGCAGCAAGAAAGAAATGATCACCTGCATAGCGTATTCCAAAAACGCCATCATATTACCAATTTGCAGATTGCCGCTACTGATCAAATGCGCACCGAACCAGACAATCGCCACGCTAGAAAAGTTCATCACCAGCGTCATGATTGGGTCAAGCAGCATCATCAAGCGATTGACAAATAAGTTCATTTTGTTTAGCTCAGCGTTGGCTTGCTGGAACTTTTTCTGCTCAGTCTTTTCGTTGTGAAAGGCGCGAATAACTTTTAAGCCGACCAGGTTTTCGCGCGTCACCAAATTGAGTTTATCCACCAGCGTCTGCAATTTTTTGAACCGCGGCACAGCAATCACGAACAGCATAGCGATGACGACCAGCAGCACCGACACTGCCAGCGCGATGATCCAGCTCAAATTTGGCGCGTTATGGATGGCTTTTTGCAAACCGCCAATTGCCATGATTGGCGCCATCAATGCCAGACGCAGCAGCAGGATTGACGTCATCTGAATTTGCTGAATATCGTTGGTCGAGCGGGTGATCAGCGAGGCGGTGGAAAATTTATTGAAATCCGCCAGCGCGAAACTTTCGACTCGCTCAAACAGTTCCGTCCGCAATTTTTGCGCCATGCCAGTGGCGATCCGAGCCGCCAAAAACCCGATGACGATCGAACACAGTCCGCCCGCCGCCGTCACCAAAATCATCGCTAGTCCGTTGTGCCAAATCGCCGGCATATCTTGTTTGATGATGCCGTTATTGACAATTTCCGACATTTTGTCAGGCAGCCACAAATTCGCCATCACCATGGCGTAGGTAAAACCGACCAAGATGATAAACATCAGCCAGTAGCCGCTAAAAATTTGTAAAATATGTTTCATTTTGCTCCTTTACCACCTAAAGCCAACTTCTATTATAGCATGAAGCGGCGGCCCGGCTTCATTCCAGCGGACGGTGGATTGGACAAAATCACCCGCTCGGCTTATACTATTTTTAGCGTCGGGGTGTGGCGCAGTTTGGTAGCGCGCACCGTTCGGGACGGTGAGGTCGTCCGTTCAAATCGGATCACCCCGACCATGAAATTATTTGAGGCGCACGTTCACTAACTAGAACCTCTGGCAATTATAAAATTAAAGGAGGTTATATGCGGCGGCGAGTTAACGTACGCGGAATTATTATCAACGATCAGGGCGAGATTTTTTGCCAAAGACTAACCGCTAGGAATAGCGACGGTCGGAATTTTTGGTGTACGCCGGGCGGCGGTTTGGAAATGGGCGAAAGCTTGCTGGACGGTCTACGCCGAGAAATGATTGAAGAAACAGGCGTCAAACCAGAAATCGGTAAGTTGTTATTTATAGAACAATTCGCCGAATCCGGCGAACAATCAGCGCACGGCCCGAATGAACAATTGGAATTTTTCTTCCTCATCACCAACTGGCAAGATTACCAGCACATCAACCTGGAGCAAACATCGCACGGCGTCGAGGAAGTAGCGGAATGCGGCTTTGTCGATCCGAAAACCACGCGAATTTTACCGAGTTATCTGACAGAGGTTAATCTGGACCAGCTGGTTAACAAATTGACGGAAGTTCCAGTTCTAAGCGAATTATAGCGAGGTCACTCGGGCTATTTGGCGAAGAATTTTTTAGCGCGCTCGGTTTTCGGATGATCCATTACCTGGGCTGGCGTACCGTTTTCGATTATCTCGCCCTTGTCCAAAAAAATCATCCGCGTGCCAACTTCGCGGGCAAATTTCATCTCGTGCGTCACGATTACCATCGTCATGCCTTTTTCAGCAACTTTGCGAATCACATCCAGCACTTCGCCAATCATTTCCGGATCTAACGCCGATGTCGGCTCGTCAAACAGCATAATTTTCGGCTCCATCGCCAACGCCCGGGCGATCGCGACCCGCTGCTTTTGGCCGCCTGATAGACTGTCAGGCGAGGCATCCGCCTTATCCAGTAGCCCGACATCGTCCAGCAAACCTCGTGCCAAGCGCGTCGCCTTTTTATCCGATAATTTGCGGAGTTTTTTAGGCGCTAGTTTAATATTTTCAATCACGCTCAGGTTCGGGAACAAATTAAATTGCTGAAAAACCATACCGATAGTTTGGCGCAAAGCATTCAAATTGACATGCGGATCGGTAATTTTAACACCATCGACGATAATCTCGCCAGATGTCGGCTCTTCCAATAAATTCAAGCAGCGTAAAAATGTCGATTTGCCGGAGCCGCTGGAGCCAACCACCACGACGATTTCACCCTCATCAATTTCCACGTCAATATCGCGCAGCACGCGGTTTTTACCGAATGTTTTCTTCAAATCTTTAACGCTGATCATCGTCATGCTTCAATTTCCTTTCTACTCGCGCCATCACCCGCGTAAAAATCGCTGTTAGAACCAGATACATCACCGCCGCGGCAAATAACGACTGGAAAGCAGTAGCCGTCTGAAAACGAATATTGTCAGCGCCGCGCATAATGTCGTTCAAGCCAATCCAGCCGACCACCGACGTCTCCTTTAGTAAAGCAATAAACTCGCTAATTAGCGCCGGCAGCGAATTTTTCATCGCTTGCGGTAAAATAACCAGCCGCATGGCTTGCCAATTACTCAAACCCAGCGAGCGCGCTGCCTCCATTTGCCCTTTATCAATACTTTGAATACCGCCGCGGATAACCTCGGCGATGTAGGCGCCGCTGTTAATGCCAAACGCCACCGCCGCCACAAAAATCTTCGGCATAAACTGGTACGAACCAAACACCACGTAATACATAATCAGCAGCTGTACCAATAATGGCGTGCCGCGAATAATATCAACATAGATTTTTCCCAGGCTAGCTAGCGGATTAAATTTGGCAAGCTTCCCCGCCTTCATCCTGCCAAACGGGCGAAAATTCGAGGTGCGCATTAAAGCGATAATTACGCCGATTATCGAGCCTAAGATAAGCGACAGCACTGTCAAAACCAGCGTTACTTCCAGACCGTGCCATAAGAATAACCAGCGATTGCCGCCGAAAATCACTTCCCAAAAACTCACGGTTTTGCCTCCTCGCCAAAGTGTTTGCGGATTAATTTATCGTAGCGGCCGTCCTTTTTCATCTTGGCAATTTCTTTATTAACCTTCTCTAGCAAATCCTTATTGTCTTTTTTAATGGCAATGGCATAACTTTCGTCGCTGAGCGCGCCCGGCAAAATTTCCAAACCAGGAAAACCAGCCGTGTACTGCTTGGCAGGAGCATCGTCCAGAATAACCGCCTCGATCTTCCCGGCGCTTAGTTCCTGCAAGACGCTCGGCGCAGTCTGGAACTGCGTAACTGCCGCACCGGCAATTTTCGATGCCAGCGTATCGCCGGTCGTACCCAGTTGTACGCCGATTTTTCGCCCTGACAATTGATACCTATTGCGAATCGGACTACCCTTCTTAACAATTATTCGCTGCGACGCTGAATAATACGGATCAGAAAACAACGCATTTTTCGACCGTTCTGGCGTTACTGTCATGCCCGCCGCCACCATATCAATCTGCCCGCTGTCCAGCGCCGACAGCAGCCCGTCAAACGACATATCTTCAATTTTCAATTCCTTGCCCATACTTTTGGCAATTTCCCGCGCCAAATCGACATCGAAACCAACAATTTCATTATTATCAATATACTCAAACGGCTTAAAGCCAGCATTCGTCCCCATCACCAGCACGTCAGTCTTCGAGCCGATCACGCCGTCGCGCTGCAAAATATCGCCCAGCATCAAGCAAATCATCCCGGCAAACAGCACCAGACCAATCCACCAGCCCGCATTTGCCAATCGCTTGTTCTTGCTCATGCTTGCAATTATACGCTATTTTTCCGCAAATGTTAATAAAAATGGTATAATAGACAAAGTAATGCGAGAGTTCAAGCTAACGAAAAGTCGTTTAGCGCGGTTGGCTGTTGCCATACTGCTGATGTTAGCGGCGGTTTTTTTAACTGCTAACCAATATAAATCTACTCATTTTAAAGATTCGCAAATCGACGAAATCATCTTCTATTTCACCAACGGATTAGCTGGCGGCAAATCGGACAATCTTTGGGAGGCCGTGTTTAAGAACATTCCGCTGGCGCTAATGGCTTTCGCTGTTATATCTTTGCCGGTGATCGATAAAGTTTGGTCATACTCGCACCGATTGATTAACCGCCTTAGAAATAAACTGAAAAAACCTGAAAAACCGGCGCGGCGCGCTATTCGCCTGCGCTATAAATTTGCCTACGCGCTAGTGGCGTTCGTTTTATCATTTACGCTGCTACTGCAAAGCTTCGGCGTGCCAGCTTACGCTTACGCGCTCATGCAATCAACCAAACTATACGAAGAATATTATGTCAATCCAAAAACCGCCAAATTAACATTTCCTGATAAAAAGCGCAATCTTATTTACATATTCATGGAGTCCATGGAAAATACCATCGCATCGAAAAATAACGGCGGCCAATCTGAAAAATCTATCATTTCCGAGCTGGAAGAACTGGCCTTAGACAACACTTCCTTTTCCAACAAATCCTCCGGTTTGGGCGGCGCGATGTCAGCCAACGGCACAGCTTTCACTGTCGGCGGCATGGCAGCACAGTCAGCCGGCGTACCGCTGAAAGAAAATATTTTCGGACAAGACCATAACAGCATGGGCATGCTTAATAATTTTTTACCGGGCGCCTACACTCTGGGCGATATTTTGAAACAGCAAGGCTATAACCAAACGTTTATTATGGGCTCTGAGTCAAGTTTCGGCGGACGCGATAAGCTGCTCACACAACACGGCAGCTACGATATCCAAGATTATAATTACGCCAAACAGCACGGTCAAATTGCTGAGGATTACAAAGTTTGGTGGGGTTATGAGGATAAAAAATTATTCCAATTTGCCCGCGAAGAGGCCTCGCGACTGGCTTCGTCAGACAAGCCCTTCAATTTACAGCTATTGACTGCTGATACTCATTTTACCGACGGCTATTTGGATGAAACGTGCGCTAAAACATTCGCCAATAAGTACGACAACGTCCACGCCTGCTCGTCCAAACAAGTGGCAGAATTCGTTAAATGGGTACAGTCTCAGCCGTTTTACGAAAACACCACGATTGTCATGTCGGGCGATCACTTGGGTATGCAAACTTCATATTATGATGAAAAAATCTCAGAACCGAACTATCAGCGAACTATTTATAATGCCTTCATCAACCCGGCAACCGCCGCAGAAAAAACCCATAACCGCCTGATGACGACATTTGACATGTATCCGTCAACTTTGGCAGCGCTGGGTGTGAAGATTGACGGCGAACGGCTAGGTTTGGGAACTAACTTATTTGCTAATAAACAAACATTGGTCGAACAGCTTGGCGGAATTGACCAGCTAAATAGTGAATTGTCAAAACGCTCAAATTATTACGAGAAAAAAATCTTTTCAAAGTCCGGCCGTCAAAACTAACAATCAAACTAGTTAAAACCGTTCGGATTATTGCTCTGCCAATTCCAGGCGTCGCGGCAAGCGTCCTCAATTGTCAATTCCGCTCGCCAACCTAGATCTTTTTCTGCCAAACTTGGGTCAGCATAACAAGCGGCGATGTCGCCCGGCCGGCGCGGCGTGATCTGGTATGGAATCTCCCGACCAGACGCCGTTTCAAATGCTTTCACCAATTCCAACACCGACGTGCCGCGGCCAGTACCGATATTGTATGTCTTATATTCATCCGGCTCGCCCAAATGTTCCAGCGCCGCCACATGCGCCCGCGCCAAATCAACCACGTGAATATAATCGCGCACGCCCGTGCCGTCCGGCGTGTCATAATCGTCGCCAAACACACTCAAATGGTCGCGCTTGCCGACCGCCACTTGCGATACGAACGGCAGCAAATTATTCGGAATGCCTGACGGGTCTTCGCCGATGCGGCCACTCGGATGAGCGCCAACGGGATTGAAATAGCGCAGCGAGGTAAACTGCCAGCCCTGCTTGGTCGCCGCCACATCGCGTAGAATTTGTTCAATCATCAGCTTGGTTTGACCGTACGGATTAGTGGCTGACAGTGGCATATCTTCGGTAATCGGCAGCCGTGCCGGATCGCCGTACACCGTTGCCGAGCTAGAAAAAGCCAGCTTTTTCACGTCAAATTCCTGCATGACATCCAGTAGTGTCAATGTGCTTTCCAAATTATTCTGATAATAGAGCAGCGCCTTTTCCACCGACTCGCCGACGGCCTTCAGACCCGCAAAATGAATCGCTGCGTCAATTGCCTCAGACTTAAATAACTCCGCCAGCCGCGCCCGATCACGCAGATCAAACTCATAAAACGGCACCGACTGGCCGGTAATCTCCTCAACCCGCCGCAAACTCTCAGCAGATGAATTTGATAAATTATCAACCACCACCACGCCGTGACCCGACGCCAGTAGTTCAATGATAGTGTGGCTGCCGATATATCCAGCACCGCCAGTAACGAGAATGTTCATTTGAAATTATTTACTCCTTCTCAACTTTATATACCTGTCTTTTGCTATCTTACCAAAAGAACCCTTGTCTACTCCAATTATATTATAGTCACTCAATCTATCTGCCATCTATAGCTCTTTCTATGTGTCGCCTAAGCATATTCCTGGCGGCCTTAGAGTCTCCCTCTGACCTTTCTCCGTGATCTAATTTATCTACAACAGCCCTCAGAGCCCTCACTGCATCTGACTTGGTATCTTCCCGCCAATCTCCAATAACCAGCGACGACTTCACATAACCAACTGATTGATCAGGACTAACATCAGCCTCTTCAAGCACTTCGCGCGGCACATCAATGCGTCCTTTTCGCCAGTTCGGGACAACATTTCGTACCGCCTCCAATTGACCAAGTTGCTGTCTCAGTCCAGGTAAACCACTGGTACGAAGACTGGTATTAGCCAGCACCAGGCGCACATCTATTTCCGCATTCTCTTTTTCATGAATTTTTTTAAGCTCTGCCTCAGTTAATACCTTGCGGATTTGGCTTCTGTCATAGTTAGCCAGTGTCGCCTCTAGCCAATCGCCAACATATTGTTTCGCGTCTTCGCCAGGCTGCTGCTTTCTTTGAAGTCTATCCAGTACATATCCAGTAAGCCTGCCGACACTCCCCAATGACGGATCGCTTTCGCCCAGGCGAGTTTTTATAAGTAAGTGCTCAGCATATTCCCTAGGATTATCCTTCAACTGTTTATTAGATAAAGCTAAACCCTCGCCGTTAAGTCCCCCCTATAATTTCGTTTTGAATATGATAGAACGTTGTTTGATCAAAGCTGCCTGGTCCGAGAATACGAGGCCGTACGAGAGGACTAACAACAGTGGATATAGCAGCGACAATAATTGACCCAATTACACTAAACCCTGGGCGACTATATCCATAAGCGCCTTTCACATCTAAAAACGCCACCTCCAGACAGCTTGGCACCGTCAGTTTTGCTGTTTCTACCTTTTTTCCGCTATCCATTATGCGCCTCCATTTAGCCCTAGTTACTATTGTACCATTACCATTGGCATACAAACTCTTACTAAGCTTTTTACACCAGAAGTTTAGATGTGCCAGTTATCTTTATTCTGCTGGCGCGTTATTATTTCAGAAAATACATAGCATATGATGCCGCCCCAATATAACGGCATGATGACATAACCAACCCATGCTTCAGATACGCCGCCAAACATGCGCAGCGCCAGACAAGCATCAGATACCGCCATCATGCCGCCGCCGATTGCCGCCCACCACCAGCGCGATTGATAGCGTGTTGCTGCAGCTGCCGCCGCGCTAATTGCCATTACGGTAATTACTGCAGTATACGCGACGATCGCATTGGCGAGCATGGCATCGTGAACTTGCGGTAATACTGCTTGCAATACAAATCCTACTAATCCTGTATAACAGACTGCTGCTAAAATAACCATGAACAGACGCGGTCGGCAGCCTAACCGCCAAGCTGCACGCAGCCGATTAAAATTGATGATGCAAAGCACCACATGCGCCAGCAAAAACACTGCCAAGCCGGCGATAAAATAACTAAATGGCAAAAACGCAAAAATTGCTCCGGCAATCACAAATAGCATCAAGGCCGCCAATAATATCTTCGCTTCAGTACTGTGTAGCCGATTGTAGCGCCAAGCTCCAATCAGAATAAAAGCTGTTGTCAACGGATCTGTCAGCTGTTTAGCGAAACTCCATTCCTGTGGCATAAACTGCAATATTTGCCAGACTATTCCGCATAAAAAAGCCGGCCACATTACTGTAAAAAATCGTAATGATTTCATATCGTTAATAATGACATAAGCCACTGGGGGCGCGCAAGATCATCGTTAAATCTTAAATGATGTTTCTAGCACTCTTGCACTGAGAGTGCTAATTTGCTATGATAATCATATCAATTATCCCCGCTCTGTCTCTTGCCGCGGCGTATCATAAATACGGACTTAGAAAAGCCCAAAGAATCAAAGGAGGACCTATGCCACCAAATATGCAAGAAGAGCTTGAGCAGCCGCTGGAGAAATTCGGCACCGATATCACGGCACTAGCACGCGAGGGCAAGCTCGACCCAGTTATCGGACGCGACGAGGAAATTCGCCGCACCATGCAAATACTCAGCCGACGCACTAAAAATAATCCCGTCCTCATCGGCGAGCCGGGTGTCGGTAAAACCGCCATCGTCGAGGCTCTGGCGCAGCGCATCGTCAAAGGCGACGTGCCGGCGTCGCTAAAAGACAAGCGGCTGATCTCCTTGGAAATTTCCAGCTTACTGGCCGGCGCTAGCTTTCGCGGCCAATTTGAAGAGCGCCTCAAAGCAATTTTGAAAGAAGTTGAAGAGGCTGCTGGCGAAATTATTTTGTTCGTTGATGAAATTCACACCATGGTCGGCGCCGGCAAAACCGAAGGCAGCATGGATGCCGGCAATATGCTCAAGCCCGCCCTGGCCCGCGGCAAACTACATATGATTGGCGCGACGACGTTGGCGGAATATCGCCAGCATGTCGAAAAAGATGCAGCCCTGGAGCGGCGCTTTCAGCCAGTTTACGTCGGCGAGCCGAGCTTTGATGACACGGTGGCGATTTTGCGCGGCCTGAAAGAAAAGTACGAAGTCCATCACGGCGTCAAAATTTCTGACGATGCCATCGTGGCGGCGGCGCGGCTGTCCACCCGCTATCTACCTGACCGCTTTTTGCCCGATAAGGCCGTTGATTTACTGGATGAAGCGACCAGCGCTCTGAAGATGCAGCTAGAGAGTGTGCCGATTGCTCTCGATCGGCTGAATAACCGCCGTTTGCAGCTGGAGATTGAAGAAGCAGCGCTGAAAAAAGACAAATCCGACCACGCCAAGGCCCGCACAGAGGAAATTAAGCAACAAATCGCCGACCTTCGGGCTCAGGCCGAGGTGATTGACAATAAATGGCAGCACGAAAAAGATATTCTCCAGACCGTCAATACCGCTACTGAAAAAATGGATAGTCTGCGCTCACAGCTGGAAATCGCCGAGCGCGACGCCGACCTGGCCACCGCCAGCCGCATCAAATACGGCGATTTGCCAGAGCTGGAGAAAAAGCTGGCTACCGCCCGCCAAGAACTGGCCGCCATTCCGCCGGCCGACCGCCTGCTACGTGAAGAAGTCACTCCTGACGACATCGCCAGCGTAGTGGCGCGCTGGACGGGCATCCCGGTGGAGCGGCTGATTGAGACCGAATCCAGCAAATTAACTAAATTAGAGGAAAATATCAGCACCCAAGTGATTGGTCAAGACAAAGCCATCGCTGCCGTGGCCAGCGCCATTCGCCGTTCGCGTGCTGGCCTCAGTGATACCAACCGACCAATCGGTTCCTTCCTCTTCCTCGGCCCGACAGGCGTGGGCAAAACAGAGGTAGCCCGCAGCCTGTGCCGCGAATTATTTGACGACGAGCACGCCATGATCCGCATCGATATGAGCGAATATATGGAGCGGCACGCCGTAGCCCGGCTGATCGGTTCGCCGCCAGGCTACGTGGGCTACGACCAAGGCGGCCAACTGACCGAAGCGGTCCGCCGCCGCCCCTACAGCGTGGTACTGTTTGACGAAATCGAGAAGGCCCACCCCGACGTCTTCAATGTACTTTTGCAAGTGCTCGACGACGGTCGCCTGACCGATGGCCAGGGGCGAACAGTCGATTTCTCCAACACGGTCATCATCATGACCAGCAATGTCGGCTCGCAGGCGATTATGGATTTTTCTGGTGACGATTTGTCGGCACTCGATAATCAAATGCTTGAGGTGCTCAGGCAGCACTTCCGCCCGGAATTCCTCAACCGCATCGACGATATCGTGATCTTTGACCGCATTCGACCAGAGGCCATGCGGGCAATTGTCGATGTCCAACTGAAACGCGTTGCTCGCCAAGTCAAAGACAGCCGCGACATCACGCTAGAGTTTGATGATAGTATCCGCGACATGCTGGCTCGAGATGGTTATGACCCGGCCTTTGGCGCCCGTCCGCTCAAGCGCTTAGTGCAAAAGCGAATGCTTGATCCATTAGCGCTGGAGTTAATCGACGGGCGAATTCATGACGGCATGGCAGTAAAAGTGAATATAATTAACGACCGCGTGAAGTTCCAAAAACAATAATTAATTTTCACCTATTTCCCTGATTAACATCCTCCCATCGTCGTACGGCCGCATTTGACTGCAAACGTCCGGAAGTCTCGTTCAATGCAGCGCAAGAAAAAGCGTCCCAGCCGCCAACTGGAACGCTTTTCGTTAGATTACCTCCGCGAGAAAACTACTCGGTTTGATTAGCTTCCGCCCGCGTTAGCTTATCGACCATCGGTAGAATTAAGTAAATACCAATGATGGCCGCCGCCAGACCGATACCAACGATGGCGAAGTAAGTTGGCGTCAACACTGGCTTGAGCGTCGTCGAGAACGTGCTGGTAAACACCGCTCCCGTCCACACGCCAAAACCGCACGACAGAATCGAGGTGGTCAGCAGCGGCGCCACCGATTCAACCATCACCAAACGTTTCAATTGAGCGAGGCGCATACCGCTCAGCCGCAGCGTATACAGCGAGCGACGGCGTTCCATCAGCCCGCCAATCGTCGAGACGATCAAGCTCGCCACCGCCACGAACAGCGTCACGCCGATACCAACATAGGCCAAGTCGGCAAATTCGCGAATCGTCGGATTGATGTGCGGCTTTTTAGAGTCAGTGCCGCTCACCGCATAGGTCAAATCGTACTGATTGGCTTTCGCCGTCACCAAGGTGCGCAGCTTCTCGATATCATTGTCTGACTTCAATGTCACCAAATATTCTTTCACGCCGTTCGTATCAACCTTGTCGTTAATTAGCGATACGTTTTTTACCACTGGCGCGTCAAAATTCAACAGCGCAAATTGGTCTGGTCGGGCGTTATTCGGGCAAGCGTGTTCAGTGTACGTTGCCAAATCCTGGCAGCGAACTGCATCGCCGTCCTCACGCGGATAGACCGTCGCCACCGACGTGATGTAAGATTTTTGCTGCAGCTGCTCTGCCATGTCGCCTGGCAGCGACCGGCCGATGACAACTGCCGTGCCGCGCTTTAATTGCGAAAAGCCGTTGTCCTTAAGCGCTTGAGCGTTTAAGCCTTCAATACCGCTAGTTGCCGTCAAGTAAAAGCTGCCCGCAAACAGCGCCAATACCACGCCGCTGACGCTGCGGAAAATTGTCCGCGAATGCACCGCCGTACGCTTGCCAGCGATCAACATCGAAGCGTTATTAGCCCAGCGCGCTGCCAACAGCGACAGCTTATTAGTCAGCCAGCCGCCAGCCAGAATCAAGCCGAACATCACCAGCAGCAGCGCCGCCATCAATAGTACCGACGGCAGAGCTGATTCTTTATTAGCCGCCAGCCAATCCCGCCCTGGCTTCGACGACAGCCAAGCAAAGAACGCAATACCAAGTGCCGGCACCAGCGCCCGCCAAGCGCGCAATTTCTTCACCTTTTCAACCGAACGCGACACACCTAGCGGCGAAATCTGCGCCCGGCGCATCCGCCGCCAGTTGACAAACATCGTCAACCCCAGCGTCAGACCGATAATCAACGCGTATTGCGTGCCAGTTAACACCAAATCACCAGGATTAAACCGCATACCGTCCATCTTGAAATCCTGCAGCGGCGCTTGCAGCAACCAAAACGCGCCCAGCCCGATGATCACGCCAACCACCGACGCCAGTAGCGACTCCAGCATCAATATCAGCCCCACCTGCCGCTTAGTCGCGCCGATCAGCCGCAAAGCAGCATAGCGTTTCTCGCGTTGCGCAGCGCCCAGCTGCGTTGCTACTGACACGAAAATAACAATCGGGAACAGTAAGATTGTCCCGCCGACACTAAATACGATGACGGCAACCGGACCTATTTTAGCGTCCGATTTTAATCCGTTAGCATCCGTCCGATAAACATCAGCAAAGTATGATGGCTGTCCCTGAGATTTGGTAAAAGCATCGCTCTCGGCCACTTCCTCGGCGCTAGCACCGCGCACTATCATCAGCGCATCCGGACTGGCGGTATATTCGCTAGGAATTACGCCGAGGTATTTGGTATTTTTACCAAAACGCGCCAAGATATTATCCTCTGGGTATTCAGCAACCGCATCAGCCAACGCTTTTGATAAGTAATATTCGCCAGGACGCGGAGTTTTTAGTTTGGCAAACTGCGGCGATTTAGCCGTACCGTACATCGAGTAATACTGGATATATTGACCGCGCCACTTCGATGCGTCACCGCGCCGGGTACCGCCAACTTTCAGCGGCTCGACACCAGCAATCGGTTTTTGTTCGGCTACACCGCGGGCTGCCTGATACGCCGCCGTATTAATTGCTAATCCGTTAACACGCCCCATTAGACCGTTGACACCAGCCGTAAAGTAGCACACCAGTACGATCCCCAGTGCCACCGCCACCGTAGTCAAGCCCAGACGCGCGAATGACTGGCGACCAGACTTTTTTAATAACATCCAACTGACACTCATTTGACAGTCCCCGCATTGGTTTTACCGGGTTTGCTTGATGTATTTACCGCTGTATCAACACCAGAAATCTGCCCGTCGCGGACAATAATTTCCCGATCAGCATAGGCGGCAATCGTCGGCTCGTGGGTCACCATGATGACTGTCGTGCCATGCTCTTTGGCAGTTTTAATGAATAGCTCCATAACTCTCTCTGAATTCAGACTGTCCAGCGAGCCAGTCGGCTCATCAGCAAATAGTACTTTCGGCTCAATCACCATGGCCCGAGCAATCGCCACCCGCTGCATTTGCCCGCCCGACAACTCGCCAAGCATACTGTCAGCTTTACCCGCCAGCTCGACCTTATTCAGCCATGTTTTCGCCTGTTGATAAGCTTCTTTACGCTTGACACCGTTAAGCAGTAGCGGCAGCGCCACATTATCCAGCGCTGTCAGCTCTGGCACCAACTGTCCGAACTGAAAGACAAAGCCAAAGCTAGTGCGCCGCAATATACTGCGCTGATCATCATTCAGTTTGTCAATCCGCCGGCCATCAAAATCAATCTCGCCGCTATCAACGCTGGTAATCGCCGCCAAGCTATGCAGCAGCGTCGACTTACCAGAGCCGCTCGGCCCCATGATCGCCAAAACCTCGCCTGATTCAACATCCAAGTTAATGCCGCGCAAAGCATGCGTCTGCCCGAACGACTTCTTAATATTTTTAGCGCTAATTATTGGTTTGCTCATGCAAAATTTCCTCCTTTAGCCGCGTTAACCGCGAAATAGTTAATTCAATCCAGCGCAAATCCGCCTCCAAATGATACAGTGCATGATCAATTAGCAACATATCCGACAAACTGCTATCGCGCCGCTGCGCTGTCAGCTCGCGCATTCGTTGGATGTGCGCCTGCCGTTGGTTATCCAAATACGGTGACGCATCGCCGTCTTTCAAAATCGCCAATACCGCCTTTATATACATCGTCGCTTGCAGTTGCGGTGACGGCGCCTCTGGTGATTCCAGCCACGCTTGCAAATCCTGCTTACCCTCATCGGTAATTTCATACCGAACCCGATCCGGCCCGCCCGATTCGCTGGTATCGGCAATCTCTTTGACCTTGTTATCGCGTTTGAGCCGTGCCAGAGTTGAATATATCTGACCGGTTAAAATTGGCTTATCTTTACCAAAATAGCCGTCATATTTTTTCTTCAACTCATAGCCGTAATTTGACTCTTCCGCTAAAAAACCTAACAGTGTATATTGAACGCTCATACTCTTACTATACACCCAGTGTTTAATTATTGCAAGAGTTTTATACACTCGGTGTATAGTTTATAATTTTAGCTGTTACTCTTACTGCTCTGTATCAGATCTTCTGAAAAATAAACAAGTGTTCATGCATGATTAGTAAGAAGTTACTTTCTTGCGATCTTTTTACCCAGAAACCGGTAGCCTTACAATTAAACTGGCGTTTTATTATATCTTCTTTCAGTTGAAAACCTACTCTTAAAAATCTATCCATGACTTTATACGCCATAGGTTGATACATCTTGTTGCGGCGCGTATCTCCAATTAGAATTGCACAAAATTTACCAGGTTTTAAAATACGATATAGTTCAGCCGCTACCTTTTCCATCTCACCAGTAAACTCATCGATATCATGAATATTTGATAAATCTTCATTAATTTTTCCGCCGCTATATTTTATAATATCAGCGTACGGCGGATGAGTAAGTATAAAGTCTATACTTTCGTCTTCGGCTTTACTTAAATCTCGAGCGTCGCGTTTAACAATCTTTTGCCACGCATCATTTTCCACTTCAAAATCTAACGATATTTTTGTTCGCTCCAGCGCCTTATCGTTCACGTCAGAACATATAATGTGACGATTGAGAATTTTTGCTTCAATGGCAGTTGTCCCACCACCAATCATTGGATCGAGCAAAATATCGCCTTCGCTGGAGTATCGCAATATCAAGTTTCTTACAACTTCTGGAGACCAATTACCTCGCCAATCAGATTTATGTGTCGCCCAGTTACCGCGACGCGGAAACGCCCAAACAGTTGTGCATTCTAGCTCAAAGTTGTCCGGATGAAGTTTTCTTGGTTTGGCTACCATGAGAGATTATTTAATACTCCATGCTCAAGCATACTGAGATTAAATATGTAGTCATTATGGTTATAAGTTTCTTCAAGGGGGCGTTTTGCTGTATGCCACCCCAGACCATCTGTAATCCATACAAAGTCAATATTCTGCAGTTTTAACTCGTCATATAAACTACGAAATTCTCCGCAAACAGCCTTCAATTTTGAGCCTCCACCGTTATAGAAATTTGTTTCAAATAATTTAATTTTACCTGTTTGGGGGTTATAAACAGCAAAATCGAAACTCCGCTCTGATTTATCAACTTTAATCTCGTAATCCCATTTTTCTTTTATTCTATTTGGACGAGCTTGACTTAAATACTCAAAATTATTTTGCCTACAAAAATCAGCTAAAAATAATTCTACAATCTCTTCCATCAAAGTCCCGCCACGATTCTTCCTGCCATTACTATCAAGCCCAACTTCTACACCTGTAACATAGTCTACTAAGTTTTTTACACCGTCTTTCTTAAATAAGTTCACTAGTCCAGTATTATCCAAAAAATTAAAATACTTGTTGGCGTCGTCTTCTTGAGCTGAAAAATCATAAAGCTCTGATTCTTTTGATATTTTATCGTAAACTTCTAGCCTACTATCGCGTACGGCAATCAATATAGGCAACGCTTTCACTATATCGCGATTAGATTCGTATAACTTACAAAATTCCTCATACAAATTATCCTTGCCGAGCAAATAATTGAGCTTATTTAAGACTATTTCTATATCTGCACTACTCGTAAAAACCTTATTCCAATTTACAAAATAATCCCAAGTTTTAATTGAACTCTTGAATGTCGATACTAAATAATTAAAATCTTTTTCCATAATCCTAGTAATTTGTTACTAATACCTCATTTATTTTACCGCGTTTTGATCCTTTTGAATTTATAGCACGTCCAGCAATTATCTTGTTTATACTAACCCCCTCTAATCCAGAATATAATTCATTAATAAATGGCGTGTCTGAATTTGAGAGCATAACAAAACATCCGCGTTCGTGCAGTTTAACAAAGGTGTCGCGAAGTTGTATCTGTTCCTTCTCGAAAAAACCTTTAGCAGTATAGGCGGTAAACGAAGATGTTGGATTAAGCGGGTAATACGGAGGATCAAAGTAAATAAAATCGCCAATCTTCGCTAATTTTAGAACATCTTTATAATCTCGATGAGTAATGGTAATTCCCTGCAGAGCTTCTGAGACTTTACGTAAATTATTCTCATCACAAATAAGCGGATTTTTATATCGACCAAATGGAACATTAAACTGGCCGTTCTTATTTACTCGGTACATACCATTAAAACCAGTTCGATTAAGAAAAATAAAGCGCGACGCTATCTCTACATCGGATAATTCATTAATGTCTTGAGCGCGAACTCCTAGGTAATATTCTTTATTATAGATATGTTTTTTTAACGACTTGATTAAACCATCAACGTTGTCTTTTATGACATTGTAAGTCATTACCAATTCTCTGTTAATATCTGATAATTCTGCATGTTTTGGCAATAGATCAAAAAATACTGCACCGCCGCCAACAAATGGTTCAAAATATGTATTTGATTCTGGGTTAAAACACTCGGGTGGATATAGATTTAATTCGCGGAATTGTTTAAGCAGCTGCCGCTTGCCTCCGACCCATTTTACAAACGGTTTTGGCTTATCTTCAACAATTTTCCTAATATCGTCAAGGGTACTATTTTTCTGTGATAGCTGAAACAAACGACGAGCATAAATCAAATTTACATCAAGAGAACTAGCGATGCTTTTCACTGTTAAGCCACCCGTTTCCATAATCCCCTCCAATCACAATTTTATATATACAATAATACCATTTTCCGCCCCAACATTGAAGCCGACTCAATCCAATTCTCCAAATTTTAGCGTATAATAAGAATCATATGGAGCGTATTCGACAGCAAAAAGAAACTGTCAAAACTGCCGTCGCTGGTATCGGCGCGCTATTGAAATTGCCGCGCTACAGCGTGCTGGCGGCGGGGTTTTCTTTGTTGTTCGCCATTATTATTTTCTTTGCGATTAACGGCAACTTTTATGGACCGTTATTTTTGTCGCGATTACCAATTGTTGATAAATTCGCTGTTACCAGCAGCATGCTCGCCGAACTATTCAAGCAAGGTTTCACCACGCCAAACGGCGCGCTGCTGCTAATCGTCTCTATTCTACAAGGCTTATCGCTTTCAGTTGTAATATTTACAGCACGACGCAACAAGCGCAACGAGCAAGATGTAGCCCGCCAACTCAGCGTTAGTGGTATTGCCTCGATCGCTGCTGCTATCGGCCTCGGCTGCGTACCGTGCGGCACCTCGTTAATCTTGCCAATTGTTACTCTGTTTTTCTCGGGCGCAGCGGCTGCTACCGCTGCTAATGTTGCTGGCACTATCGTACTCATCTTAGCACTTATACTTAGCCTAGCGTCGCTTTACAAATCTGGACAAATCGCATTCGTTTATGCACAATTAGCCAAGCAGGAGGAAAAATCATGAGTCATCAACAAGAACGCGGCATTGCCCCAATCTGGATTGTTTTGTCAATCATCGTCGTCGGTATCGTCGCTTTATTTATCTACGGTATTGTCAATCGGCCGCCAAACCAGCATATCGGAAATGGGAAACCATGGAACGAACACATGTCACAAGGCTCGGCAGATGCGAAAAATGTGTTTATCGATTACACCGATTATTTCTGCTCATTCTGTGCCCAGGTTGAAGACGCTACCAGCAACGATTCTTTCAAAAACGACTATATCAAATCTGGTAAATTACGCTACGAACACCGAATCGTCACCTTGCTAAAGGATAAAGTACCAAACACCGAGCAAGGCGCTAAAGCCGCGTTCTGCGCCGCCGACCAGGATAAATACTGGCAATACACCCACGACATCGTACCGCGTATCAAAACAGACTACTTCGATAAAGGTATCGGCGTCAAAAACGTCGCTGTACCGAAAGAAATCCCGCTGCTGCCGCTCAGCTACTTTGAAACATCTGCCAAGAATGCCGGCCTGGACACCGCCAAGTTCGCCGATTGTATGAAAGGCGACTCCCACCAGCAAGAAATTAACGACAACACGCAAAAAGCCCTGTCGCTTGGCGTGAACGGCTTGCCGTACATGGTCATCAACGACTACCAAACCAGCGGCTTCGCCGGCGGCGAGAATGGGCTAAAGGCGATTTTGAAGGCTGGCGGCGTTAATTAATGCTAAAATTTCTCAATTCATTTTCAGCGCCGCTGATCGGATCTTTAAGTTTCTGGCCTTTTTTATGCATCCTCTTGACCATACCATTTATTATTTCGCGGCTGATCATGCGCCGGCGCGTAACATGGTCGTATGTATTCTTTTCCTATGGCTCAATTCTCTATTTCACAGGGCTAATCTTTTTTACGCTATCGCCAGTACCAAAAGACCCGATTGCCTTTTGCCAAACATATCACATCCAGCCGCAGCTTATACCCTTCAACTGGATTAACGACATCGTTCAGCCTAACAAGGATACTCTATATATCACGCTGCAATTAGTTATGAATATCGTTTTCTTTGTACCGCTGGGCATTTTTATGAAAGCGTATTTTCACAAGCATTGGAAATTTGCACTGCTAAGCGGCTTTCTTTTATCGATGCTAATAGAGGTGACGCAGCTAACTGGTGTGTTCGGTTTATACCCTTGTAGTTATCGGCTGTTTGATGTTAATGATTTAATAACCAATACCTTTGGCTGCTTGCTCGGATTCATGTTGACATGGCTAATCGGCTATAAAGTTCCCAGCGTCAAACTCAGCGACGAAAACTACGCCGCGCCTAATCGCCGCAATAAGTTCTTAGCTAGCTGTATCAATATAGCCCTTATTATCTTCGCCTCAGTAGTTACCCGGTCGCTAGTTTATCCGTTTTTCATAGACACCATACAACCTGGTAGATTCTATCTTTCAGAGCTAGGGGTCTGGATTATTATTCAGTTGTTTATAGTACCAAGGATCGCCAAAGGCTGGACGATTGGGAGCTATCTGGTCGGCGTCCAACCGAAACGCCAGCGTAAAAGCAACAAACAACAGCCAAAAGACGATGCTAATCCAGAAAATTAACCTTTCAGCTGCCGCATAAATCCGCGCAGCTGCGACGATGTTCGTTCAATCCTTTCACTCGTCCAGTATTTATCCGGCGTGATATTATCGTCGCCAGTCGACTCCTCTTTATAGCGGCCGATAATCTTGCCGTTCTTGACAATCGATACGTCCGGTACGAATATTCGCGGCTTGCCGTTATCGTCTTTATCAAGGTACGGCTCAAGTTTTTTCACCAGCTTTTGGTAAACCTCGCTATTATTGGCGCGAGCGTCGCGGATATTCAGGTAGTGTATTTTAGCAATACCCTCGGCGCGGGCGGCTTGGTCAACATATTCGCTCAAGCGCTGGCACCACGGACATTGCGGAAAGCCCAAGAAAACCACGCCGCTGCCACTATCAAAGATGTTAAGGACTTCTTTATCGCTGGCATAAACGAAGCGATTATTCGCCGCCACTCGCGGATATTCTGACTTGAATTTGGCGGCGTCGGACACGTTAGTAGACGGAGTTTTCGGCTGCTCGGCAGAATGCTGGCGATTATACCACAGTCCAACCGCAGCGCCACACAAGATGATTATGACGGAAATAATCGCAATAAGTTTTTTATTCATGCCAACTCTCTTTTTCATAACGTCGTATCCTTCTTATAATTTTTCTTAGCTTCCAGCCAGCGGCGATTTTGCTCGGCTTTGTCTTCGATCTCAAAAATCTCAACCGGGTATTTTTCGGCTTGCTTGGCAATTTTTGCAGCAACCGCTTCGGGGATATTGATATCAAAGCGCGCAGCAAATTGAATAGCATAAATAATGATGTCGGCCAGTTCGCTCGCCATGTCGTCTTTGGTGCCGATATGTTTATCACCCCACTGGAAATATTCTAATAACTCATTAGCCTCCAGCGACAACGATATCGCTAAACCGCGCGAATCATTCGTCTTATCCCACTTCCGCGCGCGAATATGATCCATCACTAGCTCTTGCGCTTCTTCAAATGTCATAATTCCCCCTTCTGGCATAGCTTTGTGCTATAGCTGATTTTATTATACTACAGTGCTCTTGACAACGGAGGTGGACGTATTTAACATAGGCAATTAATTTATATTTCGAATTAAACGCCGTAAAAACATATAATGACACATTTTTGCTTAAAATTCATTGACATTTTATTCTATTAGTGATATATATATTGACTTTTGCTCAAGGCTTTGTCTTAGGGCGGAAGTCGCCCTTTAGCTTTGAGCAAGCTTTCTCTCGAAAGGAGAGATATGCTTATGAAAATCGCGCAATCATTTGCGCCTGATGCCATCGTGGTTATCTCCCTGGTCATATTTCTCCTGACGTCGAGCGACGTCGGGACTATGATCTACGCCTTGAGTGCCACGGCAGCAGCCGAGTCTTTCATGTCGATACTGAGAGCATACATCATCAGCGAGATCACCGAAGACAACTAGGGCCAACGCCCGCCGAAAATAGCTCGCCGAATGCGTTCAATCTGATTGAGACAATTATTTGTTTCTCGGGTTGAAAAATCCGCATTCAGCTTGAGCTCGTTCGGCGGGCTATTTTCATTGGAAAAATTAGCCAGAACACAAAGCAAATCATTAAAACAGCCCTATTAATCGCACAAAATAGAAGGGTAATTTTCCAAAATATAAAGGCTGTTTTCAAAAATAGAAAGGCTGTTTTAAGCGGCAGATATGGCTATTTGGTAAAAAAGCGAGCGAAGGCGGGCAAATTACCGGGATATTTGATAAAATCCGCCAGACGGCTAGAGTTTTTGCTTTCTTATTCCCATCGAAACAGCTTAATCGCGGCGATGTAGATAACGAGAGTCCAGGCAGCGACAGCACCGATTTGCGGCAGAACTTCGATGAAACTAGCGTGCTCAGTCATGATCAAACGGAAACCATCAGTAATCGGCGTCATCGGGATAAACTGGGCGGCACCGCGTAACCACTCTGGGAACATGTACAGCGGGAAGAATGCACCAGACAAGAACATCATCGGGAAAGAAATCAGGTTGGTTAACGGCGCAGACTGATTTTCGTTCTTCGCCCAGCCGCCAATCAACAGGCCCAGTCCTACCATCATAAAGGCCGCCAGCACCGCCATAAGGACAAATATCCCCCAATCGCCGCGCATATTAAACTGGAACAATAGCATACCGACAACAATCATCATCGTCAAACTGAGCAGCGAAATAATCGTGTAGTGAATCGCCATGGCAATAATCAGCTGGCCCGAGGTAAACGGCGCCGCACGCAATCGGCGGTAGGAGCCGCGCTGCTTTTCGGCTGGCATTTGGTTAGCCAGACCAAAGACACCCATGCTCATCAAACTAAATGCCAGTAGTCCAGTGAATGTATAATCAAAAGCTTTCAACTGTTCGTCGCCGACCGCTTTACCAGCAGCCTTGAGCGGCGCTTCTGGCTGGCCCAAGTGCTTGTTTATTTCATTGGCAATCTGGTTCATCACCGCCGTTAGGGCGCTACCGGTTTGCTCGGAACCTTTGGCGTACAGCACGTTGATTGTGCCAGTCGGGCGAGCATCTCTGCCCTCACCCTTCACTTCGCCAAAATCGCTCGGCAGTTCAATGATGCCGTTCAGTTCTGAACGCTTCAACTTCTCGCGAGCCTCGTCCATATCCTTGACATCTTTAATTTTGAGAATCGAGTCTTTAGCGTTGTCCTTAGCGCCTTTGACAAAACTTTTGGCAAATTCCGTCTGCGAGTTATTGATAATCGCGATGTCAAAGCTGGTTGATTGATTATTAAAAATCGAACCGAACACTAACAGGAAGATGAGCGGAAACAGGAAGGTAAAGAACAGCGACATTTTATCGCGGATAAAGCGTTTTTGTTGGGCGCGCACTTGCCCGAATACACCAGTCCAATATTTTTTCATACTAATCCCGAATCGCCTTTCCTGTTAAGTCAATAAATACGTCCTCCAAATTGGCCTGCTCGACAATTTGCTTTTTCTTGAAACCGCGCGCCAATAGTTGCCGGATCAGATTATGCGGCGTATCAATGGTGATGATTTTGCCATTATCCATAATAGCCAAGCGGTCGCACAGCAGTTCGGCCTCGTCCATGTAATGAGTCGTCAGCACGATAGTAATACCTTCATCGCGAATCTCTTTGATCAAATCCCACAGATTACGGCGAGCTTGCGGATCCAACCCAGTGGTCGGCTCGTCGAGAAACAACACCGTCGGATTATTAACCAACGTCGAGGCGATGGCGAAGCGCTGCTTTTGCCCGCCCGAGAGCTGCTCGACGTAGCTTTTGGCTTTGTCGGTCAATTGCACCTTGGCTAGCAGCGCGTCAGCGTCGACCGTTTGTCCGTACAGGCTGGCAAACATTTTCAATTGTTCGCGCAAGGTTAGCTTGTCGTAAAACATTGTCGATTGCAGCTGGATACCGATGATGTTTTTAATGCGTCTAGGTTCCTTGGCGACGTCAACTCCGTCGATGGTCGCTGTGCCGCCGTCAATCGGCCTCAGCGCCTCCAGCATCTCTAGCGTCGTCGTCTTACCGGCGCCATTCGGCCCGAGGATGCCGAAAATCTCGCCTTTCTTGACCTCAAACGACACGCTGTCGACGACGTTCTTGCTGTCGTACGTCTTGACGAGTTGGTCAACTGTTATGATTGGTTTGGGTTGAGCCATATAAATTCCTTTCTACTCCCTAACAGAGAAACATCGCGTACGGTGATCGCTCGCTTTTGAGATTATTATAGCACAAGAAACTCTATTTCATCGGTGCGGTTTTGAATAACGCCCATGCTGCTAGCATAGAGTAATTAATAATCTGACCGTTAGAAATCATCTGCTCAAGCTTGTTAATTTCTAACCAGCTGCTAGAGATAAATTCGGTTTCATCTGGTTGGAGCGAATAATTATCTCGAAAAGTGCCGCGCGCACAAACAACGTACAGCTTGGCACTAGTACGGCGATTGTCGGCATAA
>CAUUVR010000010.1:0-24107 GCA_963548945.1 uncultured Candidatus Saccharibacteria bacterium
CAGTACCGCCTCCCCAGCAGTACGCCTTATCATCGGAAGCGATGGCGCAGGTATGAAGTCCGCCAGCTGATATCTGATTGGCAGACATAAACTTCTCTTTATTCTCCACCCCCACTCGCACTCGAAAACTAGCACCAGCCTGCGGCAGTGTCGCTGCCGTATTATCAGCCGCCAACTGCGCACCAGGGGCAGCATTACTCGACGATTGATATATACGATAATTCGCTTGATCAACCTTTACTTGCGACGATGATACTGTCGGCATTAGCGCTTCAGTAGGGCGAGTTAGCCACTGCACCGCCACAATAACACCAATACTCAGCACTAACAGACAGACCACGGCATACACCAAAACCGTCCGTTTGCGTCGTATTCTCAACCCAAATTGCTCGCTATTACTCTCCACTTTTACATAACCTCGCTCGCCAACAAAGCTAAAGCAGTTTATATTGCTATTTTAGCATAAGCAATATACAGACTCAATGACTTGAACTAGATAATTTGACCACCAAACTTAGCCAAAATCGCCATAATTATCAGCGCCGCCACCGAGGCTAGCACTAGCGTATCGTAGCCCTGGTCAACAAACCGGCGCAACCCGCGGTGTTCAACTATTTTGTTCAAAACATTGTGCCTGGTTAGTCCATAAAAAATCAGCAGCATACCCGCGTCCAGCGTCAAGCACCACGGACACAGCGCGCCAATCTCGACATAACTCATGTAGAACATCCAACTGGCAAACAGCAGACCAGCCACTGCGCCAAGCTGCGCGCCCCACATAAACCATTTCGGAAACTTCGCTCCCGCCAGCAGCGCCACCGCAATTGTCACCATCACCGGTAATGTCATCATACCGATAAAACTATTGGAAAAGCCCAGTAGCGCCGCCGACCAATGATTCGCTACCGCCGAACAACTCATCGCCTCATTCAAGTCACAGTTCAACACGGCATGCGAATTTTTAGCAAGCGTCAGCGATTCAATCGATAATACAAACGAAGCCAACAAGCCCAAGCCGCTACCAACCAGCATCAATAGCGCTGCCAATTGCCGGCGCTTTGATTCTTTACCCGACAACCGCTTGCGCAACTTTTCAAACATAAAAACTTACCTCGCTAATCGTCGGCAGCGGCAGCCCGCGCCACATATTTTGCATCTGGCTATCAGCACTCAGCGCGATAATCGTCGGATACTCAACGATATCGTACGTCCGGCAAAAATCACTGCCCTCAGCCGAATCTGGGTCAATTTCCTCAATCGTGTGCCCCGTCTGCCGATTAAAGTCATGTAAAAAATCCATAACTTTACGCGCATAATCGCTTTCTGTCCGATACACGACAACTACTCGCATGATTCCTGCCCTTTCTGGCGGCGCTGTTCCAATATTTTGACGAAATCATCCAGCGTTTCAAACTTCTGAAACACGCTGGCAAAACGTACGTACGCCACTTCGTTGCGCTTCGCTAATTCATCCAGTACGAACTCGCCGATCTGCCGCGACGGCACTTCTGAGGCGCCCAGCGCATACAGTTTATCTTCAACCGCCGTGATAATCGACTCGACTTCCTCGTCAGATTTAAGGAATTTGCCGACCGACTGGCGCACCGCATGCGCTAACTTAACTCTATCAAATAGTTCGCGGCTGCCATTTTTCTTAGTCACAATTAAGTTTGGCTTTTCCACGCGTTCATACGTAGTGAAACGCCGTCCATCTGGCGTCTCGCGGCGGCGGCGAATCGCCACACCGTCAGAGACTTCGCGCGACTCAATCACGCGGCTGTCTCCGATGTTAAAACTCGCCATATTTAGTCCTCATTCTTCTTACGCCGCCGCAAAAATGCTGGCGTATCATCATCTTCCTCGTTTGAAACGCTGTCTGGATCCGGCATAGCATCCCACATACTTACTTCATTATCAGCAGCAAACTCCTCCGCGGCTTTTTCTCTGTCAAGTTCCAAATCGATGTCTTTAACCACGTTTTCGTCAACCTCAGGCACTGGCTGCGGCGCAGGATTGCTCACACTTAGAGTTTCTTCCTCTTGCTGGAACGATTCGCTATCAAAACCTGTGGCAATCACCGTGATTACCAACTCATCTTCCATTTCCGGCTTCAGCGTTGCGCCAAAAATGATATTAGCGCTTGGACTGACCGCTCCGGTAATAATCTCAGCCGCCTCCTGAATCTCCGCCATACTCATATCGTAGCCGCCGGTGACATTAAACAGCACGCCTTTTGCACCGTCAATCGATACTTCAATTAGCGGGCTTTCGATAGCTTGCTGGGCTGCTTGAACTGCCCGGTCGTCGCCGCTCGCCCGTCCAATACCCATCAACGCTGAACCAGCCTTGCTCATAATCGCTTTTACGTCAGCAAAGTCAAGGTTAATCAAACCATGTTCGGTAATCAGCTCTGATATCCCCTGCACACCTTGGCGCAGCACGTCATCAGCAATCTTAAACGTCTCCAGTAGCGGCGTCCGCCGATCAATTGTCTGCAGCAAACGGTCATTTGGAATAGTAATCAAGGTATCAACCTGCCGCCCAAGCCGCGAAATTGCCCAATCAGCATTAATCCGCCGCTTCTCGCCCTCAAAACTAAACGGCCGCGTCGCCACGCCAACTACCAAAATCCCCAGTTCGCGCGCCACTTCTGCCACCACATGGCCAGCACCAGAACCAGTACCGCCGCCAGCACCAATTGTTACGAACACCATATCCGCGCCCTCAAGCGCTTTCTTAATCTCCTCGCGCGATTCGTTAGCTGCCGCCTCGCCAACTGTCGGATCAGCACCAGCCCCCAAACCGTTCGTCGTATTATATCCCAGATGAATCTTAACGTCAGCTTTCGAATTGTGCAGTGCCTGAGCGTCGGTATTCATGGCGATAAATTGCACGCCAGTCAATCCCGCATCTTTCATCCGGTTTATAGCAGAACCGCCAGCACCGCCGATCCCAACGACTTTAATACTGGCAAATGTTTGAACTTCACTTGGTTGTACTTGCGGCATCTATTTCCCTCTCTCTAATTCTTACATCAGTATAGCATTTTTTCAACTGATATATCAAACAACTTACTTAAACTTAGCAAAAATACCTCTTAAAAATCCGCCTGCTTTTTCCGCTGCTTTTTTAGCATTCTGCGGCGATTTCGCATACGAAACATCGCTCGCCGCATCGATCAGCATCAGTCCGGCTGCCGCCGAAAATTCCGGTCCTTTTATTTCATTGCTAGCACCGCCGTACTCGGACGGCTTGCCCAGCCTGGCTGCCACGCCCAGCTGTTCTTTAGTAAAATCAACCAAGCCCTTCGTATTAGCACCGCCGCCAGTCAAAACCGCACCGCTCGGCAGCTTGCCAGCTCGACCTGCTTTTTTCAATTCCTTAGCTACCGCCTCAAATATCTCCTCATACCTCGCGCCGACAATTTCATCAATCTCGCTCTGTTCAAACGAGTATGTTTTTTTCTCGTGCTTGGTTTCCACTTTACCCAATTTCTTACCGCCAAACCGCGCATGCGCCAATTTTACCGACTCGGCAATCTCCGGATCAGTTCTTAGTCCAATTGCCAAATCATTAGTCACATTTTGACCGCCCAGCGGAATTACCGACAAATATTGCAAATCGCCCTCTTCAAACACCGCCACGCCAGTTGTTGCCGCGCCGATATCCAATACCGCCACGCCATTCTCTCGCTGGTTTTCTGTTAGTACTGCCTGCGCGCTCGCTAGCACTGCTGGAACAACCGAAGAAACCTCAACCTTGGCCATTTCCGCCAATTTTTGCAGATTAGTAATATGCGGCAGCAGCCCTGACACAACATTTGCTTTAATTTCCAAACGCGTACCAGTCATACCAATTGGATCTTTAATATTATCCTGTCCGTCCAGCCGATATGAATGCGCTACAATTTCCAAAATTTCCCGGTTCTGCGCTATTTTGCCAGTCGTTGCCATGTCTTCCAAGCGCACAATATCCCCAGGCGTTACCTCATTATCAGTCGTACCAACTGTAATCATTCCGTCGGCCTTAGTACTTGTTAAATGCGATCCGTTGACGCTCAGCACTGCCGTCTTTACCTGGTGGCCGCTCATACGTTCCGCTGCCCCCAGAGCCGTATCAATCGCTTCCGCCGGACCCGCCAGATTAGTTACTGTACCTTTTCGCATACCGCTATTTGGCGCTGTCCCTACGCCGACAATTTTTGGCGCATCGCCATCCGCGTCAATATAACCAATGACGCAGCGTACGTTCTTCGTACCAACATCAATTCCTACAGCATATCGAGATTGTTCTTGCATACAGGCTTAATTATACAGGTTATGGCTATACTTTTGCAAGTAAATCATAGCCTCGTCAAAATCTCCGCGCCAGTTTCGGTAATTAGCACAGTATGTTCAAAATGCGCCCCCAAACTGCCGTCTTTCAGGCTAATCGTCCAGCCGTCGTCCTCGGTCACAATTTTCTCACTACCGAGGCTGGCCATTGGCTCAATAGCAATCGTATCACCTGCGTGCAACACTGGACCGGTACCGCGGCGGCCATAATTTGGAATCTCTGGGCTCATGTGCATTTCTAACCCCACGCCGTGGCCAACCAGCTCGCGAATAATACCCAATTTGGCTTTCTTCAACACCGCTTCCACGGCTGCCGAGATATCGCCAACTCGTGTCCCGTCACCAGAAATCGCATCAATTCCCGCATACAAACTCTGCTCCGTTGCATGCAGCAAATGCTTTTTAGCACCGCGCGGCTCTTCGTCAACCACCATGGTAAAGGCGCTGTCAGTTTTCATGCCGCGGTAGCCGATTACCAGGTCAAAACTCACCACGTCGCCCTTCTCAAACACATATTCTGTCGGAAATGAGTGCACTAATTGCTCATTAGTCGACACGCAAATCACCCCTGGGAATTTCACCTCATCCGTCAAATACGTTGCTTCCGCGCCGAAATCCTTAATTCGCCCAGCCACAAACTCATTAACATCCAGCTCGCTCATGCCAGCCGTCACCCGCTGGCGCAATTCATCATAAATCGTCGCCAACATCCGCCCGCATTCGCGCATATCCTTCATCTGCTGCGGCGTTTTTTCGCCAGTAATTAAAGTTGGCATGCGTATGCCGCCTCTTCATAAATCCGATCATGCACTTCGCCAGCCGTACCGACGCCATCCAGATGGACAATCCGTACCCCCGCCTCGGCAAAAATCCCCAGCACTGGATACATTTTTTGCCGATAAATCGTCATCCGCCGGGCAATCGCCTCTGGCGTATCCTCCAAACGTCCGCGCTTTTCTAGCCGCCGCATAATCTCCGCCTCTGGTACTTCCAGTGAAATCACCGTATCAATTTTCTCATTCATCCGCGCCATGTACTCATCCAGCCATGCCGCCTGTTCCTTGGTCCGCGGAAAACCATCAACGATAATGTTTGAATATTTTTTATCGCGCGCATCCTGCACCGCCTGTTCAAACACCTGATAAATCAGTTCATTGCTAGCCAATTCGCCTGAACGCAAAATATCGATCACCGCCGGATCATTACTCCGGCGAAGCATCTCGCCAGTCGACAGCCACTTCCAACCCTGACGTGCCGCCAGCATCTGCCCCTGCATACTTTTACCAGCCCCCGGCGGCCCAAATAATAAGATCATCCCTTGCTCCTTTTTCTGTGTTGTTATTGTTTTATTAGCGTTTCTTTGGTAATCTTCGCGATCAGTGCGCCGTCAGCCGCATTGCCAGCCTTAGCCTTCACTGCGCCAATCACCTGGCCCATTTGCTGCATCGTCGCGCCCAGATCGGCAACCACTGCCTCGACCATTACCCGAATCTCGTCCTCGCTCAGCTGTTTCGGCAAAAATTCCTGTAAAATTACCGCCTCTTTCTCCTCTGGCTCAGCCAATTCTGCCCGGCCATTTGCCTGGTACAACTCGGCACTTTCTTTGCGTTTCTTAACCTCGCGGGCAATAACTTTCTCGACTTCTGCATCACTTAGACCTTCATCGCGCTTGCCTAAAGCCACTTCCTCGTTAAGAATTGCCGCTTTCAAATTACGCAATACATCGCCTCGAAAACGATGCCGCCCTAGAAGAGCGGCTTTCATTTCCTCAGCAATACGCGCTTTCAGCGCTGGCATTAACGCGCCGCTCCCAAACGCATCCTGGCTGTTTTCTCAGCTCGGCGCTCGCGGCGAATAATCGCTTTCTTACGGCGCTCAGTCTTAGAAATAGGCTTCGCAAACCGCATCACCGACTTTGCCCGCGCAAGGACACCGCTCTGTAAAACCCTACGGTTGAAACGACGAATAATATTTTCGTTCGCTTCCTTCTGATCTCTACGTGTAACTTGAACCATACTCTCGCCATTATAACAGATGAGGAGGTTATTTTGCAACTATTAATACGCAATTTAGCATTAAATTAATAACCAAGTTGCTTAAATGACTAAGATAATTCAGCCGCATAGACCGATGCTAAAGCTGGTGGCTGATTCATGCTGTTGTGCGTATGATTCAGTACATTCCACTGGCTTATATCAGCCGTCAGGCCAGGTACAGACCGT
Source organism: uncultured Candidatus Saccharibacteria bacterium (assembly GCA_963548945.1). Classification (GTDB taxonomy): domain Bacteria; phylum Patescibacteriota; class Saccharimonadia; order Saccharimonadales; family Saccharimonadaceae; genus Nanosynbacter. The sequence goes on from CAUUVR010000010.1 coordinate 6,557, forward strand.
AAGCGTCCAACAATCATGGCAACATCGTGCCAATCATTCAAATGGCTCCCATCTGGCACAAGAATATCAATCCTACGCTCTACATTCGGTGCCGCCACTCGCAAATCGCCCTCAAAACCATCGCGCCTCAACCCAGCTGGATCGACTAAGAATTGCTGAATCCAGCCACTTTCTGGCCGCTTAAATTCACCTGCCGCGCCATCCGATAAACCAGCAATCGCTTCGATACTATCTGGGTCATTTTGCGACAGAAATTCCAAACCGACATCCCCAGGCTTTGGTACAGACGATGCCTTATCATACTTTATAAGCTCTCTACCTTCGCCTACGAAGAATCCCATCGTGATACCGCCTAGGCTCGTTTTTCGCGTACCAGTCGGATCATACAAACGAAGCTCTTCTGTAAAACCCTCTCTATTAGCAGCAACTGCCGTAGCTGTACGCGCACCTAACGAATGTCCGCCAAGATTTACTAATTCATAATCCTGAGCAACATGATCAACTACCGGTGCTAAATACTTTCCTAATGGTAAATAACTGCCAGTCTTTCTTATTTCTTTCTGAGCTGATTCTGGTAACATACCAGAATTACCAACCCCTGGGCCGTTCATAACCACATAAGCAACATCTGGATTGGCATAAGTCATTGTGATTGCTTCACGCTGTGCATTTGGATGACGGAAATTACCACCCCACCCGTAAAACACAAATTTAACCTCTTCTGCATCTGGATTGCCAACCACCGCTGCTTCAAAACCAACACCGCCTAGGCTACGAATATATCGTGGATTTTTCAGTTGTTCTACAACTCTACCAGCATGCTCTCCAGAATATGGATCTCTGGACAGCTCTTGTATTTCTTCGGGCGTAGCAATCTGAAGCCGACTGTCAGGCTGGCTAGTATCTCTCGGCAAACCCAACGCTTCTGCATTACCAATATTCTCTTGACTATGCCAATCTGGCGTTAAATGAGTTTTCCGCTCAATCGTTAAACCCTCTGTAAATCCATAATCTGGCGATCTCATAGTACTTCCATATACATTAACTTATCTACTTACTTATTGTATCATATACTATACAATAATGCAATACCTGCGTACTAGATCCCTTAACCTAAAACGGAACATCCCACAGAATTAGATTTACGACAACAACGAAAGTATATACCATAGACACAAAGATACCAAAAGATATATTAATGTCGTAAACTTTTATGATTAGACCTGCTCGACATGCAGCAACCGCCCCTCAATCGTCCGCGCCCCCTGCCATTCGTTGATAATTGGCTGAAACCACACTGAAACCTCATCACCTGGCTCGCGGAAGAATTCCTCTGGCGCGTTAAACGCCAGCACTTGCAACACCTTACCGTTTTTATCACGCAGTGCTAATTTAATGTGTTGTCCATCCGCACCCATTCGCCGCACACTCAGCACGCTGGCTCTGGTAATTTTCAGGACTGGCTCTGGGTTGCCATTGCCAAACGGCTCCATTTTCGCCAAATTCTCCACCAATTCCTCATTAATTTCCGAAAAATCATCGATTTCCACATCAGCCCGCGGCAACAAGTATCGCTCTTGATTTTGTAGCTGCAGCGAATCATAAAACTCATTCACGCGACGACGAAAATCACCAATTTTTTCAGTCGCCAGCGTCACGCCAGCCGCCGCTCCGTGTCCGCCGCCTTTGATGATAATATCGTCCGCCGCCCGCACGGCATCGGCCGCTGAAAAATCACCAAAACTGCGCGCCGAACCCGTTGCTTCCTCGCCGCGCTCGCCAATGATAAACACCGGCTTTTTATATTTCTCCACCAGTTTCGACGCCACAATGCCAATGACGCCGTGATTCCAGCCACTACTACTCACTACCAATACGTGATCGTCAGCCAGCTCTTCAGCCTGCTGGCACGCTTCCTCAAAGATCGCATCCTGAATGCTGCGCCGCTTGGTGTTCAATTCCTCCAGCTTTTCGCTCGCCTCCAGCGCCGCCAACCCATCGCGCGCCACCAGCATATCCAGCGCGTGCTGCGCTGTCTCCAGCCGACCCGCTGCATTCATTCGCGGCCCCAAACCAAACCCCAAATGCCTAGCGTTGACCTGCTCTGACTCAACACCCGCCACCGCCATCAACGCCTTCAATCCTGGACGTTGTTGTTTTTTCAACACCTCCAAGCCCCAGTAGACATTCGCTCGATTCTCATCCGCCAGCGTCACAATATCGCACACCGTCCCCAGCGCCACCAAATCCAGCAGCCATTTTTCATAGCCATTAGGCAGCCCATCCAATTCAGTCTGCAGCGCCTGTACTAACTTGAACGCCACGCCCGCCCCACACAAATCACGAAACGGATACGCATGTCCTGGAAATTTCGGATTCACCGCTGCCACGCTCGGTGGCGGCGTTTCGGCCACGTTGTGATGGTCCGTCACCACCGTATCAATCCCCAGGCTAGCGGCATAGGCAATCTCCGCATGGCACAAACTACCGGTATCCACTGTCACGATCAAATCCGCACCCATATCATGCACCTTATCGACCGCCCCCATGGTCATGCCATAGCCCTCAACAAACCGGTTTGGGATGAAGGCATCGACATCCTTAAAGCCAAACTTACCAAACGCGTCCAGCAGCAGCGCCGTGGCGCTCAGCCCGTCAATGTCATAATCACCATAAATGACGATTTTTTCGCCCTGTTCCCGCGCCCGCTTCAGCCTCGCCACCGCCTTGTCCATGTCCGGCAGCAAAAACGGATCGTGTTTCACCGCCGTATAATCCGGCCGTAAAAAAGCCTCGCGCGCTGCCCGCGTCGTCAGACCTCGCGCTGTCAAAATCCGCTCAAACAGCGTCATTAATCTCTATCAGCCGAACCGTGCCTCGGCCGTGCTGCATGCTGCTGCGACTTAATCACCATGCTCTGTAATTCTTTGAAAATCGGGAATTGCTTGTTCGTAAAGTATGCCCGCGAATTGCCCTGCTTCTCGCTCCTAAGAAAACCTACTTTTTCCAGCCGCTTGAGCTCGCGCTGAATATTACCGGGATCTTCCTTAATCAGTTTCGCCAAGCCGCGTACGTGCGTATGAAAATCAGGATACTTGGCGTACACAACTACGATTTTACGCCGCACCCTAGATGTAATAAAAACGTCAAGCATTTCCTCCCTTATTCCCTTTCGCTACCACTCAGTGTATCACAATTTTACAACACCCGGCAACCTATTTATTGCCAATTTAGAATAACTTGATTAATTTTCCTCACCGTCTCCTCCTTTGATGGCAACGTATTATCATCATAATAATGATTTGTTCCCATAAAATTCTCCTTAACATCCAAAATATGCATTTCATCGACTGTCATATGCAGCCTATCCACTGCCGCTATACCGCAAAACGGCACCGCAATCACCAATTTCTCAATTCGGACTGACTTTAAAAAACTCAACGCCACATCCAGCGGCGATAAATTGTCACCAAGGCCATCGCTCGCTAGAATTACCGTCCGGTCTTTTAATAGTCTTTTATCGATAATACCGCCGTCGCCAAGCAATCGGTTAATCCGCTGATGCGCCTCGCGCTTTTTTTCCTCCAAATAACCGTGAAATTCGCCGGTATATTCGTTAATTTCGCCGTCAGAAAACTGGCTGTTATACGTAAACTGTCCTGACTGCGACACCGCGCCGAAACTCAGCCCTTCGCCAGGAATATCTATTTCCTCGCTCAGAAGCATCATCAGCACGCAGTGCAGCTTGACAGCAATTTGCTCGCCCACCAGCACGCCGCCCTCGCCAAGCGCCACCACTGCGCAGTTTTCGTAGCGATATTTTTCCAGCACCTGGTCTGCCAGCTTAGCGCCAGCTTGCGAACGACTCTCAAAATACATATGCTTATTTTAGCATCTTTTTGGCTATATAATGGGCATATGTATTTTTATCTGGTTTCACCTATTAAAATTGTCCGAGCGCATGATTATTCGTTTACCTATTCCTCGGAAGATAAACTGCCGCCTGGAACAATCGTTACTATTGAAGTTGGAAAAAATCATTTGGCTGGTGTCGTTCTACAAGAAGTCAGACAGCCAGATTTTACAGTAAAACCAATTGATTCGGTCGTTGAAAAAAGTCCTTTGCCCTTGCCGCTTGTCCAAACAGCACTATGGATGAGCAGCTATTACGTAACGCACCTGGCAACTGTTTGGCAAACTATTTTACCCAGCGGTTTAACAAAAAACCGGCGCGCTACCCCTGATAAAATCACGTCAAACACTCTGTCAAATAGAATAAAAAAAGTATTCACTAAAGACCAGCAGGCCGCTCTGCAAACGATTGAAACCATGCTCAGCGGCACGATACTACTGCACGGCATCACTGGTTCCGGGAAAACCTTAGTATATATTGAAGCCGCCAAGCAAGCCTTAAAAGAAGAATTATCATCCATTATTTTAGTCCCGGAAATCGCGTTAACCTCGCAGCTGGTATCGGAATTTTCCAAAAATTTTCCAAAAATCATCCTAACCCATTCAAAGCAAACCGAAGCCCAAAGACACGCTGCCTGGAAAGAAATTATCAACTCAAATGATCCAGTAATCGTTATCGGGCCGCGTTCGGCATTGTTTGCTCCCGTTCAGCAACTCGGTCTTATCGTCATTGACGAATGCCACGAGCCCAGCTTCAAACAAGAACAGTCGCCGCGCTATTCAGCCTTGCGTGCCGCTTCCATTCTCGCTCGCCAGCATAACGCCAAACTAATTCTCGGCAGCGCCACCCCAGTAGTCGCCGATTATTACCTTGCCAAACATTCTAATAGCGCCATAGCCTCCATGACCGCCCCCGCCCGCACCGACGCCGTCAAACCAAACATCACGCTCGTCGATATGACCAAACGCCAAAACTTTTCAGAACATCAATTTTTATCAAATCCATTATTACAATCTTTGCGGCTGGCGCTAAAAAACAACCGCCAAGCACTCATCTTCCATAACCGCCGCGGCACTGCTGCTGTCACGCTGTGCGAAAGCTGCGGCTGGCAAGCTGGCTGTCCGCGCTGTTTCGTGCCGTTAACCTTACATGCGGATAAGCACCTTCTATCCTGCCATATTTGCGGCTTCTCAACCAGCGTCCCCACCAGCTGCCCAGAATGCCATAATGCCGACATTATCCACAAAGGCATCGGCACCAAGCGCATTGAATCCGAGTTGAAAAAGCTATTTTTGAACAAAAAAATTATTCGTTTTGACGGCGATTCTACCCCTGAAGAGACAGTTGATACCCAGTATGACAAGTTAAAAAACGGCGACATTGATATCATCATTGGCACTCAGGTCATCGCCAAAGGATTAGACTTGCCAAACCTTGGCGTCGTCGGCGTTGTCCAGGCGGATGCCGGATTATTGCTGCCCGACTACGCTGCCGCCGAACGTACATTCCAGCTCCTGGCCCAAGTCGTCGGCCGCGTCGGCAGATCCCATAACCCAACCGAGGTTATTGTCCAGACCTATCATCCGTCGCACCCATCCATAGTTGACGGCCTGCGCCAAAATTACGCAGACTTTTACAAGCGCACAATCGCCCAGCGCCAGAAAACCAACTTCCCGCCTTTTGTTTATTTATTAAAATTAACCTGCACTTATAAAACTGAAAAATCCGCCGTTAATAATTCTCAAAAAATTGCCCAGTTGTTAAAAACCAAATCGCCAGATATAGAAATCCTGGGGCCAACACCAGCTTTTTACGAACGAGCCCGCGACACATACCGCTGGCAAATTATCGTGAAAAGTCCGCAGCGCCGCCAACTAATCAATTTGATAAAATACATACCGCCGGCACATTGGCAGTATGAACTCGACCCTATCAGTTTGCTGTAATTTCTGATATAATATTACGAATGACGAAAGACGATATTATAGCCCTGCCAAACCCGCACCTGCGAAAAAAATCAACCAGAATTCATGTCATCACCGACGATATCATAAAACTTTCTGACGACATGATAGCCGCAGCCCTTGATTGGGAAGATTCCCGGCCGCATGAAATCAGTGCAGCGCTGGCGGCAGTTCAGGTTGACGCGCTTAAGCGTCTAGTCATCGTTCGTAGTGATTTTGACAACAAATCAACCCGCGAATTTATGACCCTAATCAACCCCGAAGTTGTTAAGTATGAAGGCGAAATCGTTGCTGATTACGAAGGCTGTCTCAGCGTCCAGCATATTTACGGTAAAGTTCCCCGCCATACTAAAGTCCGTATAAAAGCAATGGACTTGGACGGCAATGAAGTGCGTTTCAAGGCCGAGGGGTTTTTAGCGCGGGTGCTTCAGCACGAAATCGACCACTGTAACGGCAAGGTCTTCATCGACCACATTAAAGATAAAACAGATGCTTTTTACACGCTCGATGAGAAAGGCGAGCTGCAACCGCTTGACTATGCCAGCGAAATCGCCGAAAATAGCATTCTTTGGGACTGAAGAACATAGCTTAGACGTCCTGCGGGCGCTTGTTGACAATAAGTTTTCTATTGCCTGCGTTATCACCAAACCGGATTCAAAGCGCGGCCGCGGACATAGGCTCATTGAACCGCCTGTTAAAACATTTGCCAAAGAACACCACATACCTGTCTTGCAGCCGCAAAAAGTTAACGAAATTGCCGGCTATATTAAAGATTTACAGCCAATCACTGGCATTCTGGTAGCATACGGAAAAATTATCCCCCAAAGTATAATCGATTTATTTTCTCCGGGAATTATTAACGTTCACCCGTCGCTATTACCGAAATATCGCGGGCCATCGCCGATAGAATCAGCCATCATCAATAGAGATAACGAGACTGGCGTATCCATCATGAAACTGGATGCTAAGATGGATGCCGGGCCAATATACGCCCAAATCCATAAAAAATTATCCGGCACAGAAACGAAACCGCAGCTTTATAACGAGTTATTTAGCAGCGGCAGAGACTTGCTAATCAGTATTCTACCAGAAATAATGTCGGGAACACTAACCCCCAAAGCACAAAATGACACCGACGCTACCTACTGCAAACTGCTTACCAAAGAGCTATCTTACATCAACCCGCAAACAATGACTGCCGCCGAAGCCGATGCTCAGGTTAGAGCTTACCTAGGATTTCCGCGCAGCCGGCTTAAAGTTAATGATACAGAGTTCATAATCACCAAAGCACACGCTGGCGCTAGTTCGCTTTCACCGCTTGACGTGCAGTGTACTGACGGCAATTGGCTTATTATCGACGAGCTTATCGCCCCAACCAGCGGCAAAAAAATGACCGCAGAGGCGTTTCTCCGCGGCCATCAAGGCTAAATTCACAACCCTAAGCAGCTAAATCAAAGTCGCCTTGACCTTGTTGAGTCTGCTGCGGCGCTGAAGGCGCACCCGCACCGCCTAAAATAGCATCGCGGTGAGCAACAATCTCCTTCTTCAGTTCGTCCATCACCGCCGCCACGACATCGCGATAATCCGGACGGTTCACTTCCAGCCACTTCGTGGCAGCGAACTCATCCTTCAGGCGCGGATCGTTCGGATCGGCTTTAGTTGCCTGCACTAGCCTCTGGAACATCTTGTCTTGCTGGTAATTCGGCGCATATTTAGCTAAAAAATTATCGACTGCATTTGGTTTTTTATCAATGATATCCGCAAACTCATCCAACTGGGCATCGCTCATACCCTGGCTCAGCCGTTCGCCAACACGCATCTCCAGTTCGCTGTAAATGTGCTGTAAAAACGGCTTGCGCTGCTCCTCTGGCAACTGATCCAGCCCTAGTTCTTTTAAGAATTCTTCGTTTAGTTGAAACATTTAATACCTTACCTCTTTAGTACTAATTTATATGGTATCATTATAGCAGTTTTGCATGTAAATCGCCAAAATATAAAACTACAGGCCGTCGCTATCAGCCATCTCGTTGACTTGAGAAAGTGTAGATCCCAAATCATTCATCACCTTTATAGCTGACTCTCGAATTATCCTTTCGACGTTAATATTCTTTTCTTTGAACCAAGAAAAGAGAGCGAATTGCTGAATTATTTTATCGTCTGTAGTGTTATTTTGCCTGCCCAACTGTTGTATAGCCAAAAATTCTTTGCTTTCACGAAACTGTGCGTTTGTGCGAGTCGCTACACTCAAAGCTAAGCTTTCGTCACCGTCAATCAAACGCTCAATTTCTTCTGATTGCTTCTCACTAATCGCTCCGGCAATCCTCTCTTTAAACTCAGCTTCCATTCTACCGGCAGCAATTTTACGCAGTCTCTCCATTTGTTCTGCCGGCAAAGCGTCAAATCCAGCTTGCTGCAGGAATTCGTCAGTAATTTCAAACATTTTTTATTTCTCCTTTTTTATTTCTATTAAAGATTCATATTTTCCAATGCCCAATCAATTGCACCGTTCACATATTCAGGATTATCATTACCACCCACTGTCATACCAATTTCACCATTGCCAACCTGTGGAAAATCAACCGAGAAGCCCTGTTCTCTGAGCCAATCGCCAACCTGATATAGAGTAGAAGTGGCTTTTTCAGAACCAATCGACGGATTATTCGCTAAATGATCCCACGGCCAAGATGTATCTGATGATATCGTGGGAGCCTCTGTCATAGGAGTTCCCGTCATAGGGTTTTCTGCTATGTTATGTCTTGAACTTGTCATCCCTAAATCGTCAGTCTTGTCTTTTAGGGGTGGTTTAGGAGGTTCTGAAGAGTCACTAGGAGTAACTTCCGGAGAGAAGAATCTATCATGCGCCCAATGACCAGCCGCAAATCCTATTGCTCCACCAGTCGCAAAGCCTAATGCATACCTAGCCATTGCGCCTTTGGATGCATCTCTAGAGGCCTCTTGGCGTATCTCTGAGTCCATCTGGCTCATTTCCAAGCCGCTTCCAACCATTGCTCCAATCATTTCCCATGACTTTAGCGGCCTCTTTATCTCGTTGCCGTCTTTATCTCTATCTCCAACTGTCCATTCGTTATTCGCAGCACTTTCAATGAATTCTTGCTTCTCCTCATCTGTCAATGATCGGTCGTCCTCGCTTTGAGCTTCCAATGTAGCCTCGCGGGCAGCAGCGCCGATACCAGCACTAAGCAAAGCACCACCAGCCGCTACCGGCAGCATACCTAGCATCGAGAAACCTGCCAACCCCGTTGCTCCACCAGCAGCCAAACCAGACACAACACCAGAAACAGTACTTCTTTTATTGTGTAAACTGCCTATCGTTATCTTGCCTTCATCCTCTCCGCTAGTAAACAGACGACCGATCTTTGCCACAAGCTTACGAAATGGTGAACGCTCTTCCTGGCGCTTATTAAGTTCAGCCTCAGCCTCTCTCTCCACTTGATCAAGCTTCTCAACCACCGCAAGAGCTATCGACTGAATAGCAGCTTTCCTCGCCTGCTCATAATCTGTCTCTTTCTCATCTTTCTTTTCTTCAGCCTGTCCTTCTTCAGCCTCATCAAATTCATCGCCAAGATATTTCTGACGCAGCATCTCTTCATACGGATCAAGACCTTCTGGATTGCTTTTATCTGAGGATTTGGTTTTCTTCTTATCTTGACTTTCTTCAATCAGGCTTTCTTCGCCCTCATCATACTCATCGCCAAGATATTTCTGACGCAGCATCTCTTCATACGGATCAAGACCTTCTGGATTGCTTTTATCTGAGGATTTGGTTTTCTTCTTATCTACAGAGAATTTTCCGTCAATTGTCTTAATACTATCAGCCTCTTGTCGATAAACAAGCGCTGTAAGAGCGGTTGTCAACTCTCTGCGGGCCTCTTCCATAGCCACCCTGCGTTTCGCGCCGCCAAACCAATTCTTGAAAAAGCCCTCCTCGTAATTTATCTTTGCTTCTACAAATTTACGCCGAGCCCCAGCTGCGCTTTTTTCAAGATCTTCGGTACTGGCATGACTATGTTCTTTCCCATTCTTGTCATCAGGCTGCTGCTCTTTCTTGCCTTTTACAGTTTCAGTTTTATCATCTTCATCTTTCAAAGCGTCAATTTTAGTCTGTGTATCTTTATCAATTGTATCGTCATTGTCCTTCTGAGACTGAATAGACTCCACATATTCTTCAACACGCATCCCACCTTCGGCGGCAGCACTGGCAAGTTCTGAATATCTACGACCAGCCGCTACGCTAAACCTACGAAAATCAAGATCGCTAATATTGTCTTCAAGTATACCCTGTTTAACAAGCTTGGATTTAATTTCGTCAACCCCGTCGGAAACTACAATTGCGTCGGCATAAGCTAGAGCATCCTTATCAGACACGGTAGTCACATTATCTGTATCGTCAATATTACTCCTTCCACCGTTAAAGACATCACTTGCTGCACGTCTTCCTAAATTAAAACGAGCCCACACTCTTCGCAATCTTTCTTTCAGACCCGGTCTGTGATCTTCTTCTGTACGCTGACGCTCCGCAGTCTGATTTAAGAAATCGTTAAACGACGGATCGTCTCCGCTCGTTTCGGACGCTGCATCCTGAGAACGCAAGGGTTTCCAGTCGACGTCCCATGCCGGAGTCGCCACATCCCCTACACGACCCTCCCCTGGTCTAGATTGCCCTCTTCTCGCGCCGCTGCCAGGTGTTGTTTCTTTTGATGCCATGTGGTGGTTCCTTTCTTAGAAAATACTTTTCTTAAAGATTTATGTTAGTATGCTAGCATACACTATACAAAATGTCAAGCTTTTTGCTTAGCTTAACCACTTTTGCTAAAATCCGAACCACAAATGCTTTAATTTACCTTAGCAGGCTACAGGGTTTTCTTCACCAATTCCCGCGTAAAGAATTCCAGTTTGTCGCCAATTTCCAGAGTAATCTTTTTCTTCGTTTTCAGGCTCAAACCGCACATTTCGCCCTCAAAAACTTCCTTCGCTTCCTGCTGTTGGCGCTGCACTGATGATACTTCCACCTCGGCAATCTGCTCCTTGCCGCGTTTTACTCGCGCCAGCAGCCCTTTCGCCACCTTGCCGCGTTTTACTTCGCCGCCAGCGATTATTTCCTCGCGCATCGTCCTAAACACGCCTTTTACTTCCAATTCGCCAATTTCTGTCTCGACAACCTCTGGCGCCAGCAGCGCTTCCATTGAATCTTTCGCATCGTCCAATAGCTCATAAATCACCTTAAAAATCCGCACTTCCACGTGTTCGCGCGCCGCCAATCGCTTGACCGCTGGCGGAAGATCGACATTAAATCCATAAATCACTGTATTCTCGCCCACCGCCAAGTAAATATCATTCTCAGAAATATTACCCACGCCCGTACCGACGACATGCAGTTCAACTTCGCCGCCCGTATCAATCAGCTTCAAGCTATCCACCACTGACGTCACAGAACCCTGGACATCAGCCTTAATAATCACATTAAACTCCTCGGCATCAAGCTTCTGATTCATCATTTTTAGGATATCCGCGCCGGTAATATTAGTAGTGGCGGCCATTTTTTCCTGCTCAATTTTCGCTTTTTGCGCCAAATTGCGCGCCTCTTTCTCGCTCTTAGCAATACCAAATCCATCACCAAACTGCGGCAATTCCTTAAACCCAGTCACGTTGACCGGCGTACTTGGGCCGGCATCTTTAACTGTCTTACCACGAAAATCCTGAAGCGTCCTAACTCGTCCGTAAGCCGTTCCAGCAACCAAATAATGCCCCGGCCGCAAATGCCCGTTTTCCACCAATAGCCCGACCACCGCGCCGCGCCCAGTTTCCATATGTGCCTCAATCACCAAGCCTTCCGCCGGCACGTCCTCATCCGCCCGCAAATCTTCCATATCTGCCACCAGTAGCACCATATCCAGCAGTTTATCCAAATTCTGGCCGGTCTTGGCACTAACTTCCACCATCACCGTATCGCCGCCCCACTCCTCAGGATTGAGGCCGTGTTCAGATGCCAGCTGCGTTTTTACCAGCTGCGGATTAGCAGTATCTTTATCAATTTTATTGATCGCCACCACGATTTTCGCATTAGCCGAGCGCGCAAACCGAATCGCCTCGACTGTCTGCGGCTTGACGCCGTCATCTGCCGCCACCACGATAATCACCACATCAGTCAGCACCGCGCCGTGTTGCCGCAGCGCCGCAAACGCCTCATGTCCTGGCGTATCCAATAGCGTAATCATCCGCCCGTTGCGCTGAGCTTGATAAGCGCTAATGTGCTGCGTTATCCCGCCAGCCTCGCCCTCAACTGTCTTTTTATCCAAAATTGCGTCTAGTAAGCTCGTCTTACCGTGGTCGACATGCCCCATCACGGCCACAATTGGCGGGCGCGGCACTGCCTTATCTGATAGTTTTCGTGCATGATGATGAATCTCCGCAGCAGCCGCCTTGCGCTTCAGCTGCACATCCAATCCCAATTCCTCGACCACAATCTGCGCCGTCTCAAAGTCCAGCCGCTGATTAATCGTCGCCGCAATTCCGTTCTTAAACAACTCGCCAATCAGCGTAGTTACCGACAATCCCAGAGTTTCAGCCAATTCGCCAACCGTTACCGAATCCGCAATATTGACGATTTTTTCTGCCATAGTAAGCTCCTCTCACCTCTGGGCGTAGCTACGCTTCAGGGGATTTGTATTATTTTTTCTTTGATTTGCCAAGCGAAAGAGAAATCTTGCGGTTTTCTTTATCAATATCCAAAACCGTAAATTCTTTACGCTCATTCAAGGTGAATACTTTTTCAGGATCCGTCCCGTCGCCGCCAAGTTCCGACACGTGAACCAGCGCCTCAACTGCCGGGCTTAACTGCACAAACGCGCCAAACGGCGTAATGCGAGTCACTGTTCCCTCAACTTTATCGCCAGGCTTGAATTGCTCGACTTCATCCAACCAAGGATCTTTAGTCAATTGCTTCATGCTCAAACTCAGGCGCTCTTTATCAATCGCGATGATCTTCGCCTTGACCGTCTGTCCAACCTTCACGTAATCGGCTGGATTGTTAACACGCTCCCAGCTGATTTCTGAGATGTGAATTAGCCCTTCAATTCCTTCAACGTTAACGAATACGCCAAAGTCGACAACGCCAGTCACCACGCCCTCAACTGTATCGCCAATCGCCATCTTCTGGAACCGCTCCGCCAAACCTTCTTTTACCGCCTCTTTCTCAGAAAAGATAAGTTTGTTTGTCTTACGGTCAGCATCCAAGATTCGTACCTTAATATCTTTATTTACCAAAGTATTAAGACGCTGCAGAATCTCGTCCTTATCGCTTGAGCCGACGCGCGGATAATGTTCCGCTGACAACTGCGATACCGGTAAGAAGCCGCGGATACCCTCGTATTCCACCAGCATACCGCCGCGATTAGCATCATACGGCACTACCGTAATAATCTCGCCCGTTTCAAGCTTAGCAAAGACCTCGTCCCAGCCGCGATCCTTGGCTGCCTTGCGTAGCGACAGCAGCGAATAGCCGTTATCCAGCTCTGGATCAACCACGCTAGCGACAACTTCGTCGCCTACAGCATAATTTTTTGAAAAACCAACTTCGCGGCGCGGTACTAAACCAACGCCCAAAGGTCCTAAATCGATCAAAACCTCGTGTTTTCTAACCGACAACACAGTTCCATTAACCATGTCGCCAGCAGCAATTTGCTTTATATTATCGCCTGCTTGCGCCAGCAGGTCGTCCATTGTAATTTTGGCATTTGCCATAAGTCTTCCTAAAGACCCCTTCCTTAAAATTGATATTACTTCCTAGAGACAGCATGAAAAACGTCCCTATAGATCAATAGTAATTGTACCACAACAGATGTAGTTAAGTCAAAATCAGACAACCCGGCGCGACTGAACGTACGCCAAAACGATAAAGGTCAAACCGCCAACTGCCAGAATAACCGCCACCGATTCAGCCGGGCCAGTTTTTGGCAAGTCCTTACCGTCAGTTTGTGCTGCTGGCGTCTGCGGAACAGTCTGCGTATCAGCTTTCTTATCTTCAGATTTACTCTCTGTTTTAGTATCCGAACCGGTTATTACAGAAGAGTTATCGCTGCCAGATTTGGAGTCGGTATCCTGATTTTTGCTAGTTTCCGTCTTTTGTTCCGAATTACCGCCTGATTTATTTTCCGTTTTAGCGTCTTTACTGTCTTTGGCATCTTTATTACTCTTATTGTCTTTGTTATCAGATTTATTGTCCGCCGCGACCAATTCGCTTGAAATCGGCGGATTCTGTTGATCGCTTAATGAATGGCGGGCGCCGTACAACACCGCCAAAGCCGCCGCTGCCAACACAGCACCAACCACTACAAACGTTCCGACAGCTCCTCGTTGATTATTTCTATTCATTGCCTGCTTCTCCAAACTCAAATTTTCTTTATTATATCATGATAGCCCGCAATCAGTAAAGAGCTATGATATAATCCAATTATGATAGTTGCCGTAGACACTGGAGGAACAAAAACGCTCGTCGCCCGCTTTAATGATAACGGGCAGCCCGAACAAATCATAAAATTCCCAACGCCGAAAGATATTGAACAATATATCCAGCGCGTTACCGATCAAATACACTTAATTTCAGGCGATTCCGCTACTACGTTATCTGTCGCTCTGCCAGGCGTTGTCCATGACGGAGTTGCTGTTTGGTGCCAAAATCTCAATTGGCAAAACGTACCCATCCGGCAGCTTTTTGCAAAAAACTTTCCCAATGCCAATATTATAGTTGCCAACGACGCTAACATGGCTGGACTCGCCAGTATGCACCGCTTAGACAAGTTACCTCGCTGCGGATTATATATTACGATCGGTACCGGTATCGGTACTTCCCTGATCTTAAACGGCGTACTAGATAAATCCTTAAACGATTGCGAGGGCGGGCATATGATGCTTTCGTATGGCGGACGCACCCTATCCTGGGAACAAATTGCAGCTGGACGAGTGTTTTATGAACTATTCGGCGAATTATCGAAAGAAACCTCCCTGGAAGCTTGGTCAGAAATCGCTAAGAGAATTAGCGTCGGGTTGCAACCGCTCATCGCTTTTACTCAGCCAGATGTCATCGTAATCGGCGGCAGTATTGGTTCGTTTGTCCCCTATTTTACCGATATATTAAGCGGTTTGCTAGCAGAGAACCTGCCAGCCGCCATAGCCGTACCGAAAATCGCTAGCGCGCCGAAGCCGGAAGAAATCGTATTATATGGATGTTATGACAATGCGCTGGCCTACTCTCGCCAAAATTAAACGAGATTTTCCGGATATTACCTTTAAAAAAAGCGATGTTTTTTCATGGTCTCCGAAAACACAAACAGTTTTTTATAAAAACCTGCGGCAAAAAAACGATTTTGCCCAATTGCTGCATGAAATCGCCCACGCCAAACTGCAGCACGAATCCTACCAGCGGGATATTACGTTAATTGATATGGAGCGATCAGCCTGGGAATATGCCGTAGACATGCTTGCTCCCGCATACAATCTGCCGCTACAAATGGACGACGACATCGTTCAAGATTCGCTGGATAGTTACCGCGACTGGCTGCACTCACGCAGTATTTGTCCAAATTGCGAAGCTGTCGGCATGGAGATTACTAAACACCGCTACCGCTGTCTTCAGTGCCATAGCGAATGGCGCGTCAACGAAGCTCGCTCCTGCGAACTCCGCCGCTACCGTAAATAAATAACCCTCTTTGCAAAGAGGGTTATTTTATATTATCACGCTCGGGCGCTAGAACTACGCAGCTAGCGTCACATCATCTTGGGTTGCTGACGCGGCTGTTACCGATGCAGCCGTCGTTGCTGTCGCCTTGCGCCGGCGAGAAATTTTTCCACCCTTTGCGCCAGCAATTCGCGCCAAAGCTGGATTAGCCGCAAAACCGCCAGTCTTGCCATTCTTACCGCCCTTTGCGCCAATTTTCGCGTAAAAGTTTGGATCACGCGCTAAGTTTTTCTTCGCAGCCTTCAGACCGCCGGCTTTTGTTCCTGCCATGAGTTTTCCTCCGTATTAAAAAAGATTTCCACATAAAATTATGCAGAAACCCTCACCTTTATATATCACACATGATATGTGTTATAGTTTTATGTTATCATACTGCTCATACTTTGTCAATATTTACACAAGTACTCTTTCATTGTGAATAAAATATTGCATTCTGTCTCTCTGTTGGCTATACTAAATATTGTCGGCAACATCATGCTGGCTATCTACTGGAACTTTAGAAATCGTAGTTCCACCACAAATACAATTCTCGTTTTCTGCGAGATTCGAGAATAGAGAAAATAACGCTCTTTCAAGGGCGTTATTTTTATTTGCTATAATTACCATATGCTAGTCAAATTTAGAATGAAGAAAAAAGACTGGACTGGAATATTTCTGACAGCCCGCGTCCAAAGGTTATATAAAGAATACGAGGATAATATCATCTCTGGCCTTGAAACGGCTTCTGGGCTATCGTTTCGCGGAGGGTTTACTATTGTAGTAGGCGACGTAACTGGCGATCACAGCACGTGGTTTCTCGGCTCAGGCATTGACAAAAAAGAGGCAGCACTAATTGAGCTAGACGCATCAGTAGTAATAGGAGATGATCTTATCCTTTGGATTCTTGTTAACCTGATTGGATGTAAATTGCTTGGACAAAATCATGTGTGGCCGCAAACCGTAAAAAACAAAGAAATCTTAAACGAGCGATGGAGTCGATTGGTGTACTCATTTTCAGTTGACGCAATAGAAATAGGCTTTGGTAGCCAGCATGCCAAATCTATAATGGAACATATCGCAAAGGATAGCCTTGGAATTAGTAGCGACAAAGCATGGAAATGGGCAATAAGCATGACGCCGAAGCAGCGCAAAGCAGCTTGGAAAAAACTTAAAAAGACTCACTCCCATTAAATCATTAGATTAAAAAATAACAAAATTCATGACAAATTCAGCTCATAAAACTAATGTGCAAAATAAAAACCATCCTATTTGGATGGGTTAAATTATCTTGTCGTCGCAACGGAACAAGAAAAAAGACTCCCTATTCGGAAGTCTTTTTTATAATTCGGCACCGTGCTAGTTTCCCACTTTCGCAGTATAATCGCCGCTGGGGAGCTTAACTTCTGTGTTCGGGATGAGAACAGGTGTTTCCTCCTCGCCATGGGCACCGAAGGAGGGGGTTACGACGCTTGGTTCCGCATATACTCCGCGGTGGGCCAAACCCCTTTCTTCGATGTCCAGTTTTCTGCACGGAATTGAATTGTTAATTGACTGGCACTCGTTGAAAAGCACCAATTACTAGTCAAGTCTACCTTATCCGCGAGCGTTATGCAAGCATAAACGCTAGCAGACAAGGACATAAAAAGGCAATGGGACTATTAGTACGCTTTAGCTCCATGCATTACTGCACTTCCACCTTGCGCCTATCAAACAGATAGTCTTTCTGTGTCCTCATAGGGAAACCTTATCTTGAGGTTAGTTTCGCGCTTAATATGCTTTCAGCGCTTATCTAGTCCGCACATAGCTACTCGACAATGCAGCAGGTGGCCACAATCGATACACCAGAGGTGCGTCCGCCCCGGTCCTCTCGTACTAGGGGTAGATCCTCTCAAGTTTCCTATCGTCCATACCGGATATAAACCGAACTGTCTCACGACGTTC
>CAUUVR010000011.1:0-21463 GCA_963548945.1 uncultured Candidatus Saccharibacteria bacterium
CCAGCAAATCCGCCAAACCCAAACCAGCCTGGCGCGACATGGTCATCACGCCGCATGCCAAAACCAAACTGCGCATGCAACTGTCAAAAAGCGGCGGCGTGCTCGCACATTTGACGGGATTAACTGACGGCGTTTCATCGCTGTTTCGACGGTAAGCAAAACACTCATACCTCATCCCAGAGGCTACGGCAGACACGGCACCTCCTCCGCCAGAGACTGTGAAACGTTCGTGAGTAACGAACGTTTCAGCCGAACGCTCGCGAGGAATCTCCAATGGAGATTTGAGCGAAGAGTGTGCTCTGGCAGAGGATGGTGGAGTGGCTGCCGCGGTTCGTCTTCCAGCCGTCTCCTCCAAGTCGAATGTATCCGGCGGGCGCCGTCCGCAGAGCTATCGACTTGTCGGAGGGGATGACGGTTGCATTGTGCGACAAACACGGATCAAATCCGGCGATACGTGATACCACCCTGCTTTACACGATAGTATTACGCCTGCTCGTTCCAGCGCTCAATCGCCGCCGCTACAACCTGCTTGGCAGTATCAACGCCAGCAAATTCCTTGACAATGGTCGAACCTGGCTTTTTCAGATCCTTATAGTGATTGAAATGGAATTCAATTTGCTTAATCAACTGTGCCGGCAAGTCCTCCAACGACTGAATAGCATTGCCATTATGGCGATCGTCGCTCGGCACCGCGATAATTTTATCATCGACCTCATCGTCATCGACAAACTTCATCACGCCCAGGATCCGCGCCTCGACCACCAGCCCAGTCGTCAGCGGCGTATCTGTCACCAACAGCACGTCCAACTCATCGCCATCCTCGTCCAATGTCTGCGGGATGAAACCATAATTAGTCGGCTTGGAAAAAATCGCCGGATCAACCCGATCTAGCCGCATAACGCCAACCTTCCGATCCCATTCAATTTTATGATTTGACCCAGCCGGAATCTCCACGACAACGGTGATTTCGCCGTCCTGATAATTTCCCGGGGTTAATACTTGATTAAAATCCGCCATGATCTACTCCTCTCTGGCTTTTTCTTGTAAATATTCACGAATCTGCAATGCTGCCACCGCGCCCTCGCCAACCGCCGAAGCGATTTGCATGGTCGCACCCGAACGTACATCGCCCGAAGCAAAGACGCCAGGAATGTTGGTATGCAAATGTTCGTCGGTGATGATGTGTCCGCCAAGGTCCAGCTCAACATCTGATTCCTTCAAGAACTGCGTGTTCGGGATGAGGCCGATGAAGACGAACAAACCGTCTGCAGTAAATTCTTTTTGTTCGCCGTTTTGGGTTGATCTGACGCCGTAGAATTTGTCGTCTTTGACGATAATTTCGTCAGTCGTCGCACCGATATGGACGGTAATTTTACCCTCATCGACATACTTTTGCAGCTCTTTTTGCAGGACATCACTGGCGCGTAATTTGCTACGCACCAACAGGTCAATGTGGCTGGCATAGCGAGTTAGAAAGATCGCTTCCTGTACCGCCGAATTACCGCCACCAACGACGATCAAGCGCTTGTCGCGATAAAATGCACCGTCGCACGTGGCACAGTAGTGTACGCCGCGGCCGTACAATTCGTCTTCGCCTGGCACGCCCAGCTTGCGGTGATTTGAGCCGGTCGCCAGAAGCACCGCTTTGGCGCGCACTGGCTGACCATCAACCGTCAATTCCAGCTCACCATCAACCTGCTTCAATGCCGTAACATCGCCGTACTCAATATCCGCGCCAAATCGCTCAGCCTGCTGCTGCAGCTCGGACGCCAATTTCATGCCCGTCACACCCTCGGCAAAGCCTGGGTAATTATCGATTTGATCAGTGATGGCCGCCATACCGCCAACCACGCCGCGTTCGTATAGTGTTGTCGGTACGTCTTCGCGCGATAGGTAAATTGCTGCAGTGAGCGCGCTTGGACCAGCACCGACAATCACCACGTCTCTCTCCTTAAATCCCATATTGCTCCTTATAGTATTTTTCCAGTATTGGCGGTATTTCTGGTTCAGGAATTTCTGCCGGCTTGTCGATTGCCATTACCACAAACTTTAACGGCGTGTTTGCCGGGATTTTATCTCCCTGGCCTTTCTCGCCATAGGCCTTGCTTGACGGAATCGCTAACTCGCGGACGCCGCCGATTCTCATACCAATCAAGCCTTCCTTCCAGCCTTCAATCACCGACGCGTTTGCTAAGCCTTCAACTGAGAAAGGTTCTTTTAATTTTTTACCATCAATCGACTGATCAAAGACTTCGCCTTTTGGATTCCAACCAATATAATAAACTGCAAATTTAGTATCTTTCTTTATTTCCGCGCCTTCGCCAGCCACGAGGTCTTCAACCTTCAACTCTTTAGCTTCATCATTGCTGAATTCCGCCGGACGCGAAGCATATTCTGCAAATTGGCTATAATATTTACCGCTCAACTCTTCCGCCTGCGCTTTAACCTTTTTTTGCCGTTCATTAACAGCCTTAGTGTATGTATCCTGCGCTTTCTTAAGCTCAGCCTGATCTTTGGCGTCATTGCCCGGCTGCACCATCATAGCGATAAATCCGCCGACCGTTCCTAAAAACATCATGCCAGCAATCACCCAAATCCCTATCCTTTGGCTTTTCGTCGTTGCCATAATCCTCCTTTATTTACATCTCCAATTATAACAATTTTTACCAAGCACAACAATCGCCCGCCTAAACTTGCGCGGCATCAAATTCTTCCGCTGCCATGGCTGCTATTTCTTCAATTATCGGCGCAGTATCTTTATCCGCCAAAGTTCGCTCGGCGCTAGTAAATTTGACACTCAAGGTTACGGTTTTTATTGAATCATCGTCCTTCGGCTGATAAATCGCAATTGGCGTGATACCAATTTGCAATTCGCGGTGTTTCTTCGCAACTTCCTCAGCGCACGCATACACCGACGCATAATCAACCGCCGACTGCATCTTCAGCGATATATCCCGAGTCGTTGACGGATAGCGGCTCAGCGGCCGGTAATTATGCGCGCAGCTACTAGCTAAACAGACTTGCAATTTTTCAACGTCAAGCGAGAACGCCGCCGTGTAATCTGGCAGCTTGAAATTACGCCGCACTGCCTGAGATAATTCACCGACGATGCCTAGCTTCTCGCCATTTTTTGCGACAATCCAAGCACTGCGCTGGCCGTCAAACGGCGCTGGCATATCCGCGCCAGACTCTACCATTTTCACAAAATCAGCGTCAACGTTAATATCCGCTAACAATCTATCTACCAACTTCCTCGCCTTATAAAACGGCGCGCCCGCCCGCGGCTTTTTGCTAGCGTAAACACCGTCGACAAACGTCTGTTCACTTGGCAGATTCTCGTCGGTAAGCGGCAATTCTTTATCGTGAATTTTACCGATTTCAAACAACATGAATTCGTCGTGGCCAGCTTTGATGTTGGCATGAACTTTATCCAGCAAACTCGGCAGCACGCTGGTGCGATAGTACTGCAAATCAGGACTGAGGGCGTTGCTCAGCCGATAGGCGCGGCTTGGGTCTTGTTCGGCGTTTTTCAGGACACGCTCGTGGACGAAACTATAGGTCAAGACTTCGTTGGCGCCGGCGCGCGATAGACTTTGGCGAATCGCCTGCTTGAGCTGGCGGCGCGGATTCCTAGGCGCTGGCTTAATGCTGCGCATTGGCAATTGGCGCGGTAGTTTATCAAAGCCATACAGCCGGCCGACTTCCTCGACAATGTCCTCCGGCAGCTCAAGGTCGGTGCGCCAGAACGGCGCAATTACTTCAAATTGGTACGGCGTACTTGGCTCGGGTTTCTCATGCGCCTTAATTTCAACATTCTTCAAGATACGGCAGATTTCTTGCGGCGAAAATTCTGTGCCCAAACGTTCATTCACAAAAGTACTTTCCAACACTAAAACGCCAGTCACTGCGCCCCAATCGAAAATCGAGATGGTTTCCTTGCCAGCAGAGCCAAATGTAACTCGCGAATCGCGCTGCATGGCCATCAGGCGATCGTTGCGCTTGTCAAACACTTCGCTAGCCTGCACACCGCCAACCATACTCATCAGCTGCTTCAATACGGCAGCATTTTGGAGCGGCGACTGGCCCTTATTAAACCGCGTCAATGCATCGGTAAAAATACCGTGACGCATGGCGGTGCGGCGCAGCGCATACATGTCAAAATTAGCACATTCCAAAACGATATTTTTAGTATCACTTGAAACCTCAGTGTCGGTACCGCCCATAATTCCCGCCAAGCCAATCACACCCTCGCCATCAGCTATGACGATGTCATCACTCGTCAACTCATATTCTTTGCCATTGAGCAGACTGACTTTCTCTCCATTACGAGCCATCCGCGCCTCAAGTTTAGACACACGTAATTTGTCATAATCATAGGCATGCGTTGGCTGTGCCGTCATCAGCATTATGTAATTCGTGGCATCGACAATGTTATTAATCGGCTTACCGCCCATAGCCACCAGCTGGCATTGCAGCCAGAGCGGACTTGGCTGCACAGTAACGTCACGAAATGCTACCGCCATAAAGCGCGGCACTAATTCTGGTGCATCATTGGTAACCTTTAAATCCAAACCTTCAGCGTTCGTGAACTGCTGGACCGATTCATACCAATCAGGACTAGTAAACTGCTGATGAAAAATCCCAGCAATCTCGCGTGCCACGCCGAGCTGCCCAAAACAATCCGGTCGGTGAGTAAACATCTTGTTTTCAATGTCCAGTACGTAATCATCCAGCCCGAACATTTCCGCGAAACTCGCACCCGCCGTGAGCTCAACGCCCGCCGGCACGTCGTGTTCATGAATTTCAATAATCCCCTCGTGATCCGTGCCGATATCCAACTCGTCAGCCGCCGCCAACATACCTTGGCTGAGCACGCCGCGCAGTGGCCGCGCGTCCAACACAAACGGCTCGTCGTCATCAAAACTCGCCGGCACGGTACTCTGGGGCGGCAACCAAATCGCCCACATATCCGCATGCACATTCGGTGCGCCGCAGACCACTTGCACCAAGCCATTGTCATCGCGCGGTACGTCCGCCACCACACCGCCATCATCAATCTTGGTCACGCTCAGCCTATCAGCATTAGGGTGCTTAGCGCATTCAACCACCCAGACGATTCGCGCGCCGCCATATTTAGCGTTGAGGTCAATCACTTCATCGACACCGCCAAGCTGCTGATTGACCCGCGCCACCAACTCATCTACGGGAGGCAATTCAAAATTAATCAATTGTTTGATAAGATTTAGGCTGACTTTCATATATATTAGTATATCATCCTAATCGACAGTATAGTCAAACACACTGACCGGAATGCCTTTTTCTTTGGCTTGGTCGACGGTAAATGTCGTGCCGCGGCTATCATTGACCCGAAATGCCACCAGCTCATCCGCCAAGTCAACAATTTGACAATTACGAGCATGAAATGACTCGGCATTAACTTCGGTAAATTCGGTGGTATCACGTATGACGCCCGGCCTATTCCGGGCGATGTCTCGCAAAAGAGCGATCGTCGCAATCGCATCATCCTGGCGGCATTTGCCGGCGACCGCACGATCATACAATGCTTGGCAATACAGCTCCAATTTTACTGGCAGAAATACCCGAAACCGTGCCGCCTCTAGACCATATTCATACGCCAGCCGAGCCGCCTCGTGATCAGCACCAGTAGCACCGCCCGACACAATCCCACAGCCATCGGCAATCTTTTGACCGACAAAATGCTCAATATCACGGCGAATTGTGTCATTCACTTCACGTGTACCGACAACTGCAAGCCATTTCATACTGTATATTCTATTCCAGTTCCCAATCTAATGATACACCTCCTCGCTTGAGAATCCCTCGCTAGCGTGAGACGGATTTCCCAATTTTGCTCTAATTTGACTTACAGAAGCGTTCACCGCAGCATTACCTATTTTTTCAAGAGTCTTAAGCCTGAGGTCTAAATCTTCCGCATCGGCTACTACCTCACGTAAAACACCCATCACAACGGAATCCCGCTGGTCAGTCAAAGCCGCAAGCCTCTTTTTAGCTGCCGCTATAGACTCATCAATCCCTTCAACTGCTATTATAGATTCCTCAAAACTCTTAGGTTCCTCACCGCTACCGACAGTTCCCCCTGTCTTCACTGCCGCATGGTCTTCAAACTCACCTTTTCCCATACCTTATCCCCTTCACTTACACCACGTACTGTACCACAGTAAAGCCAGAACGTCCAGCTGGCTGGGATTATTCGCTGGATTTTTCGTCATCCTTATATTCCGAAATTTCCCGTCCAACAAACTCTCTTCTTACCGCGTTAGTGTAACCATTATCACCTGTAATCATACTATCAAGGACTAAAAGCATCGCACATCCTCCCATTTTTGAATCTCCATACTTAGTCCTGAAATGACTCGTTCTGGCTGGATATTCTGCATTCTCCTCATTTGTTTCTTTCAATTCCGTCAATCTCGCAATAATAAAATCTCGCTGATGACACAGATCCTCAAGGCGTTTCCTTATTTTATTGCTCGACTCATCAAATCCTTTCTTTACGTTACCGCGCAACCCACTGAGCAAGTCCTTTGTCTCGCGGCTCAACTCGCCGAACTGCTCTTCTGTCTCATCGCTCAGCCCATCAAACTGACTTACTTCGCTAGTTATCGCCCTTATCTCACGATTAACTTGGTCAAGTTTTTCCATAAGGTGGAATCTTTCTCTTGCAGTTCTAATCAATTCTCTGTCGTCCGGTGTCATAGAATAATTTTCTAGTCCTTCTGTTCCTTCGCCAGACACACCGCTTCCTCTGCCAGGAGCATTTCCTTCCATATTATATCTCTTTCCTTTCGTTCGCTAGAATATCATAACATGGATTTTACATAACGACAAGAGTATGAATTTAATATTTAGCTTAGCAGTCTTCTTAAATTTGATGGAAGTACTGCTCAAATACTGTACACATCCAGTTCAATTACCGCAAGCATCTGCTGAATTCGCGCGCTATCCGCCATTTCCAGCCATCCTTTGCCACCAATAATACAGCCGCCGAGGATTGAATTCAGCGTATCTCTACCCAGCAATACTTGCTCGTAATTATGCGAACACCTAACCAGCGCTGTCTGCAAATTATCGCAAAACGACGACGCTGATAAAAATTGCACATATTCCATGAATTCGCGCTTTAACTGGTCGACTATATTATCGTCTTTCTTGATTAGTCCAAGGAACATTCGATAACCAACCGACTTTGACACTTCCGACCATTGATCGCCGCGATCGTATACCGTATGTTTTTCACGAATCATCACTAAAAAGTTAAGCGCCGCGACCTGCATGACAACCGCTGCCAGTGCTTGATCAACTGGCGATTGGATATATTTTTCATCAACCGAATATTCTAAAACATATTCAGGAAAAATATTTTTAGATTTTCTGCCGTATTTTATATACGGAACACGAAATAGTGTGTTTACAGAACTTTTGTCATAGGCTTTGCGATACGTCAGATCGCTTTGCTGGTGCCACGCGGAAAGTTGTACCATATTTAGACTGCGCAATAGCTCATCTTGTTTTAATTCCGCCACCACCCGATTCATCTCTATCCCGCATTCGCCAGCCACCCGCAGCGCAGCATCTCCTGGAATATCCCAGTCATCAAACATCCGCAATGCTTCGCCATAAACCTTTTGCGCCGCTGGGTTATATAATTCGGCGTCTATAAAACAAGTGTCGCCATATGTTTTTGCTGTTAAGATAATATCGCTTGAAATAAAAAATCCCCTACTCTGAAGAGATTTCATAATATACTGAGCAAGCAAATGCTCATAAATATGAGCTAATAATCCGTTATTTTCGACTGTCTTATATAAGGATGAATATACCATCTTGTCAGTCCTTAGAAACTGGGAGATACCCTCCCAGATACTTGTATATCTGGGAGGGGGAGTGTGTTGTAACAAACAACGAACTCCTAGGGCCCTAGGGCCCTAGGGACTACCCCTGACCCCTGGTCTTGCTCCCGCTCTGGCTGATAGACGCCCCGTTGTGCGGGTTGCTAGCGCCGAACTTGGAGCTACCGCGAGCCTGCTGCGCCCCCTTTCTCTCAGATAGTCATGGTATCTCCGCAACTTATTTTATCTTATCACGTATTTACTCTATTGACAACCATAACGTAATAACCCACTACCTCTGCAACATCCCCGCAGGTTTTCGCATCTGTATACCTAAGTGTACTCTATGGTGGTAGTAATATTCTGAGGTAATATCTACTAACTATTCATGAGAGCAGCCTGTTTTTTTCTAATTAAGGTTGTTTTGCATTATTTATCTTAACTCAAAGGAGTTGTTCTTTTTAGCTACATCATATCTAATTGATATTTTTAATTTATTTTTTCAGGATTCATTAAATAAAGTGCTGTTATACACGCCAGCCGCCAAAATACCCCGCCCATACAGACGAGGTATTTTCCTACAAGCAGACTGCTTTGATTCGGAAGCTTAACGCTTGGAGAATTGTTCGCGCTTGCGGGCGGAACGCAGACCGTATTTCTTGCGCTCTTTCTCGCGCGGGTCGCGCTTGAGCAGCTCAGCCTTTTTCAAGACTGGGCGCAGGTCAGCGTGAGCAGCCGTCAATGCTTTAGCGATGCCAAGCTTGATGGCGTCAACTTGACCAGCGAGACCACCACCTTTCACCAAGATGGTAACGTCGTATTCCTTTTGCTTGCTGACGATAGCCAGTGGGTCGGTTACTTCTGCCAGCAAGGTTTTATTGCCATCCAAGTACTCAGCAGCTGCTTTGCCATTGATGGTGATGGTACCCTTGCCAGGAAGCAAGCGAACACTTGCTGAAGCACTTTTGCGTCGTCCCAAGCCGTAGAAATAGGTATCAGTAGCCATATTACTTTACCTCAACTTTCTCTGGGGTTTGTGCTGCGTGAGTATGTTCACTGCCAGCAAATACGCGCAGGCGCTTGAGGCGTTCTGCTTGTAATTTGTTCTTTGGCAGCATGCCTTTGACAGCTTCTTCAATAATTCGTTCTGGGTGGCGTTCACGCATTTCTTTGAACTGCGTTTCTTTGATGCCGCCCGGGAAACCACTGTGACGATAGTAGTACTTGTCAGTTTCCTTGTAGCCAGTAACGACGGTGTTTGCGGCGTTGATAACCACCACGTAGTCGCCACCATCAACGTGTGGTGTGTAAGTTGGCTTGTATTTACCGGTCAGGTGTTTAGCAATTTCAGTTGCCAAACGGCCCAGTGGTAATTCGCTCGCGTCAAACAATACCCAGCGGCGAGAAACGTCAGATGGTTTTTGTGAATACGTCTTCATCTTATTTCTCCTCCTTTGGCATTGGTTTGATGTCGTCGACAAACTCGATGATTGCCATTTGTGCGCCGTCGCCAACACGTAGGCGGGTGCGCTCAACGCGAACGTGTCCGCTGTTGCGACCGCTCAGTTGCGGGGCAATTTCATCAACGAGCTTGTAAGCAGCAGCGCGGGTGCTGAGTGCTGCGATCACCTGGCGGCGGCTGGCTAGATCGCCTTTCTTCGCCTTGGTGATGATTTTTTCAATGTGGCGCTTCAGCTCTTTGGCTTTCGGCAAGGTGGTCTCGATTTTGCCGTGCTCGACCAGGCTGGTTGCCAGGCCCTTGAGCAAGGCTCGCCGTTGATCACGCTCACGGCCGAACTTGCGCCCTTGATATCCGTGTCTATGCATAGTTAAAACTCCAACTCCGCCATCTTGTCGCGTACTTCATCCAGCGCCTTTGAGCCAAAGCCTTTCAATTCTCGCAAATCTTGCTCGGTCAAAGTCACCAGGTCGCGAATCGTGCGGATTTCATTGTTAATCAGCGCGTTGGTGGTGCGGGCGCTTAGGTTTAATTCTTCAATTGACATAGCCAATTCCGACTCTTCGTCATCTTTGGTTGTGCCAAGTGCTGGCGCACCAGTCACCATGGTGTTGCCTGCTAAAGCTGTGTATTGGTTAACCAGGATTGCCGCTGCTTCTTCAAACGCCTCGCGTGGAGTAACTGTACCGTTGGTTTCAACGGTAATTGCTAGTTTATCCAAGTTTGTCTCTTGTCCAACACGAGTTGAGTCGACTTTGTAACGAACACGCAGCACCGGCGAATACATTGCGTCGATAGCAATCATGTCGCTGTGCAAGCGGTTTTCGCTTGACTCTTCAATTGTCTGGTAACCGCAGCCTGCTTCTGCCACCAAATCCATCACTAAATGCTTGTTTGGGTCGTCAATTGTAGCAATTACTTGCTCTGGGTTAACGACTTCAACATCAGCGTTTGTCTGGATGTCAGCGGCAGTTACTTCGCCAGCGCCAGACTTTTCAAGACGTAATTCAACTGGCTCGTCAGTAAATACGCGCAAGTGAACGTTTTTCAGGTTAAGCATGATGTCAACAACATCTTCTTTGATGCCTTCAACGGTGGTAAACTCGTGAGTTGCGCCCTCAATTTTGAAAGCAACAATCGCACCACCACGAACACTTGATAGCAGAACGCGGCGTAGTGAGTTGCCAAGAGTATTACCGTAGCCCGGGTGAAGCGGCTCGATTAGAAAAGTAGCACTGGTCGCTGAAATGTCATCAACGCTCGCGAGTGCTGGATTGTAAATTGCTTTTGCCATAATTCTTCCCTAACCCTTCTTTTATCGTGAGTAATACTCAACAATTAATTGCTCGTTGATGTCAGCTTCTGCTTCCTCGCGCTTCGGCAAACCAGTCACTTCAATCTTCAGCTTCTTGCTATCACTCTTTAGCCAGCTCAGCGGGCCTTGGATTGAATTGTTGATCACGTCGTCGATGTGCGTGAAGTATTCAGATTTGGTGCTTTTTGGGCGAACGGTGATAACATCGCCAGCCTTAACACGAATCGATGGGATATCGACGCGGCGGCCGTTTAATTCAAAGTGGCCGTGGCTGACCAACTGGCGGGCGGCGCGGCGCGATACGGCGAACCCAGAGCGATACACCACGTTATCCAGCCGGCGCTCCAACAGTTTCAACAGGTTTTCGCCTGCCAAGCCTTCTTGGGCGCGGGTTGCTTCGTTCATCAACCGCGCAAATTGCTTCTCAACCAAACCGTACAAGCGGCGAACTTTTTGCTTTTCGCGCAGCTGCGTAGCGTACAGGCTTGGCTTACTTTGGCGGCCGTGTGCGTGTTGGCCTGGAATGCCAGATTTTCGAGCCAAAACTTTATGTGCTTTTGGATGAAGCGCATAACCTTCGCGGCGGCTTTGCTTGACAATCGGTGAATTATCTCGTGCCATAATTATGCCCTCCTTGCCTTTCGTGGACGAACACCGCCGTGAGGCACGCCAGTTACGTCCTTAATGCTTTCTACTGAGATGTCGAAAGCGCCAACCGCACGAATAGCGGCGTCACGGCCCAAGCCGACACCTTTGACGAAAACGTCAACTGATTTCAAACCATACTGAGTTTTCGCAGCTTCAGCAGCTTTTTCAGCAGCAACCTGTGAAGCATAGGCGGTGCCTTTTTTGCTACCACGGAAACCACATGCACCAGCTGATGAAGCGGTCAACACGTTGCCCTTCTTGTCAGAAAAGGTAACAATGGTGTTGTTAAATGTTGCTTGAATATGCAGCTGACCAGCTGGGACTGATCGGCGCTGCTTCTTCTTGGTAGATTTTGCGTCTGCCATTTCTTAGTCCTTTCTTTAGGTCTTACTTGCTGCTTTTGGTTGTGTACCGCCCACGGCGATGGCGCGACCCTTGCGAGTTCGTGCATTCGTACGAGTCCGCTGTCCGCGTGTCGGCAGCCCTGCTTTGTGGCGAAGACCGCGATAGGCGTTGATATCCTTCAAGCGCTTAATATTATTCGTCACCAAGCGCTGGAGATCACCCTCAACGGTGTATTCGCTGTCGATAATTTCGCGAATCTTGTTTTCTTCAGCCTCGGTGAGATCTTTCACCCGAGTGGTCGGCTCAATCTTAGCCGCCGCAAGGATGCTCGAAGCGTGCTTTGGCCCAATCCCATAAATATAGGTGAGCGCAATTTGCACCTGCTTCTCTGTTGGGATAACTACCCCAGCAATTCGAGCCATGCTTAACCCTGCCTTTGCTTGTTCTTAGGTTTTTTCTTGTTGATGACGCGCAGTCTGGCGATACGCTTGCCCTTTTTACGGCCAACGCGGCGCACGAGTACGTCATCGGGACTGATTTTTCTAACACTTGCACGAACTTTCATAAAGTGCTTAAATCTCCCTTCCCGAGTAAACCCGAGATTAACGTTAATATTTGACTACCGGCTCTGTTGAGGCCGGTCGTCGCGTAGGCGGAAGCTGATTCGTCCCTTTGTAAGATCGTAAGGGGTCATCTCAACTTCGACCTTATCACCAGGCACCAAGCGAATATAGTGCTTGCGCATTCGCCCTGAAATGTGCGCGATGATACTATGGCCATTCTCCAGTTCCACCTTAAATTGAGTATTAGGCAGTGCTTCCACTACCTTACCAATCATTTTGATGACTTCCTTTTGACTCGCCATAAGTTACAGTTGTCAATTATACAGCAACAAGCTATTTCCCGCAAGGGGTTTACTGAGAAAATTTTCACTATTTACCAAGCAATACACGAATTAGCAATAAGCGGTGATAAAAATCCCCGCCCAGCAGCGAGGATTATTCATTTATTTTTTACGCAGCTTCGGCAGCAACCGCCGTTTTTTCGTTTTACCGCGGCCATTGACCAGCTCGTCCGGATCAAAATCGTCGTATGTAACCATCAAAGCTCGCGAGTTAATCTGACGCAATGTCTCTAGGCCAACCGACACAACGATCAAAACTCCAGTACCGCCAATTGACAACCGCAGCCCCTTCAGTCCTGTCAAGTGATACGTCAAATACTCAGCGATAAACGGCAGAATCGCCACAATACCCAGCACAATCGACCCGAACAAAATCAGGCGATTAACCGTACGCATCAAATACTTCTCTGTTTGAGCACCTGGGCGTATACCTTCGATAAAACCTCCCTGCTTTTGCAAATTCTCAGCAATTTCATTAGCATTAAAGACAATTCCTGTATAAAAATACGTAAACGCGATAACTAGCAGAAAGTATAGCGTCGGGTAAATGAAAGCTTCGGCAGTAGCGCCAGTAAACGAACCGGCATTAGGCGCTTGAAACCAAGTGATAAGCTTATTAGCAGTCGGCAGCAAGCTAGGATTATTAGACGCTTTCATAACCTGCCCGATGAACTGCGGCAGACTAAGAAACGACACCGCAAAGATAACTGGAATAACCCCGGCCGCAATCAACTTAACCGGCAAAATACTCTTAACATCGCCATAGTTACTATTGCCGTGAACGCGCTTAGCATAATTAATTGTTATGACGCGCTGCGCTTCATTAATCTTAACCAGGAAATATAGAACGATTAGTCCGGCAATCGCCATCGCTAACACCGTCCAGAACATCACTGGATTAACTGGTATCGTAAACCAATTAAAGAAATTCAGGCTGCCAGACGAGGTATCGGTTAGAGAAGAAATAATCGTTGCAGCCATTTGCGGCATCTGGCTAATAATACCAGCAAAAATAACGATAGAAATACCATTACCAATTCCTTGTTCAGTAATCAATTCGCCAAGCCACATAAGCAATACTGAGCCGGCAGTCATAGCAGTCACCGACACAATCCACTCCATGGCAGTTGGATCGCCTAAAGTCGTCGTACCGCCCTGGAGGACAGTTTGGCGCAAAATAAATATAAAAGCGATTGATTGAACAATAGCCAGCGGTACGGTAATAACACGCGTCCACTGTTGGATCTTACGGCGTCCTGACTCGCCATCTTTATGAAGCTCCTCTAGCTTTGGAATAGCTTTAGTTAACAACTGGATAATGATACTAGCAGTAATGAATGGACTAAGTCCGACCAGCACTAAAGAAAAACTTGACAAAGCGCCACCAGAAAGCAGGTTCAAAATACCGCCCAAATCACTCTGGCCCAGCACCGAAGAAATTGCGCTTCGCAGCTGAGTCGGCTCAGCCAATGGCACTGGAATATGCGCCAGCAACCGGTATACCACAATAATCCCGGTAACAATCAGCAACCGTTTTTGCATATCTTTGTTTTTCAACGAGCGGAAAATTATTCTCCAATCCATATATTCTTAGCCCCTCTAGCCACTAACTTCATTAACTATTCCAGTATACATTATTTGACCGGATATTGCCAGATTTTATCTACTGGTCAACTTCGTCAATACTCCAACCCCAAGCATTGCAATCGCCCACCGTCCTGGCTTTCACACCTCTTTCATAAGCCAGCTGTAACGCCCGAATTGAACCATGTGTTGACGGCTCTAAGCCTTTGGTCGGTTTTACCAAATACTGCTTTAATGACGGCGTGTTAGCAAGCATAGCATACGACATCGTGTCAGCAAACAACTCAGAACGGCGAGTTTCGCGCTCTTTAACCGCGTCTTGGCTATCCGGTTGATTTGGCCAATATTTATACATTTCAAAAATCATCAAGTTAATATTGATCGGAAAACCCATTCTCATAGCAATATGATGCGCGTATTCGTGGAATAAAACCGTCAAATCGCTTCCAATATCCCCTGTATAACCGGCGACAATATATATCGTTTCCTCTTTCCGGCAATAGAAACCGGATATTTCAACCCCGCTTGTTTTATTGCCGTCGCTGATACAAGTTGATCCGCTATTTTCAAGAGAATCGACAACTTTTACGACAGTACCTTGGAAATCAAGCGAATCCTTATTTGGATAGGCATTGTCAAATAGTGGCTTCCATGTTTTATTCAGACATTCAACCCACGCATCATACCAAGATTTTTTGTCTGATTGATGTAGCGATTCGCTTGGCGCGCACGAGGTAAAGTCTGGGATATTAATATTAAAGACAGCTTCTTTACTAATTTCATCGTATACATCGGACTCTTTGCAAAAATTCCGCTTAAAAATAGAATGTTCAGACGGCGCAGCATTCTCGCACTTTTTACTTTCTTTATCAAAATGATTAAGTACTATACCTCCAATAATTAAAGCAAAGCCCACTACGAATGCAAAGATTATAGCAATCATAGGTGATTTGCTAGCAGGAGGACGCGGCACTACTGGCGGAGTGGGTGGTACCGTTGGAATATATGGCGGCGGCGTTTGGCTTTGATTATAATTATTAGCATCAGGTGTGCCCGTATACTGCACCCCTGGAGCAACCGGCGGCGGAGTATAGCCGGCTTGCGGCATATCCGGAGCTTGCGATTTATCGTCGTTATTCATGCTATTGATTATAATCTATATAGCTAAATTTTAGCAATTAAAATAACACTATAAAAGCGCCCCGCTTATACGCAAAGGGGCGCTTTCTTTAGGTTTTGCCTGAAAATTATTTTTCCTGGCTAGCCTTTTCGTCTTCCTCAATGTCCTTCATGCTTTGGCGTAAGGGTACAGCGACTTTCTCAAATGAGCCGCCGGCTTTTTCAATCGCTTTGACAACTGAAGCGGAAGCAGCTTGTACTTTCAAGTCAACCTTGGCTTTCAATTCGCCGCGGGCGATCACCTTGACCGTGTGGAACGGCGTGGCGATGTAGCCTTCGGTAAATAGCAATGCGTTGTCAACGGTTTTACCGTCAAAGGCATTCAAGTGATCGAGGTAGACTACCTGAGCTGGCGTGCGCAAACTCTTAAAGCCGCGAGCTTTTGGTACAGCCTGAGCCAATGGGCGCTGACCACCCTGGAACATAGCGCGAAGCTTTTTACCAGTGCGGGCGTTCTGACCTTTGGTACCACGACCAGCGGTTTTACCTTGGCCAGCAGCGATACCGCGACCAACGCGTTTTTTATTTTTGTTTGCTGAAACTTGGAGATCGTTGTATTTCATTACTTAGCCTCCTTCTTAGCAGCTTTTTTGATTGGCTGAGCATTGAGCCACTCCTCACGTGGAACGAGTGATTTCAATGCTTCAATGGTTGCGTAAGCGATGTTCACCTTGTTGGTTGAACCAAGCGACTTGGTCAATAGGTTGCGAACACCAGTTACACCGATGATTTGTCGGACAACACCACCAGCGATGATACCAGTACCAGGAGCAGCTGGCTTGATCAGCACGCGGGCGCCTGAGAACTTAACTTCGCTGTCGTGTGGAATGGTTTCGCCGCTCAGTGGCAAGGTGATCAAGTGCTTCTTGGCAACTGAGGTTGCCTTGGCGACAGCAGCCTGTACGTCGGCACCTTTGGCTACACCAACACCGACCTTATCCTTGCGGTTACCGACAACCACCAACGCCTTAAAGCGGAAGCGGCGGCCACCCTTCACCACGCGGGACACGCGGTCAATGTTGATTACCAATTCTTCAAACTCTTTTGGTGCGTCATCACGCACATTTCGCCGGTCATCGCGGCGACCACCACGCGGACTGCGAGGCCGGCGGCCTTCTGCGCGTGGGGTAGTATTTGCAGCTTGTTCTGCCATACTAGAACTCCAATCCTTCTTGGCGCGCAGCCTCAGCCAATGCTTTCAAGCGACCAGCGTACTGGCGGCCGTTGCGGTCAAAGACCACTGCGCTAATTTTAATCTTCTTTGCTTTCTTGGCAATTTCAGTACCGACGGCAGCACATTTTTCGCTCATCGTACCTTTTGCTTTGGTGCCAACGGTGGTTGCGGCAGCCAATGTCTTGCCAGCGACGTCATCGATCAGCTGAACACTGACGTGCATATTGCTGATAGTGACCGTCAGGCGTGGGCGCTCTGCAGTGCCTGAAACTTTCGCGCGAACGCGGTTTTTGCGGAGAGCGCGGTTGAGTAATTTCTTGTTCTCAGCCATGACTACTTACCTGTCT
Organism: uncultured Candidatus Saccharibacteria bacterium; assembly: GCA_963548945.1. Classification (GTDB taxonomy): domain Bacteria; phylum Patescibacteriota; class Saccharimonadia; order Saccharimonadales; family Saccharimonadaceae; genus Nanosynbacter. The sequence goes on from CAUUVR010000011.1 coordinate 16,827, forward strand.
TTCCTGCTTTGCGCAAAATCTGCTCGTCAGCATACTTGATACCCTTACCCTTGTATGGTTCAGGCTTCTTCAGCGCGCGGATTTCCGCAGCGACTTGGCCGACTTGCTGTTTATTGATGCCGCTGACGATGATGGTCATCTTTTCATTGGTAACGGTGATACCCTCTGGGGCTTTGTATTTGACTGGGTGCGAAAACCCGAGCGCCATTTCCAGCTCATTGTTGCTGGAGCTCACGCGGAAACCGACACCATTAACCTCTAGGCGCTTCTCGTAGCCTTTGGTAACGCCGATTACCATGTTGTTGATCAGCGCGCGCATCAGACCGTGCTGGGCGCGAGCAGTTTTGGACTCATCCTTCGGATGAACCGTGACTTGTCCGTCTTCGACTTTCACCTCAACTGCTGGCGTGATGAATTGTGTCAATTCACCTTTCGGGCCCTTTACGACCACATCACCAGAGTCAACCGTGATTGTCACACCGGCCGGAATAACCACCGGCAGTTTTCCGATTCGACTCAGACTCATTACTCACCTTTCGTGTGATTTGATATTAACCCTGGTATTTTAGCATGGATTAGGGGTGAAATGCAAATCCATGATATATTCATTTTAGTGAATACACCTAATCTTATTCTCATTCCCGGTCTGGGCGATCGCAAATGGCTGTATCAGCTGGTTTGCCCCATATGGCGAGCGCGCGGTTTTTGCCCGCACGTTTTTACGTTCGGCTGGGAGGGCGCAGTAGATAATTATAACTATAAGCAAAATCGCTTAAATAATTATATACGCAATCTGAACGGGGATGTGTATCTTATCGGGGCGAGTGCAGGCGGCGTGGCGGCATTGAACGCTCTGGCAATGGATAACAACGATAGGATTAAAGGTATTGCGACAATTGCCACGCCGTATGTTTATCGGCAGCGCCTGAAAAACGAGACGCTTGCCCGAGCGATTAGCGAATTAGCCAGCAATCTACCTAACATGCAGGCAAAACTCGCGCGCATCACCTCCTTTTACGGCATACACGACCAAGTTGTATCGCCGACCGATGGTCGACTAAATAACCGCTGCATAAAACAGCCAAACAATAGTAAATTTGCGAACATTAACTATCAGCAATTGCCAACTTTCGGTCATGGACTAACGATTGCAGCGGGATTGACGGTGTTTAGAAAGCGAATAGCGGTTAATCTAACTTCGCCGCCTCAATAACCCGCAAAGCTTTCCGATACACCACATCCATATCCTTCTCGACCGCACGCCTATTATCATCGCTATCTTTAGAGAAAGCGATCATATCAAACAACGCCGCCAAATCATCCCAATCAACTGGCGGATAGTCAACTTTATCACAATCAGTCAGCCGCGCCATCGCGAAACATAGCGCGTCAAGCGACTCGGCGGTCTCCCGTTTATTTTTAGAATCTTGATACAAATCAATAACTTCGCGAGCAATGATGGCTTGCTGAATTGATTTGCTGCTATCTTTCATGGGGCTATTGTAGCATAACCCAGACATCAGCATCGCTTAATTCGCCGTTAATTATAAAGTCAATAATAGAACGTCGATGTCAAAGCAGCTGTAGCCACCATTCTATCTGCAGATGCTCTACTGTCCGGTTCAGGGCTTTTATAATATTCTCTCACTCGACGCCCCGAACGTCTATTTGAACCGCTTGAGTCATGACTGCAAGACTCTGACTCTGAACTCCCAGACGGATGAGACGAACAACCTTCAGACCGACTTGCACGCTCAGCTATTTCTTTTGCTCTTTGCTCATTTTTTGCTTTTCTAAACATCGCTTTTACTCTTTCGTCACGCTCTAACCGCTTCGTTTCCTCTGGCGCGCGTTCAACAACATAAAACAACTCATGCGTTCCAACCATATTCACCCCCCCCTTTTTTTTTCTTAATTAATGTATACATTATACTGTAAAGCACCGCGCGCAAGCAATCAACATACTAGCCCGCCACCCCTGCAACATAATCAAAGCCACGGAATCCACTTATAGGGCAGTATCATAATTACAGACAACACAGCTAATACAATGTATATCCCCAGTGCTGGCCGCGTTAAATACGGTGTATTAAAGTGATACACTCGCCGTAATTCATAGTAATCCCACAAACGCCAGCCGCAGATAAATAATAAAACAGCAAAGATTAACGATAACGCGCCGCTTGTTTCAAATAATATTGCCCTGCTAGCTGGACTCCATATAAATATAAACTCTGATAGCAGTAAACATAGCCACCACTGCGTATTACGCTTCAAGCCCATCGCTAGTATGCAAAAGCCAGCCGGTACAATTAGCCGCATTACGGGCGTGTAACTAAACAACAGCCAAACATAGTATCCAATCTGCTGGCGCTGGCTACTCTCGTTAGCTGCTATTAGCGCGCCAACCCCATAGGACAGCGCCAACAAAACACCCGCAGCAACTAATAATCGCAGCAAATCTTTGTTAAATACATCTCGAAATGTTATAACATCAGTATTTGAGCTGGAGGGAAGATGAAGAAAAGGTTTCATACCGGTTTGGGATTGAGTAGTTTATCGACATACTCAGGTCTTTTCTTACGGCGCGCTGCAAAAGCCGCATCCCGCGTTACAGACATAAGACACAACTTGACGAGGACAACTTTACGAAGTTTCTTAATTTACATACTGCCTGCCAACTTTTACGGCTGCGGCGGCGTCGGCTTATCTTTCTTCGGCTCAGGAGCTTTCTTAAACTCGGCGCTGGCCAGCCCGGCGTCCAGGTCTTTGCCCGATACGAAACGGACTTTCGCGGCTTCAATCGTCGCCGGAGTAACGTCTTCGGCTTTATCAACTCCTTCGGCTTGCAACGTAACATGGAAATAACCGAGGTCACCAAGATGAATATTCTCGCCGTCCAGCAGCCGCCGACGGATTTCATCGGTCAATGCCATCAGCACGGCATAAACATCGACGTGGCTGACGGTGGTTGATGTATCAGATATACTTTGGGCAATGGTTTTAAGGTCAACTGGCTGGCGTCCAGTAACTGTGGCATAGAACTTTTTCGGGTCGGCCGGCTTGGTTGGATTAGTTCGTTTAACTGCTTTATATTGAATTGGCATATATACTCCTATCTATTTGGCAAAACTGCCTTTATATTTTGTAAAATAGCCTTTATATTTTCAAAAACAGCCTTTATGTTTTGATCGATACATATAGCTACCCGGGCTAACCCGCCTGATAGTCCCCCGATAGCCATTTACTATCTCTGTTACTAAAGAAACTTGACCAGTACCCCCTTTCTGATTCGTCATAGTATATAGCTATGCGGCCAAGCTCGGCGCCCAGCCGATAACAATAACCAGTATAGCATGAAGAAAGAGAGACGGGCAAATTTGGATTCAAAGAAAACCGCCTGCCAGATGCTATGGCTATTATTTTTCATAGGTTTTGCAGCATACCCTTGCCCAGTCCCTGTCGCCAAAGTATAGTAATAATATGGCTAAGATAGTTGCAAAGGCGCTGGTGCGTAATTCTGAAGGATTATATTTGGTACTGTATAGAAGCAATTCGCACCCGCTGTTTCCCGGACATATTGATTTTCCCGGCGGAGAGGTTGAGTCGGAAGAAACACCGGAAGCAGCAGTAGCGCGCGAAATACAGGAAGAAACAGGACTATCCGTTAATCCAAATAAATTGAAGAAGCTATTTACCAAACAATATCGGCAAACAACGCATATATTATTTGAGGCAAAGCTCGCCGAACCGGACGCAAAAATCGCTTTAAGCTGGGAGCATAAAGGCTACCGATGGATAACACCGGAGGAATTAAAGTCCATGCCCAAATTCCCAGGCGCCGACCCGTATTATACGGAGGTGGTAGATTATGCGGCTGGTGAAAGCTAGGTGTCTTTTGACGGCCTTTTACCGGCTATCAGCAAAACAATACGATTCAGCACATTGCAAGCAAATATAACACTGCCAATTAAATATAAAATGTACTACTACAACTCATCTTCTGACCCAGGTTTAGGTTCGCCGTACTTTCCCATAAGATTAAACTTTAAGTTAGTCACATCAATCATTGGTCTGCTATCCCGAACATTGGTGTTTTTCGAATCGTCCTCCAGCAGCTCAGCAATTTGACCGTCGAGCATTGCAAGTTCTGCCCGTGTCCTTGCAAGATCGCCCAAAACGCCCGTAGTTACAGCATTAATTGCAATTTCGCCCATTCTTTGAGATAGCCCAGGTACTTTACTAAATATTTCGGATAGCTCTCGTTCATTAGCGTTTGCTGCATTCTTAAGAGCCTCGATTACACTATTCCGCAGACTCTCCGCGCCAGAAGCCGCTTCTTCGCCGGCGGCAGCTCCACCTGCTAAAATACTGTTGCAAGCATCAATTGCTCCAGTAAGTACGTGTCTAGCATTCAACTCCTCTATCAATTGCCTTATGTCTTCTTCTGGCGTCGGTCTCCTGCGCCCATCGTCTTGATGATACGGCACCTCATATCCTTTTTTCATAATACACTCCTTCTCCTTTGCCTACTGGTACAAAATATCACAAACTACCCGCACAAGCAACTTGGCCCACTAACCTAAACCGGAACATCCCGTAAACTTAGGGGTGAATAGCAACTAAGTAAAAGGAGA
>CAUUVR010000012.1:0-14506 GCA_963548945.1 uncultured Candidatus Saccharibacteria bacterium
CAAACACCGCCGAAAATACTCCAACGAATAATCGGCTTCTGGCGGCAAACCAAAACAATAGAAATTTGGCATCGCATAAGTCACCAGCCCAGTTTTTGCCAAAATCGCATGATTGAGAACGGTGATATCAGAAAAGCCACCAAATATCTTCGGATTATCTTTAATAATTTGCCAGTCAATTTTACCAAGCAACTGATTTGAATTGAATCCGCCAATCGCCGCCAAGACACACTTCACGTTTTCATCCATAAACGCTTCGTGCAAATCTGCAACCTTCTCGTCGTCCGCCGGACAGCCTCGCTGATTCCGAGAAAAAGCATTTTTACTAAACGTAACCTTTAGCCCCAGTGATTCTAACGCCGCTTTCGCCCGATCTAAAACATCTTCATCAATATCACTCGCTGAGCGCGCTGGTGCAATCACCATCACTTCATCACCTGGCTTTAATTTATCTGGTATCATACATTCCTTTCCTAAAATTAATCAATCAAAAAACCTCCCGCAGGAGGCATAAGGCAGCAATAAAACACCTCCTGCTTACACCTGGAGATGATGGTGATGTTGTGAAAATAATTTCGTCATATGATTATTATATCAAATTAGCTCGCGACGCAACTCAACTTCTTGATTACTGTCTACTTTGTAGACCGAATCTTAGCAGAGAAATCATCGTCAATCTTGATAATTAATGCTATTAGGAGTCTCAACACTATTATATATGTTTTGTAATGTTTTTCCTCGTCTAACTTGTCATCTTTAGACATAGCCGCATGCATGTAAATATTTCGAAGATCATGCCCGTTACTAAACTCTTTTTGATTTAAGTAGTAACTAAAATATTTTGCTTCTGATCTAGTAAGAAGCGACCCTTCTTTCATTAGCCAACCTTTACTAACCATAGTGTTTATCTCAATCCTACCTTCAGTGGAATAATGATAATAACTTAATGCCTCTGTTTGGAATAAGTTTTTCAGTATTAATATTTGCCGCTTACTTTGGAATACTAAGCGTTTTGATGCTTTTTTGATAATTCCCCATGCAATGAGCTTGTCCAAAGATTGTTTTTGGTAATCATGAAATTCACGATATTTAATTTCGTGATTTGCCAGTAGACTTGCGAGATCCTTATCTTTAAGCGTGTCATTTATATACGTCAAACCAGATTGATCAGAAAAGAGATAGTGCATTATTTCAAATATCTCAGGGCTTTCCGCCGCATAAACATACTTATCAGACAGCTGGCTAGGAAGCTCTTTATAGTCAGGAGTCTTAGATGTGATTGCTAAAAGCTCTTGATCAAGAGAACTATTTTCAACGTATAACTTAAATTGTTTAATAATACTATCCATCTCGCTGAAAACATGTTTACATCTTTCGAGATATGTAGCGCTCGTGCTTGATGCTACGTAACTAAAACCATCAGCACCAAATGTATCCTTTAGATGTTCATTAAAATACCAAGCAATTATACTTTCAAGATCTTTACCTTCCGAGCGAAGGAAATTTTCGTACATCATCGTTTGTATAAGGGTGCTTTGGTCTATGAATTGGAAGTGAGCACCTTCAGGATATTCATCGCGTCCAGCAACTTTCATAAAGCGCTCAAAGATTCCTAGTTGCGATGAATATGACGGCAGGGTGAGAAGCATGTGCTCGTTCGCAATCAGAAAAATATGTATAAAATTACTTAACACCGATAGATTATCCGAGTGTTCTTTTAGCCATTTTCTACTGTAGGTAAACTTAGAGGTCTGACCATCTTGCGATATATCAACAGGCTCTTTTTGAGAGTCAGATATAGCCACCTCTGTAGCAAATATCAAATTACTCTCATTTTCTTTAAAGAAATTATCATTCCATGTCTTATGTTTTTGTTTTGCAAGTAGTTTTATTTTATCGTCAATACCCCTGCTTGGAATTGGTCTTGCCTGAGCAATTAATTGCATATAGTTAGGGTTCGCGTTCGTGCTATTCAGATATCTCTCCAGTATATCGTGCACTTCCTCCTTCGTAAGACTTTCAGGCAAATAGATGTCTTTGTCTTCGTTTTTTTCAAAGTATTTCCGGATAATATATTCAGCATTATCTGTATCAGATAAAATCAGTGCTTTTATCTCTTGCTCGTATTGTTTTACGATCTTCTTGTTGGCCAATATGTTCCAGATAGTAACTTTTGAAGAATTGAGTGCCTGCATCATCTTTCCCGAGCTCACTCTCTCGTGTACCTTGTGTTCTGTGAGAAGCCTCAATAGATCGTCGTGGTAATCAAATCCAACGCCTTGAATTATCTCTAAGATATTTTCTTCTGTTATTGCATTAAAGAAAGATGAGATTACCTTAAGCATACTGGGCTTAAGCTTGATAAATTTTTCTGCCTTGTCTTGATCGAGGTCTTTTGGGAAAACCTCGTTCTTAACATACACATAAACATTGTATAGCTCTAAAACATCATTAATGTCGTAATTGGTTTTATTTTCATTAAAGTTTTCGAGTAGCTCTACGACTGGTTTTAAATAAAACACGGTCGCTAAATCTCTGGTGCCATAATATTTAATTCTTTTGCCTATTGAGTCTTTGTCTCCGTTTTGCAAATATTTACTATAAAGCGCATCAATTTTTTCTAATAGAGCTTTACGAGTCGGAACCGACTTGCCGTTCAGCCAATTGTTGAGAGTTACGAGAGACGTGCCTATTTCATCAGCTAGCAACTGTTGCGAAAGACCACTGATGTCAATGATTTCTTGTAGTTTCTTTTTGTAATCCATATGTCTAGTATGGACAACTTTATAAAGTTAATCAATACTTTATTAAAGTTTTATTTACCAGAATTGAATTTAACTAGCTTTTCCCAATCAATAAACCTAGTAATGAGACTATTAGGACACCGTTAGGGCTGGAGTTTATACGTGTCAGCAAATTACCACAACATGTCGTCGCCAACGAAAACAACTGCTCTAGCACTATCTTTATCCAACTTCACATACATAATATATCATCAAGTAGCCACCCCACCTACGGTCAAGCATCTATATGATCATTTCCCGTAACATATCAAATGTCCGCCCATTCCGTATGGTGACCAGCGGATAAAACTTTTCTTTCATCAATAGCTTGTGATACGACGTACGCAAAAACTCTTTCTCGCTATATTTGCCCCAAAAGACCGCCTTTTTGCCGAAATGAACGATTTCATCATGAAGCGGCATCTGACCGATCCTCTCTTTGATATACTCAGGGTCGACATCATCGGTATAGAACAATACATCTTTTCGCGCCAGGGGCTGGTGCCACCACCCAGGCAGATTTGACACCTCGTCTAAATACTCATCTTTCGTCAAAATGACGTGTTTGATGGTAAATGGAAAACGCCCCAGTATGATAGCAATATTATCTTTGATTGTTGCCAGGGTGTCATCAGTGTCAAATATAATATTACCGCTATTGATATACGTGACTACGTTTTGATACCCCAAATCTTCGAGACTTGCCGTGAGGTCTTTCATGGAGACTTTGTTCTTACCGCCAACATTAATTCCCCGAAGCAACAGGATATATCTCATGTTCTTTAGTATACTATCGCTTGCGCTTCCGGCCAAATGCGCTGCACCAGTCGTTTGCCGCGCGTGGTTAGTCGTACCCAAGCGTCGTCATAGGCCTGGTCGATTACCATCAATCCTTTACGCCGCAGATCCGCCAACACATGCATCGCCGTTCGGCGCGGTATGCCCATTTGTGCTGCCAGCGTGGCTGCATCGTCACCGCCGTTTTCGTAGACTTGCTGCAACACCAGTGCCTCGTTGGTGGTTAGATTGATTGCGTTTGCTTGCACTTTGTTCATGATTATCCTTTCTGTTAGTGATGAGTATACGATAGCCGAGCGATCTGTAATTTTGCTGTAAGCGCCGCTGGTTTATATAAAACAACCTACCAAAACCACGGTATCCACGCCGATGGCAGCAGCATAATCAACGAAGCTACAGCCAGTCCAATATACAACCCCAACGCCGGTCGGGTCAGATACGGCGTATCATAATGGTATATCCGCCGCAGCTCATAATAATCCCACAAACGCCAGGCGCAGATGATTAGGAGAACGACACAACCAAGCGAAAGCATACCGCTAAAGTCAAATCGGTGTGTCTGATTGCTCATATTAATAACGAATATTAGCTCCGATACTATCAAGCACGACCACCACCGTTCATCGCGCTTTGTTCCCATCACCAGTACGCAAAAACCAAGTGGTACGATTAGCCTTAGTGCTGGCGTATAGCCAAAGACTAGTTGTGTATAATAACGAACTGGATATTTATTATTGGCGACATCGGCAATTAGCATACCGGCGCCATAGAACACCCCTAAAAGCACGGCGGTGGACAACAACAGCCGCCATATATCATTACGAAGCACCTCTTTTATGGTAATGTAGTCGGCCTGGTACGTAGCCGGAAGTTTAAGAAACGGAATCATAATAAATCAGATTTCTTAGATATCATACACGTCCAGCTGAATAGCGGCAATCATTTGTTTGACACGCGCATCATCAGCCATTTCCAGCCAGCCGCGCCCGCCAATTACACATCCTCCAAGGATATTATTTAGCGTACTTCTACCAAGCAACACCTGCTCAAGATTGCACGAACATCTAATCAGCGCTTTTTGTAAATTGCTACAAAACGGCGACTTTAGCAAATACTGTATATATGCCGTAAATTCATGTTTCAATTGGCTAGTTATTTGCTTATCTTCTTTAGCTAGCCCCAGGAATATCCGGTAACCCACCGACAACGAAGCTTCCGACCACTGGTCACCACGGTCATACACAATGTGATTTTCACGAACAGCAACCAGAAAGTTAAGCGCTACTGTTTGCACCACAATTGCCGTCAAAGCTTGATCGATGGGAGATTTTATATGCTCTTCGTCTACTGAATATTCCAGAACGCATTCGGGGAATAGCTTGTTGGATTTTTTACCATATTTTAAGTATGGAACGCAAAAAAGCGTATTAACAGAGCTTTTATCATAAGACTTACGATAGGTCATCTCGCTTTGCTGGCGCCAATCAGAGGACTGCATTCTGCTTAAATTAGACATTAGCTCATCTTGTTTCAGCTCCAGCACTGCCCGATTCATTTCTATGCCGCATTCGCTAACTGCCCGCCGTACAGCTTTTTCTGGAATAGCATGCTTGTCAAACGCCCGTAAGGCTTCGTTATAGACATTCGGCGCTGCCGGATTACGCAGCTCGGCGTCCATATAGCAAGTGTCGCCATATGTTTTTGCCGTCAAAATAATATCGCTTGAGATAAAAAATCCTTTGTCTTGAAGATATTTCAAAATGTATTGGGCAAGCAAATGCTCATAGACGTGAGCTAGCAAGCCGTTATCTTTTGATATTTTGTATAGCGATGAGTACATTCTCTTTGCTGTTCTCTAGAAATAAGGAGATGCCCGCCCAGACGCTTGTATGTCTGGGGAGTGCGTTGTGAAAGACAACGAACTCCTAGGGCCCTAGAAACTATCTGACCCCTGCTCTTGCTCCCGCTCTAGCTGATAGACGCACCGTTGTGCGGGTTGCTCTCGCCGAACTTGGAGCTGCCACGAGCCTGCTGTGCCGCCTTACGAGCGGCGCTCTGCGCACGGGACTGTGCGCTCTTGCTGGCGCGGGGAGTGAAGTTGGGCTTCGCCTTTGCCAAGCGAATCGCCCCCTTTCTCTCTCAGATAGTCACGGTACCTCCGCAACTTATTCTATCTTATCATATATCATATCCACTATGTTAGCAATCGCCCGTCTACCCCCCTGGATTCCCCTTCTTTGGTTCGGCGGCTTTTTTGAATTCGGCGGCAGCCTCCAGTGCCGCGGAGATAGACCCTTTAGCTCAGCAGACCAAAATCTCACTGTATCAAACTATATGCTATACTTACTAATAAGTAGAGACATAATAACGTGAACAACCTTGATAAATACACAACCCCTCTACCTCCTCCATTTCCAGTTCTGAAGTATCTCGAGAATATTCGTAACCTAACAGAAGAACACGGAGTTACAAGTGTAGCAACTAAATTGTTTGAGGTGGCTAAAGTAGCTATCGCTATTACAGATAAACAACAATTCGACAGCTATGCTGGAATGCTTCTTGTGGGCGACCACAGACAAGGAATTGAATGTCTACCTTTATTAGCTATATTCGGCGAGTTAGAGAGGAAGGATATTCATTTTATAGCAAAACCTTTTTCTATGCAAGCGCGAATTATGAGTTATTTAGCAACTTCATCATCTGGTCTTACTTTACCTGTCATTCCAAGGACCCTAGCAAGAAATCGAAAAAATATTTTGAATAGAGATCTGTTCTGGCGTATCACTAAAAGAGATTTTTTACCAAGTGAGTCAGAAATTAAAGAAATAAACAGCAGTACACTAGACAGCGCTTCCTGTCTCATACAAAAAGGTGATGTGGCTGTTATTTATCCAGCAGGAGGTGTTATTGATGCTTGTACTGCGACTTGGAAACGAGGTGTCGGCGAAATTATTAAATCTGTCGAGCCGGACAATAGAAATAGCGTGAAAATAATCCCTTTTCGTTTTGATGACTTTTCGAGATGGCGCCTTGTACGAGCATTAGAAAAGGCTTGCAAAAATAAAACCTCTAATAGACCGCAAAAAATAACCTTACGATTGGGTAAGTGCAGCACAGTAAAAGAGCTATTCCCTGATATAGATACATTAACCTCAACAGACATAACCTCACAACTTAACGATCAGTTTATAGAACAGTTTGGAGAAGTGGTTTGACGAACCAGAATCTCATCCTTATCCCAGGCTTAGGCGATCGTAAATGGCTTTACCGTTTGGTTTGTCCCGTGTGGCGACTGCGCGGGTTCCGGACGCATGTTTTTGCGTTTGGCTGGGAGTATACAGCGAGCAATTACCACGAAAAACAAATTCGCTTAAATAATTATGTTCGTAGTTTGGACGGTGATGTTTATATCATTGGCGCCAGTGCGGGCGGGATGGCGGCGCTGCACGCTTTAGCAGGGGATAATGGCAAAATCAAGGGCGTCGCGACAATTGCCACGCCGTATATTTATCGACAGAAATTACAAAACAAGTTTCTTGAACAGGCGATTACCGAAATAGCTACCGCGCTGACTCAAATCCAATCAAGCCGCGCACGTATTACATCATTTTACGGCGTATACGACCAAGTCGTACCACCAAATGACAGCCACTTGGACAATATCCATTCTGTAAAACGACTAATTAGCAGTAGAATCGCGAACATTACCCGTGAACAACTGCCTACTGTCGGGCATGGCTTGACGATTGCGGCAGGATTGACGATATTTGGCGGCAGGATACGGAAAAGCTTTAGATGACAGATCGCCCTTGTATAGTACTCTGGTTTATCAGTTCAGCATAAAAGCAGTGCCCGAGGAGGAAGGCGCTGATATTGGCGGACGGCGCGCCGCCCGTTTGTCCACCAGGGCCATCCAGATGTCCGCCCGGACCGACCGCCCTGTTGGCCGTTTTAACTGTGCGGCTCATGCCCAGTGGCTCGCCCGCTTGATTATTTCATGCTGTTTTGCCCGCCGCCAACCTGTATACCGACGACAAAGCTGAGTGCGCTAGCGAAACTTGTCTGTATCTTGTCGAGAAGTTAAGTCCCATATCTTGCAGCACTGAAATAGTTCTTGAAAATAATATATAGCTTCATCCCAAGAGCCAGCATCTTTCATACCCTTACGAAAATTAAGATTAATATATGCATTTTCAAAAGACTTTGCCAGTTCATTAATTAGATTTTTCTTATCTTGCCGCTTTTCTGATGAGCTAAAAATATATGTGATAAAGTAGTTAAACTTTGCCTTTGTAAGCTGCTTGCGTAGTTTTGTACGATTCTCATATATATTAGTGAGGTTTTTCTTTAACTGTTCAAAATCACCGCTACCAACAGCGAATGCTCTGCTCGACGTAGCTATTCTTCAGGCATTGTAGCGACGTTAACATTCTTTGCCATCCTATATCTCCTTGTAGACTTGCTATATATTGATAATATACAGCTACGGCTGATTGCATGATTGTAGAAAGTCAGGTTAATGGTGATAGGTATCTTGTTGAGATAGGTGCGTTTGAGATGACGTATGAGAAAAACAACCCAACCGCTGAAAGCAATGATAAAGAATAAGCTAACTTACATGAAACGAGGCTTTTACAAAACGAGAGATACGCAACCTTAATAGACTAAGACTCTGTATAGGATTTCCATAGTCTTTAATCTAAATCAACCCTAAAAGGCGTAAAGTCAGTCTTATTGTCATAAGTATCAATCTTTTCAATCTGCTTCATTTTGGCAATTACCCGGTAGGTGATTGGTAAACACACGACTTCCACTCCGGTCTTAAACAACCAGCCGATCAGAATATACACCAGCATGCCTGTACCCTGAAGAATACCGCCGAAAGCCACCAAGGTAAACACTACAGTATCGAAGAATTCACTGACAAACGTCGAGCCGATCAGCCGCAACCACAACTTTTCACCCCTCGTTTTAACCTTCAATTTCGCCAAGACAAACGAGTTTAGGAACGAGCCAGTCAAAAACGCTGCCAAGCTGGCTGCGACGATCCTCGGGAAAAATCCTAGGACTGCTTCGTACGGCGCCTGAGCGGTATATTCCGGGGCTGGCGGCATATAGTGCACGACCGTAAACGCTGCCACTGCCAGCAGCATAATACCAAATGCCGCCCAAATCGCCCGCCGCGTGTATTTATAGCCGTAAATTTCCGTCAGAATGTCGCCCAAAATATAGGCAAGCGGAAACAACACCGCGCCGCCGTCGGTAGTAATAAAACTGCCCGCAGCTACTTATAAAGTGCAACACTTCATCATACCCAGCATTAGTTTACCCTAATTTGATCGATTCATAATTGTTAAGAATGCGTAGGGACTTTTTTAGATATGGTAATTCTTGATCGTCGCTGCCATTTTCTTGTTCTACAAGATTTATATTGTCTTCGTTGACCCATAAAAGGCCTGAGTGGTCTTCTGGGTTGACTGTCGGCTCTGAGCCCTCTTTAGCTTGTGCAAAATACAAGAGCTCAATTGAATGCGAGCCTTTTATTTCATTTATGTACGTAAAAGCTGCGAACAAACTACCTATCGTCACATCAAATCCAAGCTCCTCTAGCAACTCTCGCTTAAGACCATCCTCTGGGTTCTCACCATAATCAATATGGCCCCCAGGTAGTTCGTATTTACCTGGTAAAAATTTTTTAGTCGCTGCTCGCTTTGCCACAAGAATAGATGGCTTGCCGTTTATAAATTTGTTGACTACCGCACAGGCAGTTATTACTTGTTGTCCGTAGGCTGCTATTGCGCTATCCTGGCTCATATTCTAAGTACTTCTTTCATGACAAATTATATCACATGATAGACTTAGTCTTCAGGCTCGTATTTACTTAGTGCTCTCTTAATAACTTCAGTTTTACTGGTATGCATTCTAAATGCAAGCCAGCCTATTCTACTAAGAGTATCGCTCCATACTCTCACCAGCTGGAATTTTCCGCGCCAAAAAGCAAAGTAAAGTCACACTAGTAACGACTATACCAGCACGTATCCAATAAGTATTAACAAATAATTCACCTAGCCACACATTCTGTTAACAGTCGAAAACCTACAAAACAGCAAATTGCGGTTATAACAACTTGATTATACAATAGGTCATAGCCTTATTTCATATTAGTGCTATACTAAAAGTATGCCTGCAAGAGGATCGCGGACAAAATTAATTAGAAAAAAACAGTCTAAACCAGAAGTGTGTATAAGTAAAAAACGAATAGTTGTTCGCTTTGTTATATTATTTTTTGTTGTAGTTGCGTCTGGGCTACTAATTTTTATTCATTTACAATTTAATCAGCAGCTAATGCGCCAGCCAACCCCTCTGTCAGATGAAAAATATTATTTTACAGATTCACGCTATTCTGAAATCCGATCAAAATTCGTGATACGCCAAACTAGTCGTGAAAAAGTTTCAATTGAATATCCTATAACTAAAAATAACAAAATCAATAAAACTATAGCTCAAGTAATTACCCGTGACGATAGGGATTTTCGCTATATCGCTACTAATGTATTAAGTTTCAATCAACCTATGACTGAAACAATTAGTTATCAGATTACACATAATAATTCAGCTGCTTTATCAATTATTGTTAACATAAAGCAAGATATACACGGCGCGCATCCGGTGTCGCTGACGCATTTTTGGACGTTTGATAAAAAATCTGGCGAGGTGATTACTTTGAACGATTTAACCGAGCAATCAGAGAAAGCGGCTGAGGAAATCGTGGCAGCTGCCCGAAATAATCTCAAAGAAACCATCAAGCAGCGCCAGCAGCCAGAGCTGGATCTCAATGAAACGATTACCCAAGAAATACTATCGAATTTTATTATTACCGATGGTGGCAATAGTATAGCTTGGCCAATTGGGCAGGCGTCGCTCTTGCCATCAGCCTACGGCGAAATGACGATCAAAGTGCCGATCGACGCCGTGGCCAAATATCTGCAAAATCCGACAGCCCGGAAACTGGCTAACATTCCCAAGCCGCCCGCGCCAAAGCCAGAACCAGCATCAACGCCCGCTGCGCCAGCGCCAGCACCCGCGCCAACCACTGGCAATAAAGTGATCGCTTTGACGTTTGATGACGGGCCGGGACCATACACTGCGCACCTACTGGACGTCTTGGATCAGTATGGTGCGAAAGCAACGTTCTTCTTGATCGGTAGCAAAGTCTCCAGCCAAGCCAACGTCGTACGCAACATACAGGCGCGCGGCCATCAACTGGGCAACCACTCGTGGTCGCACCCAGAGCTACCCAAGCTACCGGTTGACCAAATTGCTGGCGAAATCGACCGTACCAATGACGCCATCAAGCAAGCTACCGGCGTCACACCGGCTATTCTGCGACCGCCGTACGGTGCAGTCAATGGCGCCGTCTTAGAGCAGCTTCGCCTGCGTGGTATGTCGTCAATCTTATGGTCGGTCGACACCCGCGACTGGGCTGATCGCAATAGCGACATCGTCTGCTCGCGCGCCGTCGCTGGCGCTCGACCCGGAGCCATCATCCTGATGCACGACATTCACCAAACGTCAGTCGGTGCCGTGCCGTGTATCCTTAGCGCGCTGAAACAGCAGGGGTATTCGTTTGTGACCGTGCAAGGATTACTCGGCAATACCACACCAGGAGTTGGATATCCGTAGAATCGTAGCTAGATGTTGCAGATGCTCGTTGCAGCGGCTATTATGACTTATCTACTTCAAAAACCTTATATTTCGAAGTCGCACCGCGCACTAATTTTACCTTTGACGAGGATACGCCAAAATGCTTCGCCAGTAACTTCACTGCCGCCAAATTCGCCCGCCCCTCAATAGCTGGCGCCTTAGTATAAATCGTCAGCGAACCATCATCGTTCTCTACGACTTCTTCGCGGTGACGGGAGTTGGGCTTGAGGTGGATGGAGATTTTCATATAGACTAATCCCGAATAAGTGGTTTTATCTTTTCTTTTACATTATGGTAGTAACTTTCACTCCAAGTCCTCGTGTACTTCTCATAATAGTCACAAATCACTGAACCCTCGTTTTTCTCCAGATCAAACACTTCATCATTATCGTCAATTAACACTCCGTCAATCTCCATCCAGACAACCAATTCATGAAAATCATTGAAAGACTGAAGCCAACGCTGCGTTTTTGGTAGCGCATAAGCTGACGCAAGTCTGCATGGTTTTTTGTCATAGTAACGCTTTAAGTCGTACAAAGCGTGGTCAATTCTGTCTCCAAATCTTGCAGCTCTGGAGGTATTTATACCGCCAAGTTCTCTTGGGAAAAATATCATCGGAGCTCTTCGATATTGAGCAAAAGTATTGATAAATTGCTCATTAAATCCTTCATGCATACGAATACGGTATGTAGAAATGATCGTGTCCGCAGTGCACTCAACACCATTTCTAGTCCTCAACCCCTGCTCATTGATTGGATAGCCATCAGGATCGACATAAAAATGGCGAAATAGCCGCCAGGCTTCTTCGTCTGTACCATGTTTCTGTAGAATTTGTTTCATGATCACTATATCAAATTCAACGATATCTTTATATAGAATCATAAGCTCTTCTCTTTATTATTTGTGAGGATCGGTGGATCAAAACGACATCGCCTCCAATTCCCGCGGCAAAATCTCCTGCACTTCGACTGAGCCCGCTACCAAGTGGTAACCGTGCAACTTTGACGGCAAATCACACTCGACCGAACGCCAATTAACCGGGCGGTTTTCATCAAAATAATCCAACAATTCTGCGTTCAAAAAATGCTCACGCGGCAGATCCACCGAGCCGTCTTGATTGACGATCAGCGCGATCGACAAACCCGCCGTCGTGCCGTTTTCGTTTTTGGCATACGCCGCCGTTACCAGATGAACCAGCGGCTCAAATTTCAATACCGACTGGTCGCTCGCCTCCACCTGTGCCTGGCCACGACGCACTAGCTGCTGACTGATTTTTGTTGTCAATTCCTCAAAGCTCGGCTTACCATCGCCCGCTCGACAATAATCGCAACCATCTGCCGCCTCGACATATTCCAGCAGCAAATCCATATCGACGTCAGTATCCTTAACGCCATACTGTGACAATTGCTCCACCATTTCATGTAACGCGCCCAGCAAACTATAATCATTGGCATTCCTGGCGGCATCACCGATACGGATGATGGCGCGAGCGATAGTAACGGTCTTGTTTGGCTTGTTCATGCATTCTCCTGGATATTTTTACACCACTCGGAAAAAACTTGTGAGCACCAAGTAACCAATAACGGGCGAACAAAATAATGTGCGTGTGTATCAGGTGTCACAATTACCATCTCCGACCATAGTCAACGCTTGCCGCAAACTCCGCACCGGCGCCGCATATGGTACATTAATTTCTGCAAAATGCTGGCGTGCAGCAATAATTTTACTTCGCTCATTGGCGCTCAAGTGATTATTGTTAATATCATCCGAGCCTTTCGTCTCCGCCACAAAGTAAATCCGCCTATCGCCATCAAATGCCACTGCCCAATCTGGATTATACTTGCCGACCGGTGTATCAATCTTAAACCAACTTGGTAGCTTAATATAAAACTTAACGTCAGCATTATCCTCCAGCGACTGCATGAATTCACGCTCAACTTCTGAATCAACTGCCACATAATCGTAGACGGTTTTTGTTTGATCAGTAACTGCAATTGCCCCGCTCTTCACCACCGCATCATACAGGTATGTCTGTAGCTCACCATTCTCAAACAGCGTCATATCATAATACTCGCCTGTCCTGTGATATTTAACACCGTCAACCGCCAAACACTGCTTCACCCGATTAATCGCCCGAACTGTCTCGTCAATAACCTGCTGTGGATTAATAGCCATCTGCTCAAACATCCCCGCTCGATCAAGCACATCAAATATCACCCGGCGAGTCATCTGTGTCCGGCGCTGAATATCCGCTAATAGATTCGGTATCTTTACCTCAGTTTGGCGTGCCGCATACGTGTTGAAACCAGTCTCGCGCACCATAAAGCCATTATCATTACCCATGGAATCAATCAGGTTTTTAACATCAGCGATATTGGGTTTACTAATAGAGACCTGCGCTAATTCACTGGCCGCCTCCGTCACCAACTTCTCTGTATCAATCGCCACCCGGTAGGTCGTTTTATGTTTAATTTTATCCCATAATTCCTTAAAGGCTGGGTCAAGCGCCCGTGATTTCTGAAATCTGACGACTTGCCGATCATCACGATTCTTGATCCGTCCACCGAAGTGGATGCCGGTCTCTTCCTCAATCTCTGTCTGAAGCTTACGACTAAACTCTGCGTAACTCTCATTAGCCACTACTGTTAGTACGTTGATGCTATCATCATACACCCGTTGCCCCTCGACATTAACCGGCAGGCGCAGCCCTCGCCCGATCTCTTGGCGCTTTTTCATTTGGCTCGACGTCTCATTAAGCGTACAAATTTGAAACACGTTAGGATTATCCCAGCCCTCACGCAGTGCCGAGTGGCTAAAGATAAACCGCAGCGGCTCACCGACGTCCAGCAACCTTTCCTTATCCTTCATGATTAGGTTATACGCCGTATCATCGTCCTTAGTGCGACCACCCTCACCCTTAGTGTCACGAGAGTCCTTCCACTGACCGCTCTTATCCGCCGCGAAGTAGCCATCGTGCACCTCACTCGCCGACAAGCCGTCCATCACGCCAGCGTATTTTGGTTTAGACGCCACCTTGGCATACGCCTCCTCAAACCATTCGGCGAATTTACCCTTCTTGGCGCCATTCGCCGTATATTCACGATAATTTGCTACTTTATCGATGAAGAATAGGCTCAGCACTTTGATGCTACTCCCCAGTCGGCGTTGTTTATCAAAGTGATCGTCAATCGTCAGTTCAATCTGTCGCTTGATAATATCAT
>CAUUVR010000013.1:0-5021 GCA_963548945.1 uncultured Candidatus Saccharibacteria bacterium
ACGCCGTACCAGCTCATTACGGTGATGAGAAATCAACTATTAAACTAATCCCAACCGCTTGGCGTAACCTCAAGGCCGTATGGAAAGGTTTTTGGCGACGAATTTACTACAAGTACGTTCTGTACGGTTTCCATCCAGTAGCACTGTTTTTGTTTACTGGCATGTTCTTTTTGATCATCTCATTGCTGATTGCAGGTTTCCTGTTGTATGTTAAATTATTCGCTCATCAATCACCGACCGCTGGCAGCGTTATGCTAGCTGTACTACCATTCATCTTAAGTGTACAGCTAGTTTTAACAGCGCTCACCATTGATGTCTCTAATGAGAACAACAATTTTAAGAAATAAACTACAGCTTGATATTGTCTACATCGCCGATACCATCAACGAGATAGTTTGGATGCATGGCTGATAAAAATTCCTCGTTACGAATACCGCTCATAAGAGCAATGCTGGTCGCACCGAGTTGCTGAGCCGCCGCGATGTCTGCTTCGGTGTCGCCAATGATAACGACTTCACTTGGATTGTCCACTGTTTGCCTGACGATATCCGCCTTTTTCAGCAGCGTCCCCTCTTTCGTGTCGCTATGGCCCGACAAAATCTTTTCAAACAAATGCCGAATTCCCAAATGTTCAATCTGCCAATCCAAGGCATCTGCATGACGCCTCAAACTCAATAAGTATAACTTATTACCATTTGAGCCTAAATGTTCCAATATACGCAAACTATCCGTAAAGAGCTGATCCGCTCCTAATTCTTCCTGCGACTCGATCCGGTCAATAAACAGCTTGAGATATGCATCTTTTTCATCAATACTCAGGCCGCTCAGTGGTAGTAGCTTATCCCAAGACACGTTAGCGCGCTTCATTTCCCAATATTCTTCTTTGCCAAGCGGAGTCCCACCCAGCGCCTTAACACATTTTTCATACACCCGATAATGTCGCAGGGCAATATCAACCAACGTACCGTCAAAGTCAACAAAGATATTTTTATTATTCATACAATTCCTCCATCTCTTTAAGTTTATCTGGGAAAAATACTTCGGGATGATAATCAAGCAATTTCTCCGCTCGAGATATATCGACAATTATATCACAGCCACCCTCCTCAGACAAAACAGCAATATGACTCGTTGACTGCATACTATCAACAATCGCCTGAGCCGTTTCTCGAATAGAAACGCCCCTACCTGTTCCAATATTGACTACACCGACTCCACTTGCATTAACCGCACATATAATACTATGAGCCACATCGTCAATATGTACATAATCACGCAGTACTTTTGCGCCACGAATCGTCAAATCGTCACCAGCTTTCGCTGCTCGAATAAAGTTCGGTATCGCTCGGGCGATAGGATCATACCCGCCATACATCACTGAAAACCGCAAAATGGTTAACTCTTTATTCATTTTTTTTGCGTACGACTGAGCGATGAGCTCGCTAGCCATTTTAGTAGATCCATAGTACGAGCCGCCGGCGACGACGTTATCCTCTGTAATTGGACCGTGAATTTTCGACTGATCATACACTTCTGCCGTGCTGCCAATAATAATCTTCTCAGATTTCTCACCAAAATGAGTCAGCAGATTAATTGTCGCGTCTATATTACCCAGTTTTGCATTTTCAAGTGTATCATCAGCAGCTGTTTTCGGCACAAATGCCGCCAAATGGACAATGGCATCAAATGTCTCATCGCTCACCTGCTTGACCGCTGACTCTACACTTTTTTGATCTGACAAATCACACCGTATCCAGCGACCAGTGAGACTATCTGGCTGAGACCGGCCCAAACAAACAATCCTCCAATCAGCTGGCGCCACTTCTAAGAAACGTCTACCGACGAAACCCGAAGCTCCCGTAACAAGAAGTTTCACTACAACTCCTGAAGAATACGGTCGCGCTCGGCAACACTCTCTTCAACAGTCTTCATGTCAGATAGAACTGGTCGAAAATCCATACCCCGAATCCACACTAAACCATCTGGTAGAGGGTTGGTATTATTGTCAATTTTTGGTACAGTTTCACCATATCCAAGCTTGACAAACATTTCTGGCATATTTAGACCTGCCTGAGTAAAGAATTCGTGAGTCGTAAAGAAGCGACCAATATTAATCTCTGTTGGGTTTGGTATACCGTTTTTGTCATAAGCCATATCAACACCAAACAGACCGTCTGGTTTATCATCAACTGCCAATACTGCTCGACGCGCAATATCATCAAGTTCAGTATCAGAATAAGTCAACCCTGTGCCTGTTGCACCAGTAACACCGGATGGAGAAATTTTCGCCAGCTCCCAGTACAGTCGCTTACGTCCCTGAGCAACGACCAATTCGCCATCTTTCCAGAGAGACATCCATGTAACAGTTTCTGGCTCGAGTAATTCAGACACAGTAAAGTTACCATCCCATGAGCCATTTTTTTCTTGAAAATCGAGCCAGTTTTTAGCACTCTTAACGTCATGAACTGGGAGCGATCCACGACCACCAGCACCCGAAATCGCTCTAATCCACATTGAGCCACCCATCTCATCGAGGAGCGCAGCCAAGTCGGTATCTCGACCTTCTATCAGCTTAGTCTTTGGAACCTTAATACCAGCCTTTTCCCAAAGCTTAAATGATTCAAATTTATCTTGTAAAATTTTCACTGTCTCCTTAGCCGGGAAAAATGTCTTGGCATTAATCTTCTCTCTGTTCTCACTCAAGAAGCCAACCTCGACATCATTCTGTGCGTGGACAAATTCAATATTTTCTTTTTCAATAATATAGTTTAAGAAATCGATATATTTAGGGTCGTTGGCAAATGGAGCTAGATATTTAGCATCAACTTCAGCACGCTGCAAGTAATATTTGTCAGCATCCGTACCTACAATATAATATTCTTCGTCAGCAGCCCTTAATGAGCGAATAAAATTTGCTGATGGCGAGCCGCCAGCCCCTGTGACTAAAATTCTCTTCATGATTCCTCCTATTTTTCTTCAAACGGCGCAACAGCCTCTAATGATATTTTCAATGCTTCGCGTGCATCAACTGGATTAACAATTGCCGCTGTACGACCCATAGATTTAGCCATAAAGGCCTTCAGTTCTGCCGCTAATGGCTCTTCAAAGTCTACTTTTATAACACGTTTTTCTGGGTCGCCGACTTGCAATACAAACTCGGTAAATCCATCTTTCTGAATTTCTTTCATGTTATGTTTGTAGTATGTTAATTCTTGGGTTATATAGTTAGCTTCCAAATAGCCGAGCGATCCCGTTAGCGCAATGGTGCGAATCTTGACTGGTGTAAGCCAGTTTGCCTGAATAAACCCAGAAGCTCGACCATAGTCCATCAATATCTCTGCTGAGTCAATCTTTTTACTATGGCGAGTGCGTGAACCGTGACTAGAAATAGATTTTGGTTTTTTACCTAAAAGATAATTTACAATATCAACATCATGCACCGCCAGGTCAATAATAACATCGGTTTTTGGCTCTACCACTGGAAATCCACCAACGCGCTTACAAACCACAGAAGTAATATCGCCAATAGCATTATCATCAACCATTTGCTTCAATTTCTTGATAACCGGGTTAAACCGCTCAATATGACCAACCGTAAAGGTAACGTTATTCTTCTTAGCACAAGCAATCAACTTGTCAGCTTCTTCTACCGACGAAGCTATTGGCTTCTCTAGCATACAGTGAATACCTCGTGACATAACCTCTGTAGCCACCTCAAGATGAAATGGCGTTGGCACAACTACAGAAACTGCATCGGGTCGCGCCTTTTCAAGCATCTCCTTATAGTCGGTAAAGAACTTTACCTTATAGTCATCAGCCAGAGACTTTGCCTCGGGGTTTACGTCAGCAATTGCCACTAATTCTGATTCTGGGAGCATGAAGTAGTTGCGAACATGATTCCTGCCCATATTGCCAGTACCAATAACGGCAACTCTTAGTTTTCCTTCCTGCTTATTAGCCATTGATAGACTCCTTGACCGCCGCAGCAATTACCTCAATATCTTCGTCTGTAACCTTTGGATGGACTGGCAGAGATACAACTCGTGCCGCCAAATCTTCAGCCACCGGGAAGTCACCAATCTTATAGCCAAGCTTTGCGATATGTGGATATATGTGCAAAGGTTTTGGATAGTAAATACCAGCCCCAACACCTTTTTCTCTTAAACCAGCAATAAATTCATCTCTTTTAATGCCTTTATCTAGCAGAATTGTATACTGATGATATACATGAGTCCGATTATTACTAATTGTAGGTATTGTAATACCTTGGATATTCATTAAAGCTCTGTCCAATTTGTGTGCATTTTCTTGACGTTTTTTAGTGAAACTGGCGACTTTCTTTAATTGCTCAACCGCAATAGATCCATGTAGATCTGACATACGATAGTTATAGCCCAAATCTGCGTACTCGTATGGCGCAACCATACCGTGTTGCCTAAACGAACGAATCGCTGCTGCAGCCTCATCACTATTTGTCGTTACGATACCACCCTCGCCGCACATAATGTTCTTGGTAGCATACAGAGAGAAACAACCGAAATCGCCCAATGCGCCAGTTTTTATGCCTTTATACTCTGCTCCAATGGCCTGGCACGCGTCCTCAACAATCTTTAGGTTGTGCTTTTTGGCAATTTCCTGTAGTTCAGCCCAATCACACGGTTGTCCATACAGATCAACTGGCACAATAGCCTTTGTCTTTTCAGTAATAGCAGCTTCTATCTTGGAAGTGTCAATATTGAACGTTTCTACATCAATATCTACAAGTACTGGGTGAGCTCCCAACATTAGTATTGGGTTAATGGTAGCAATAAAGCTATACGGCGTCGTAATAACTTCATCACCCTCTCTTACACCAGCGGCATACAAAGCACAGTGAATAGCCGCCGTACCGCTATTTACTGCTAACGCATGTTTTACCCCACAATATTCCGCCCAGTTTTTTTCTAGTTCGGCAACTTTTGGTCCCTGAGCCAACATGCCCGATTCTATAACTTCATTTACTGCTCGACGCTCTTCGCTGT